>ONTZ01000116.1 GCA_900320905.1 uncultured Prevotella sp.
GGGCGGCGTCGTTCCCGGATTGGTACTGGCCATTGTAGGCTTCAATGCCGAACTCCCACAGCAGACAGCATTGGCAGAGCAGGGTATCCTCTGGCTCGTTTGTGTGATTCCTGCCATTCTGCTGCTTCTCGCTATGTGGATTATCAGCAAGTATGAACTTGAGGATGATGTGATCGACAAGATTAACATGGAGATTGAAGCTCGTCATAAAGAATGAAGAAAATAATCATTATCGCGCTGTGTGCGGTGGCCTTGCCACTGCATGCACAGAGTCTTGCAGAGGCCTATCGCGACTATTGGTACACAGGCGTGAGCGTGAACCAATGGGAAGTGGAGGGCAATCAGGAATCCCATTGGGATGTCATTACCAAGAACTTCAACTGGGTGGTGGCAGAGAACTGCATGAAGTGTGAAGTGATTCATCCGCAAGAGGGTGTTTAGGACGGCAAACTCGTCTCCCGTGAGGAACTCAAGAAACGCATGCGTGAGCATATCTATACCATTGTGAGTCATTTCAAGGGTCGCATCGATGCCTGGGATGTCTGCAATGAATGTTTCGAGGACGACGGATCCCCCCGCAAGAGTCTGTTCTGGCAGATTCTGGGCACCGACTACATCCCCCTGGCTTTCCAGTATGCACATGAGGCTGACCCCAATGTGCAACTCTTCTACAACGACTACTCCATGAACAAGCCCACGAAAGTGGAGGGTGTGGCAAATTTCTTCCGCCCGCTCATTGAGCAAGGACTTCCCGTCACGGCTATCGGCATGCAGGGACACATGATCTTGGAAGACGCCAAGGAACTGCTTCCGCAGTACGACCACAGCATCAAAACCATTGCGGCTTTGGGCGTTCCCACGTTCTTCTCAGAACTCGATCTCTCCGTTCTGCCCAATCCCTATGGCTTCTCGGGTGCCAATGTGAGCGACCGCTTCACCTACACACCTGAAAAAGACCCCTTCAAGGATGGACTCACCAAGGAGAAAGAGGCTGAGATCAACCAGTATTGGGTGGATTTCTACAAGATGCTGATTCCTCATAAGGACAACATTCTCCGCGTGAATTTCTGGTGTCTCAACGACGCAAACTCATGGCGCAACGACTTCCCCATCCAGGGACGTTCCGATTACGCTACTCTTTACGACCGCCAGAATCAGCCCAAAGGCATGATTCAGGAAATCATCAACTTAGTAAAACCTCAACAAACAACAAAGAAAAATAAAAGAAAATAACTATGGCAAAAGCACATTATCTTTTCCCGAAGGACTACATGGCAGATCCTGCCGGCAATGTCTTCAATGGCAAGTTTTACATCTATCCCTCTCACGACGTGGAGACCGACCACGCCTTCGACGACGATGGCGGGCATTTCCAGATGCGCGACTATCACGTATTCCGCATCGACGGCGACCCTATGGAAGTGGAAGCCACCGACCTTGGCATGATTCTCGATCAAGACCAAGTGCCCTGGGTGGAGAACCAGATGTGGGATAACGACGTGGTAGAGAAAGACGGAAAGTATTACCTCATCTTCTCCGCAAAGGACCATGGCGGCGTGTTCCATCTGGGTGTGGCCGTTGCCGACAGTCCTGAAGGACCGTTCACCCCACAGCCCAGTCCCATCCGCGGCAGTTTCAGCATCGACCCCTGTGCCTTTAAGGATGATGACGGACAGGTCTATGTTTATTTCGGCGGCCTTTGGGGTGGCCAGTTGCAGTGGTATAAGGCACCAGAGGAATACAGTGGTATAAGGCACCAGAGGAATACACCAAGGAAGGTGTGGAGTTAGGTAATGCTCCCGGCAAACAGGCTTTGCTCTATACACGCCCGGATGCGCCAGCACTGCCCAGTTGCGTCGTTCGCATGACTGACGACGTGCTGCAGTTTGCTGAAGCTCCCCATGATGTCATCATTCTCGGAAAGGACGGCAAGCCTCTCCGCGCCAGTGATCCCTACCGCTTCTTCGAAGCCTCTTGGATGCACAAGTATAACGGAAAGTACTATTTCAGTTATTCCACGGGTGACAGCCACTATCTCTGCTATGCTGTGGGCGACAATCCTTACGGACCTTTCACCTTTGGCGGTGTTATCCTGGAGCCCGTTGTGGGCTGGACCACCCACCACTCTATCGTAGAATATCAGGGCAAGTGGTATCTGCTCCATCACGAC
>ONTZ01000114.1 GCA_900320905.1 uncultured Prevotella sp.
AAAAAACAAAATGAATATGAACAAGAAGAGACACTACAGACGATTCCTGCTCCTGTTGGCCATGCTATCAGCAGCGACATTCGCAAATGCACAGAATGGCACGAAAGACTATAAGGTAAGTGGTATCGTACCTGATGGCATCAACAAGATTTATATCTACAAGAATAACGGACTAAGTTCACGTGAGATGTTGGACAGTGTAACCGTTACAGACGGCAGGTTTACAATGAGCGGCACACGGCCCGCCTACGACCTACTTTCTTTAGGAACGACAAAAGGTGTCAACAACATTCAATTCTTCAACGATGGTGACCCTCTGATGATGGATTTCGTCAACGACTCCCTATCGGCCTCACCGCTAAATGAAAGGTTCCGCCGATACAGCAAAGAAGAAACTCGTTTTACGGATGAATTCTATCGCCTTTTCATAGCTTCCCGGCAAGCAAAAGACGAAGCCAAGAAAAAAGAACTGGAACAACAGATTGCAGCCAACCAAGAAGCGAACAATGAATTCGCACGCACCATTATCCACGAAAACCGTGACAATGTGATAACTGCCTACTATCTGGAAGCCGTCAATGGCTATATGGACTACGATGAACTGGCCTCTGCCCTTGACAGCACAGCCTACTACTATAATCATCCCCTACTGACCGAAGTCAAAGCCCGATTGCAGATGCTTCGTAGCCGACAGATAGGCAAACCATTTTGTAATGATGTAGTTCTGCTATCGCCTGATGGGAAGCAGCACCGACTTAGCGAATGGTGCGGACAGGGGCAATACGTGCTGATTGATTTCTGGGCCAGTTGGTGCCGTCCCTGTCGAATGGAAATGCCCAATGTTATCCAGAACTATGAACGTTTCCGTGACAAGGGATTGGAAGTTTTAGCCATTTCTATCGACGACAAGAAAGACGCCTGGCAACGAGGTATTAAGAGTTTCGGCACTCCATTCATTCAGCTCTCCGAACTGCAAGGTCGAAAATCCCGTCTTTGCGCCATATATGGAATCAGTACCATACCCGCCAATCTCCTGATAGACCCGCAGGGTAAAATTATTGCAGCCGATTTACGAGGGAAGTCGCTGACAAGGAAACTTGAAAGCGTTTTCAAATAAAAGAAGGAAATGAAACAAACAAGACTTCTTTTCCTCCTGATTGCCGCCCTCGCATTCGCCTCTTGTCGTCCAACGGCACGGCAGACGGTGGCAGATGCAGAACAGCCGACGGACAGCACTGAGGCCTTGACCAGTGTGGACACCCTGCGCCTCGTCATCGCCGACAAAAGCCTCTCGCAGACCGACTCAGTCATACGGAGGACACTGAGACTTCCATTGGATTCTATTACAGTAGAAATAGTTAACAACACGGAAAACACTTGCATAACGGGTGAAGCATACACCATTGAGCAGCGGGTAAACGATGTGTGGACGATACTACCCATTAAGCCGAGGAAACTGCGATCATAGAGGGGACAGGTCTTTGATCTTTTCTGAAAACAATCAGAGGCCTGTCCCCGTGATCTCTTAAAGTACAACAATAAATTTGAAAATAAAATGAACGATTTGACGTTTCGTGTGTATGCTGTCAAAACCAAACTTAAAAAAAGTAATTATGAAACAGAAAGAACAGAACTTATTGGGCGGGGTGGTGCACCGATTTATTTGTCGGACTCGCTCAAGGTAGACAGCATGTACAATTATTGGAACAACTTCGTCGCCCAGCACCCGAAGGATAATGTGGCGTGGCGCAACCTCTTCGAAATATGCTCTTGTCAGGAGTTCAAACTGAGATGTAAGGATTGGGAGACGGGCACACATTACTTCAAGGAGAATATGGTGCCGCTGTTGGAGCGAATCAAGAAGGCCATCCCCGGCAGCTACACCGCATACTATTGCGAATATGAAGGGATGCTTGCTACCACGACCGACAGGAGAGAACTCACAGCTGACTCAGCCATCGTCCTGTTGCCAAAGGATGCTCCTGCTGGCGACTACGAGCTGTGGATGCAGTACCTCATTCCGAAGCGCGACACTGTGAGGATGACCAACGTGCTGACCCAATACTACGAGAGCGGGCAATATCCCGAGGAGTCGTTGCAATATCACTTCAACGAGCTACAAGGCATGGAGGAGGGCGGCATCTACATCGGTGCACATGAAGGTGACGTCATTGGCAAGATGATTCTGCAATATGTGTTAGGCGTTCACAAGGACAAGATTCTATATGACGAGAATGCCGCTATGGTTCCCGAATATGTACAAGATGTGTTTGGGCGCATTGGCATCCCCTTCAGCGATGAAATATGGAATCAGCTGTGGTCTATGTGGCAGGACAAGACTCTGACAGCCATCATGCACTACATTTTCGATCACTCCAAGCGTCCCGTCTATCTGTCGGCTCATGATATCTGGCAACACATTATTGGGCAAGGATTGCCCGACGAACTGAAGGCATGCTTCTACAACGAGGGACTGACCATGCGCTATTCCACCAAACCCTACGACAACAGGGCTGTGAAGCGTCGCAACATAGAGCAGCGCTATCGCTTGGAGTACCTGCGCATGCCGTTCCATCCTGAGATGAAGAACACGCAGCGCTTCTCATTTTCGGCCGACGCTTACGCCATGAACTATATGCGGCTGTTGCAAGACCAGTTGCCCTACTACAAAAAGCACAACTGGGAGCGCTACCAGTGGCTGTACGACATCTTTACCGACATCATTGAGCGGTTAGAGAAGGAGAACTACGATGTGGATGAATTCAAAGGCTATCTGAAATGAGCATCTTCCATTTTAAACCACTACGCCAGCAGACCGATGAACAACTGATGGCACGTGCTGCGGCAGGCAGCGATACAGCTTTCGAAGAGCTGTATCGCCGCTATGCGCGTAGATTAAAAGGGTTCTTCTTCCTACAGTTAGGTGGCGACGAGGAACTGGCAGCCGATGCAACGCACGACGTCTTTCTGCGTGCATACGAGGCAAGGAATAGCTATCAGGAAGGGCACCGGGTTGATACGTGGCTCTTCACCATCG
>ONTZ01000113.1 GCA_900320905.1 uncultured Prevotella sp.
TCCGCATACCGACCTGTGGCAGCGCACGTACTATCACTTCCAGAACGACAATGCGCCCGTGCTGCAGATGAAGACAAAGGAGAAATTCTTCAGCTTCGTGGTGAAGACCGACTTTATGCAGAGTCACCAGCGTTTCGACCAGTGTGGTATCGTGATGTATCTTGGCAGCGAGAACTGGCTGAAAGGCTCGGTGGAATACGAGAACGATGAGTTTCAGCATCTGGGTAGCGTAGTGACGAACAATGGCTACTCCGACTGGGCCACGACGGCTATTCCCGCAAACGTGAAAACCATGTGGTATCGCTTCTCCCGCCGCGAGGATGACTACTGCATTGAGTGCTCTTCCGACGGACAGACGTTCAGTCAGATGCGTGTCTGCCACATGCCTGCTGCCGCCGATGAAATCAGCTTCGGCATCTATGCCTGTTCGCCAGAGGAATCATCATTCACTGCCGTATTCTCCGACATGAAAATAACCGAATGTGCCTGGAAAGCTCACGACGGCCAGCAGCCGGATGAAGAATAGCATCAAATTATCATTGACATTTAGAATAATTATTAATTCGTGCTTTTGGGCAAAACTAATGTTATATTGAACAATATTTTTCAAATAATTATGGACAACAAATACCTAAAACTGAATGCTAATCTCATTGTAGCGGCACTTCAGAAACCGGCTTCGGAATTTACGAAAGCCGACATCATCGACTACATCGTTAATAACGACATCCGCATGGTGAACTTCATGTATCCTGGCGGTGACGGTAAGTTGAAGACGCTGAACTTCGTCATCAACGACCTCGACTACCTCGAGACCATCCTCACCTGCGGCGAGCGTGTGGACGGTTCGAGCCTGTTCAATTTTATCCAGGCCGGCTCAAGCGATCTCTATGTGCTGCCCCGTTTCCGCACGGCCTTCGTCGATCCGTTTGCTGAGATACCCACCGTGTCGCTACTCTGTTCCTACTTCGATAAGGACGGCAACCCGCTGGAGTCGTCACCCGAGTACACGCTCCACAAGGCTGCTGAGGCCTTCCGCGAGGTGACGGGTATGGAGTATCAGGCGATGGGCGAACTGGAGTATTACGTCATTAGCGACGATAAGGAGGTGTTCCCTGCTCAGGACCAGCGCGGCTATCATGAGTCGGCACCGTATGCCAAGGCCAACGAGTTCCGCACCCAATGTATGCAGTATATAGCACAGGCTGGCGGTCAGATTAAATATGGTCACTCAGAAGTGGGCAACTTCACTATCGACGGCAAGAACTACGAACAGAACGAGATTGAATTTCTGCCCGTACCCGTAGAGCAGGCTGCCGACCAGCTGATGCTCGCCAAGTGGATAATCCGCAACCTCGGCTATCAGATGGGCTACGACGTGACCTTCGCACCGAAGATTACCACTGGCAAGGCGGGTTCAGGCCTGCATATCCACATGCGGATGATGAAGGACGGCAAGAACCAGATGCTGGCCGACGGCGTACTGTCGGAGGCTGCCCGTAAGATGATAGCAGGCATGATGGATCTTGCGCCTGCCATCACCGCCTTTGGCAATAAGAATCCTACCAGCTATTTCCGTCTCGTGCCCCATCAGGAAGCACCTACAAACGTATGCTGGGGCGATAGGAACCGCTCTGTGTTGGTGCGCGTGCCGCTGGGCTGGGCTGCCGATGTGGACATGGGTTACAAGGCCAACCCCTTGGAGAAGGAAACGAAATACGACACGAGCATCAAGCAGACTGTAGAGATGCGCTCGCCCGACGGTTCTGCCGACCTCTATCAGTTGCTGGCAGGACTCTGCGTGGCCTGTCGTCACGGCTTCGAGATGCCCGATGCCCTTGAGGTGGCAGAGCGCACATACGTCAATGTGAATATCCATGCCGCTGAGAATGCCGATTGTCTGGCTACGCTCGCACAGCTTCCTGATTCCTGTGTCGCTTCTGCCGACTGTCTGGAACGCCTGCGTGCTGTCTTCGAAGAACACCATGTCTTCTCGCCCGCTATGATCGACGGCATCATCGCCCAGCTAC
>ONTZ01000112.1 GCA_900320905.1 uncultured Prevotella sp.
GGTATCGGTCTCGGAATCTACGGTATGGTGGGCGTATTCATCCTCGTCTTCATATTCGGACTGAAACCCGGCAATATCCCGCTCGACGTGATGCTCATCATTGTGAGTGTCATTACGGCAACTGCCGCCCTGCAGGCCGCTGGCGGACTGGACTATCTGGTGGGACTGGCTGCGAAATTCCTGCGCAAGCATCCTGACCACATTACTTATTACGGTCCGCTCACCACCTGGCTTTTCTGTTTGGTAGCAGGCACGGCCCACACCTCCTATTCGCTGTTGCCCATTATTTCTGAAATTGCCACAAAGAGCAAGATTCGCCCTGAACGCCCTATGACTGTTGCCACTATAGCTGCTTCATTAGGTATCACGGGTAGCCCGATGTCGGCAGCCACGGCGGCTGTCATCAGCACAGACCTCCTCGGGGGACAGGGCATTGAACTGAAAGACATCCTGCTAGTTTGTATCCCAGCCTCGCTGATTGCCATCCTCGTTTCCTCGTTTGTACAGAACCGCGTAGGAAAAGAACTTGTTGATGATCCCGAATACCAGCGCCGCGTGAAGGCAGGGCTCATCAATCCGGATGAAACGCTGGAGCACCTGAATGATACCACCAACACCCAACACACGTCATCCAACACCCAATTCAAATACGCCAAGCGTGCCGTATGGGCATTCCTTTTGGGCGTATTCCTCGTGGTTCTATTCGGTAGCGTACCTTCTTTACGTCCTTCCTTCATGGTGGACGGAGAGGTGCAGCGACTGTCGATGCCTCAGACCATTGAGATCCTGATGATGTCAATTGCCGCCCTCATTCTCATTGTAGGTAAAGCCAAGGTGGGCGATGCCGTGAAGGGTAACATATTTGGTGCAGGTATGAATGCAATGGTAAGCATCTTCGGTATTGCCTGGATGGGCGACACCTTCTTCAACGGCAACATCGAATTCTTCAAGAACGGCATTGCAGATATTGTCACGCAATATCCGTTCCTGTTCGCCATCGCCCTGTTCTTCATGAGTATCATGCTCTTCTCACAGGCAGCCACCGTCCGCACCCTCTATCCGCTGGGTATGGCATTGGGTATCAATCCGTTGGCTCTGGTAGCCATGTTCCCCGCCGTCAATGGCTATTTCTTCATCCCCAACTATCCCACCGAGGTAGCCGCCATCAACTTTGACCGAACGGGGACCACAAGAATCGGCAAGTATGTACTCAACCACTCTTTCCAGCTTTCCGGTTTCATTACCACTTTCGTGTCGATAGGCATCGCTTATTTGATTATCACCTTTCTGTATTAAATAACAATTTATTTTTCTAACTATCAAAACAATACAATTATGAAAAATTTACGTAGTGTTTTAGTGCTTTTGGCACTCTTAGTTTCCGTTAACATCGTTGCAAAACCAAAGATTCGTATCATCGCTACTGGTGGCACCATCGCAGGTGTCAGCCAATCAGCAACCTCCTCTGCTTACAGCGCCGGACAGGTTGGTGTTCAGACGCTTATCGACGCTGTTCCCCAGATGCTTTATCTTGCTGACATCAGCGGTGAACAGTTAGTAAACATCGGCTCTCAGGATATGAACGATGAGGTGTGGCTCAAACTGGCCAAGCGCATCAATCAGTTGCTCAACGAGGAAGGTTACGACGGTGTGGTGGTTACTCACGGAACCGATACAATGGAAGAGACTGCCTACTTCCTGAACCTTACCGTGAAGAGCGACAAGCCTGTGATTCTCGTTGGCTCCATGCGTCCTTCCACAGGTATCAGTGCCGACGGTCCCGGCAACCTCTATGCCGGTGTGGCTGCCGCTGCCAGCCCAGCATCTAAGGGTCGTGGTGTGATGTGCTGCATGAACAATCTTCTCCTTGACGCCAAGGATGTGGTAAAGATGCATACCACTGACGTAGCTACTTTCCAGGGTGCCAACTACGGTAAGGTAGGTTATGTTTACAATGGCGAGGCTATTTACAACCGCAACATTCAAAACAAGCACACAACTCAGTCTGTCTTCGACGTGACCAATCTCGACAAACTCCCCAAGGTAGGTATCGTCTATGGCTATGCCAACTGTTCTCCGCTGCCTATGCAGGCATTCGTTGACGCCAAGTTCGACGGTATCGTA
>ONTZ01000111.1 GCA_900320905.1 uncultured Prevotella sp.
GAACCTTAGCAGAATGCTTAGTGACATATTTGATATGGATGCCAACACAGGACATGAGTTTCCACAAACTGTGATTGACAACATGCTGGCAGAGGTAAGAAAAAATGTACGCAAGCCCTATTCTATGTGGCATGAATTTTACGATTTCCCTTGGATGTACTTGCAGCATGCCATCTTCTCCACGCCCCGGAAATATAATCCAATCATATTAAATGCAGACTTAGCCCTCCAATTAGAAAAGGAAGGGTGGCTGACGTTAAGCGACGAAAAACGTAAACTTTTAGAAAAGCAAGATATCAAATCGCTTAGGAATGATATTTTAAAAGCATTGAATGAAAAGACAGCAGCAGAAGGGCTAGAATGGGAATTCCAGTTGGCAGATTCCATCTTCACCGACCCTGTGCTGCGAGAATGTGCCAAAGCAAACCGTGTCTATGGCATGTTAGATGCAACGAATCGGCCCCTCAACAAATCCTACTTGGAGGCTGCCAACAGGATACAACTGCCTGCCGCCAGGAACACCATCTTGGCGAAGAACGCGGAATTGACAGCCCTACAGAATAAGCCTATGACATTTACAGGTTTGCGCCCTTCTTCTGATGTAGCCGACATGAGCGACGGTGAGAAGATACTGCGAAAGATTATTGAGCCGTACAAGGGCAAACTGATACTGATGGAAAATAATAGCAGCGACGAATCGTGGAAGAATGTCATAAAGATGTACGACATCACTGGTGACAATGTAGTGCATTACAACCTGCCAGACGAACAGCAGAAGGCTGTCGAGCAATACCTGAATGTAAATGCTTTCCCAACATACAAACTCATCGACCGTGAAGGCACCATCCTTGATGCCGATGCCGACCCTGGCAATGGCGGGGCAGGCAAAGACATTCAAGACCATCAAGAACCCCGTGGCAATGGCCTGCGTAAATGTGTCGAACGGCGAACTGAAAGCCCGTGAGGTTATCATGCGCGACACGGCGACGACCGTACATTTCACGATAGAATACGAGAAAGGAAATAATTTCCGTTTCGCCAAAGAGAGTTATCTGATGGACGAGGACGGCAACCGCTACCCATTGCGCTCGGCCGAGGGAATAGCCCTCGACTCATGGGTGCAGTCGCCAGAAAGCGGCGTAACCGACTTCACGATGCATTTCGAGCCATTGCCGAAGAAGGTACAGATATTCGACTTCATCGAGGGCGATGGCTCTGGGGCATTCAAACTGTTAGGCATCCACGACAAGAAATACAAAATCAAATTCCCAACGATGCAGGAACTCGCCGACGCTAATCCATGGACGGTGCCCGAGGACTGGTTCAAGACCGACACCATCACCATCCGTGGCCGCATCGAGGGCTTCAACGCTGAACAGTTAGGATTTGACATGCTGCACTGCTATTACGAGGATGAGTTTGAAAAGGGGGATGCCGTTCAGGTACTCAACATTGAACCCGACGGCATATTCTGCAAGAAGTTCAAAATAAGCTATCCTTTCCGGCAATTATTCTGGACCCAGGAAGCGAAAACGCAATTCGACGGAATCCCATTCTTCGCCCGTCCGGGCGAGACCATCGATATCACCGTGCGCAAGGATGATAATGGCAAGTACGTCTGTGTCTATAACAGTGGCAGCAGCCACGACGTAGAGCGATGGCTGCGCTCCAGCGATGAGTACAGCGATGTATTCAGGCCGCTTTCTTCTTTTAAAGGTAAGTTGGAGGAAGCTAACAGCCAGGCCGAAAGCGTCTGGCAGAATGCAATGTATCGCCTACAGACGGTGAGCCGCCGCGAGCACTACACGCCGATGGAAATGCAACTGGCACTGGCCGACATACAGGCGAACTTCATAGAACGTTATTTGTCATACGTCGACAACTATGCCAGCGACTTGGTAAAATATGAAGAGCGTGACGGCAAATGGAACGCAGAGGTACTTGACAGCGTGGAGTACGAGAAGATTTACGACACCAAGAACTACTACCCGCTACACCGCATTGACTTCGACAATCCGCTACTTCTCGCGAATCAGGATTTCCACTTTACGCTCAACCACATTCAGTTTGCCAATTATGTCAGAAACCGCAAGTACAAGGGACTTATGGACGAGAACGGTGGCATGGAGGTAACGTTTAAGAACTTCTCCACAGCTCTCAGCAACTACCTCACAGCCCTCCGCGACCTCATGGGGACTGACAAGGACAATATGATGGTGCAGCTATGCACCTACAAGGATATGCTGTCAGACTTCGACAACTGGGTTGACGATGACGTCATAACCCAATGGCTATCTGCCGCAGACACGGTTGACACCGAAGCAGGGAAAAAAGAAATCATAGAGAACTGGCCTACACGCAACAAGATGCTGTTGCTCTATCTCGCCACCTTCACCAATCCCTATATCCACCAGAAGGCTGAGCAGTTCTATGCCTACAAGAAGTCGCAGACCAACCTCGCTACGCCCCTGCCTGACGCGCCGATGGCCGACCTCATCCGCTCACTCTGCGCTAAATATCCAGGCAAGATTCTGATGATAGACTTCTGGGGCATGAGTTGCGGCCCCTGCCGCGGCGCCATCCAAGCGAGTAAGGAACTACGTGCCGAGATTGCCAAGCGCGACGACGTGAAACTTATATTCATTGCTGGGGAGCGCACTGCCGATGGCAGTGATGCCTACAAGCAGTATGTGGCCGAATGGTTATCTAATGAAGAGACCGTTTGCGTCACCAACGCCGACTTCACCCGTCTGCAAGAGCTGTTCCAGTTCAACGGCATCCCCCATTACGAAACCATCACACCCGACTGCCGTCGCGTTCGCGATGACCTTGAATATGAAGCAAACCATTATCACCATCCTGTTTGCCCTCGTTGTAATGTCGGGGCAGGCACAAGTGAGGTGTCACGTCATTGGCACGGTGGCCGAAGGGACAACGCCCATTGAACTAAGGATATACCGCGATGGCGAAGACCCGAAGAACAGTACGCTGCGACCCGAGTTGAAGGACGGATGCTTTGAGTGCGACGTGGAGGATGCGCAGATAGAGCGGTGGCACATCGTGGACTTCGGCGAGGTGATGGAGAAGGGCATGACCCTCCGCACAGGAGAATTCTTCGTGGAGGACGGCGCGACCGTGACCATCCAGCTCGACGGCGACAAATTCGACATCCAATCCACAGGCAAGGAGTATCAGGCGTGGCACGCTATGGAGCAAGCCGCCGAAGCAAAGTTTCGTCTTGCCTATGAGAAACTGGACGAGAACGACAAGCAGAAGATGGCGGAACTGGAGAACGAATACCACCAATGGACGCTTGACTACTACAAAGTCCACTCGATGCTCGGTTTCCTGTTCGAACTCGACGGGCGGCTCAAGGGCTTTCATTTCAATGACACGGGCCTTGCTGCTATGCTTGACATTTACCACCGCCAATACAGCACCTCGATGTACCGCTCACGGTTGCCGTCGCTGATGCGCTATGCTTGACATTTACCACCGCCAATACAGCACGCTCTATCCTGAGCACCCCGTGCATCAGCGTATTGCCGAGCAAGAGGCTGTGGGTTATCAGATTTGCGGACGAAAGTACAACGACTACGATGTGCGCACAATAGACGGGCAGCAAGTCCGCGCCTCTGAATACACGAGTACCGCAATCGTGGTCTGAACGTGTTCAGCCTTGCCCACGAATTCAAGTCCACCGATGCCATGCGCAAGGCCGTCGAGCGTCACGCCTTCCCTTGGCCTTGTCTCGTTGACCTTGACGACGAGTTTGATGTATTCCGTAAGCATGGCACTCAAAACAGTGCCCTGTTCCTCATTGACTGCGACGGCACCATCATTGCCGTGCCTAACAGCATTGACGAACTGAAAGTGAAACTCAAGGAGATATTCAATGATAACAAATAAGACGATGGTGAGTACCAATCGTCCGAAATGAATATGAACAAGCAAACATTGAAAAAAGAAATGAGTGGGGATTGTCATATTTCGTCGAAATAAGTTTGTGGGGAATGTATTTTTGGACACAATTAGTTGAAAGAGATTAAAGGAATATAGTTAAATTGAATTAAGTAAGTACGAAAAATCATACTTTTGGTTTGCCGAATCAGTATTTCTTCGTATCTTTGCACCAAAAGTACGATAAATCATACGCCGATGGATATAGGAACAGTGATTAAGGAGCG
>ONTZ01000110.1 GCA_900320905.1 uncultured Prevotella sp.
AATAATCCACAGGGCATTGGAGCAACTACGGCATTAACTTTTGCTCGCGAAGGGGCAAAGGTGGTCTTGGTCTATAAAAGATTGCAAAGGCCATATGACGAGACAAAGACTGAAAGGAACGGCACTGACAAGTATTTCAAGGCAAACGCCGGGGATGCGAGCATTGTTGAGCGTAAGCTCAAGGAGATAAATGCCGACTATCTGATTATCAAAAGCGACATTTCCAATGAGAATGATGTCAAGGATATCTATTCGAGAACACTTGAACAATACGGAAAAGTTGACATTCTTGTCAACAATGCAGCTGATGGCGATATGGATGGATTGGATACCATCGAGAAAATCACCCAGAATGTGATTGACGATACCTTCGCTGTCAATGTTAGGGGAAGCATCCTGATGACACGGGAATTCATTATCCACCGTGGAGATTACGGCAGAATTATCAATATCTCTACAGACGCAGCTCAGGTCTTTGAGGGACAGATTTCTTACGGATCAAGTAAGGCAGCACTGGAAGCACTTACTCGCAGTGTTGCCCTTGAAGTAGCGAAGTATGGTATTACAGTGAACTGTGTTGCCCCGGGGCCTACTCAAACAGGATGGATTGATTCTGAGTTTGAGAAGCATGTTGTTACGATCATTCCGATGGGCAAACTGATTCAACCGGAGGATATTGCCGATACGATTCTGTTTCTGGCGAGCGAACAGGCAGGAATGCTTACGGGACAGGTCATAAAGGTCTCAGGGGGTCATGCCATATAAATTCCCATTTAACAAATCAAGAAATCAGAAATTAAAAACAATATATGATGAAGAAAATCGCAATTCCAACACGTGATGGCATGGTGGACGACCACTTTGGTCACTGTGCCTATTACACCGTAGTAACACTCGACGAACAGAATCAGGTTTTGAACCAGGAACGTCTGGACTCGCCTGAAGGGTGTGGCTGTAAGTCGAACATTGCATCCGTCATGCAGGAGATGGGAATCACCCTGATGCTGGCTGGCAATATGGGCATGGGGGCCTACAACAAGCTTTCTGCTCATGGTATCTCAGTCATCAGAGGATGTCACGGAACGGTTGAAGATGTACTCCAGGCTTATTTGGATGGAAAACTGAATGACTCTCAGGAATCGTGTGACCATCATGACTGCAACAACCACGAAGAGAAACCAGTGTATGTAATACCTTCATTCAAACAACAATGAGATATGAATACAAGAAAACATATAGCTGCAGAGAAGAAGAGATGTGGAAGTCACAACTGCGCCCCGGCGTCCTGCATATTTGCCCTAAAGGATCGGAACACAGTATAATCAATACTGGGACAGAGGATCTGGTGCTGTTCACTATTGTTGTTGTATTGTTGTTGCCAGATAAATTCCAATTTATCTGTTGGAACTGAATAACAGTTAATTTTAAAAGGTCTTGGTAGAGACCAGAGCCGCGACTCGAAACACTCCATAGTCATTATGAGGAAGATATTTACAATTCTTTTCGGTGCCTGCCTCTCGGTGGGAGCAATGGCACAAGGCGCGTTGGTTTTCGAGGCCAATGCAGGTGTGAAATCGAAGATGACCGCCTACGACGGAACAGAGGTCAGTTATACGGCCTACGAACGGCTGTTCTATGTGACGAACGTGGAGGACTCTGCCTATCAGTTCCTCAATGTCTATGTACCCGACGGCGCAACCCAGCAGACCCCCATCTTCCTTCGCACATACGTGGGCGGCTACATGGCCTCACCTGCTACCCAGCCACAGGCGGGCGATGCCACGGGCAGGGCCTTGAAGGAGGGCTATGTGGTGGTGATTCCTGGCACTCGCGGACGCAACTCAAGCATCGTGGCTGATAAGGCATACGCTAAAGCGCACAAGGGCGTGAAGAAAGGACAAACCATCTTTACGGGGCGTGCGCCAAAGGCTATTCTTGATTTGAAAGCCGCCATCCGCTATCTGCGCCACTTCGACAAGCAGATGCCAGGCGATGCCGAGCGCATCATCACCGACGGAACGAGTGCCGGAGGTGCTATGTCAGCGCTGATGGGAGCGACGGGTAACAATCCCGAGTATGCCGAACTGCTGAAGGCGATGGGAGCCGCCGATGAGCGCGACGATGTGTTTGCTTCCGTCTGCTATTGTCCCATCATCGACCTCGAACATGCCGACATGGCTTACGAGTGGTTGTATCAACAGACCGACTCCCGTCAGAGTCTTGACGATACCCATAAACTGATGACGAAAGAGCTTGCGGCCCTGTTCCCCTCGTATGTAAATAGCCTGAACCTGAAGAAACCCGATGGCACACCCTTGACGGCTGATAACTATCTCGACTACTTGAAGAGCGAGATTATCCGTGCGGCTCAGATAGCCAAGAATGCCGGAGCCGACATTCCCGATAGCATCGGCTTCAAGTTCACATCTGAGGCAGGAGGCATGTTTGCGGCTCCGATAAACGGAGGCATGCGCCCCCAGATGCAAGGAGGCCAACCGCCCAAAGGCATGCGCCCGATGCGTGGCGGTATGGGGCGTAAGCAAGTGGGTGAATACATCACCGACCTCGACATGCAGAAGTATCTCAACTATGTGGTCTCTACCCAGGCCCTGAAGGGCGTTCCTGCCTTCGACAGTCAGATAGAGGGCATCAACAATGCCAGCGGCGAGAATGAGGAGTTCGGCGACGCGACGGGCAATAGCGTCAACTTCACCAACTATACGGCTGAGAAAAACGGAACAACCCTCACCGATGCCATCCGCCGGAACGTACGTCTGATGAACCCCATGAGTTTCATTGGTGACGGCAACACCTCGGTGGCTCCCCACTGGTATATCCGTCATGGTGCACGCGACCGCGACACGGCCTTCCCTGTGCCCGTCAACTTAGCCACAAAGCTTCAGAATGCAGGCAAGGACGTGAACTTTCTCTTGGCCTGGAACCGTCCGCATAGTGGCGACTATGCCCTCGACGAACTCTTCCAATGGATAGCAGAAATCACGAAATAAATAATTGAATCAGATTACATAAAATATTAAATGGCAATGAGAAAGATAGCGTTAATGCTCGTAGTGGGTTTGGTGTGTATGTCCGGTTGCGCCCAGAAGAAGGGCGGCGAGCGTGGTCCGCGTCAGGGTGGCCACATGGAGATCAGCAAAGATTCTGACAGTACGTTTGTTGCCTTGAAGAATGAGACGTTGAAGAAGTTCAAGCAACTGACTTTCAACGACACTCAGACGGGTAAGACGATGGAGTACAACCTGCTGGTTCCTGAGGGCGCAGATGCAGGTGAAAAACTCCCATTGGTACTCTTCATGGCCGATGCCAGCACCGCTGGTAAGGAGGTGACGGCTCCGCTCACGCAGGGCAACGGCGCCTTGGAGTTCGCTTCAAATAGAGACCAGCAGAAGCATCCTTCATTCGTATTGGTTCCGCAATATACCGACTGGGCCGTGCAGGATGATTGGA
>ONTZ01000108.1 GCA_900320905.1 uncultured Prevotella sp.
CTTCCTGCCCGTCATCGTCTGCACATCCTTCAGCACCGCGGTGAGTGCCTTGCCGAACAAAGGTTCGTCATAGTTGCCCGTGTTCGGAGTCATCTGGCAAAAGAACTCCTCTAATGCCTCGTCGCCCTCGGGGAACTGAGAGCCTTCGTAACGCTCAGGAGCCACACGACCGATGCGGAAGTGGGTGTACCAAGCCTGTTCGCCCACCTTGAATTTACCATTAGCTACATCGCCCGGGTCGTTGACAATCTGCTCCGTGGCTCCTGCAGCACCACGTCGTGGCTGGTCAACGAGGAACACCGAGTAACCTTTCTTCAGGAACAGGTCGCTCCATCCCTCGCGTCCGTCGGGAGTCGATTGCCAGCCTGTCCGCGTCTGTCCGTAGCCATGAAGGAATACCATTGGCGTGCCACTGCCACCAGCTGGAATCTGATACATCGTGTTGGCATGATCCACGTGTGTCGTCGTGCCTTTGCGCTCCTGGTCGAGCCAGTTCAGTGTCGGGTCATACTCGCCCGGAATGGCCTCTGTCACCTGTCCGCCCGACGAGAACACGCCCTGCTTCTCAATCACTAAGCCCTGTGGCTCCTGCTTTTGCTCCGTGCAGCTGATTGCTGCGATGGCGACGGCTGCTACAGCCAATGCGCCGAAAATATAACTCTTTCTCATATTGCGTATATGTTTTGAATCTGTGTGCAAAGGTACGAAGAATCCCCGTAACTATTATGATAAGAATTACGGGGATTCTTTCACTTTTTACCGAATCGCGACCTTTCTGCCATCCACGATGTTAATACCCTTCTGCATTGCATTGCTACGGATGCCGTTGTGGGAATAGATGGCGACTGATTGTCTTGTGTCGGCTTTTATAGAGCTGACTGCGGTTGAACCTGGCTGACTCTGCCAGAAGCGGATGGCATCATTAATCCAGCCTTCGGCGACAGTTCCTGTGCCGAGGCCGAAACCGTGGGGCAGACCGTTGTATGAGTGGAACTCGGTGGGGATGCCGAGGGCTGAGAGACTTTCAAGGCGGCTCTGCATGGTGCGCCATGATGCGATGCCGTCGCTGGTGCCGCAGCAGGCGTATGTGGCACAGTCGTATTGCGAAACGGTGGTGTAGCCCGTGTATTGCATGATGACTGCCGAGGCTTGGGGAATGTCGGTGCGACCTGTCAACTGACGCAAGTAGGAGCTGTTTCCTAACGTGGCAGCCATACGTGCACCAGCCGAACCGCCCCACAGGGAGTAGCCTGTAGGGGCGACACCTAACTCATTGGCATGGTCACAGACAAAGGTGATAGCACGGGCCAGGTCCTCGTAAGCATCGCCTGGGCGATAGATGAGCGCAAAGGCATTGTAGCCCTGCTTCGAGAGTTCAAGGGCATGAGGGAACGAGTCGTGCATGGCTCCCACATAGGAAAAACCGCCGCCCGCATTGCAAATGGCGAAGGGCTGGCCTTTGTTACCTCGGAAGAAGAATAACCCCGTGTTGCGCAAATCTGGATTAGTCTGCTTTTCTGCCTCGGTATAGATGTCGATGAAACAATTGTCGGCATGAACGCGGAGATAGTTGCACACCTCCACAGTCTTGTCGGGATCGATGTGGTTATACCACGTCAGCTGCAACTGTTCCAGCGTCGTGCCGTTCCAGTATCCAGTATTCACAGGGAATATCAGTCGTCCGTAATCGCCAAAGGCTGCATCGTTCATCACATCATTGATGCGCGTCTGGCGTGTATAGTAATTTGTCATTGTCTCTGGTTCTTTCTGAGGCTCCTCCGTATGGCCAGAACAGGCCAGCAGAGTCATCCAAAGCATACTAACCAATGCTTTCTTTATGACCATCTGTCTTCTCTGATTGTATTAATATCCACTGTCAATATTCTTCTGACTATCTGCGTTATATCGATGGCCTGAGAGGGTGATTTCTGAGAGGCGGCGGTTAATTTCGCGCATCTCCTCGTCGGTGTAGGAAATGTCGGCAGCTGCAAAGTTCTCCGTCTGATGTCCCCACGACGTGCTGCCGGGAATGGCTACAATCCAAGGCTTTTGCGCCATCAACCACGAGAGAGCAACTTGTGCAGGCGTACACTGCTTGCGCTGAGCAATCTCGTTCACGAAGTCCACCAGTACCATGTTCTTGGCGATGTTCTCCTGCTCAAAGCGGGGCACCTTCGAGCGGAAGTCATCAGCACCGAATGTCTGACCACGCTTCACGGCTCCTGTCAGGAATCCCTTGCCAAGTGGCGAGAACGGAACAAGTCCGATGCCAAGTTCCTCGAGCGTGGGTATGATTTCGCGCTCCGGCAGTTGCCAGAACATCGAGTACTCGCTCCTGCTTATCCACGCGATGCTGATAGTAGAGGTCTATGTGGTCGGTACGCAACCGCTTCAGTGAACCTTCCACCGAGGCGCGGATGGTTTCTGGCCGTGAGTCGAGTGTCTGCTTAAAGTCCCTCAGCGCGATACCGAACTTCGTGGCGATTTTTACCTCGTTCCGCATAGTTTCCAGTGCCTCACCCACCAGTTCTTCGTTTGTGTAAGGCCCGTAGCACTCTGCCGTATCGAAGAACGTCACGCCCAGTTCGTCGTGAACTCGTCGAATCAACTTGATCATCTCCTGTTTGTCTCGCGCCGGCCCGTAGCCGTGGCTCATACCCATGCAGCCCAGCCCCAGGGCTGATACCCGCAAATCCTGTCCTAATGTTCTCTGTTCCATATTCTGATTACGTTTTTGATTATTTGTATCCCAATCCATTTAACCACTCGTTGATGGCATTGTATTGACTGCCGCCATCATTACTGCTGTAAATAGAATCTTCTGCATATAAATAAATAATGTGTAAGTTATTTGACAATCTTTTTGCCGTCTATGATTTGTATGCCTCGCCCTCCGAAGGCGAGCATCCCACCCAGTGTATATGCTCTTCCAGTGGCTGCGCTTTTACGATTTACACTGCGAATGGCACTCGCCTCATTGGCGGGAAAGAAGAACTGCAAGGCGTGGTAGCAAAACTCCCAAACAGCATTGAAGTCGTGGTGGCTACCTTCCTTCATGTGGTAGGAGAAGTTCGAGCTGTTAAATGTGTCGGTGAGTTTGGCCATCGCCATAGCTTGGTTGTGGGTCTGGTCAATGCGCACATCCTCGGTGCCCACGGCATACCACACATAGAAGTCGTTCTTGTAGGGAGAGGCATTGACAAGGTCTGCCAGAAACTTTGCAGTTTCATCAGGATAGTAGGCCCCGCCATACATGCCCTGGCTCCAGTTGTCGCCACTCATGGGCAGATACATGCGGCTGTAGGGGAAAGCCTGCTCGAAGATATACCACGTTGTGATGCTGCCTAGCGAGAAACCGCCGATGGCACGATGGGCACGCGAGGCAAGGATGCCTTCGGGTGTCGCTTCTGCCAGATAGGTGGAATAGCGCGTTTCAACGGCAGGGATGAGATCGTTCACATACTCCTGTGAGAATACGGCTGCCTCACGAGTCGATTCACCCCAGCCCTTAGAACGGTTATCCTTATCCCATGTGGGTGATACGGCGATGAACGGACGGCAGAGTCCACGCTGAATCAGGTTGTCGAAGATGTTCACCAAAGCAGTACGTCGATTGCCGCTGCGGCCTAAGAAATACTCCTCGGCCACTCCTGTCCAGCCGTGTAGCAGGTAGATAACATCGTACTGCTTCGACGGGTCGTAACCATATGGCACATACACGTAGGCAGGCTTCTTCGTCGCGGGACGGCTGCTTTGGGTGTAGTCCTTTGAATCATACTCAACCAACTCAATCGTTCCCTGCTGCGTTGCAGCCTGAAAGAACTCCGACGGCGAAACGTCTGCTGCCTCTTTTGAAACACTGTCCGATGAACAGGCTGCATAACCCAACATCGAAGTCATCAGCATCATCATTGTAGTTATTGTTTTTCTCATATTTCTTTGCTTGTTAAATTCGCTGGTGCAAAGGTACGAAGAATCCCCGCAATCATTTTAATAATAATTACGGGGATTCTTTCATTTTTTGCCGAAAAGCAAACTATAGTTGGATTTCATTCCATTGGAAGCCGCTCGTATTCCTCTTTACTCAGCATTTCGTCAGTCCACACTACGGCTGGACGGTCGGGATTGGTACCTACAGCCAGGTGGGCGAAGCGTGAATGGGGTGCGGCACCGTGCCAATGTTTCACATCGGGCGGACACATCACGACATCGCCTGGATGCAATACCTCTGCAGGCTGACCTTCAATCTGGTGGTATCCGATGCCGTCGGTTGCTATCAGTATCTGGCCTCCCGGATGAGTATGCCAGGCATTGATGACCCCAGGCTCGAACACGACGTA
This sequence comes from uncultured Prevotella sp., assembly GCA_900320905.1. Lineage (GTDB taxonomy): Bacteria > Bacteroidota > Bacteroidia > Bacteroidales > Bacteroidaceae > Prevotella. The sequence goes on from ONTZ01000108.1 coordinate 4,341, forward strand.
GTGAAGTCCTGGAGAGTCTGCCACATTTGGAGCATTCACAGTATTTGCCAGACGAATCGGCCCGTTGAATGTTGGTAGTGACAGCGTGGAGTCAGGGGCTGCAAACATCAGGCTGTCAGTTGTGGTCTGGTGCGCATACTCCACCATCTCTAATCCATTGTAATACTCATCCGAAATGGAATTGTCGCTGTCATTGTATGTTTCTGCAGGTTTCCAAGCCGAATCATAAATCACTACCTGAGACTCCTGCAGGAATCTGTAGCACATCGCCCCGACGGAGCACCTGCGCCGGACGGCCTTCCTCCTGATAGAGTCCCACGCCGTCGGTCACCAGCACCACCATACCGCCGTGCCTGTGCCAACTGCTGTGAGCACCTGGACCAAATGTCACCACATTGGTCTGTGGGAAATGGAACACAGAATCGACGTTAATCAGAGGCTTCAGATAAACCTCGCCCGTAAATGCGGGGTTATCTATCCGCTCACCGATGGGAAACGAAATCTGCTCCTTCGTCACCCCTTCCGTCGCTGCTTGCTTCTGTTCACTGCAAGCCGTCAGCCCCAGCATCACGGCCAGCAGCATCATGGCTGCCATAGTTAAAATTTTCTTCATATCGCTTGTTATTATTGTTCAGTTTTTGCCGAAAAGTCTGTTTGGCATGCAGTGCAATTCAAGGCAGAAGCCATAAGTAGGATCACGGATGAGAGCGACTTCAACAGAAGTGTTAATCCTCTATTCTCCAATTGATCATGAATTGCTCGGCCTGCTTGTAGTCCATGTTGAAGAAGCGCTGTTCCTTGTTCAGCGAACGGATGGCCTGCATATCGGCATCCGAGAGGGCGAAATCGAAGATCTGGGCATTCTCCATGATGTGCTGCGGATTGCGGGAGCCAGGTATCACCGAGAGGCCTTCCTGCAGGTGCCAGCGGAGGATGACCTGTACGGGCGACTTGTGATGGCGCTCAGCAATCTTCACGATGACGGGGTCTTTCAGGATGGCACCCTGCGACATGGCCCCACCCAGTGGGAACCAGCACTCAACCTGCAGGCCGTATTCGGCAGCCTTCTTGCGGATGTCGAGGCGCTGGGCATAGGGATGACATTCTATCTGAAGGGCAACGGGCTTGATCTCGGCATTCGCCATGAGGAGGTTGAACACCGAATCGTTGGCATCGAAGTTGGAGATGCCCAATGCGCGAACCTTTCCCGCACGGACAGCCTTCTCCATATCCTTCCATGCTCCCACGAAATCACCCATCGGCTGATGCACGTAGAGCAGGTCCACGTAGTCGGTCTGCAGGCGCTCCAGCATCTTGTCGATGGCCTCGCTTGTCTTGCCTTCACCATACTCCGACGGCCAGAGCTTGCTCGTAATCCAGAGGTCCTGGCGGGGAATACCACTCTCCTTGACGGCCTCGCCCACGCCGCGCTCATCCTGATAGGCATGTGCTGTGTCGATGTGGCGATAGCCCATGCGCAGGGCAGCGAGTACGCTCGCCTTTGCCTGCTCGTTGGTCATCTGGTAGGTGCCGATGCCGAATTGCGGCATCCGTAGGTTTTCGCCCAAGGTCAGTGCCGGTTCGAAACGTGGGTCGGGTTCAGCCAGTTTGGTGAAGATGAGCGATGACAGTCCCCAGCCCTTCGGCTGACGGATATACACCTCGCTCACCATGAACGGGAAGCGCACCTGATGTCCGCCCACCTCCGAGGTCAGATGGATGTTGCTGTACACCGTGCCCACATTCTTGTCGGTAAACTTCACCTCCTGCGAATGGATGTCGGCATGCTTGTACCAGATCATACCGCCACGGATGATATCGACTTCCTGCTGCTTGCCCCAGCCGCCACCCATGTGGACGAACTGGGCATTCTCAAGGAACAGTTCGTCCAGACGGTCGGCATTCTTCTCCGCCATCCAGGCCCACTTCTGATTCGAGAGGTCGATCAGCTCTTGCTC
>ONTZ01000106.1 GCA_900320905.1 uncultured Prevotella sp.
GTGATTCCAGGTCTTGATGTGGAGATGTCGCAGCCTATCCAGATGCGTAATAACGAGTTGATTACCGGTATCCGTCAGGATGTGGCGGTGAAAATCTACGGAGGTGACACGGAGGTGTTAGCGGACTTGGCCAACAAGGTTGAGCGACTCATCAAGAATGTCGATGGCGTGGGTAGCCTGTTTGTGGAAAAGGTAAATGGACTGCCGCAACTGCAAGTGGAATACAACCGTCAGATGTTGGCCAAGTATGGTATTTCCATCCGTCAGGCCAACGATGTGCTGCAGTCGGCATTCGCCGGTAAAATAGCCGGAAGCGTGACGGAGGAGAATCGCCAATTCGACATTGTACTCCGCATTCACAACGACGGACGTGATGCCCTTTCCAATTTTGAGGAACTATTCGTACCCTCACCGTCTGGCGTTTCCGTTCCCATGCGCCAGTTGGCCTCCATCAGTTATAAGGAGGCTCCGGCGCAAATCTCTCACGAGGATGGGGAGCGCAGTATCTTTGTAGGATTCAACGTGAAGGGGCGGGATGTCAGTTCCACGGTCAAGGATATCCAGCAGATTCTTGACGACCGTCTGGAGATGCCTGCCGGATACCACTATGCCTTCGGGGGTGAGTTCGAGAATCTGCAGAGCGCCACAGACCGGTTGATGGTTGCCATTCCCGTGGCTCTCGTGTTGATTCTGCTATTGCTTTATGCCACTTTGAAGAGTGTGCGTGAGACGCTATACGTTGCATCGGCTATTCCGCTTTCAGCCATTGGCGGTATCGTTGCCTTGTGGCTTCGCGGCATGCCAATGAGTATCTCGGCAGGAATCGGCTTTATTGCCTTGTTCGGTGTTGCCGTACTCAATGGTATAGTACTCGTGGGACAGTTCAATGCCTTGCAACATCATGGTGTCACGGATGTCCGTCAGCGCATACTCGAAGGATGCGAACACCGTCTGCGCCCAGTTGTCATAACGGCATTGGTAGCTTCTTTTGGTTTCCTGCCCATGGCCCTCTCCACCAGTGATGGAGCCGAAGTACAGCGTCCGTTGGCCACCGTCGTTATTGGCGGTCTGCTCACAGCCACGGTTCTTACGCTCTTCGTGATTCCTACCATTTACAAGACTTTTACGAAAAAAACGGAAGCAAATTCACATCAAACAGAAAATGAAAAGAATATATAGTACCTTATTAATATTGATCTGTTGCCTGTCGTCAGTGGATGCACAGTCGCTGGCGAAGTGCATCGAGATTGCCCGTGCCAACAACATGGGCGTGAAGGTGGCCGACCTGCAAGTGCAGCGGGCAAAACGAATGGAAGGCTCCTATTTCGAGCTGGATCGGACGGAGTTGTCGCTGTCGCAGGACCCGACATCGGGCGGCAGTCCCGACAATGCACTGACGCTCTCGCAGAAGATTGATTTCCCGACCGTTTACGGCAAGCGGCGAAAACTGCTGAAAGCCGAAACTTTGGTTGAAGAAAGCCGGCATCAACTTACGGAAAGTGAACTTACGAGGGATGTTTCCGTGGCTTATAGTCAGCTGCTCTTTTGGCAGCATGTCGAAGCGCTTCTTTGCGGAAACGACTCCGTGCTGGGTGAGTTTGTTAGGACGGCAGACATCCGATATAAAAACGGTGAGACCAACCGCCTGGAACTGATGAACGCCCAGCAGATGAAGGCAGAGAATGGTATCAGACTGCGTGAGGCACAGGATGAGAAAACGGCTGCCGCCATACAGTTGCAGCAGTTGATGAACACCTCGGAAACAGTTGTTGCCACAGACGGTTATCTGTGTGTGCAGCCTGTGGACGATGCCTGGTCGTTTGCCGCTACCCCGCAGGGACAACTATTGGAGAGTGAGCAGATGCGCAGTGAAAGTGAACTGAACTACATCCGCCAGGGAATGATGCCATCATTCAACGTTGGAATCCGTCATCAGTTGGTCATTTCCGGTATCAACCCCTACAACGTGGACAGGTCGCGCTTCGACAAGGGTAACTGGATGGGCTTTGAAGTCGGGGTGGCCTTCCCGCTTTTCTACGGCTCCCAGAAGGCTCGTAAATCTGCTGCAAAACTGGATGTGGATATCGCACGCACAAGAAAGGAACAGGCAGAGCGCAAGAGCGGTTCCGAACTGCTGATTGCCAAGAATGCCTTGGAGAGTGCCAGACGCTCATACGACTATTATCAGAGCGATGGCTTTCCTGCCGCCAAGGAGATGCGTCGCCTGTCGCGTATCGAATATGGAGCCGGAGAGATTACCTACGTGGAACATGTGCAAAACCTGTCGGCGGCACTTGCCGTTGAGATGGATAATGCCAAGGCCATCGATGCGTTGAATCAAGCCATCATCAAACTGAATTTTATCAAAGGAAAGTAATTATTAACGATTAAGAAGATGAAGATAATAATATATTCTATGATCGCCCTGTCGCTGCTGACCGTTTCTTGCAAGAACGAAGTGAAGCAGGCAGAGGAAGAAAAAGAGTCGCATGAAGAGAATGTGGCACCATCAATGCCACGGGAACGTTGAGACTTTCTCCGCAAGACCGTGCGGATGTCACCTCTTTGGTTGCTGGCATTACCAAGCGCATCCTGGTGAAAGAAGGACAGACTGTAAGGCAGGGACAGACGCTGGCCTTAGTGGAGAACACCGAGATTGTGGCTCTACAGAAAGACTATCTCGTTGCTTCCCGGCAATTATCGCTGGCACGGCAGGCCTTGCAGCGTCAGCAGGATATTCATGAACAAGGGGCTGGTGTGGGTAAAAACCTGCAACAGGCCAAGGCCGAATTTGACATGGCCAGCGTCACCGAGCAAGGCTTGCGCCTTCAGTTGGAACAACTGGGTATCAGCAGTCGTCAGGTGGCGCAAGGGCATTTCTCGAATGCTGCTCCCGTGCGTTCACCCATCTCGGGCGTGGTGGGCGAGATATTGGTAAGTATGGGAAGTTATCTCGACAGCGAGACCGTGCTGATGAAGGTCTATGACAACAAAGCCCTCCATGCCGACCTCCATGTCTTTGAAAGCGACATCGCCAGCATCCACATCGGCCAGAAGGTTACCATGCAACTCTCCGACCAGTCCTCAACACTCCTCACGGGCACTGTCTCGTTTGTTACCGCAGCCTTGGACAATGAGTCGAAGTCGGCTTCTGTTCATGTCAAACTCGACAGCGCGGAAGGGGCAAAACTCTTGCCCAATATGTTCGTTTCGGCAGTCATCCACTGTGACGAACAGACCTGCGATGCCGTGCCCGATGAAGCCATTGTGATGAAGGCCTTTTATCTGGAGTCTATGTTGGCCGACCACGGTGAGGAGGAATAAGTAAATACCATTGTTATGGTATTGCACAAATGCTAAGAAAGGTGTACTTTTGCAATTGATGATACGAATTGTCACATACGAGCCGCAATACAAGCAGGACTTTATCCAACTGAACAAGCAGTGGATAGAGACCTGGTTCAGACTGGAGCAGTCTGATCTTGACACATTTGCACATATCGATGACAACATCATCGGACATGATGGGCAGATATTTCTGGCTATAGACGAAAGCAGACAGGTCGTGGGTTGCTGTGCGCTGAAACCGCATCCTGAATCTGACTGTCACGAGCTGGCAAAGATGGCAGTCTCTCCAGATGCACAGGGAAAAGGCATCGGTCGCCAACTGGGCGAGGCATTATTAGACTATGCCCGCAGTCATGATGTAAAACGAATCTTTCTCGAAGGCAACACCCGCTTGGAAGCCTCCATTGCTCTTTATCGCAAATTGGGATTCAAGGAGATACCGCTGAAGAATAATGCCTACGAACGTTGCGACATTCTGATGGAACTGTGTCTGGAGAATAAAACAGCGACCATCAGACCGATAGAACAGGAAGATCAGAAGCCGCTTGCCCGTGTGATACGTTCTGTGTTCGAGGAATATGGAGCACCATTGGTGAACACCGTCTATGATGATTCCCGCACATGGCATATATGGGAATCCTTGCAGGGTGTGAATGCCGGATATTGGGTCATCAACGAAGATAGTGAGGTGATGGGGGGCTGTGGTTTCTATCCAACAGAAGGCTTGCCTGAAGGATATGTAGAACTGGTAAAATTCTATCTTTCCCCGAAAGTTCGTGGGAAGGGGTATGGCTCAAAACTTTTCTCACTGGTCATCAATGAAGCACGGAAAGCAGGCTATACACATCTCTACATTGAGTCTTTCCCGGAGTTTGCCGATGCAGTGAAGATGTATGCCCGTCATGGTTTTGTGAAACTGCCTTCTCGCCTTGGTCATTCAGGCCATACGGCAACTACAATTCACATGGTATTATCTCTATGACAAACTTCGAAACATTATC
>ONTZ01000105.1 GCA_900320905.1 uncultured Prevotella sp.
AAAGTACGTCCGGCTGGATAAGTTCACCGTGCGTTCGCTGGAGTTGTTGTATCCGATGCAGGATGACGGCAAATCGCTTTGCGATGTGATTGACAAGACTGTCTCGCCGATGGGCGCCCGATTACTGAAACGATGGGTGGTTTTCCCGTTGAAAGAACAGAAACCGATCAATGAACGATTGGACATCGTGGAGTATTTCTTCCGTGAACCCGAGTTCCGCGAACTGATTGACGACTCTTTCCATCGGGTGGGCGACTTGGAGCGTATCATTTCGAAAGTGGCCGTCGGACGGGTAACACCACGTGAAGTGGTGGCCTTGAAGACTGCTTTGCAAGCTTTGAAACCCGTGAAAACGGCTTGCGAACATGCGAAGAACGATGCGCTCAGAAGGGTAGGAGAGCAGATGAATGTCTGCGAAGAAATGGCCGCCCGCATTGAGCGCGAGGTGGAGAGCGATGCCCCGCAACTGCTGAACAAGGGCGGCGTGATTCGTCATGGCGTGAATGCGGAACTCGACGAACTGCGTCAGATTGCCTACTCCGGCAAGGACTATCTGTTGAAAATACAGCAGCGCGAGGTGGAGCAGACGGGTATTTCATCCCTGAAAATCGGCTATAACAACGTATTCGGCTACTATCTGGAGGTGAGAAACACGTTCAAGGACAAGGTGCCTGCAGAATGGGTACGTAAGCAGACGTTAGCTCAGGCGGAGCGCTATATCACGCAGGAACTGAAGGAATACGAAGAGAAAATCCTTGGCGCCGAAGAAAAAATCCTGTCGTTGGAAGCACGGTTGTTCAACAATCTGGTGGCGGATATGCAGGCCTTTATTCCCGCCATTCAGACGGATGCCAACCTGACCGCTCATCTGGACTGTCTGCTGTCGTTCGCAAAAGTGGCTGAAGAGAACAAGTATGTACGTCCGGTGATAGATGATTCGTCGGTCATTGAGATTCATCAGGGACGTCATGCCGTGATCGAGACACAGTTGCCATTGGGTGAGGAATATGTGCCCAATGACATCTATCTGGACAACGAGAAGCAGCAGATCATCATCATAACGGGTCCGAATATGGCCGGTAAGAGTGCGCTGCTGCGCCAGACGGCCTTGATCGTACTACTTTCCCAGATAGGCTGCTTCGTGCCCGCAGAAAGCGCGAAAATCGGTTTGGTGGACAAAATATTCACCCGCGTGGGTGCTTCTGATAACATTTCGTTGGGCGAATCCACATTTATGGTGGAGATGACGGAGGCTGCCAACATCCTGAACAATGTGACGCCGAAGTCCTTGGTGCTTTTCGATGAGTTGGGCCGCGGTACCTCTACTTATGACGGTATCTCCATTGCCTGGGCCATCGTAGAGTATCTGCACGAGCACCCGAAGGCACAGGCCCGTACGCTTTTTGCCACCCACTACCATGAATTGAATGAGATGGAGAAGAATTTCTCCCGAATCAAGAACTATAACGTAAGCGTGAAGGAGGTCGACAACAAGGTCATCTTCTTGCGCAAACTGATGCGGGGTGGGAGTGAGCACTCGTTTGGTATTCATGTGGCGGAGATTGCCGGTATGCCGAAGAGCATCGTAAAGCGCGCCAATACCATATTGAAGCAGTTGGAAGCCGAGAGCAGTGGGGTAGGGGCCAAGGCAAAACCGTCGGCAGAAGCCTTGAATCAGAGCCGCGACGGGATGCAACTGAGTTTCTTCCAGTTGGATGACCCCGTGCTTACGCAGGTTCGCGACGAGATTCTTGGCCTCGATGTGAACAACCTCACGCCCCTTGAAGCGCTGAACAAACTCAACGAGATTAAGAAGATTGTCAGCGGGAAGTAACGATTAATCCTTCGGAATTTCCTGTTTTTTAAGGTTGCTAAGTCCTTTGATGCCATCGGGGTTATAAACAACGAATTGCTGGTCTGAGGTCTGCAACCAGAGATTGCCCTGGGCATCGTAGTACAGGCTTTTCACGAGGGTTACCACTTCGGACGATTCGTAGGGTGACTTGCCCAACTTGATGCCCGTGTTCAGTTTGTCGAAGGTCTTTGGCTGTGCGGCCAAATTCATGCCTGCCCATTCGCAGAAAGGTTTTGTATATTCGCTTGTACAGGCAAAGATGTGCTGCGGAGAGAAGGCCATACGGCCGAACTCCTTGTTTTCGTCATTGAAAGCAAAGGCTTCGCTCCACTGCTGGTTGTCCATCGTAAACTTCAGCAACTTATTTCTTATAGGCAGATAGATGGCCTGCTGACCGGCGTCCGAATACATACCGTGATATTCGCCATAGTAACTGCCTGTCAACTTCTCGAAACTAAACGTTTCAATGCCTTTCTCGTTGAGTTTGTTAAACTCGTTGGGATGTACGCCGCCGTTATTGGGATATTTCCAGAGGCCATTTTCGCGAATGGCATAGAAATCACCATTGTCTGTCACAAGAAAACCTTCCTCCGTACGTCTTACCATACGCACTACTTTCTTGGTCTGTGTGTCAAGCACGATGCAGGGGTCTGCCTTCATGGCCAGGAACCGGCCGTTAGGCGAGAAACTCATGGCCTCGCCTCGGTTGGCAGGCCAGATATAGTAGGTTTCTATGCCGTTGGGACCTTCGGGAACCAGCACATCGGAGGTGTTGACGTCCGTTCCATTGAAGAGCACGATGCCCTTCTCCTCCAACTGCATATAGATGTTTGTGCCGTCACAGCCCGAACAGATAATTCTTGCGCGTTCTCTCTTCTTCTTAGGAACGACAAAACGGAAGGCACCCGTCTGTTTGTTTAAGGCGCGGAGGGTGTTCAGGTCGCCATATTGGGTACCTTGGAAGTAGATGTTCTCAGCATCCTCATACACATTCTGAATCCACTCGTCGAAAAGAACGATGGCGAATTTGTTGTTCACATTCTGCATAGATTTAGTTGCTGTGGCAGGTTTGCGCTGTGCCAGTGCCATTATAGGCACCAGCATGACTGTTAATAGTATTGCTATCTTTTTCATAGTGGGAAAGTATTATTTCTTCATTTTTTCAAGTGCCTTTTGGGCTTTCTCCATGGCTGCCGACTGCAGTTCAGACATAGCCGCCGCAGCCTGCTTCAGTTCCTCTGCCTTTGAATCTACGATAAGCAGTTTGCCAAGGCGCGCCAAACCGTCGATGTTGAAAGCCGCGACGGAAAGATAGATAGTGAGTTTGCCTTTGGTGCCTGTAGGCCAATTGAGTTTACTGCCTTCCGGGGCATAGTTTCCATGCTGTCCTACCGAGAAAGGCTTACCGTCCTTGTCATAGGCCACTAAGTATCCGTAGGTCACGGCTTTGTATTGATCGACAGCCTCCGTGCTTTCTACCTCACCCTCAAGGGTCAGTTGACGGTCGTCAACATTCGTTATGACGAGTGGTTTCACCACTTTGAAGGGAACGCCCTCGGCGATTTCCGTGGGAATCTCTATCGAGGCCAGGCCCTCAGTCTCTGCAATGGTCTTCAGTTGTTCTTGCAGTTCTTCAAGTTTTGCTTTGGCGGCGTTGCGTTCTTCGTCTGTGCCCACGGCCATATCGGCCCTGGCGGTATTTATGCCGTCAACGCATTCGAAATACTTCTGTGGGAACGTTCCTAATACACCGTCGGCAGGCAAGTCCTTGCTGCCTGAACTATTGCTACCACCGCCACAACTGATGAATACTGTGCCCGAGAGGACGATAACTGCTGCAAGAGCAACGGATTTGAAAATGTTTTGTTTCATACGCTTAATAGTTTAAGAAATGTCATATTATTGCTGTTTTCGATATTCGCTTGGCATTACGCCCTTCAGTTTCTGGAAGGAACGTCGGAAGGTGGAGATGCTTTGGAAACCGCTTTCGGTAGCAATCTGTTCCAACGTGTATTCGGGATGCTGCTGCATGAGGGGAATGCTCTTCTTCTCTATGCGCAGGCGGTTGATATAGTCGTAGAAGGTCGTTTGTTGTACATGTGTAAAATAGTCGCTCAAGTAGGTGCGGTTGGTGCCTACATGGGCGGCCAGTTCCTTGATGGAAAGAGTGGGGTTCAGATAGAGTTCTTCGCCCTCAATAATGGCGGGCAGCACTTGGGCGAAGGCGTATTCACGGGTCGTGGATATCTCCTTGCCGTCTTTTTCCTCTATGGTGACTGGTTGCTGATGTAATACGTGTTCCAAAGTGATTTGCCAGAGTATTATAGACAGGACGTAATAGAGACAGTCTGTCAGCGGATGGCGGATGATAGAGATGACGACCCAAAGCAGTTGACAGGAGATGAAGAACCAAGCCACCAC
>ONTZ01000103.1 GCA_900320905.1 uncultured Prevotella sp.
GCAATTTATCGAGGCGGAACTGCCACCGCTTAGCCAGCAGATATTCCGGCTGCGGTTTCTCAGCGAGATGAGTTATGAGGAAGTGGCACAGGCCGCGGGTGTGAGCAAAGTGACGGTCTACAACCATCTGTCACAGTCACTACAGCGAATCAAGGAGTATTTTCAGAAAGAAACAGCAAAACGATAAACGTTATGGAACAGCAAGACAAAATTGACCAGTTGGTAGCAGAGAGCCAGGAACTGCTCGCGCTGACGAAGCGAGCCTTTGTGAAGCGCGAAGTCGAAAAAGAATCCGTCCCCGTGGACGAGGAGTGGGAGAAATTCGCAGCGGAACACGCTGATGAATTAGATGCCCTTGAAAAAGACGAGCCACGCACTGCCACCATTACGAGACTGATGGGCATACTCCCTTACAAGGTAGCAGCAAGCATCATCGGCATCCTCTTTACGGCAGGAGTGGCCTTTGCAGCCATCCACATCGTGCGTCATTTCGTTGGAGAAGATGTAAAGTCCCCGACCCAGGAGGTACGAATTTCAAATTCGTCCCAACCGTCCCCTGCATTGCCAACAGACACCATCAAAACAGATACGACAACCAGTACAAAGCCCATTGTTTTCGACAATGTTGCATTGGATAAGATGCTGCCACAGATAGCTGCCTATTATAACAAGGAGGTGGAATTCCAGAACGAAGATGCCCGCCAGTTCCGTTTCTATTTCGTGTGGAAACAGGATGAGACGCTCGACATCGTGCTGCATCGGCTCAACCTCTTCGAGAGCATCACCGTAGAACTGAAGTCGGACAAGATAGTAGTAGAATAAGCCATGAAGATAATCATATCAATGCTTGTCTGCTGCTTTGTCTTTGCCGGAGTACAGGCCCAAAAGATTACACGCGATTATAACAACGTGTCGCTCAGCGAGGCCCTGCGCCAACTGAACGAGCAGACCGAGGAATACACCATTAGTTTCCTCTACAACGAACTGGAGGACTTCCGCATCACCACTTCGGTACATCGCAAGACCGTGCCCGATGCTATCCGTCAGATGATAGGTTTTTATCCCATCCGCATGACCGTTGAGCCGGGGACTTCCGCATCACCACTTCGGTACATCGCAAGACCGTGCCCGATGCTATCCGTCAGATGATAGGTTTTTATCCCATCCGCATGACCGTTGAGCCGGGAATTGCAAATCCCAGCCAACAGGAAATCATAGTCGAGTGTCCGCAGAAGACAGCCCCTCGTTACAAGGGTATCGTCATCGACGAGCAAGGCCAGCCCATCGCCTACGCCAACATTGCCCTGCTTTCACCCCAGGACTCCACGCTAATTGCGGGTGGCGTGTCGAACGAAAGCGGCCTCTTTGTTATTCCATGTGAGCAACGGCCCGTCCTCGCCCGCGTTTCATTCGTAGGCTGCAAGACCGTATATAAACTATGCGAGACCACGGAAATCGGCGAAATCAGAATCAAGCCTGATACCTATACATTGAAGAACGTGACGGTAAAATCGAGCCGACCCGTCACAGCGATTAAAGGAGATGCTCTTGTGACGAATGTGGCTGGTTCGCAGCTGGAACATGCAGGAACGGCCAACGATGTGCTGACACAAGTGCCGATGGTTCTCGGACGTGACGGTAACTTTCAAGTCTTTGGCAAGGGTACTCCGGCGATTTACATCAACGGACGCGAAGTTCTGGATATGGCACAACTGTCACAGTTGAACTCAGCAGACATCAAGAATGTCGAGGTGATCACAAATCCTGGGGCGAAGTATAATGCTACGGTGAAATCAGTTATACGCATCCGGACAAAGAGACCGCAAGGAGACGGCTTCAGCGGTACGATACGCACACAGGGCGTTGTGCAGAAATTCTTTCGCAGCGTTGACCAAGCAAATTTCAAATTCCGCACTGGCGGTTTGGAACTGTTTGGGAACTTCGGCTACTTGGGCGGAAAATTCCCAAGCAGCAACAGCGTTGATATGCTGACGCAATCATCCGTCATCTGGAACCAGAAGTTATTGCAGGACGGACACATGCGTACCAATGAGTTCTTCGGCAAGACAGGCTTCTCCTACATGTTCAATGACAGTCATTCCATCGGTGCCTACTATTCCAATGGTTTCACAAAGCAAAAGACGGAACACACGGGAACGAGCCGCATACTGGCCGATGACCTGCTTTATGACAACCTGACGATGCAGGGGCATGACAAGAACAACAGCCTACCAAAGCATCATGCCAACCTCTATTATAATGGCGAGCTGGGCAAGCTGGGGATTGACTTCAATACGGATTACATGTGGCGCAAAAGTCGCGCTGACAAGTGGAACAACGAGACGAGCGAGAATCAGCAGAACTCTCGGGTAAACTCTCTTGGCGTCAACAGGAGCCGACTCTTTGCCGAAAAGCTTGTGTTCAGTTATCCGTTCTGGAAGGGAGGCATTGAGTTTGGAGAGGAATACACGACCTCACGTTTCTCTTCCGACTATACAACAGATGCTGCACTTGTCAATAATGCGACATCAAGAGTTGACGAGAACAACATAGCTGGATTCTTTGAAATCGGTCAGTCGTTTGGCAACTATAACGTCAGCGTAGGCATGAGATATGAGCACGTAAAGTTCGACTATCTTGCCAACGGCCAAAAGAAAGAAGACCAGAGCAAGGGCTACAACAACTTTTTCCCCTCGCTGTCGCTGTCAACAAGAATCAAAGACTTGCAGCTTTCCATGAGCTACACCCACAAGACGCAACGGCCCAGCTATGCTGACCTCGACGGCGATGTGGACTATATCAACAGGTTCACACTTGAGGGCGGCAACCCATTCTTGAAGCAAGAGAAAATACATGCCGTGGAACTGACGGGCGCATGGCACCAGTTCTTCGGGCAAGTCACCTATACCTACCAGAAAGATCCGATACTGGACACCAGCCGCCCCTATGGGGATGGTGCCGAAGTGAAACTGATAACCAAGGACAACTTTCCTGAGATTCAAAAGCTCCAGGCCTTTGTGGGTGCCCAGTTCCAGATGGGCATTTGGCAGCCAAAAGTCAACGTGGGAATCATGAAGCAGTGGCTGACAATCGACTACATCAATGAGCGTAAGAGCCTCAATAATCCTATCGGGCTGTTCCAGTTCCAAAATGCCATCCACCTGCCTTACGACGCATGGCTTAATGTCGATATGCAATGGATGACAGCCGGAAACGACGACAATACGCGGCAGGAGGCATCGTCGTACATGAACGTGAAACTTTACAAGGCGTTCTTCCGCAACAGATTCAGTGTCACGCTCGAAGCAAACGACATCTTCAACAAGGGCAACCGCAACGCCACGCTGCTGAACAAGGATGTCACGGTATATCGATGCAATACCAACGACAACCGAACATTTATGCTCACCCTCCAGTATTCATTCAACTCGACCCGCGACAGGTACAGAGGACAGGGGGCTGGAACGAATGAAATGAACCGTTTCTAGACATTCACGAATATGAAAAAATTAATATCCATTATCATCTTGGCAGTTGTGGGCACGAAAGCCATCGCTACCTGTTTCAAACGGAATAGTGCCGATTAAGAACATTTAACGCCCGACGATGCAGGATTTTCCGACAATTCGCGTTTATATAAACAGGAACATTAACAACAAATATCGAAATGAAAACAATGAAACTCTGGAGAATCGCATTTGTGATGCTTGCTGCTTTCTCCCTCACCTCTTGCAGCAACGATGATGAAGATTTCGAT
>ONTZ01000101.1 GCA_900320905.1 uncultured Prevotella sp.
CCGGAACTGCCTGATGACATCACATTTAGAGATGTAGGCGGGCAGCTTCGAAGCATTCTTGCTGGCAAAATCACTGAGTTCCGCCAAGGCCTGATACTGATGCGTCTCTGGATGGCGCTTCACCGTAACTTCACCCGTTGACCAGTTTGTATCATACTCAGCCCAAGGGCCGTCGTAGGCTATGAATGACAAGCCATAAAGGCTCTGTGTGCGCAACTTGAAGTCGGTAGTCAATTTGCTCTCATCAAGCCATTTACAAGCGATTTCTTCAAAATCCACCTGCCAGGGTTTCAGATTAGGATAAGCAGACCATCCATAGTCCGTGAGATACCAGCAATCACCGCAGATAGAAGCCTGATCGTAGCAGACGCCCAACTGATAAGCCAACTGCGGACGCTGAGCCTCGGATGCCAACTGATACTGGCTTTGCAACTGGAGCACCTCGCGGCAGAACTTCAGCTTCATATTCTCCGCCAACTTTCCAGACTGCGGACCATCATTCTCCCCGTCGCGCATTCTCTGTTTTTTCAGCCAGCGTGAAACCGTCCAGTAGCGATGGGCTGCATAATAACTGATGTTTTGGCTGTTGAGGAAACTTACCGGCACCTTCTCCAGCCAGGGAACGGCCTCTTCCAACTTGTTCTCAGCCATCAGACGCGTACCGATCAGATCGTTGAAGTAGTCGGCATCCTTGAATGAATGCTCTGCCACGTAGGCCTCGAAAGCATCCTTATGAGGGCCGCTGATGAAGCGGTAGTAGTCCTGCAACTGAGCAGTATTGAGAGAGTCGATGGCATAATAGAACTCGCCATAATAGTTTCCATTCCAATTATCGGCCGCAAATTCCGTGGTAAACGGTTTCCATTCAGCCCCCGTGACGGCGAGTGCCATGTTCAGATTGCCAGTCGACATGTATTTATTGTAGAGGGCACGGCGCATGATGCGGTCGCGGGCAGCAGTGAAGCAATAGTCGTCTTCCTTTTCGGCAGCGGCCTTGGCGTCAAGCCATTCCATTTCCTTACGAAGCATCTTGCTCTTCACTTTATCCCTACTGGCCATGATCAGCAGCCTCACGCAACGGGCATTGTCCTTCGTACGCTCGGCGCCATCGAGTTTCATAGCCTTATTAGCAGCCTTGGCAGCCTGCTCCTTGCGGCCTAAAAGCCAACTGGTGAGTGCAGAGGCCGTCTTCCACAGACAGCGGTCTTTCACGGCTTTGTTGGCAGCAGCCTTGTCAGCAAATTCCACGAAGCGTCCGGCCTCGCCCATCGAGAGTTGCTGACGACCCACCATAACGATCCATTCTGCATCATCCGTATCAATGCTTTCCTGCACATTGTTGACGAAATCCTGCACCAGATAATAGAGCGTGGGAGCATTGGGATTCTCTTCGAAGATGGTCTGGATACCAGCCAGATTGCGGTATTTGCGCATGGCCCAGCGGATACTCGTCTGGTCTCCTTGCTCTGCATAGATGTCGAAAGCCTCTTTCTTATGACCCGTATGGAAAAGAGCACCGGCATAGATGTTGCGCATCATGTCCTTGTAGGCACTTTCGGGCAGATTGTTGCCCTTTGTCTCCCAATAAGTGATGTTGGCTTCGTAATCCTTCAGCAACATATTGGCACGCATCGCCAACAGGGCGTATTGTGCTCTCAGACGGGCACCTTTATAATTCTTGGCAGCCTTCTTCATTCCCATAAGCATTGACTGGCGCTCTGCCAGTTGCTCTTTGGTGGGATAACTCCACGTTTCACCCAACTGATCTGAAATATCGAGATAGTTGTTCAGATGAGTCAGATAGGCCTCCATCTCCGTATCATTCTTCTGGCGTGCTGTCTCCAGAATCCTATCTCGTGACCATCGGTACTCGGTATACTCATATCCGGTATATTTCTTCCAGTACTGGTTAAAACGCTCCTCCAGATTCAGCAGATTAACGTTGCGGGGAGCCACGTCCATCATATAATAGTTATGCGTGGGAGCCTCACCTGCACAAGCCCAGCCTTGAACGCAAACCGTAAAAGCCATCAGATTAATGATCAAAAATCTTTTCATAATCATTGTGGTTGAATTTTGTTAAGTTCTTATCGTTAAGTTCATAAAGTATCACTTCGTTGTGGACATCCTCACGCTGACGGGCGAGCATTGCGTGCACCTTTAATATCTCCTCCAGCGTTACATCCCGTGTCACAATACTATCCGTAGGCAGTACGGGATATTCATCCTCGCTGTGCATGATGCCCACAAACTGCCCTCCCCGGAAAAGAATCTGCCAACTGAAAAGCGGATAGGCAGCAGAGAGCGGCAACGGATAACCAGCGAGATATTTCAGGTAAGGGCCTACGACTTCTGCGTCGAGAATGGGCTTCTGGCAGTTGATGTCGGTGAAATCGCCTGTGTTATACACCATCAGCACACCCCTGTCGGCAGGAGGGGCCTTTTGCGAGAGTTGGTGAAGGCGGATGGTCGACGAGAGTCCGATGCCCTTGGCCTTCAGTTCGCTCCGCAGAGAATCCATGAAAGCGAAGAAATGCTGCTCCGTGCGTCGGGTCCAGTCGCAGTCTATCTGCACTTCTCTGACGTTGGCGACGTCGTGCGTCTCGTTCATCTGCAAGATGCGTGCGGCAATCTTATGCGCCAGTCCCGAAGTCTCTTGGGCCATACATTCGTTGAGGATAAAGACCGTAGGCACTATCTCCAGATTCTGCGGGAATGTGTCCTTGAACTGGATGGTGGCATTGGGCATAGGTTCTCCCTCCTGCCCCATCACCACGTCGAAATAGCGAACGTAGAGGCGCTGGATGGTATGGTCGCGGATGAAGGACTACTCCAATAGTAGGCGGCATGCCCGCTGACTGGACTTTCTGCCTCCTGCTTACAGCCTGTGAGCAGCACAAGGGCCGGCAGGCAAACGACTTGGAAGAATACTTTTTTCAGGCTCATAACAAGCGACTCTAACAATTCCTTTGATACTGCAAAGATATAAACTATTATTGATATATGCAAATGTTTTTAAGATTTCCTCGAGCGTCTTCGGGGCATGTACCAGCCCCTTTGTCTCCACGGCATTCTTACATTGCTTCTACGCCATTCTTACATTGCTTCCACGGCATTCTTACATTGCTTCCACGGCATTCATACAAGGTCGCATATCCATCAAGACT
>ONTZ01000098.1 GCA_900320905.1 uncultured Prevotella sp.
CATCACGAAGAAAGACGGATATTTTGAGGTGTTCGGCAAGGGCGCGCCACTCATCTACATCAATGGGCGGTTGATGCGCGATGCCTCGGAACTCGACCAGTTGAAATCAGAGAACATCAAGAGCGTAGAACTCATCACCAACCCTGGCGCCAAATATGATGCAAGTGTTAAGGCTGTAGTGAAGATACGCACAAAGGCGGCACAGGGTGAGGGCTTCGGCTTCGATGTGCGCTCCAGTTACTACCAATCGGAAAATACCGACCTTGTAAAACAACTGAACTGGAATTACCGCCACAACAACCTCGACGTGTTTGGTACAATCTATTATGGGTTGAACAATGGTCACTACCCAAGCAACACGACTACAATTGTGGAAACTGATACGCTTTGGCGGCAAAATTTTGTACAGGATTACAAGCCAAAGAAACAATCATGGCGCAATACCGTCGGTGCAAACTATCTTCTAGATGATAACAATTCCATAGGAATGCGATATACGCTGACGCTTCGCCCCGACAACCACACCAACACCTCACTCAGCAGCGATGTGACTGCCGATGGTGAATATTTCGACCATCTCGACAACACAGTACACGCCGATGTCAGCTATCGTCCGGCTCATCTACTGAACGTATATTATAAAGGTAAGATAGGTAAGGCCGAAATTGACTTCAACACCGACTATCTATATAACCGTGAGAGCGACCATGCCGTCTATACCGAACAGAGTACAAGCCAGGAAAATCGTGTTGTCAATTCTGAGAACCGTGAGCGCAACAAACTCTTTGCCTCGAAGCTCAATGTTGACTTCCCATTGTGGGGCGGAGGGCTAACCGTGGGCGCAGAGTACACCTACACCAACCGTAATGATGACTATATCAATCCTGAGCATTATGTTCCTACATCGTTTGCCAAACTGAAGGAGTCACACATAGCCCCCTTTGTGGAATACAACAGGCAGATTGACCGTTTCCAATTCTCTGCGGGAGTCCGCTATGAATGGGTGAGTTTTGATTACTTCGAGAACGACTTGCACCTTGACGAGCAAAGTCGCTCATTCGGCAATCTGTTTCCAACCCTCTCCGTCGGAACTCGAATAGGCAAAACGCAGCTTCATCTCGGCTATTCAGCCAAGGTCCGTCGCCCCACATATCAGCAGTTGAGCAACAACGTCACCTACGGCAACCGTTTTCTACTACAGTCGGGGAATCCATTCCTTAGGCATGAGTATATCCACGACCTTTCATTGACGGGTGTGTGGAAGTTCCTGCAATTCGCCATTAGCTACAACGATCGGCGTGATGCTGTCATCTATTGGGCCAAGCAGCAGGCTGACAACTCCGCCGTGACACGTCTTACGCAGACCAATATCCCAACTCTGAAGAGCATCATGGCGCAGGTGGCCATTGCCCCTAAGTTCGGCTTTTGGTCGCCAGAACTGAGCGTCGGGATGCAGAAGCAGTGGCTCACGCTCCACACCGATGTGCGAACCTACCAGATGAACAAGCCCATCTTCCAACTGAGCCTCGACAATGCTTTTGATTTCGGATACGGATGGGTAGCTTCAGTAGATGCTTATCTGACCACGAAAGGCAATGATGAGAACGTCTATTCCTCTCGCAACAAAGGAACTGTCAATATCAGCCTTACAAAATCGCTGCTGAACGACCATCTCTCCATCCGTGTTCAGGGGAACGACCTTTTCCACACTGAAAAGCAGGGCATGCTGTTGTATGCAGGCCGGATGCATAGCGAACAGACAAGCTGGTATGACAGTCGTGAATTTGTGCTAACGCTCCGTTATAACTTCAATACTACACGTTCTAAGTACAAGGGCACTGGTGCAGGTAATGACGAAAAGAACCGACTATAAACTCTCTCGTTAGGGCAGTTGTCAGCCTCAGAGCCGACGCTGCCCACTTCAAAGAATAGACGATTAAGAACATTTAACGCCCGATGATGCAAGATTTCCCGCTTTACGGCGTTTGTATAGACAGAACATAAAAGTAAAAACATAACAGAAATGACAACAATGAAAATCTGGAGAATCGCTTTTGCGATGCTTGCTGCATTCTCCCTCGCCTCTTGCAGCAGCGACGATGATGACAAGGACATTACCAAGGTGATTAACATGAGTGTTTCTGCTGAACCTGGCGTGATGTACGATCTCTTCGACAGCATGGGAGAGCATCCCATTGAGTGCATGCGCGTGATGACAGAGGACGAGCCGGGTAGGTGGCAGGACCTGTGCTTCAGCGAAATCAAGGGCTTTACTTACGAAAGAGGTCATGAATACGAGTTGCGTGTTAAGCGGACCATTTTGGCCAATCCGCCACAGGATGCCAGCAACCGTACCTACGAACTGGTGCGCATCCTCGCCGACAAGAAAGTGGAAGAGGTGGCAGAGCCTGTGGAGAAAGAAGTAAAGAGTGAAGCAGACATAGAGTATGAGCAGCAATGCCCTATAGAGAAATATGCCATAGCCAAAGGTGGTGAATACATAGTGGATGCCGATGGCAAGGTGACATACTCTGACGGCACACCGACTCCTGAATTTGACAAGCATGCACAAATATACTTGGAGAATATTCTCGACAAGAGCCACCCGTTATGGCAGGCTGGTGCCCGTTATCAAGCAACATACGCCTACGTTCTTTCACCGCTTACTGATGAGATACGCCTTGTACCGAGCAATCATGCTTGCTTCCTCTTCAAGAACATACTTACCGAGAGCGAGATGGCCCACGTCCAGCAATCGATGAAACAGGGAGAAACCCTGCGCTACGCCCTCATCCTCGCCAATGTCTATAAGCGCGGAATATAAAAAGTGGAGTTCACAATTAAGAAGAAATGAGAACAATGAAAATCTGGAAAATAGTATTTGTGTTGCTTACAGCCTTTACCCTAGCCTCTTGTGACAAAGAAGATGAAAATAATATGATGTTGACAGCTATAGAATCTATAGCCTCAACGCAATGGTCGCTCAACAGGCAGGCAACAC
>ONTZ01000097.1 GCA_900320905.1 uncultured Prevotella sp.
GAAAGGAGTTTTCATAGTCTTTGAACCTTGCCCCTTTTACCAATGCCGCCAAGGTAAACTTCTTCTCGTGCTTTTGGAGTTGCGAAGGTATCAAATCCAACACAGAGGCCACTTTTGATTCATACCCGTCGGCATACTTATATATGTCCGACCTATATAAGTCGATAATATCCCGTTTGACGCGGTCGGTCTGCTCAAAGTCGCGGGTGGCAACAAAGGTTGATACGGCCTGTGGCATTCCGCCCACAATAAGATACTGGCGGAACAAGTCCATGGCTTTCCGATGCATCAGGGGACCCATTGGTTGCTGCTTTTCGAAGTGGCTGCGAATGAAGTCCATCAATACATCATTGCCAGTAGCCCATAGGAATTCCTCAAAGTCCATCGGGTACATCTTCAGATGCCGTTCCTCCGATGGAATGATAATCTCTTTTACATTTCGCTGGAGGGAGGTGAGTGAGCCAGTCTCGATATAGTCGTACCTTCCGTCTGCAACCAAATACTTAATGGCAGCTCTGGCCCGGGGACATTCCTGAACTTCATCGAACACCACCAGCGACTTACGCGGAATGAGTTTGACCCCATAATAGGTGCTAAGGTTCATAAACAGCGTATCCAAGTCGTCGAGGTATTCCTCAAACATCTGCTTTACAGATATAGGGGCTCTGCCAAAATCAATTATCAGTGATGAATCGTACTCGTTTTGTGCAAATTGTTGGACAATATAGCTCTTGCCCACACGTCGGGCACCATCTATCAACAGGGCTGTATGCCCTTGTTCTTTGCCTTTCCAATCTAACAATGTGTTGTATATCTTTCTTTTCATATACCCCAATAACACAAAACGAGATTTTTTATTGTACGAAAACTACACAAATCGAGATTTTTTATCTTCATATTTCTACACAAATCGAGATTTTTCCGCCCCTCCGTGTCTACTTTTCATGGTGCAATATCATAGTATTGACTTTCCCTAGAATTGGTTGACAGATTTGGGACGGTTAAACTGAATTGGTTTACAATATTTAGGCCATATCCCTAATCCGGCTTACACCATCACGGTATCGGTTTACACTTTTCGGTTCTTTCGCCTGTTCGAGTTTACAATTACACTGAATCGCTTGACACCCCCTACTTCATTACTGGGGGACAATCCAGAGTGACTTCTCTTTTGGCAAAATCCAGGCGGGGCTCGATGCCCCGCTGGATTTTTCATCACTGGTGGCATAAACCGTCGTGATTCTCTTTTGGCGGTGCAAAGTTACGCACTTTTTTTCAATCCGGAGGTTTCTCCCATGAATTTTTCCAGCATCTTTTCTGTAAGCCGGTCTGGACGTGTGCTTCGGAGGGCGTCTGCCAGCCCACACTCATGTGCGGTCTCTCGTCGTTATAGAAGCCGATGATGCGCTGCACCTCGGTTCTGCATTTCTTTCCGTCGGGGATGACCATGCGGCAGAGCCACTCCGTCTTGAGAATGCCGTTGGCGCGTTCGGCGACGGCGTTTTCCAGAGGGTCGCCACTCTGGGTCATGCTTATCTGTATCCCTCTGCTTTTGAGTGTCTCCACATAGATGTGGCTGCAGTACTGGCAGCCGCGGTCGGAGTGGTGGATGAGATATGGTGCGTCGCCTTCCGGCAGCGTGGACAGTGCCATGTGCAATGCCTCCAATGGGTATGTGGTGTCAAGCGTAGGTCCTAGCGACCAGCCGACAATCTTGTGTGAGTAGAGATCCGTCACCAGGGAGAGGTAAAATACCCCTTCTTCCGTCTCGATATAGGTGATATCGCTCACCCACACCCTGTTGGGAGCCGTCACTGCCATCCCCTTGATGAGATTGGGGTATCTTCTGTAATTGTGGTTGGAGTCGGTGGTGACATAGTGATGCCGCCTGCGTATCTTCACCATCAGCCCGTGGCGGCGCAGCAGTTCTATGAATGCGTCCCTGCCCGGGAAACATCCCGTGTCCTCAAACTGCCGTTTCAACATCAGCCACAGTTTCACGCTGCCAAGCCGCGGGTTGTCATTGCGGTATTCCTTGACCCGATCCACAATCATCGGCTCGAGCGCCAGTTGGCGGAAACCCTCGTCATCGACGCGCTTGTAATATGTCTGCCTGCTGTAACCAAACAGTCCGCACAGCGTAC
Source organism: uncultured Prevotella sp. (assembly GCA_900320905.1). GTDB lineage: Bacteria > Bacteroidota > Bacteroidia > Bacteroidales > Bacteroidaceae > Prevotella. The sequence goes on from ONTZ01000097.1 coordinate 2,145, forward strand.
CGAGCCCGAAGCCCGGCTCCGCCTCGCGGAGCAGACTCACTGTTTGGTGCCAGCTTTTTTTCTTATGGGGATGTTGAAGTTCGCCTCCGCCACGTCTATCATCGTGTCGTAGGCCCTGGAACGCAGCTTCTCAAGCTCAAGCGCCTCCTGTAGCCGCTTGTTCTCGGCCTTCATCGCCTTGAGTTCCTCTTCCAGTTGCTGTTTGCTTCTCTTTGACATGTCGGTATCGTTATCCGTTTCCTGCTGCAAAGATACGCAAACTTTTTCATTCAGGTACTTGTCTAACCACCCGTACAGCACTACCGCGCTGCTGATGTGGTACTTGGCAACTATCTCCGATGCCGGGCATTTGCGCTCGTAGTACTCCCGTGCTATCGCAATCTTGTCTGTCTCGTCGAAAACATACCTGTCCGTCTCGACCTCTTTCCACTCGTAGCATCCGAGCTCTTCATTGTACACTTGTCGTGTCTGTGTCTTTTGTCTCATTTTTACTTTTGGTATTGTTCCCAAAAGTGTCAACTTTTTTCAGGTTAAGACATATTCATTGGTTTGTTTGCCAAAAAATTACTTCAAAAGGTAATAATCTAAAAAAAAGTTGTATATTTGCATTTGAATTATAAACAATATGTAGGATGACAAGAGTTTACATAGAAGAGGTTCAAAAGACTGATATTGCGGGTCTTTTTACTATTTGCTTTGAAGGTGATGATGCAACCGAATTTCAGAAATTCATTGAGAAATTTAAGGAAGACGCCACTCGAAAAGAGGAATTGTCGGTGATACTGACAGCTATAAATCGTATGCTTAACGCTAGCGGATTCCTCGAAAGATATTTTCGTCCCGAAGGCAAGATGGGTGACCACGTTGTTGCTCTGCCAGTAGAGAGAACCAAGATGCGATTGTATTGCTTGCGTAT
>ONTZ01000046.1 GCA_900320905.1 uncultured Prevotella sp.
GATGAGGAGATGCTGGAGCTCGTTGAGATGGAGGTCCGCGAGATTCTGGAGCAGTATGAGTTTGAAGAGGATACTCCTATTATCCGTGGTTCTGCCCTCGGTGCACTGAATGGTGTTGAGAAGTGGGAGCAGAAGGTAATGGAGCTGATGGATACTTGTGATACTTGGATTCAGGAGCCTCCTCGCGCTACTGACAAGCCCTTCCTGATGCCTGTTGAGGACGTGTTCTCAATCACAGGTCGTGGTACTGTTGCTACTGGTCGTATCGAGACTGGTGTGATCCACGTTGGTGATGAGGTTGAGTTGCTCGGTCTTGGTGAGGACAAGAAGTCAGTTGTTACTGGCGTTGAGATGTTCCGTAAGATCTTGGATGAGGGTCAGGCTGGGGATAACGTTGGTCTGCTGCTCCGTGGTATCGACAAGAACGAGATCAAGCGCGGTATGGTGCTCTGCCATCCGGGTCAGATCAAGCCCTTCAAGAAGTTCAAGGCTTCTAGTATCGTCCTCAGTTCTATCTCCGCACCATGGACTGCACAGGTGAGATCACTCTGCCCGCAGGTGTTGAGATGGTGATGCCTGGTGATAACGTAGAGATCACCGTTGAGTTGATCTACGCTGTTGCTCTGAACCAGGGTCTGCGCTTCGCTATCCGTGAAGGTGGCCGCACCGTTGGTTCTGGTCAGATCACTGAGGTGTTCGAGGACTAATCCCTGGGAAAGCCTAGGATTGCCTAGGAGAACCTAGGACATCCTAGAATCCATAGAATAAAAATCAAAGCCCCCGCTTTTGGGTGGGGGCTTTCATACGGGAATAGCTCAGTTGGTAGAGCATCGGTCTCCAAAACCGAGGGTCGTGGGTTCGAGTCCTCCTTCCCGTGCTAAATACAAAGGATATGTTTAAGAAGATTATCAATTATTGCAAGGCTTGCTATGACGAGCTTGCACATAAGACAACTTGGCCGACGCGCAAGGAGTTGACGCACAGTGCAGTGGTGGTGCTTTCCGCTTCGCTGATCATCGCTCTGATTGTGTGGGCTATGGATTTTGTTTTCAAGTCATTCATGGGTATGGTTTACCCGGGTTAATAAACGAAAGGTAAGATGGCTCAACCAGGAATGAAGTGGTATGTGCTCCGTGCCGTTAGCGGAAAAGAGGCTAAGGTGAAGGAGTATCTTGAGGCGCTGATGAAGAAGGACAAGGTGCTTGAGGCAAATGTCAGTCAGATTCTGCTGCCGACGGAGAAGTATGCCCAACTTCGTAACGGCAAGCGTGTGGTCAAGGAGAAATTATTCCTCCCTGGCTATGTACTGATAGAGGCCAATCTTCAGGGTGAGATTGCTCATACCTTGCGCTTTATGCCGAACGTGCTGGGCTTCCTTGGCGGATTGGACAATCCGACACCGGTGCGTCAGGCCGACATCAACAGAATCCTTGGAACTGCAGAGGAAACCATTATCAGGAGCGAGGAACTGACCGTTCCTTACAATGTGGACGATGCAGTGAAGGTGACAGACGGACCTTTCAACGGTTTCAGCGGTATCATCGAAGAGGTGAACGCCGAGAAGCGCAAGTTGAAGGTTATGGTCAAGATTTTCGGACGCAAGACTCCGCTGGAACTTGGGTTCAATCAGGTAGAGAAAGAATAGGGCATAAGTTACGGTATGTCCTTTCTGTATATACGGCCGTGAGGTGGCTTCCACGCCTCTGGCATATATAGTTTTTTAATAAATAATTAACAGAAATGGCTAAAGAAGTTGCTGGATTAATCAAATTACAGATTAAAGGTGGCGCTGCAAATCCCTCGCCCCCAGTAGGACCTGCTCTGGGTTCATTATCCCTGTCGTTATCACTTACTACACTGACAAGTCATTCTCGTTCGAACTGAAGACTCCTCCCGCAGCCGTACAGTTGAAGGAGGCTGCCAAGGTGAAGAGCGGTTCTGCTGAGCCTAACCGTAAGAAGGTCGCCAAGGTGACCTGGGATCAGGTTCGCGCAATCGCCGAGGACAAGATGAAGGACTTGAACTGCTTTACCGTTGAGTCGGCCATGAAGTTGGTTGCCGGTACAGCGCGTAGTATGGGTATTACTGTAGAAGGGGAGTTCCCTGGTAAATAATTAATAACTTCAATTAAGACAATGAGTAAACTGACAAAAAATCAAAAGTTGGTCGCTGAAAAGGTTGAAGCAGGGAAAGCATACTCTTTGAAAGAAGCCGCTGAACTGGTGAAGGAAATTACCACCACCAAGTTTGAGGCTTCGGTAGATATCGATGTACGCTTGGGCGTTGATCCGCGTAAGGCTAACCAGATGGTTCGTGGCGTCGTGTCGCTGCCGAACGGTACTGGTAAGGTGACCCGCGTGCTCGCTCTCTGTACTCCTGATCAGGAGGCTGCTGCTAAGGAAGCAGGTGCCGACTATGTTGGTCTTGACGAGTATATCGAAAAGATCAAGGGCGGTTGGACAGATGTTGATGTGATCATCACTATGCCGTCTTGTATGGGTAAACTCGGCCCCCTCGGTCGTGTGCTCGGTCCTCGTGGCCTGATGCCTAACCCCAAGAGCGGTACTGTTACTATGGACGTTGCTAAGGCTGTGAAAGAGGTCAAGCAGGGTAAGATCGACTTTAAGGTTGACAAGGCCGGTATCGTGCACACGTCAATCGGTAAGGTGACCTTCACCCCGGATCAGATCTTTGAGAATGCAAAGGAGTTTATCTCTACCATTATCAAACTGAAGCCCGCTGCTGCGAAGGGTACTTACATCAAGAGTATCTTCCTCTCAAGTACGATGAGTATGGGTATCAAGGTAGATCCTAAATCAGTTGAATAACTCGTTAAAAGATTAGACAAATGAAAAAGGAAGTAAAAGATACTATCATCGTAGAACTTGGTGCTCGTTGTGAAGAACAAACTTCTGCACAAGGCATTTGAGGCTTCTGAGATTGACTACTCTCCGCTTTATGAGTGCTTGAAGGGCAATACGGCTATCATGTTTACACAGACAGCCAATGCGCCCGCTAAGTTGATCAAGGAGTACAAGAAGGAAGGTATCCCCGCCCTGAAGGGCGCTTTTGCTGAGGAGAGTTTCTTCGTAGGTGCTGATAAACTTGATGAACTCGTTGCAATCAAGAGCAAGAACGAACTTATTGCCGATGTTGTGGCTCTGCTGCAGTCGCCGATCAAGAATGTCGTATCTGGCTTGAATGCCGGTGGAAAGATCCACGGCCTGCTTGACGCAATCGCTGAGCGTAACAAATAAGCGAAAATTAGTTTAGAGTTTATAGTTTAAAGTTTATAGAAACAATTTAAAATTTTAAATAAAATGGCAGATATTAAAGCTATTGCTGAGCAGTTGGTCAATCTGACTGTGAAGGAAGTAAACGAGTTGGCAACAGTCCTGAAGGACGAGTATGGAATTGAGCCCGCAGCCGCAGCCGTTGCTGTTGCAGCAGGTCCCGCAGCCGGTGGTGAGGCCGCTGCTGCTGAGGAGAAGTCTTCATTCGACGTGGTTCTGAAGTCTGCTGGTGCTGCTAAGCTCCAGGTGGTTAAGGCCGTGAAGGAGGCTTGTGGCCTTGGTCTGAAGGAAGCAAAGGATCTCGTTGACGGTGCTCCCGCTACCGTTAAGGAGGGTCTGAGCAAGGAAGAGGCTGAGAACCTGAAGAAGACCATCGAGGCTGCTGGTGCCGAGGTTGAGCTGAAATAATATTAGCACAACAGATACCAACGTGGTTGGGGACTCTCCAGTCGAGGGTTCCCGACCATTTTTTATCTTTAATAAATAACAGATATGACGAAGAAAACCATTGATAACAGAGTAAACTTTGGCAGCGTCAAGAATCCCATGCCGTTCCCGGATTTCCTTGATGTGCAATTAAAGTCGTTCAAAGACTTCCTGCAGTTGGACACTCCGCCTGAGGAACGCAAGAATGACGGCTTGTATAAGGTGTTCGCAGAGAACTTCCCTATCACCGACACACGTAATAACTTCGTTCTTGAGTTCTTGGATTACTATATCGATCCGCCTCGTTACACCATCGATGAGTGTCTTGAGCGTGGACTCACTTATAGCGTACCTTTGAAGGCTAAATTGAAACTGTATTGCACCGACCCGGATCATGAGGATTTCGGAACGGTGATTCAGGATGTGTTCCTGGGCCCGATCCCCTATATGACCGCCAACGGTACCTTTGTCATCAATGGTGCTGAGCGCGTTGTCGTGTCTCAGTTGCACCGTTCACCGGGTGTGTTCTTCGGTCAGAACGTCCATGCTAACGGCACGCTGCTGTATTCTGCACGTATCATCCCGTTCAAGGGTTCCTGGATTGAGTTTGCTACGGACATCAATAATGTGATGTACGCCTACATCGACCGTAAGAAGAAGTTGCCTGTGACCACGCTGTTGCGTGCCATCGGTTTCGAGGCTGATAAGGATATCCTTGAGATCTTCAACCTGGCCGAAGAGGTGAAGGTGAACAAGAAGGCCTTGAAGGCTGTGGTTGGCTGTAAGTTGGCCGCCCGTGTGCTGAAAAGTTGGAACGAGGACTTCGTGGATGAGGATACTGGCGAAGTTGTATCTATTGAGCGTAACGAGGTCATCATGGAACGTGAGACTGAGATTACCGATGATAATATGATGGATATCCTGGAGAGCGGCGCCCAGACCATTCTCGTGCATAAGGATGAGCAGGTGGCACAGGATTACTCTATCATCTTCAATACGCTGGCCAAGGATCCCAGTAACTCTGAGAAAGAGGCTGTGCTCTACATCTACCGTCAGTTGCGTAATGCCGACCCGGCCGATGATGCCAGTGCCCGTGAGGTCATCCAGAACTTGTTCTTCTCAGACAAGCGCTATGACCTTGGCGATGTGGGTCGCTATCGTATCAATAAGAAACTGGGACTGGATACAAGCATGGATGTCCGTGTCCTGACGAAGGAGGATATCATTGAGATTATCAAGTATCTCATCCAGTTGATCAACTCGAAGGCAGCCGTCGATGATATCGACCACCTGTCTAACCGTCGTGTACGTACGGTGGGTGAGCAACTTTCGAACCAGTTCTCTATCGGTCTGGCCCGTATGGCCCGTACCATCCGTGAGCGTATGAACGTGCGCGACAATGAGGTGTTTACGCCGACAGACCTGATCAATGCCAAAACTATTTCCAGCGTCATCAATTCGTTCTTCGGAACCAACCCGCTGTCGCAGTTCATGGACCAGACCAACCCGTTGGCTGAGGTGACCCACAAGCGTCGTCTCTCTGCACTGGGTCCTGGCGGTCTGTCGCGTGAGCGTGCCGGCTTCGAGGTACGTGACGTACACTATACACACTATGGTCGTCTCTGTCCGATTGAGAGCCCTGAAGGCCCGAACATCGGTCTGATCTCGTCACTCTGTGTATATGCTAAGATAAATGAACTCGGCTTCATCGAGACACCTTACCGTAAGGTGGAGAATGGTGTGGCCAACCTGAATAACGACGATATCGTCTATCTGACTGCCGAGGAAGAGGCAGAGCACGTGATCGGTCAGGGTAATGCCCCGCTGAACGATGACGGTACCTTTATCCGTAAGGTGGTGAAGTGCCGTCAGGATGCTGACTTCCCCGTGGTTCCGCCAACAGAAGTGGACCTGATGGACGTCTCTCCGCAGCAGATTGCCTCTATCGCCGCCTCTCTGATTCCGTTCCTGGAGCACGATGATGCTCACCGTGCACTCATGGGATCGAACATGATGCGCCAGGCCGTTCCTCTGCTTCACAACGAGGCTCCTATCGTGGGTACCGGTATTGAGAAGCAGGTGTGCGAGAACTCTCGTACGATGGTGACTGCCGAGGGCGATGGTGTCGTGGAGTATGTCGATTCTACGACCATCCGTATCCTGTATGACCGTACCGAGGATGAGGAGTTCGTCTCGTTCGAACCCGCCTTGAAAGAGTACCGTATCTCTAAGTTCCGTCGTACCAACCAGAATATGACCATCGACCTGCGTCCTATCTGTAACAAGGGACAGCGTGTGAAGAAGGGTGATATCCTGACCGAGGGTTATGCTACCGAGAACGGAGAACTGGCTCTGGGTCGTAACCTGCTGGTGGCCTACATGCCTTGGAAGGGTTACAACTACGAGGATGCCATCGTGCTCAACGAGCGCATCGTCCGTGAGGATATCCTGACCTCCGTCCATGTGGATGAGTACTCTCTCGACGTGCGTGAGACCAAGCGTGGCGTGGAGGAGTTTACGGCAGATATTCCTAACGTCAGTGAGGAGGCTACGAAGGACCTCGACGATAATGGTGTGATCCGTGTGGGTGCCCGTGTCGAGCCTGGTGATATCCTGATTGGCAAGATCTCACCGAAGGGTGAGAGCGATCCTTCTCCTGAGGAGAAACTGCTCCGTGCCATCTTCGGTGACAAGGCCGGTGACGTGAAGGACTCTTCATTGAAGGCCAACCCGTCGCTGACAGGTGTCATTATCGATAAGAAACTGTTCAAGCGTGCCATCAAGGACCGTAAGTCGAAGGCACAGGATAAGATTACGCTCAAAAAGATTGATGAGGAGTATGAGGCTAAGGTCGATGACCTGAAAGACATCCTGATCGACAAGTTGGTTGAACTTACCAAGGGTAAGACCTCAATGGGTGTGAAGGACTATATGGGTGCTGAGATTATCAGCAAGGGCAGCAAGTTTACGGTGACAGCCCTGAAAAACCTTGAATATAGTGACATCCAGACCAACAACTGGACGAACGATGAGCATAAGAATGAACTGATCACTAAGTTGATCATCAACTTCTTGAAGAAGTATAAACTGTTGGATGCCGAGATGAAGCGCAAGAAGTTTGCCATCACCATTGGTGACGAACTGCCCTCTGGCATCTTGGAGATGGCCAAGGTCTATGTGGCCAAGAAACGTAAGATTGGTGTGGGTGATAAACTCGCCGGTCGTCACGGTAACAAGGGTATCGTGTCGAAGGTGGTGCGCCAGGAGGATATGCCGTTCCTCGAGGATGGTCGTCCCGTCGACCTGGTGCTGAACCCGCTGGGTGTGCCTTCACGTATGAACCTCGGTCAGATCTTCGAGGCAATCCTCGGTGCTGCCGGTAAGCGTCTGGGCGTGAAGTTTGCGACACCTATCTTCGACGGTGCCAAACTCGATGACCTCGCTGAGTGGACCGACAAGGCCGGTCTGCCGCGCCTCTGCTCTACCCACCTCTATGACGGTGAGACGGGCGAGATGTTCGACCAGCCTGCTACCGTAGGTATCACCTACTTCCTCAAACTCGGTCACATGGTTGAGGATAAGATGCATGCCCGTTCCATTGGCCCGTACAGTCTCATTACCCAACAGCCGCTCGGTGGTAAGGCCCAGTTCGGTGGCCAGCGTTTCGGAGAGATGGAGGTCTGGGCACTGGAGGCATTCGGTGCCAGCCATGTGTTGCAGGAGATTCTGACCATCAAGTCTGATGATACCGTAGGTCGTTCGAAGGCTTACGAGGCCATCGTCAAGGGTGAGCCCATGCCGACTCCGGGCATCCCTGAGTCGCTGAACGTGCTGTTGCACGAACTCCGTGGTCTCGGCCTGAGCATCACGATGGACTAAGAGTAAATTGTCAAATTGTAAATTGTCAAATTGTAAATTAAGATTATGGCTTTCAAAAAAGATACAAAGACAAAGAGTAATTTCACCAAGATTACCATCGGACTTGCTTCACCGGAACAGATCCTTGAGAACTCCTTCGGCGAAGTCACCAAGCCGGAAACCATCAACTACCGTACCTATAAGCCAGAGCGCGACGGTCTGTTCTGCGAACGCATCTTCGGTCCGACGAAGGACTACGAGTGTGCCTGCGGTAAGTACAAGCGTATCCGCTATAAGGGCATCGTCTGTGACCGTTGTGGTGTTGAGGTGACAGAGAAGAAGGTGCGCCGTGAGCGTGCCGGACACATCGAACTGGTGGTGCCTGTGGCACACATCTGGTATTTCCGCAGTCTGCCTAATAAGATCGGTTATCTGCTCGGTCTGCCTACGAAGAAACTCGATGCTGTCATCTACTACGAGCGTTATGTCGTCATCCAACCGGGTGTGATGGCTGGTAAGAAGGATGCTGAGGGCAATGATGCCGTCGGTGCCAATATGTACGACCTGCTTTCGGAGGAGGAATACAATGAGATTCTCGACAATTACGTCTCTCCGGAGAATGACTATCTGGACGACAAGGACCCCAATAAGTTCATCGCCAAGATGGGTGCAGAGGCTATTTACGACCTGCTCACTCGTCTCGACCTCGACTCATTGTCGTACGAACTGCGCGACCGTGCCAACAGCGACTCGTCGATGCAGCGTAAGAACGAGGCCTTGAAGCGCCTGCAGGTGGTGGAGGCTTTCCGCCAGAGTGTGGAGAAGGGCGTCAACCGTCCCGAGTGGATGATTATGAAGATCCTTCCTGTCACGCCACCGGAACTCCGTCCACTCGTGCCACTGGATGGTGGTCGTTTCGCTACGTCCGACCTGAACGACCTCTATCGTCGTGTCATCATTCGTAACAACCGTCTGAAGAGACTGATGGAGATTAAGGCACCTGAGGTGATTCTCCGTAACGAGAAGCGTATGTTGCAGGAGGCAGTCGACTCGCTCTTCGACAACTCGCGTAAGTCTTCGGCTGTGAAGAGCGACAGCAATCGTCCGTTGAAGTCTCTGTCCGACTCTTTGAAGGGTAAGCAGGGCCGTTTCCGCCAGAACTTGCTCGGTAAGCGTGTCGACTACTCTGCCCGTTCAGTTATCGTCGTCGGTCCTGAGTTGAAGATGGGTGAGTGCGGTCTGCCGAAACTGATGGCAGCAGAACTCTATAAGCCGTTTATCATCCGCAAACTCATTGAGCGCGGTATCGTGAAGACGGTGAAGAGCGCCAAGAAAATTGTAGACCGTCGTGAACCTGTCATCTGGGATATCCTGGAGAATGTGATGAAGGGTCATCCCGTGCTTCTGAACCGTGCACCAACCCTGCACCGTCTGGGTATCCAGGCTTTCCAGCCGAAACTGATTGAGGGTAAGGCCATTCAGTTGCATCCGTTGGCATGTACGGCTTTCAATGCCGACTTCGACGGCGACCAGATGGCTGTCCACCTCCCATTGTCTAATGAGGCAATCCTCGAGGCTCAGTTGTTGATGCTCCAGAGCCATAACATTCTGAATCCTGCCAATGGTGCACCTATCACTGTTCCTTCACAGGATATGGTGCTCGGTCTCTATTACATCTCTAAGATTCGTCCGGGTGCCAAGGGTGAGGGACTTTCTTTCTATGGTCCCGAAGAGGCTATCATTGCCCATAATGAGGGTAAGTGCGACTTGCACGCCCAGGTGAAGGTGGTGGTCGAGGATCGCGACGAGAATGGCAAGCCCTACAAGCATACTGTTGAGACCTCTGTCGGTCGTGTCATCGTGAATGGCATCATCCCTGAGCAAGTGGGCTTTGTCAATAAGGTCATCTCGAAGAAGAGTCTGCGTGACATCATCGCCGACGTCATTAAAAACGTGGGCTTCGCTGAGGCTTGCGAGTTCCTTGATGGTATCAAGAACCTCGGTTATCGTATGGCTTACGAGGCTGGCCTGTCGTTCAACCTCGATGACATCATCATCCCGAAGGAGAAGGCCGACCTGATTGAAAAGGGTAATCAGGAAGTGCAGCAGATCACTGACAACTATAACATGGGCTTTATCACTGACAACGAGCGTTATAATCAGGTGATTGATACCTGGACGCACGTGAACAATGACATCGGTAACATTCTGTTGAAGCAGATGACCGAGGCTGACCAGGGCTTCAACGCCGTGTTCATGATGCTCGACTCCGGTGCCCGTGGTAGTAAGGATCAGATCAAGCAGTTGTCTGGTATCCGTGGTCTGATGGCCAAGCCGCAGAAGGCCGGTGCCGAAGGACACCAGATTATCGAGAACCCGATTCTGTCGAACTTCAAGGAGGGTATGTCCGTGTTGGAGTACTTCATCTCTACCCACGGTGCCCGTAAGGGTCTGGCTGATACTGCCATGAAGACTGCCGACGCTGGTTATCTGACCCGTCGTCTGGTTGACGTGTCTCACGATGTGATTATCAACGAAGAAGACTGTGGTACGCTACGCGGTCTGGTCTGCACAGCCTTGAAGAATGGCGACGAGGTGATTTCCAGCCTCTCTGAGCGCATCCTTGGACGTGTGTCTGTTCATGATGTGGTGAATCCGAAGACTGGTGAAATCATTGTGAATGCTGGTGAGGAGATTACAGAGCCGTTGGCTGAGGCCATCGAGAAGGCTGATATCGAGAGCGTGGAAATCCGTTCGGTGCTCACCTGCGAGTCGAAGAAGGGTGTCTGTATGAAGTGCTATGGCCGTAACCTCGCCACCCGTCGTATGGTGCAGAAGGGTGAGGCTGTCGGTGTGATTGCCGCTCAGGCCATCGGTGAACCTGGTACACAGTTGACGCTCCGTACATTCCATGCCGGTGGTGTGGCCGCCAATGCCGCCGCCAATGCCACCATTATGTGTAAGTACGATGCCGCCAAGATTGAATTGGAAGAGGTTCGTACCGTTCCGTTCGATGAGGATGGTCGTGAGTGTGAGATGGTGGTCAGCCGTCTGGGTGAACTCCGTTTCGTCGATCCTAATACGAAGATTGTGCTCTCTACGGTCAACGTGCCTTACGGTTCTTCTCTCTATTTCCGCAATGGCGATGAGGTGAAAAAAGGTGACAAGATTGCCCAGTGGGATCCGTTCAATGCCGTGATCGTGACCGAATATGCTGGTCGTCTGAAATTTAATGACGTCATCGAGGGTGTTACCTTCCGTGCCGAGACTGACGAGACCACAGGTCTGACCGAGAAGATCGTCACAGAGTCGAAGGATCGTTCAAGGGTACCGACCTGTGACATTATCGATGCTAACGGCGAAATCGTCGGAACCTATAACTTCCCGGTGGGTGGTCACGTGGTTGTCGAGGACGGCCAGACTGTCAAGACCGGTGAGACCTTGGTGAAGATTCCGCGTGCTGCCGCCAAGGGCGGTGATATCACCGGTGGTCTGCCGCGTGTCACTGAGTTGTTCGAGGCTCGCAACCCAAGCAACCCTGCTGTCGTCAGTGAGATCGACGGTGAGGTCACCATGGGTAAGGTGAAGCGTGGTAACCGCGAGATCATCGTTACCTCGAAGACCGGTGAGCAGCGCAAGTACCTCGTATCGCTGTCTAAACAGATTCTGGTGCAGGAGCACGATGCTGTACGTGCCGGTACACCGCTCTCCGATGGTGTCATCACACCTGCCGACATCCTGGCCATCAAGGGTCCCACCGCCGTTCAGGAGTATATCGTGAACGAGGTGCAGGATGTGTATCGTCTGCAGGGTGTGAAGATCAACGACAAGCACTTTGAGATTATCGTGCGCCAGATGATGCGTAAGGTTCAGATCAATGAACCGGGCGACACCTCGTTCTTGGAGCAGGAGATAGTCGACAAACTAGATTTCGCCGAAGAGAATGACCGTATCTGGGGTAAGAAGGTGGTGACCGATGCCGGTGACTCTGAGAACCTCCAGAAAGGTCAGATTGTGACGGCTCGCAAACTGCGCGACGAGAACTCCATGCTGAAACGCCGTGACCTGCGACTCGTTCAGGTGCGTGATGCCGTGCCTGCCACGTCTACTCAGATCCTGCAGGGTATCACCCGTGCTGCCCTCCAGACTAAGTCGTTTATGTCTGCCGCTTCGTTCCAGGAGACCACGAAGGTGCTCAACGAGGCTGCTATCCGTGGTAAGGTGGACCATCTGGAAGGTATGAAGGAGAACGTGATCTGCGGTCACCTGATTCCTGCCGGTACTGGCCTGCGTGAGTTCGACAAGATCATCGTCGGTTCCAAGGAAGAGTATGAGCGCATGCAGGCCAACCGCAAGAATGTGCTTGACTTCGCCGATGATGTCGTGCTTGACGAGAAGAATAAAATCTGACAGCAATGAACGAGAAAGAGAATAAGCAGCAGGGTCTGCAACTGGAACTGCCACAGGAAGTGGCGCAGGGTGAGTATGCCAACTTTGCCATCATCACCCATTCGAGCAGTGACTTCATCATCGACTTCGCACGGGTGCTGCCGGGTGTACCGAAGTCACAGGTGAAGAGTAGGGTGATCCTGGCACCGGAGCATGCCAAGCGACTGCTCGGTGCCTTGCAGGAGAATATCTTCCGCTATGAGCGCGAGTTCGGGAAGATCCAGATACCGCAGCAACAGGAGCGGACGATTGCACCCTTTGATGCGACAAAAGGTGAGGCGTAATTTCGGAATTTGCCTCTAAGAATCTTTAAAAGTGTTATATCTTGTTAAATATACAAGGTGTAGCACTTTTTTCTTTATTATATATTAGGTGGAATCAGAAAATAGTTGTACCTTTGCAGCCCGAAACGCCCTTTTAAGCCAAATTGGGGCGTGTAATGTATTGAATATAAACGAAATAAATATATAATTAATTAAAAAGTAAAAGTATTATGCCTACAATTTCACAATTGGTAAGAAAAGGCAGAAAGGTGATTGTCGACAAGTCAAAGTCACCCGCGCTGGACAACTGTCCTCAGCGTCGCGGTGTCTGCGTACGTGTCTATACGACAACCCCGAAGAAGCCTAATTCGGCTATGCGTAAGGTAGCCCGTGTTCGTCTGACAAATCAGAAGGAAGTTAACTCTTACATCCCCGGAGAGGGACACAACCTGCAGGAGCACTCTATCGTGCTGGTGCGCGGTGGTCGTGTAAAGGACCTGCCAGGTGTACGTTATCACATCGTTCGCGGTACGCTCGATACCGCCGGTGTGGCAAACCGTCTGCAGCGCCGCTCTAAGTACGGTGCCAAGCGTCCGAAGGCTAAGAAGTAAACTGACCGGAGAAGGTTAGACAGCCAAAAAGAAACAAATTTCAAAACCCGTTTTGCTGGAGAAGTATTAAAGAAAGGTTGAGTAAATGTCCAGGCGAAGGACGTTGAAGATCAAGTAAAGGACAGCCTCCAAGCAGAATTTAATTATTCAAAACAAAAATGAGAAAAGCAAAACCCAAGAAGCGTGTGATCCTGCCGGATCCAGTCTTCAACGACACTAAGGTGTCAAAGTTTGTGAACCATTTGATGTACGACGGTAAAAAGACCAAGTCGTATGAGATTTTCTACAATGCACTCGAGACCGTTAAGGCCAAGATGCAGAACGAGGAGAAGCCCGCCTTGGAGATTTGGAAGCAGGCTCTTGACAACATCACCCCTCAGGTAGAGGTGAAGAGCCGTCGTATCGGTGGTGCTACCTTCCAGGTGCCTACTGAGATTCGTCCTGACCGTAAGGAGAGCATCTCTATGAAGAATATGATTTCGTTTGCCCGCAAGCGCAGTGGCAAGTCGATGGCTGACAAACTCGCCGCTGAGATCATGGATGCCTTCAATAACCAGGGTGGTGCCTTTAAGCGTAAGGAGGATATGCACCGTATGGCTGAGGCTAACCGCGCATTTGCACACTTCAGATTCTAAGAATAGGTATTATTTGTAAGGTAAAAGATTAAAGGATAATTAAGTAAAGACAATGGCAAATCGCGATCTAAATTTGACACGAAACATCGGTATTATGGCTCACATCGATGCCGGAAAGACCACCACCTCTGAGCGTATCCTGTTCTATACGGGTAAGACGCACAAGATTGGTGAGGTGCACGACGGAGCCGCTACGATGGACTGGATGGCCCAGGAGCAGGAGCGCGGAATTACGATTACTTCCGCTGCCACGACCTGTAACTGGACATGGAATAATAAGCAATTCAAGATTAACCTGATTGATACTCCGGGACACGTGGACTTCACCGCTGAGGTGGAGCGCTCCCTGCGTGTGCTCGACGGAGCCGTGGCTACTTACTCTGCTGCTGATGGCGTACAGCCTCAGTCTGAGACAGTATGGCGTCAGGCAGACAAGTATAACGTGCCCCGTATTGGCTATGTGAATAAGATGGACCGCTCTGGTGCAGACTTCTTCGAGACAGTCCAGCAGATGCGTGACATCCTGGGTGCCAACCCTGTTGTGATTCAGGTGCCTATCGGTGCTGAGGAGAATTTCAAAGGTCTGGTCGACCTGATTAAGATGAAGGCTATCCTGTGGCATGATGAGACTATGGGTGCCGAGTACGACATCGAGGAAATCCCCGCTGACTTGCAGGCTGAGTGCGACGAGTGGCGTAACAAACTGCTCGAGGCCGCTGCCGAGTATGACGAGGCCCTGATGGAGAAGTACTTCGACGATCCCGAGTCCATTACTGAGGAGGAGATCATTGCCGCAATCCGCAAGGGAACTATCTCTATGCAGTGCACCCCGATGCTCCTGGGTTCTTCTTATAAGAACAAGGGCGTTCAGCCGCTGCTCGACGCTGTGTGTGCATTCCTGCCCGCACCTGTTGACGTGGAGGTAATCAAAGGAACCAACCCCAATACCGATGAGGAAGAGGATCGTGAACCCTCTGAGACTGCTCCCACATCGGCTCTGGCATTCAAGATTGCCACCGATCCATACATGGGACGTCTGGTGTTCTTCCGTGTTTATTCTGGTAAGGTTCAGGCTGGTAGTTACGTCTTTAATCCCCGTTCGGGCAAGAAGGAGCGTATCAGCCGTCTGTTCCAGATGAACTCCAACAAGGAGATTCCCATGGAGTCGATCGATGCCGGTGATATCGGTGCAGGTGTAGGCTTCAAGGATATCCGTACGGGTGACACCCTCTGCGACGAGGATAAGCCCATCGTGCTGGAGTCGATGACCTTCCCCGACACGGTTATCTCTATTGCCGTTGAGCCGAAGAGCCAGGCCGACGTGGCCAAACTCGACAACGGTCTCGCTAAGTTGGCTGAGGAAGACCCGACCTTCACCGTCCGTACCGACGAGCAGAGTGGTCAGACCATCATCTCCGGTATGGGTGAACTCCACCTCGACATCATCATCGACCGTCTGAAGCGTGAGTTTAAGGTGGAGTGCAACCAGGGTAAGCCGCAGGTGAACTATAAGGAAGCCATCACCAAGACCGTCATGGGCTATCGTGAGGTCTACAAGAAGCAGTCTGGTGGTCGCGGTAAGTTTGCCGACATCATCGTCAATGTCGGTCCTGTCGATGAGGATTACGATATTAAGGAGAATGGACCTCTGCAGTTCATCAACGAGGTTAAGGGCGGTAACATCCCCAAGGAGTATATCCCCGCTATCCAGAAGGGCTTCGAGACCTCTCTGAAGAACGGTATCCTCGGTGGCTATCCGATGGACAGCCTGAAGGTTGTTGTGGTCGATGGTTCGTTCCACCCCGTGGACTCCGACCAACTCTCGTTCGAAGTGGCCGCCCAGATGGCTTATAAGGCAATCTGCGCCCAGGCCAAGCCTGTGCTCATGGAGCCCATCATGAAACTCGAGGTGGTGACACCCGAGGAGAACATGGGTGACGTGATCGGCGACCTGAACAAGCGTCGTGGTCAGGTAGAGGGTATGGACGAGGCTCGCAGTGGTGCCCGTGTCGTCAAGGCCAAGGTGCCCCTGTCAGAGATGTTCGGCTATGTGACCGCCCTGCGTACCATCACTTCCGGTCGTGCTACCAGTTCGATGGAGTACAGCCACCATGCACCGCTGTCAAGCGCTCTCGCCAAGGCTGTGCTGGAGGAGGTCAAGGGCCGCGCAGATCTTGTGTAAGATCATAAAATAAACTGTCGTTGAGCAAATGACTCTTTAGCGGCAGTAGTCATAAAGTTAAATATTTAAATTCAAAAGTAACAGTTATGAGTCAGAAAATTCGTATCAAACTGAAGAGTTACGACCACAAATTGGTTGACAAGTCAGCAGAGAAAATTGTGAAGGCTGTGAAGGCTACAGGTGCAATCATCAGCGGTCCTATCCCCCTTCCCACACACAAGCGTATCTTCACCGTCAACCGTTCGACCTTCGTCAACAAGAAGGCTCGTGAGCAGTTCCAGTTGTCAGACTACAAGCGTCTGATCGACATCTACAGTTCAACAGCAAAGACTGTTGACGCCCTGATGAAACTTGAACTCCCCAGCGGCGTTGAGGTTGAGATTAAGGTCTAGTACCCCTCGTAGCATTTACGAGATATTGGTAAAAGCGGTGCGTTTTTCAGAATGCACCGCTTTTTTTTGCGTCATTTCAGAGTCTCATGCCCAGTGACACCCGGGCATAGCCGTCGATGAGGATAACCTTGGTCTCATCCATCTTGTAGGAGAAACGATTAAACTGTCCTTGAAGACCTATGAAGTAGTTGCTCCAGTTATAGGCAATGCCGAGTCGCAGGTCGACATTGAACTGCAGTCTGCCGTAGTTTTCATCACTGTCAATTTCCCAAACCTCAACATCTTGCAGGTATTTGTCACCAGTATCCATAGGTTTATATTTCTCCCCATTGGCCCAGGTGTGCGTCTGTGAGTTCCATTGTCCGTAACTTTCTGGCGGCATAACATTATCGTCCAGAGGGAGGTAGTTGAAGTCGTACTTATAGACTTTCACGTGGTTATATACACTGATGGTAGGCATGACCATTGCGTTGATCACGAAGCCTCGGAACGGTACGAAGTTGTAGCCGTAGCCAATACCGATGTTAGCCTGGTGCATTTTGATACGGCCCACTTTTTTGCTAAGAATCATAAACAGGGAATTCTCGGGGGCAGACAGGTCGAATGACGACTGATACCATGTGGCTCCTGCCAGAAGCGAGCCAGCGGAGCGGCGCTGGATGACGGACTGGTTGTAGGCGGCGGCCTGTGAGTAGTGATGCCCATTGAACACATAGTATCCATTGACATAGGTGGAACGTATCCATACTGGGGCATCGATTCTGTCATGTATGTTCTGTTCCCCTATCATCTCCCCGTCATGATAGGCTTTTGCATTGAATGTTACTTCGTCTGTACTGAATCTCCTCAGCCGGAAGTTGAATCCATACTTCGCACCTGTGGTACTGAAAGAGAAATAGCGGCCTGCGTTCTTGACGAGCGATTGGGAGTAGGATATGCCCGTACCCCGATAGCCAGCCCAGAAACCGACGGAAGCCGCCACGGGTGGTTCAAAGCATAACTCCCAGAATAGGCGCTCCTTGTCCTCAGGAAAGTAAAAGTCGTTTTCGTAATCCACGTCGACTGCCGTCTCCTTGTAACGGAGGATGACTCGCCAGGGCTTTTCGGGAACTTCGATGTAGCGTGGGTCAACCTTGGCCCGTGCTTTGTTGTCTAATATTTGCTGTACATGGCGTAGTTTGCCCATCAGGCTTGTGGAATTGTGCTGTGGGCTCACACTGTCAGTAGTTGCCTGTTCCTGTGCTGCTGCATTCAAGGTAAATAGGAGACAGCAAATTATTATGGTTCCTTTCATATCTTTCTGTTTCGAGTTAGTTGCAAAGATATGGTTTTTTGCTGAAACAACAAAAAATAAAAGGGAAAAAGATTGGTTTGGGTCTAAATAATCGTTAAATGGAATTCAAACTAATTAATTTAGTTTAAAAACTAATCCATTTAGTTGTATATAACGAAAACTTTTAGTTACTTTGCACTCAGGTAAAGATAACGACGCGCAAAGTGATTGAATGATTAAAAGCAAACCGACAATGAAAAAACTGACAAATAGAGAAAAAGAGATCATGGATCTGTACTGGGCGCACGGACCGATGTTCGTCAAGGAACTCTTAGAGTACTACGACGAGCCCCGTCCGCACTTCAATACACTCTCCACGATGGTACGCATACTGGAGAAGGAAGGATTCCTGGATCATAAGCAGTTTGGTAATACCTACCAGTACTTTCCCCTCATCACTGAGGCGGAATACGGAAGGAAATCCATTGCTGGTGTGATCAAGAACTACTTCAACGACTCCTACCTCTCTGCCGTCTCCTCATTCGTCAAGGAAGAGAAGATCTCCGTCGAAGAACTGAAAGAACTGATAGACCAAATCGAGAACAGTCATGCTTGAATTTCTGACATACGACCTAAAGGTAGCCGTGCTGATTGCGGTGTTCTATATATTCTACCGTCTGTTGCTGGCCCGTGAGACGTTCCACCGCGTGAACCGCATCGTGCTCCTGCTGACCGCTGTGGCCTCATTTGTGCTGCCTCTGTGCGTCATCACGATGCACCGGACGGTAGTGATGCCGATGCCTACGATCGACGTGGAACTTGGCTCTGCCGTCGCAGCGGATTTGCAATCCGGTGCAGGTGAGTATCAGTATTTGCAATCCGCTCTGATAGTCCTTTTTATAATAGGTGTCGTAGCAACCCTCACCCATACCCTCTGGTCGTTGTTCAGAATCACCAGCCTGATTAGGCATAGCGAACAGCATCCGCAGGCTGATGGCACCACCATCTGCGTGACCGGTAACGCAGACTTGGCGCCCTTCAGTTGGATGCACTATATCGTGATGAACCGCAGCGACTACGAAATAAACGATCCTGCGATTCTCACTCATGAACGGGGACATATCCGCCTGCATCATTCGTGGGACGTGCTCCTCGTCGACATCCTCACCGCCCTCCAGTGGTTTAATCCCGCCATCTGGATGCTCCGCAGTGACCTGCGCGCCATCCACGAATACGAGGCCGATGGTGCAGTACTCTCCCAAGGGATCAATGCGCGTCAATATCAATACCTGTTAATCACAAAAGCCGGTGGCATCGGCGGGTACTCCCTTGTCAACGGTATCAGTCACAGTACCCTCAAAAACCGAATCACAATGATGACAAATAAAACCTCCAAGAGCAGTCACCTCTTGAAACTGCTCGCGCTCCTGCCCATCGTGGGTGTCGCCCTCGCCCTCAACGCAGAGACCGTCAATGACTATGTCTACGACGAACCCCAGAAACAAGTGCCTGTCAAGAAAGGCAAGAAGAATGCTACGATCAAGACGGGTGGCAATCAGGACATTCAGATTATTGAGACTGTTGTAGACACAGACGACCAGAAAAAGGTCGAAGGCACCGCTATGCCTGTCATCAAAGGAACCGTCACCCCTGGCGACGAGCCGGCCTTTGAGGTGGTGGAAGAGATGCCGCAGTTCCCTGGTGGCATGGCTGCCTTGATGGAGTTCCTCTCGAAAAATATCAGTTATCCGAAAGAAGCCTTCGAGGCAAACAAACAAGGCCGTGTCCTTGCCACTTTCGTCATCGAGACGGATGGCAGCATCAGTGAGGCCAAGGTCGTGAAGTCTGTCGATCCCTCGCTCGATGAGGAGGCCCTCCGTGTCATCAACGCGATGCCTAACTGGACGCCAGGCAAGCAGAGCGGCAAGGTCGTGCGTGTGAAATATACCGTGCCCATCAACTTCCGCCTCGATGGCAAGACCAAAGAAGCACCGGCAGCCGTAGGTGTTTTCACGCCGACAGAGAAACTGACAGTCACAGGCACTTTCACTCCGACAGAAACACCACTTGTCGTAGTTGATGACAAGACCATCGATTTCGAGAAGATGAAGGATATCGATCCCAAAACCATCGCAAAAATGGATGTTTTGAAGGACAAGGCCGCTACTGACATCTATGGTGAAAAAGGCAAGAATGGTGTCATCATCATCACCACGAAGAAATAACGCTCTCTCTTCAATGTATAAAAAAATCATGTTCATCCTCGCCCTGTTGACGGTATCTACCGCTCGGGGTGAGGTTGCTTCAAAAAAGAAGGTGGTGGAGCCCGTCGCCGTAGACTCTCTGACCATGCTCTTGCAAACAGGCGACAGTCTGATGCAGCAGTACAACACCTTCGAGGCCCTGGAGTACTACCAGCAGGCCTTCGCGATGAAAGACACGGCAGAGGTGCGCATCAAACTGGCCGACTGCTACTATAAGCGCGCCAACTACCGCCAGGCGGCTGATCTGTTGAAGAATGTCCCTGCCAGCGACCTCACCCACGAGTCCTTCCGCCAACTCTGCTACAGTTATCAGAAACAAGGCGACAATGACTCCTACATCTATTGGACATCTAATCTGCTGTCCCGTTATCCTATGGACGGTGAGATGATGGCAGGTCTTATTGTGGCCGTTGTCAGGGAGGATCAGGCTTGGAAGGGTATTGGCTACGGTGAGGATTACTTCAAAAAAGACTCCACGAACATCCTTGTCAACCGCGCCTTGGCCGATGCCTACTTTATGGACCGGCAGTTCGACAAGTCTGTCATGATGTATGAGCGTCTGCTCCAACAAGGCGACTCCACCTTCAACACCCTCTACTCCGCCGGTATGTGTTACAGCCGGTTGGACAGCCTTGAACTGGCCTACAAATACTTCGTTCCCGCATTTCTCCTCAGTGGAATGCAGCATGCTGGCTGCGCCTACCGCCTCGGGGTGGTCTGCGTCGATACCGGACGGCTGGACGAGGGTCTCGGCTATCTGGATCTCGCCACGCAACTCCTGCTTCCCGACACCACAACGATGAGGGCCATCACCTTGTCACAAGGCGAGGCCTACTACTGGATGCGCCAGTACGACAAGGCCGTGGAGGCCTGGAAGAAGCATTTGGAATATAATCCCACTTCCATCGCCACCTATTACAACATCGCCAGTGCCACTTATTATTATCTGCCCGACGGAAAACAGGCGAAGACCTATTTCGAGAAATTCCTCGAACTCGCCCGTAAGGAAGATAGCCCCAATGCCCAACTTACTGAGATGATCAAAAAGGCAGAGGAACTCCTCCGCACCACCAATTTCTCTGACTCCAAACCCAAACGAACGAGATAACGATCAGGGGGACTCGTGATCTCCGCTGAAAACTTCCTACGGAGTAAATACTCCGATCAAGGGGACACCGATCACTCCGATCAAGGGGACTCCGATCAAGGGGACAGGTCTTTGATCTCCAACACCTCTGTTTGAAAAAGATCAAAGACCTCCGATTTGTGCCAAAATGCTACCAAAAGCTCACGAAGTGTCTGACTTTGTGTCGGTGTTTCAACGAAGGAGGCTATTTGTCATCGTAATGGCCATAGGCGGAAAGCACATCCACATAGACCTCGGTCTCGAAGATTTCGTAAATCAATCGGTGTTTCCTCGTGATAGTGCGGCTCCATTGTCCGGCGCGGTCGCCCTTCAACTGCTCGGGATGGCCCGTGCCGGTACGTGGGTGTAGCATCAACTCGTTGAGCAACTTCACAGCCTTTTTATGGGCTGCCGGTTCGCTGCGCCTCAGTTTTGCCAAGTCTTCTTGGGCTTTCTCAGAGTAGACAATATCGTACATGGTCAGAGAGAGTTAAGCCAGGCATTCATTTCCTCGGGGTCGGAAAACCGTTTTCCCTTCCCCTGCCTGATTTCCTCACGAGCCTCATCGACGCGAGCAAAGAACTCCTCCTTCGTCATCAGTGTCGGGTCTGACTTTTTGGCCACCAACTTCTTCAGATACTTTGCCAACTGCTTCATCAGCGGCTCGCTGTCGGCTATCTCGGCCATGTCGCGCCATATCTGCGCATTCAACTCTAATGTTGTCATAATCCTAACTTGTTTGTTTCTGGCTGCAAAGATACAAAAAAGAAACGAAACAACAAAATAGAAACAAATAAATCAACCGAATCGTAATCTCACTGCTGAATGGGGCACCGCTCCACCTAACCCTTAAGGGTATGCAAGACATAGTTTTTGGCAGAAATATTTGGATGATTGGAAAACTTGTCGTAACTTTGCAGTTACGGGCACGCTGCCCGCCAAGTATCGTCCCCATAGGTTGTCGGGCAACAGAGACGGGCAGTGGGAGTGCCACATCGAACCTGACTAGCTATCACTCACTATACTCTAAACATCAGAATGGAGCGACGCCCGAACGTAGGCGGCGCGACACGCTCAGTGCCACTCTGTGATTTCATATAAAATTAAAAAT
>ONTZ01000063.1 GCA_900320905.1 uncultured Prevotella sp.
CTTCAAGTCATCCTTGAATTGCTTGCGCTGCTCGTTCTGTGCCTTCTGAGCCTCCTTCTTATGCTTCAAGCGCAACTCCTGCATGGCATCCGAGACAAGACTATCACTATTACAGATCCTGCTGTATTTGACTAATGCACCTATTACTTGACACCGCACCGCGCACCACCGCACCGTTTACCCGTTTCGGCGCGTCGGCGCGTCTTTTGAATTTTCGAATTGCGACATACAGCGCACCTAACGACCTAACAAACTCACTTTTTGTATTTTTCCAGTTGTTAGCATATCCGCATACAGTTACCCAGTTACCCACTTACCCACTTCGGACATTTAGTATTTTTACTTTTTCTTTTAGTTGTACTACTTACACTTAATATTTTATATTAATATTATATATATTATATATATATATTATAATATATATATATAATATATATAATATCTAAGAATAAGAATTTCTAAATCGAAAAACCTAAATGTCCGAAGTGGGTAAGTGGGTAACTTTTATTTTGCAAAACATAAATGTGAGTACGTTAGGTGTGTTAGGTCTGGACGTTTTTTCGAAAAGACGCGCCGACGCGCCGAAACGGCGACGCGCCTAACGGTGCGGTGGTGCGGTGGTGCGCTGTTCAAATAGTGTTTTTGAATTTTTCATACATTTCCATCATTGACAGAGGCAGCAGAGACCACAGGCGTTAATTGTATATTTTGCAAGTATTAATCCTCGCAATTGTTAGAATTAATACTTGCAAGATTTTTCCTTAATAGCACGGGTAAAACCCTCTCAGTCGGCATAGTGTCAGGCCTATCAATTTTCTTAACTTTCCGCCACAGTGGAGTCTAAAATAGAGGCTCTACGCTGAGAATAGAGCCCCTGTTGCCAAATTTAAAGCCTCTATTTTTACAAATAGTGGCTCTATTATGCTGTATCTCAGAATTATTTCGTAATTTTGCAGCAAGATAACGAATGTAACTTGATTTGTATGAAAAGAATTCTCATAATTATAGCACTGACGGTGGCGACGCTGGGTGCATCGGCACAACTTCTGTATCGTATCTCGGGGCGTGGACTGGCATCGCCGTCGTATATCCTGGGTACATACCATCTGGCTCCCGTCTCATTCGTTGACTCCATCCCAGGCTTGCGACGCGTGATGGATGAATGTATGCAGACCTACGGTGAACTGCTGACGAGTCAGATGGCCAATGCTGACAGCGTGGCCCTCCTGCAACAGGCGATGATGCTGCCTGATGGGATGACCATCGACAAAGTGCTCTCTGTCGACGAGATGGCCCGTCTGAATGCCTATATGCAAAAACTGCTCGGTATGGATTTGAACAGTCCGTTGCTGGCCCAGCAGATGGGGAGGATGAGTCCCGTGGCGCTGAGTACGAATCTGTCGCTTCTTGCTTTCGTGAAGAAAAATGGTGCGCCAAGCGGCTTCGACGAGTACTTTCAGAAAGAGTCTCTTACGCATGGCAAGGGTGTGGGCGGATTGGAGTCCATGTCCGATCAGATCAATACACTCTTCAAAAGCATGACGCTGGAACGCCAGAAGGAACTGCTGATGTGCCAAGTAGATAATGCCGACCTCTATGACGAGATGACCGATGCCATCATCCGTGCCTTCTTTGCACAGGACATCAATGCCATCAAGGAGGCGATGGACATCACGCTGAACAACCGTTGTGACTCTACGCCAGAGGAGGAAGACGTCATGATCAACAACCGCAATGCCAACTGGGTGGAAAAAATGCCCACGCTAATGATGCTGAGGCCTACGCTCTTTGCCGTTGGCGCTGGTCACCTGCCAGGCGAGAAAGGTGTGCTGAACCTCCTGCGCCAAGTGGGATATACCGTCGAGGGCATCGTGGAATGATTTGAGCAAGCACCAGATGAACAGATTGCTTTATCACTTGGTGGCTTTTCTGGTGGTAGCCGTGTGGGGATCCACGTTTGTCTTCACGAAACTGCTGCTTATCGCCGGACTGACCGCAGCACAGATCTTTGTGTTGCGGTTTGTCGTGGCTTACCTGTTGCTACTCATCTACTCGCTGACCCGTAAGTCCTTCCGGCTTTTCGCGGCATCGTGGCAGGACGAGTTGCTGATGGTGGCATTAGGCATCACTGGCGGTTCGCTCTATTTCCTGACAGAGAACAGCGCCATGATTTATACCACTACTACCAACACCTCACTCATCGTCTGTCTCTGTCCGCTGTTCGCAGCCCTGCTCATCGCCTGGTTCTATCGCTCCCAACGACTGCATGGCATACAGATTGTGGGAACGGTGATGGCTGCCATAGGCGTGGTGATTGTGGTACTGAACGGTCATTTCGTGCTGCACCTTTCCCCCTTGGGCGATACGCTGGCTTTTGGGGCCTGTCTCTGTTGGGCATTCTATTCGCTGTTGATGATCCCAGCCAGTCAGCGCTACGACACGATCTTTACCACCCGAAAGGTGTTCGTCTATGGTTTGCTGTCCATGATCCCCTACTTCCTGGTATGGCCAGACATGCCGTCGCCCAGTGTGGTGCTGCGTCCTGACATCCTGGCCAACCTGTTGTTTTTGGGTTTTGTCGCTTCCATGCTTTGTTTCCTGGCATGGAACTGGGTCATCAAGAAGTTAGGTGCCACCATCGTGACCAACTACGTCTATTTCAATCCTGTCACCACGGTGCTCTTTGCCTGGCTCATCCTGTCCGAACGCATCACCATCTATTTCATCATCGGCACCCTACTCATTCTCATGGGTATGTATCTCTGCAACAAAGTCACAAGTACTCATTGAGAGACTTTCAAGGCTCGTATAGGAGAACAGATAACATAAATTGAAAAGGGCTTCGAAGATTCCGAAGCCCTTTTCAATTTATTATTGGTAACACTCAAAAATTGTGTCAACGGTCTGCTTCGGCAGTTTCTTCGTCAGGAGACTAACGATCCACACCACAGGGAAGCCACCCACCATAGCGATGGCACCACAGTTGATGGGGTTGATGGGATTACCAGCGAGCATATTGATGACGGTGAGACCCACGCCCCAGATGAAGCAGGCCCAGACAGAGGCGGTGGTCACACCACGCCAGTAAAGACCCAGCATAAACGGTGCGAGGAAGGCACCAGCTAATGCGCCCCACGAGATACCCATGAGTTGGGCGATGAACGTAGGCGGATTGAGGGCGATGAGCAGTGAGATGACGATGAAGAACATGATCAGCACACGCATCACCACCACCTTACGACGCTCGATCTTCTCTGCCACGATATCGTCGATGGTACCATCCTCCACCTCGCCAGGCAACGATTTCTTGTCGCGATAGATCAGGTCGAGGGTCATCGTCGATGAAGAGGTCAGCACCAGTGAGGCCAGTGTTGACATAGAAGCCGAAAGCACCAGCAGCACCACCAGGGCAATGAGTACATCAGGCAATGTGACCAGCATGGCAGGCACGATGGAGTCGAAGGCAATCTTACCCGTTGCCTCATTGATCACTGGATCATACAGACGTCCGAAACCACCCAGGAAATAACAGCCACCTGCCACGATGAAGGCAAAGATAGTTGAGATGACGGTGCCACGCTTGATGGCACTCTCATCCGTAATCGAATAGAACTTACCCACCATCTGGGGCAGTCCCATCGTACCTAATGAGGTCAGGATGACCACACCCAGCAGTCCCCACGGGTCAGGGCCGAACCACGAGGCAAAGCCACCATTCACGGTGGGGTCGGCATCAGAGGGGATCTGAGCCAGTTTATCCACAGCAGCCGTCAGACCACCCTGTGCATTCAGCACGGCAAGGATGACAGCCACAATGCCGAAGAGCATGATAATACCCTGAATGAAGTCGTTCATCGCCGTCGCCTTGTAGCCACCGATGATGACATAGACAGCAGTGAGGATGGACATGATGATGACACAGTACTCGTAGGGAATCTCAAAGCCCATCT
Organism: uncultured Prevotella sp.; assembly: GCA_900320905.1. GTDB lineage: Bacteria > Bacteroidota > Bacteroidia > Bacteroidales > Bacteroidaceae > Prevotella. The sequence goes on from ONTZ01000063.1 coordinate 3,951, forward strand.
CAAAGAGGCGGGAGATACCACTATAGACACCTGCGGTATAGGGGATCAGGAACACGAAGGCGATGACGGATGCCACCACACGCAGACCCTGATCGTTGAAACGGGTTCCGAAGAAGTCGGGCATCGTACGCGACTCGATATGCTGGGTCATCAGTTTGGTGCGACGACCTAAGATAATCCATGCCAAAAGGGAACCGATAATAGCATTACCGATACCAATCCACGCGCTCGACATACCATAGCGCCATCCGAATTGTCCGGCATAGCCCACGAAGACCACTGCCGAGAAATAAGAAGTGCCAAAGGCGAAAGCCGTGAGCCAGGGACCTACGGCACGTCCACCCAACACAAAACCGTCAACACTTCTGGCCTGCTTGCGTGAGTACACACCCACACCTACCATCACGACCAGGAAAATAACCGTTAATAAGACTTTTATAATCATTGGTAATCACAATTACTCATTACTAACTACAATAAATTAAAACGCAACTTGTACTTGGGCCTGAAGCCAGTTATAATCCTTTGAACTGATATTCTCACCACAAAGACAACGGGTGTACTGCAGTTGCACACGGCACTTCTTGTAGAACCAGTACTGCAAACCGAGAGTCAGGTTGGTCTGATCCCAGCCGTCCACCTTCGTATTCCTGTCGAAGGTCTCGCCAGAGGCTACGACGTCGAGAGCACCTGCCACAGGGATCGTCGTCGTGACATAACCACCACGGGAACCTACCTCACCATCCTCACCACCAAGCCACTCGGCACGGATACTGGCAGGACGGGCTTCCTTATACTGACCTTCCGAATAGGGTCGTGTCTTGTATTCAGCACCTACGCTGTAACGGTTGCGCTTGTAGTTGTCGCCCACCTGGATAGCAGGGTTCCAGGCTGCCGTACCCACGGCGCAGCCTGTGCCAAGATAACCAGAGCCCACAATGCGAAGACCATCGAAAGGCTTCACTTCGAGTTTGGCAATAAAGTCTTTCTGATTGTTCTGATCCTTGCGGTTGATACCCTGTCCGCTCATTAGGGCGAGGTCATAGTGCAGAACCCCATTGAACAGGTCGCCATAGATATTAATGCCCATATCACGGCCATAGTTCACACCATTCAGAGGGTCAGGGCCTTCGCCAGCCAGATAGAGTACAGCCTGTGAATAGACGTCGATGAGTTCGAGTTGTGTGGGCGACATAGGATTCTCCATCGTATAGGAGTGTTTGAACTGTCCGAGACGGACTGTCAGAGACTTGTCGTTGGAGATGCGATAATCGGTGTAATACTCCTGGACCACACTGGAGAAATCGTGCATAAACATAAACGACCAGCGGTCAGTGATGCGGGCCTTTGCCCATAGCAGTGTGCGTTTCAGATTGTAAGAGTTGGTTTTCTTTCCATTGGGATCCTGGTAACTCCAGCCTCCCTGTGCATAACCGTTGAGTGTAATCCTGCTGGTGAAGTCCTTCATCCAGTCTGTCTCACCATTTTTCTTCTCTTGCCCCATAGCGGCAACACTGCTGAACACTGCCAGTGCCACTGCCAGCGTCCGAAACATGAAACTTTGTTTTCTCATCTTTTCATTTGTTTAATTAAGAGTTTAAGTTTATGCGGCGGCAAAATTAATATTAAAATTTCAAAAAACGATACATATTCCCGTTTTTTTTGTAAATTTGTGGCCAAAACATCATAAAACATGAAACAAGACAATATTTTGCGCGTCGGTATCATCGGCGCTGGATGGATTGCAGAGAAGGCAGCCATCACCCTAAACGGACTAAAGGAATGTGAATGTTATGCCATTGCCTCACGCTCTTTAGAGAAAGCCGAGACTTTTGCAAAGACATGGAAAATAAGAAAGTCGTATGGCTCGTATGCAGAACTGATCGCAGACCCGGATGTGGATCTGGTCTATGTCGCCACGCCTCATTCTCACCATTATGATGTGACAAAAGAGGCTCTGTTGGCAGACAAGCCTTGTCTTGTTGAGAAGGCCTTCATGGCTAATGCCAGGCAGACAAAAGAGATTATCGAACTGGCTCACGAACGGAAGGTGTTTCTCGCTGAGGCCATCTGGACGCGTTACCAACCATTAGTAAATATAGTACGCGAACTACTTAACAAAGGTCAAATCGGCACACCACGACTACTGACTGCCACCTTAGGCTACTCGATGGGCGACAAGCCGCGTATCATGCGGGCCGACCTCTGCGGAGGAGCCTTGCTCGACTTGGGTGTCTATGCCCTCAACTTCGTCAGGATGTTCTTCCCTGCCGACATCGTCAGCATGGAGAGCCAGTGCGTGAAATCGAAGACGGGTATGGATCTGACCAATGCCATCAGTATCATACTGGCCGACGGTATGCTTTGTAACCTCCAGTCGAGTGCAGCCTGCGTGGGCGACAATATCGGTGTCATCGCAGGTACGGAGGGCAACCTCATCATCGACAACATCAACAACCCCCAGACCATCACGGTGAACGGTCCAGACCGTACCTACATCGAGACCATCCACGTGCCTCAGCAGATAACGGGTTATGAGTATCAGTTCATAGCCTGCCGTCAGGCACTCATCGACGGTTTACTAGAACCTCGCGAGATGCCGCATGAGGAGACACTCTACATCATGCAACTGATGGACGGGCTACGCCAGAAATGGGGCGTCCACTACCCGATGGACGAGGAATGAGGTTAAAATTGTTTAATAAAGTGGTTATCAAATAGACTTTGGACATCATGCCAGGTCATTGTTTAATGTGTCATTTAATTGAAAGGAAAATGAAATCTAGACAATTCCTACTCACAGTGCTGCTGGCGGCGGCATCTGTTGGTCATGCTCAAAACTTACAATTGAACGAACAGGAGTATTTTGAGCGTCAGGGAGTGAACGTGCTGGTATTCAGCAATAGTTTTAATGGTGGTTTCAATGACGAGAAGAACTCCGGCATTGAAATCATTCATCATGGTGTGCGTACCGTACAGGGTGGAGCCGTCCGCCTGAACAATACGCCCGAACAATGGGATCTTGTGCCGAAGATGACCAGCCGGAAGGTGAATCGTGAGAACGGCAGTATCGAAGTTGCCATGCGTTACGATGACTACGACTTCGACAGCCGTGTGGTGGTGACTGCCAAGGGCAAGGCAGTGGAGATTGCCGTCTATTTGGACAAGCCCGTACCGGAGAAGTTGGCTGGCGAGGCAGGCTTCAATATAGAGTTCCTGCCGTCGCAGTATTGGTTGAAGACCTTCACGATGGACGGACGCCTGAACCGCTTCCCGCGCTATGCCACCAGTCAGACCATCACCCGTCCGAACAGCGAGAAGCCCAGACAGTTCAAGGGTTTCAAGACCTACGACGACCGGGGTACAGGCCGTTTTGTGGATCCTCTGCCCCTGGAGACTGGCCATCAGATTATCGTGGCTACCGACGATCCCTCGCGCATGATCCGCATCAGCAGTGATGACGCAGAGTTGAAACTCTACGACGGAAGGATGCTGGCACAAAACGGTTGGTTTGTGCTGCGCAGCATACTGCCGAAGGGAAAGACGGGCAAAGTGGTGACCTGGACCGTGGAGCCCCACGCCATCCCCAACTGGATCCGTGAACCGAACATCGGTTTCTCGCAGATAGGCTATACCCCAGAACAGCCGAAGGTGGCTGTCATTGAACTCGACAAGAAAGACCAGCCGCTGGCAACAGCCTCGCTGATGCGTATCAACACCGACGGTACGACGACGGAGGCCTACAAGGGCAGCATCCAGTCGTGGGGACCTTACTTTAAATATAATTATGTGAAGTTCGACTTCTCGTCCGTGAAGGAGCGGGGTGTCTACTTTATCCAATACGGCAATACCAAGACAAACGACTTCCTCATCGACGAGCATGTCTATGACAAGATCACCGATGCCACCACCGATGTGTGGGTACCTATCCACATGAACCACATGTACGTGAACGAGGGCTACCGCACCTGGCACGGTGAACCGTTCAAGGAGGGCTATCTGCAGGCACCTGAAAGCGACCACTTCGACCTGCACCGCCAGGGAGCACAGACCGACACGAAATACAAGCCCTACGAACTCATTCCCGGTCTGAATATCGGCGGATTCTTTGATGCCGGCGACTTCGATATCGAGACGGGTTCGAACATCAGTGTGGTGCAGAACTTCATCCGCACCTGGGAACTCTTCAAGCCTCAGCGCGACGAGACGTTCGTCAGTCAGAAGCAGCGCTATGTGGACCTGCACCGTCCCGACGGCACACCAGACATCCTGCAGTTCATCGAACACGGCACGCTGAACCTCGTGGCACAGGCTGAGCAGATCGGACACATGGCCTCTACCCTTTCCAACTCCGTTCTCGACAACTACCACCACCTCGGCGATGCGGCCAGCATCACCGACGGTCTGCACTACGATCCATCGCTGAAGCCCTACGAGGTATCTGCCGACGGCAAGCGCAGCGGTACACCCGACGATATGTGGGCCTTCACCACCCGCAACCCCAGCCTCGACTTCCAGGCCGCCACGATGTTTGCCGCTGCCAGCCGAGCCCTCACTGGGTATAACGACGATCTGGCCCAGCGTGCCCTCACCCAGTCGAAGCGACTGATGCAGGAAGCCACAGAACTGATGAACCAGCGTAGCCAGCGTTTCGAAAACCAGGATGGACCAAATGCCGACCGCCGTCGTCAGCCCCGTGCCCGCAACAATCGCGGCGACCTGGCAACCAACCTGCAACTCTATGCTGCCACGAAGGAACAGCAGTACCGCGACAACTACGAGCAGCAGATATGGAATGCCCTTGACCGCAACGTGTCTAACACGATGCAGACGGCTCTCGATGCCGTACCTTATATGGACGAGGTCTACAAGCAGAAACTCCGTCCCTACGTGGAGAAATATGAAGCCTACATCAAGGACTTCGACAAGCAGAACCCTTATGGCGTACCCATCGGACTGGGCAACTGGGCCGGCGTGAATGCCGTTCTGAACTTCGGCATCACGGTGAACTATGCCCACATCTATTTCCCCGACATTGTGAGCAAGGATGAGGTCTACCGCGTCAGCAACTGGCTCTACGGCTGTCACCCCTATCATAACTACTCGTTTGTAGCCGTGGTGGGTGCCACCGCGCCGACTTCTCTGCCATCCCCGGCAACGTGGCTCCCGGTCTGCTCTTCCGCAAACCAGACCATTTCGAGAACTACGATGACTGGCCTTTCCTCTGGGGACAGAACGAGGGCACCATCGCCGGCAATACCCAGTATATCATCTTCGGCTCCGCCCTCAAAAATATCGTTGGAGCAAGCAAATAAACTATAGACATGACGCTGACAGCACCTATCCGCCGTTCCCTGACTGCCCAGATCACCCTTTGGGTAGTGGGGATTGCAGCACTGGTGTTCGGCGTGATATGTTTCCTGATGTCAAACTTCTCGCACATCTTGCAGTTGTCGATTCTGACAGCCGTCGTCAGCCTGATTGTCCTGCTAATTGTCTGCTGGTTGGTGGTTTCCCGCCATCTGCGTCCGCTAGGTCTATTGGCAGCCTCAGCGGAGCAGATCGCCCAAAAGAACCTTGAAGAGCAAATCACGGAGACATCACAGAAAGACGAGATAGGCCAACTACAAAACAGTTTTGCCACGATGCAACATGCCTTGTCGGATTATATCTCTGAGATGCAACTGAAACGCAGCACCCTCAGTCAGCATAACGACGAGTTGCAGGCAGCCTACGATCAGATCCGTGAATCAGACAGCATCAAGACCCAGTTCCTTAGTCGTATGACCGGACAGATGGTACAGAATGTGGATGCCATCTCTGAACTGACAGACACGCTCTGCGACCATTATAAGGAACTCTCCAAAACCGATATGGTGAAGATGAAAATCCAAATGCTGTCCTACACCGATGAGGTCACATTCCTGTTGGACAAGATGATGAACAACCCCACCCCTCACGAAACGCCCACGACACCATGACGCGCCTGACGACATACATCCAACAGCACCTGTCGCTGCGACTTGGCCTGCTCATCCTACTGGTGGTAGGTGGTGTGTTCTGCGTGTCGCTCAGCTACCTGTTCTACGAATCCAAGCGACAGGGCACCGAGGAAGCCGTCCATCGCGCCACACAGGCACTCGACGAAACTGTGCGCCATATCTCGTCTATTATGGATAAGGCGGAGGAGAACACCAAGGAGATGGAAGCCCTCATCCAGCAACATCTCCAACCCGACTCGCTGTTGGCCTACTCCCGTAGGATGCTGGAACAGCACCCCGACATCTTGGGGTTCACTATCGCCATGAAACCAGACTATTTCCCCCAATACGGCCAACGTTTCTCCGCCTATTCCCTCAGGCAAGGTGATAGCATCACCACCGTGATAGAAAAGCACGACTACTTCGCACAGGATTGGTACAAGAACCCCTGGGAACAGAAGCGAGCCATCTGGATGGAACCCTATATCGACGACGCACCAGGTAGTCTGACCTCGTCGGAATACAACTACTCCTACGTCAAGCCACTCTACGATGCAGATGGAGAACCCGTCGGTGTACTCTGCACCGACCTGTTGCTGAAATGGCTGTCGCAGGCCGTCACCACCGTTAAAGCCTATCCTAACTCTTCTGCCATCATGCTTGGCCACGACGGACGATATATCGTACATCCCGACACTGGGAAACTGATTAGGCAGACCATTTTCTCCGATCCTGACCCGCAAGCCCAAAAGGATGTCATCCTCTTAGGCCATTCCATGCTCGAAGGACAAAGCGGTATTTGGCAGATGATTGTCGATGGCAACCCCGCCCATGTGTTCTACCGTCCATTGGAACGCACCGGATGGAGCATCGCCACCGTCTGTCCCGACAGCGATGTGTTCAGCGGCTATAACCGTCTGTTGTACACCGTCTGGGCCATCATCAGCCTGTCGCTCCTACTGTTGCTCATCATCTGCTATCAAATCATCCGCCGCGCCGTTGCCCCGCTGAACCAACTGGCAGTCTCGGCACAGCGTATCGCTGACGGGCACTTCGACGAGACCCTGCCTCACAGCGACCGTCCCGACACCGTAGGCCAACTGCAAAACAGTTTCGTGGTGATGCAGCAGTCGCTCGCTACTCATGTCAGCGAGATCCAACAGATCAATGCCGCATTGGAGCAGCAGAACCAGGAACTGCAACAGGCCTATCTCCTGACCCGTGAGGCCGAGGAGCGGAAGATGGCCTTCATACGCGACATGTACCACGAGATACGAACGCCACTGAACATCATCAACGGCTTTACACAGGTGCTCTCCGAAATGCACCACGAGATACCCGACGATGAACTGACAGACATTACCGCCCGTATGAAGTCGAGTGCCGAGGCCATCAGCCACCTCACCCGCAGGCTCATTGACGCATCAAACGACCAAAATAAAGATTAAATACAGTTATTAGTAATCATGCGACACATTACTCTATTATTAGCCTTCTGGCTGCTGGCAGCGACCGGCGCGAAGGGCCAGGAGGAAAACGAAGAAAACAGACGACTCACCATCAGTGGACAATTACTTGATTCAGACCAGAAGGAGCCGATGATACAGGCCACGGTCCAGTTGTTTCTCGCCGCGGACAGCGCGTTCGTCGGCGGAACGGTCAGCGACATCAAGGGCAACTTC
>ONTZ01000086.1 GCA_900320905.1 uncultured Prevotella sp.
GAGCGGTGGCAGTTCCGCCTCGATGAATTGCATCAGCCGTTCCAGACGGTCGTCATCATTCATCGAAACGATCTGGCTCTGCATCGACTCCTGCAAGAAGAGCCTTTCCACCCGTTCCCGCATCGACTTGTGGCTGAGTACATCACTACATCGGTTACGGACGGCAGTCATCAAGTAGCCCTCCATCTTGCCGCTGTCAGGCATGGCGCCACCGCGAAGCAGACGGGCAAAGACTTCACTCACCACGTCCTTACTCTCTTGCGGGTCGTAGAGCAACCGCCTGGCCAGACGGTACATCGGTGCATAATGCCGACGGTATATCAGTTCAAATTCTTCCTTAGTCATAATCCGACTTTTATTCAGTCATCTACATACAAGGACGATTCAGAGAACCGAAAAACTAAGCAAAACGATAACTTTTTTCATTTTTCCTTCATTATATTTCTGTTTTGTGGACTAAAACACGTATTTGGCACCAGCGATGATATATCCAGGCAACCTGTTTTCAGCTATAATCTCCTGATAATCGTTCTTCGACTCTATGCGAAGTCGGCGGTAATGACGGGTGTGGAGCATGTTGCGCCCTTCGACAGAGAACGACCAACGCCCCAGAGAGGCAGAAGCCGATATGCCTAAGTCAAAATTGCGGAAGTTATCCTCGCCAGAATGGTCGAGGACAAGCGACAGAGGCAAATTCAGTTCAAACCGTTCCTTTCTGAGCAGCATGGGTCTCAGATAGATCTCATGTTCGGCATAGTTAATGACACCGCCGCTGATTTCCATCTTGCTCTGTTGCAATGTCAGTTTATAACCTACCTCCACGTTGAACAATGATTTGAATTTGCTGGCCAAAGCCAATGTCCCGTCCATCTGTGAAAGACGGTTGTTGCTGAGAATATTCTGATAGGCAGACTGGTACAGGGTGTTTGTCAGCGTTGATTTGAATGTCAGCACCAACGGCACCCGGAAACCTTTCTTGATGTTGAAGTAAGCGTATTGGGAACGGCTGGCGCGGTCTGCTCTTAGCAGTTCAACCCTCACGCCATTCCCTGCGTTCTGATAGTTTGAGATGTAAGGGCTTTCCGTGAACGTACATCCAACATGCATGATATACGTAAAGTCATTGAGAATATCGAAATAGTTAAGCCCCAACTGTAATCTGTCTTTTCTATGCAGAATGTCCTGCTGTCCGCTGTAAACCGTATATTGCCGATAATCGTCAATCATAGTTCCCCGTAGAGACACCTCATCGTCCTTCTCGTATGCACTTTTATAGGACAGTGACAACGAGTTAGTAGAACTGAAAGCCAATTCCAACCCAACATCGGGTAGAAGCAAGACTTTATTGCCGTCATAGCGAGTACTGACACTTGCCAACGTCAGTCCTCCGTTCATGCGAAACAGCCCTTTCTTCTTCGACAGCGAGACGGAGTAGTCATAGACATTTGTCGTGAGCGTCTGCTTTGGCACGTTAAAATAATCGAGGGAAGCATCTGCTAATACATCGTTACAAATTAGATTCCATCCTCCCGACATGCCCATCTGCCATGCTTTGGAAAGTCTGTGAGACCACGAGACAGAGCAAAACGCATCCAACAGCCCCTGCTTCTGCGTCTGTTCGATGGCGTACGTTTCTGCAGGAATATCGTACAACGACATCGTATCTGACAAGACTTGCAGTTGGCGGCGGCTGTGATGATAACCCAATTCTCCGCTCAGTGTCAGCAGGTTCTTGTTGTTCCAATTCCTCACAAACGACATCCGCTGACTAAAATCCCATTCCTGCACTTGCGTCTTGGAATCGTAGTTGCCTATATGCCTACAGATGGTTTGCGGCATTGCGGTAATGGTTGTTCGGCAGTCTAAAGCGGTATTGTCGTCCACCCTATATTTCATGTTCAGACCGAAGTGATGGAAGCGCCGCCTTGTGTCCGATTTCTCAGATAGCGACTCTGCTCTGTTACGCTCCAGATAAGTCCTCTCGATGTTATATTCGCCCTTGTTAGCCTCAAAGTTGAACATGTAGTAGGCATTGAGTTTCAGTTTCTCGTTGGGATTCCAAGCTGTATTGGAGGAAACGAGGGCATTCCGTCGGCTATAGGAATTGATGTTGCTCGTCAGAAACGATGGCAGACTGACGCCACTCTCTATCACCCTGTCTTGTCCGCCAAACGAACGGGCATAGTCATTCACGCTGCCCAACAATTTGATATAGTCCATGAGTGTCATGATTTCCTCGCCCGTATTGAAGTACTTAGCGTTAAATCCGAACATGGCCTTGCTGCCAAACGAGTAGGCATTAACAGTTGTCCGATAGTTGTTGGGCCACCCGCCAAACAGTTCTGCATTACCAGTCATGCGGCCTCGGTGCAGAGAGTCAATCTTGACGTTCAGGGCGTTGGCCCTGTGGGTGTCGAATCCTTTGAGAAGCGAGAACTCGCTGTAATTCTTCTGCAACTGAATCTTATCTACGACTTTGGCAGGGAGATTATTCGTTATTTGTTCGTTCTGATTGCCAAAGAAGTCCTGCCCGTCAATGAGAATCTTCTTCACTGACTCCCCGTTGACCGTCACCTGTCCTTTCTCGTCCACGTCCATCCCCGGCAACTTGGCGAGAATGTCCTTCAGCACCTTTTCATTGCCAGTTGTATATTTGCCGATGTTGTAGTCGATGGTGTCGCCGCTGACCTTGATTCCCGGCGCACGCCCTTTGACAACGACTGTTTCCAGCATTTTGCTGTCTGGCTCCAGCCTAATTAGCAGACTATCGGCTCCTGTCGTTGTTGTAATGGTCTGGCCTTTGAAGCCCAGACAAGAAACCTTAATGAACAAATCTTTAACGGACGGCGATACGGCAACAGAGAAAGTCCCATCGTCGGAAGAAATGGCATATCCTAAGAGGGTACTATCGGGGAGGCAATAGACCATGATGTTGGTAAAAGACACGGCGGAACCGTCATCAGCATTGACAACAGCCCCCTTCAGTTTAATGTCCTGCGCCGAAGAACGAACAAGGCAGAGCAGAAAAGAAACAATTATGACGGCTACCTTCCTCATGCACAATTACTGTGACGAACGTTGCTTCAGATTCTCAATTGTGCGCCGTCTCAGGCTCACAAATTCTTCTTCCGTCATTTCCTTGGCTCTCTTGGGCTTTCCCACTTCGCGTGTCGAATTGGTATTGATAGCCGTGCATGAATAGACAGTCTGCGCGTCCTCCAAGTCGAGGATAAGCCCTGGCAGTCCGCAGTATAAGCCTGGCCCGTCCTGTACGGGGATAGTCGGACAGAACCACGCTGTAATCGAATCACCAATGGTGGCCTTATACGCTTGAAGTCCCATAATCTCCTTTGACTCAGTGCCGACATTCCACTTGTAGCGTGGCAACGGATGCGTGATGGAATAGGTTCTTGCCAACAAATCCTTCAATTCCGTCACACGCATATCTTCAAGATTCTTATACACGGAGACGCTTTCTTCGCTATAAGAAGGATTCACAAGGATAATCTTCGGGCCGTGGTCGCCTGTCAGTTCTTCTTCTGGCTCTATCTGCTCAAACGATGACATCCTGCCGCTGACAACCAGGCAGAATGAATCCTTTTTCTCTGCCGATAAGCCCGACAGCAACCCTTGATACCCTTGATTCTCCTTCGCACCTTTTATCTTGTTAATAGCCTCTGCCCGTTTCTTGGAGTACACGGAATACTTCACTTCTATGCTCTGTGCGAAAGCGAGCATAGGCAATACCATCAACAGAAGTGAAAATAACCTTCTCATAATCATACATAAATTTGAAATCGGGTGCAAAATTAGGGTGATTTCCTCTCGTAGCCGAAAATAAATATTACTGAATTATTACTATTTGGCATTTTTAGGATTCTTTCGGGCGCAGGTTCATCATAAAATATGTACTTTTGCAGCATGGAAAGAAGAATTAAATTCATATATGGCCTGACAATCTGCGCTATCGTAGCCTACACACTCGTGCAAGGCTATTGGCTATATAGCCGCTACCAACTATCGTTGGATGAGTACAAGAGTGAGCTATATGACACAATTATCGCCTGTTTCGAAGAAGATATAGCCGTGAGAAAAGCCTTGCCGAGTTCCCCAAGGCTTTACGGCAACCGATTTAGGAAAGCACACAATCAAAAAGATGACGATAAAACCGAAGCATGGACGTGTGAGATAATTGCCTTCGACACACTGCATCACTCCCTTGTCATCCCGAAGGACGTTGATGCCCCTACGTACCTCTTGGAGTTTATTGCCAATCATGGCAATACCCAGCAGTCTGAGATGCCTGATGGAATGGAACGCTTTGAGTTTACATGCGAGAACAAGGAGGGTGCAGGGACAGACCTGTTGTTGGAAGCTCTTGACCGTTTCATCGTCGACCTCCAGCATCCATTCCAAAAGGAGAGGCTCGACAGCATCCTGCGGTCACGAGATATAGATACTCAAAGCATCACTACAACGAAAGCCGACACGATGATTTGGCAACCGTCCATACAAATAGATGGCTCCATTTGGCAACCCTTCATGCTTGTGTCGTATCCTTACGACATCTTCGAGGGGCAGGAGGTTGTGGTGACAACGGCCATCAGTATTTCGCCTGTCATCCGTCGTATGGCCTATACATTACTAATGCAGATATTGCTATCGTTCATCCTTATCTTCTGTCTGTTTTATCAGATACTGACTATCCGAAAGCAA
>ONTZ01000044.1 GCA_900320905.1 uncultured Prevotella sp.
GATGTCGAAATGAGGGCTGAGTGCTGCTAATAACCTTTTCCGTAGAGCCTTGTCAAAGTCGCAGTATTTATTTAGTAGTACACGATCATTACCCATAAATCTCACCATACCGTCAGCATGACCATATTCATCATAATGATCTTCCGGAATTAGCACGACTTCCGCTTCCAGTAGTTGACTCAGCGTATCGATAAGCATATCGCGGTCGTAGTGTGGATTCTCTCTGAAAATCTTGTCTGTCATGATGACTTTATCGCCACAACTAATGATATTGCCACCATCAATGATAATGTCAGAGTCTATCACTTGTATCCCCAAAGCAGATAGAATGGCAGATATGTCGGGTTTGTATTCGGGATAGCATTCAAGATAGTCAGGACTATAATTGAAACGCACGAACTTCTTTTTACTTACCTGCACTGGCATATAGTCACGAGCCCAAATATGGAGTGGGGATGCGGTTAAGGGCAAAAATACCCAATGAATCTTTTGGTTATGCAATGTTCCTAAAAGATGCCCTGTCGCATCTACAAACTTTTCCGAAGTCATCCCTTTTGCAAGATAAACTTTGTTTGTTTCAAAATTTGTAATCATACTATATTTAATTTACTGAAAATTAGATATTTAACTTTTTTAGCGAAGGTATTAAAAGGATTTCATTCCACCAAACTTTTTTCGTTAAAATTGCGTTAAGATTTCCGAAGGAGTTATTATTTTAAAAGTGTACACAACTAACCCCGTGTGTAATGCAGACTCAGATAGTTCAACTTTTCAAGTCATCTCGTACGAATGTTTTAGAGCACATTCTGCACATCAATGAAGTTGAAGAATTGGAGAAAGAAGCAACCTGTCGGAATTTCCGATATGTTCGTCAGGAGGGTGAGCGTAAAAACACGGAGGGACGATGATTTTGTGCTGGCTAACACAAAAGAACCGTCCCGCTGTGATATATTACTGAAACTTCCAAGTTTTTCGTCTTGTATTTCTTTTTTTTCGCCCTAAAAAGCATTACTTTCAAATAAAAAGTGTTACCTTTGCATTTGAAATATGAAAACATCAGAAAACACACTAGAATCACAGATCGCCTCAGTGCTCAGTGACATTCATCAGAAGGGTTACTCCTCTGTTCAACCATTTGCCATCGGCAAGGTCGAGGTGCGAATGATGCAGTTCGCCCAGACTAATGCCATTACTCTCGCCAGCGACGACCTCTATATGAGTGCAAAACAATTGCAGCATTGTATGAGGGCCTCAAAGGGGGCCAAGGGGTTGGTTGTGGATGATGCTGACTTGATAGGCTTCCCCCAGAACCGCTTCCAGATGAATCTCTACTATGATGGCGAATGCTTTATCTATACTGATGGCACTTCGAAGTTCATCGTGCATCCCAATTATAAGATGAAGGTGAGCCGTGAATTGGTGGCCAATGTCAACTTCATAACTGCTACAAGGGTGAAGGATCCTGCGGAGTTCACATTGCCTAAGTATCGGAAAATATAAACTGGCTGCATCAACTCGTGAAGCAGCCAGATGTATTTGAGTGAAAGAAACCAAGCGGCAAGGTCGAATTGCTCATCATCTCCACAGGTTTTGCCCCACAGCCATGCCACCGTTCCGCACATCGTGGCTCTACTTGGCTTCTCCTTTCACGCTGCAAAGATAGATATTTTTCTCTTATCTTCCAAATTTTAACGCATTCTTACCCTCTTTGCTCCAAGTATAGATCCAGGCACCGTTCTTACTGGTGAATGTATCGCCAGCCACACCAAGGATCTCGCCCACAGAACCAGCACCAAAAGTATGCAGCCTCTTACCGTTCACATCATAGGTGATATAGAAAGCCGTACCCTGTTTGATGATATAGAATGTGGAACTATAACCTTTCAGTTCGCCTTGACTGGTGCTGAGAGCCTTTATCTTCTTGCCGTTCTGGTCATAGATATAGTACCAGTTCTTTGTTGTCTCGATATGGCTTATGCTCTGTGCCTGAAGGTTCGCTATGGATGATAGCAGAATGATGGATAATAATAGTTTCTTCATTTCAATAACTCTTCTAATAATAATTTGTAACTTCCCGGAACAATGATATGATGGTTGCCGATGGGATTAGTCAGGAAATAGGAGGCCTGGTGTTTGTCCGACAGCTGGATGACCTGTTGAGTACGGCAGAGATCAGGTTTTGACTGATTCCTGAGCAATGTGCCCTCTGCGATGAAACTGCGAGACAAGTCGCCTGATATCTTGAACACCGTCACTGTCCCTTCCTTCATAAAACCTCTGATTCCCACACCAATGCCAGATTCAAAGTGTGTGTCGTACTCATACCGTTCAACCATATTCAAAGGAATAGTGCAATGGGCAAAGAGTATTTCGCCTGTTTCTGGGTCAATTGAGGAAGGATTAGCCTGAAAACCTGACAATCCTGTAATCGATTGGATGATCTTCATCGACAGCATGGCTGGTACATCACCCTCGCAACCAGCCACAAAGCCTTCGGAATTCAATTTTGCCAAAGCCAGACATCCAGTATTCTTCACCATGCTCAACAAATCAAAGCATCGTAGCGTAAACCCTTGGAGTTGATGTTTGTCGATGAGGCTTCTCAGTGCCTTGTATATCCTGTTGGCTCCAGGGAGAGAATTTCTGATAACTTCCCTGTCGGAAGTTTCACTTGGCATTTCTTCGGGGATGCGTGTAAATGTATCAAGCAGTTCGTCCATTGGCACATCCACTAATTCTATACCCAAACGCTTCTTCACGATATCATAATCAGCATAACTGGATATCAGCCAGTTTGAAGGCTCTCCTATCACGCCAAGCCGACACCCGTCCATCTTTTTCCGAGCCTCTTCTACTTTTTCTAAAAGACTTATGCGACTGTTGATATACTCTGTTCTGCCATGAATGATCTCCCCTTTTAGATTATTCTGGCGAAGATATGAGAGAATCTCCATCGAAGCGGCAAGGGAATTGCTCTTCCCGGAAGTCAACAGGTAAAAGGGACGGCTTGATTTCTCCAATAAATCGGGGAGTAGTTCTTTGAAGATACCTTCTGTTCCACCAGTCCTTACATAGATAAGGTTGAGCATATGGCTTCCATAATCGGAGTAGTCGCTGCCTTTGAACAAATAATTAATACCAAGGCTGCCAAGGAAATCTCTGGTGACGGCATTGACGGTTTGCTCGTCATGCAGTTCAGATGTCAGTGTAAAGATAGCAATATGGGCCATTCGTTTCGCAAATTATATCTGCAAAGATAGTGATATTCATCGAATTCCCGACAAATCCTCATTCATATTTATAATTGTTTATGATATAGAGCCACAAATAATAGTCTTTGCAACCAAGTTGCACGAAATGTGCCGTATCTTTGCAGCGTGAAATTTTAGAAACAGCAAAGATATGGCACATTCTCATTCCCACGAACATTGTGAAAGTTGCTTGCACGAGCATCATCACGAACATGAACACCACCACGAGCATGAAGAGCACTCCTTGAAGAAGCAAATCTGGCTCATTGGTGTCACCGTCGTCTTATTGATTACAGCCGTGCTGGTGGAGAAACATCTGAATCTCTCCACTTGGCAACTGCTGTTGGTCTATCTTATACCATATTTATTTATAGGCCACGAGACATTACATGAGGCCTGGGAGGGTATCACTGAGGGTGAGATGTTCAACGAGCATTTCCTCATGTCCATTGCCACCATCGGCGCCCTCTGCATCGGTTTCCTGCCTGGGGCTGAGACGGAGTTCCCAGAAGCCGTCTTCGTGATGCTCTTCTTCCAGATCGGTGAACTCTTCGAGGGCTATGCCGAAGGCAAGAGCCGCGACAGCATCGCCCACCTCATGGACATCCGTCCAGACATCGCCCATGTAG
The DNA here is from genome assembly GCA_900320905.1 of uncultured Prevotella sp. Lineage (GTDB taxonomy): Bacteria > Bacteroidota > Bacteroidia > Bacteroidales > Bacteroidaceae > Prevotella. The sequence goes on from ONTZ01000044.1 coordinate 3,881, forward strand.
AAGGGAAAGATGTCACTCCTGACCAGGTGCCCGTGGGCTCTGTCATCGTGATTCGCCCTGGGGAGAAAGTACCGTTGGATGGCGTGATTATCGAGGGCACATCCGCCCTCAATACTGTGGCGCTGACGGGAGAGTCGTTGCCACGTGATGTCAATGTCGGCGACGAGGTCATTTCTGGCTGCGTCAATCTCTCTGGCGTGCTGAAAGTGCGCACCACGAAGGCCTATGGCGAGAGTACCGTTTCCAAGATCATCAACCTTGTGGAGAATGCTGGCGAACGGAAGTCCCAGAGCGAGACCTTCATCACTCGTTTTGCCCGTATATATACCCCCATCGTGGTGTTCCTCGCCATTGCTCTGGCCATCATCCCCCCACTATGGCTGTCACTCTCCTTCGCACCTTTCACTTTTCACTTTTCACTTTTCACTTTTCACTTCCCCACTTGGCTCTATCGCGCTCTGATGTTCTTGGTGGTGAGTTGTCCCTGTGCCTTGGTGATCAGTGTGCCACTGACATTCTTTGGTGGCATCGGTGGGGCCTCGCGCAAAGGTATCCTCATCAAGGGTGCCAACTATATGGATGTGTTGGCGAAGGTCGATACGGTGGTCTTCGACAAGACGGGCACCCTCACGCATGGTCAGTTTGCCGTCACTGCCGTCCATCCGGACACCTGCAATGAAAATGAACTCTTACATCTTGCTGCCCATGTCGAACACTTCTCTACCCATCCCATTGGCGCAGCCCTGCGTAACGCCTTCCCTGATGAGGCTACCGATGGCTGCATAGTCAGTGATGTTGAGGAGAAAGCAGGTCATGGCATCCGCGCCAGGGTAGGGGATAAGATGGTCTGCGTTGGCAACACGAAGATGATGGATGACATAGGTGCAAAATGGCACGACTGCCCGCAGTGCGGACATGGACATCATGCCGATACCGGCACTATCATTCATGTAGCCATCGATGGTGAATATGCGGGCCATATCGTCATCAACGACCAGATCAAGTCCGACAGTGCTGAGGCCATTGCCCAACTCCAACAACTTGGCATCGCTCGTACCATCATGCTTACTGGTGATCGTCAAGAAGTGGCTGATCATGTCGCCAATGAACTCCATCTCTCTGAATACCACGCAGAACTACTCCCTGCCGACAAAGTTGCTCAGGTAGAGCAACTACACAATTTCGTTTTCGTTGGTGATGGCATCAACGATGCCCCTGTGCTGGCCCGTGCCGATGTGGGTATCGCAATGGGTGGACTTGGCTCCGATGCCGCTATTGAGGCAGCCGATGTGGTGCTGATGGATGATAAACCCTCAAAGATTGCCCTCGCCGTCCGCATAGCCCGACGCACCCTCTCGATAGCCCGTCAGAACGTATGGTTTGCCATTGGTGTTAAGGTGGCTGTACTCCTCCTTGCCACCTTCGGTCTTGCTACCATGTGGCTTGCCGTCTTTGCCGATGTAGGCGTCACTGTTCTTGCCGTCCTCAACGCCATGCGTGCCCTCCGGAGTTAAAAATACTGCTCCGCACTCAAAAAATAATTGCATTTTATTTGGAACTATGCTCAATAATTCGTACCTTTGCCGTGTTATTAGAAATAAAGCAAAAGGACGATAGGTATCGTCGTTTGGAGAATGTGGACATTCAAATGAAAAAGAACGAACAATTTGTAATCACGATAAACCGTGAGTTAGGAAGTGGCGGACGCACCATTGGCCGCCTGGTGGCAGAGAGATTAGGTGTGCCTTTCTACGACAAGGCAGTCATTATGGCTTTGCAGGAGAAGTACAACCTCACTACTGCAGAGATTGAGCGGTTGAAAGGCCGCAAACATAGTTGGTGGGCCGACGTGCAGCGCATCCTGAAGATAGACGCAGGCATGGGTATGAACTACTACTTGTCGAATAGGGTTGATGCCCCTGATCTGCTTACAACCGACGAGATGTTCAAGACCGAGACACTGATATTGCAGAATCTCGCAGCCGAGAAATCGTGTGTCGTGGCTGGTCGCAGTGGCTTCCACGTGTTTCGCAATCATCCTAACCACCTGAGCATCCTCATTCAGGCCTCGATGGACTACCGTGTGGAGCGTGTTGCCCGCAAGCAGAACACAACACCCGACGAGGCCCGCAAGATTATCGAGCGGGTGGATAAGATGCGAGAGAACTACGTTACGAAGTACACTGGCACTTCGCGCTACGACACCCGCAACTATCAACTCGTCATCACTGCCGATGGCAAGACAGAGAAGGAAATCGCTGATATGATCATACGTTACATCGGATAAGATGAAGGGAAGCGTGAGATAAGGCGATGTCGGTATTTCAATTAGATAATGACCTCTGGTTTCCGGATCCTTATCAGGGAGAGGAGGATGGACTGATTGCGATAGGTGGCGACCTGTCGGTAGACCGTCTGTTGCTGGCTTATTCAAACGGTTTCTTCCCTTGGTTTTCGTTTCGTCATCAGAAGGAACCTCTTTGGTATTGTCCCTTGCAGCGCTTCGTCATCTTCCCTAATGAGATCCATATCAGTCACACGATGCAGCAGTTCATCAACAAACACATCTTGAGACCCACCATCAATCAGGATTTCGAGGGGGTGATACGAGGGTGTGCCACTGCACAGAACCGCAATCAGGAAGAAGGTGCCTGGCTGGGACCTGACATCATTGAGGCCTACACGGAAATGCATCGGCAGGGTTTTGCCGCCAGTGTCGAAGTGTGGGATAATGATCGGCTTGTGGGTGGACTCTATGGCGTAAACCTTGGTGCCTCGTTCTTTGGCGAGAGTATGTTCTCGCTGGTTCCCAATGCTTCCAAGTATGCCCTTATCCATCTGGCTCACATGTTAGAAATATTAGGAGGGCGGCTTATCGACTGTCAGTTCGAAACGCCGCACCTCCGTTCTATGGGTGGCAGGTATATCCCCTACCAGGAATATATCAATATTATTAAGAATCCTAGGCGATCCTAGGCAATCCTAGGTAATCCTAGGTTTCTAGGATAGCCTAGAGCCTTAGTAGGCGTGGTCGCTGTTGATCTCGTCCTTGTCAAGTTTCTTGGCGTCGATGGCACGCCAGGCATAGACGATGTAGGCCAGCACGAAAGGCACCAGCAGCGAGACATAGAACATCGTACGCAGGGTAAACTCACTCGAACAGGAGTTGGTGAGTGTCAGTGAACTCTGCAAATCGGCTGTTGAGGGATAGTAGGCGGTATTGTTCCAGGCGCAGCAGAGTAACAGGGCGAGGACGGTGAGTACCGTGCCGATGCCTGCGGGCCAGATGCCACTGATATAATCCTTCGAGACGATGGTCTTGCCGATGCCGAAAAGCACTAGTACGACACCGATGAGGAGTAAGATCAGAAGATACCACATCTCGATGAAGTTGTTGAAGTACTTATAGGGCTCCATAAAGATCTCACCCGTCTCTGGATTGACAGCGAAGCCTTCCTTTAACAACAGGTGGACGAGATACGCCACGAAGAGCACGAGGAATGGTACGGCAGCACCGATCAGACGCACACTGCCACGAGAGCGGATATCCTCATCGTTGACATTGTTCATCACGTAGAGGATGCCTAAGATGCGAGCCAGGAACACCACTGCGAAGCCGAGAACCAGTACCCAGGGATTGAGCAGCGCATCCAGACCGTGGGAGGCATTTGCCCAACGACTGATGATAGGCGTGATGGCGCCAGCGTCGATGAGGTTGTTCTTCTCGATGATGAAATTAGAACCCTCGAAGAAGGTGGCGACGGCACCACCCAGCAGCAGCGGACCCACAATGCCGTTCAACGTGAGGAAGAACTGGAAGGTCTTCGGGCCGAGGAAGTTGCCGATCTTGTTCTGGAACTCGTAACTGACAGCCTGGAGTACGAAGGTGAAGAGGATGATCATCCAGAGCCAGTAGGCACCACCGAAACTCGTCGAATAGAAAAGTGGAAAGGATGCGAAGAAGGCTCCTCCAAAGGTGACGAGGGTGGTGAAGGTGAACTCCCACTTCCGACCTGTGGAGTTATAGACGAGGCGTCGGCCTTCTTCTGTCCAGCCCAATGAACGGGCCACGGAGTTGGCACCCTGTACAAAGAGCAAAAATACCAAGAGTGCTCCTAAAAGCGATACTATGAAGCACCAGTAGTGCTGTAAAAACTCGTAACTCATATTTTCTTTCGTAATTAATATTCAGGGCCTTTGGCAATCTGCTTCAGGAGGATGTTGATTTCCACAGCCAGCATTGTGGAGAAGAGGATGAGGAAGAGGATGAACGTGAGGGCGACGCTGCCGGCATTCAGGTCAGAGACGGCAGCCCAGGTGGGCAGCATGTCCTGAATAGTCCAGGGCTGGCGTCCGAACTCAGCCACGAGCCATCCGCACTCAGAGGCGATATAGGCCAGCGGCACGAGTACGATGGCAGTCCAGTAGTGCCACGACGGCAGTCCAGTAAGACGCTTTGGCGCATCAGCCATTGTTTCTGGCAACAGTCCGATGGTAGCCAGCAGACGACGTGTGAAGACGGACAGGAACGGTATGTCGTACATCAACAGCAACAGTACAAGGAAATAGAGGATGAAGACACACCCCAGTCCCACCATGATGCGGAACGCCCAGAAGTTGACGGGGATATATGGCACCACCTCCGACTTGTCCTTGATATAGCCATAGCCGAAGTATTTCATGTTCTCATTGAGCGTTGAGAGTTGGGCGTTGAGAGTGGCTTCGTCGGCACCTTTGGCCTTCGCCTTCCGGTAGGCTGCCAGTGCCTCGATGGCTTGTTTGCCACGTGCAATCTTTTCATCGACAGAAGGCTCTACGGTACCGTCGGGCTTGGTGTAGCCATTGAGGATATCGTTGATGCCAGGCACATAGCCGTGGATATCATTCGTTGCCATAAACGACAGGGCGTAGGGCATCTCCAACTTCAATGGGGCAGCCTCCTCGTTGGCATAGTCGGGCTGACAGAAGGGATTCACCCAGGCGATGGCAGTCAGTCCCTGATCCTCACCGCCATTATAGAGGGCCTCCATTGCAGCGAGTTTCATGGGCTGTACCTCACCCACGCTCTGGGCCGACTTATGCCCTGTGGCACCAGCCAGCACAGCGGCAATCAGACCTACCCAGACACCAATCTTCAGACTCTCAGTGGCAAGTTTCACCTCGCGGTTCTTCATCAGATACCAACAGCAGACAGCCACACAGAAGATGGCACCAATGATCCAGGAAGAGATCACCGTGTGACAGAACTTGTCGATGGCGAAGGGAGAGAGGGCCACCTCGGCAAACGACACCATCTCATTTCGCATCGTGTCAGGATTGAACTCGCAGCCTACGGGATATTGCATCCACGCATTCGCCACAAGAATCCACCAGGCGGAGATGGTGGCACCTAAGCCCGTGAGCCACGTCGAGGCGAGGTGGAAGCCTGGCGACACCTTCTTCCAGCCGAAGAACATCACAGCGACGAAGGTGCTCTCCATGAAGAAGGCGACAATGCCCTCCACAGCCAAGGGCGCACCGAAGATGTCACCCACGAACCAGGAGTAGTTTGACCAGTTGGTACCAAACTCAAATTCGAGGATGATACCCGTAGCCACACCCATCGCGAAGTTGATACCGAAGAGTTTCTGCCAGAATTTGGCAGCGTTCTTCCAGAACTCGTCGCGAGTACGGTAGTACTTCGTCTCGACGATGCCCATGATAACAGCCAGTCCCAGGGTGAGTGGGACAAACAGCCAGTGATAGATTGCCGTGAGTGCGAACTGCGCTCGTGACCAGTCGATGGTTCCGGCATCAATGTTTAGAAAGAGGTTGTTGATCATAAATTATTTGGTTTTTTAGGGATTTGCGCGTTCAACGAGTTCACTCGCCACGAAGCCTGCCTCGTCGCCCTTGGCATTCTGCTTCAGGAAGTTGGGGAAGAAGAATAGTTTCAACACCACGAAGATGATGAAGAGTTTGATGAGGATAATCGCCCACAGCGTCCGTCCAAGTCGCATCGAACGGAAACCGTCGTAATAGAGGTAGAAGACCTTGTGTAAAATACTATCTTTTCGCATAGGCCTTTCTTTTAGAAAGATGTTGCAAATATAGTATAATTCTGTGAAATGGCCAAACAAATGTGAAAAAACTTTGTGGTTTCAGTAGAATTAAGTACCTTTGCACCCAAATTTATCGATAAAGACAGAATATGAAGAAAATTTTGGTGCCACTGATGGCAGTGGTGATACTCGCCCTGATTGCTGGAGCCGCATGGCTCTTTATGGACCTGCAGCAGCAAAAGCAGGTGAATAAGGACATGCAGGAACTGGCGGAACTCGACAAACAGGAGATGGAGAACGAATACGAGCGCTTCGCCTTGCAGTACAGTGAGATGAAGACGCAGATCAACAACGACTCTATCGTGGAGCAGTTGACGCAGGAGCAGATGAAGACGCAGCGACTTCTGGAGGAGTTGAAGCGGGTGAAGGCAGACGATGCCCGAGAGATTACCCGATTGAAAAAGGAACTCGCCACGGTGCGTGAGGTGCTCCGTAGTTATATCATCCAGGTAGACTCGCTGAACCGTCTGAACGAGAGCCTGAAACAGGAGAACAGTCGTGTGAGTGCTGAACTGGAACAGCGCAATGCCCAAGTGGCAGGTCTGAACAGTGAAAAAGCATCTCTCTCCGAGAAGGTGGCCATCGCTGCCCAACTGGATGCGACGAATATCAGTCTCTCGCTGCTGAACAAGCGCGACAAGCCTACGAAGAAATTGAAGGATACGAAGAAGATGCACGTCAGTTTTACCATCACGAAGAATGTGACTGCCTCGAACGGCAACCGTACTGTCTATGTGCGTATCCAGAATCCTGGCGGCAACGTGCTTAGCGGTGGCGGGTCGTTCCCATATGAGAACAAAAACCTTCAGTATTCTATGAAGAAGAACATCGAGTACACAGGTGAGGAGGTGACGGTGAGTACCTACTGGGATGTGTCGCAGATGTTGGAAGGCGGCCAATACCGTGTCAGCATCTTTGCCGATGGCAATATGATCGGATCAAGAACGTTCAACTTTGAATGAAAGAATGAAATAATGAAGAAATGAAAGGATTGATTAAATTTCAGGAGTCGGCTGTGATGTGTTGGGTGAAAGTACTGTTGGTACTTATCACTTATCACTCATCACTTATCATTTCTCCTGCTCAGCGGCTATTGACACTTGACAGTTGTCGGGCGATGGCGCTGCGCAACAACAAACAGATGCGTATCTCGCAAGTCAAGCAGGATGTGGCTGCGAATGCCCGTAAGGCGGCACGCACCAAGTACCTGCCACACGTGAGTGCTGTTGGAACCTATGAGCACACCAGTCGTGAGATTTCTCTGTTGAATGATGCTCAGAAGAGTATGTTCCCTAACCTGGGTACTGCTATGGTCACAGGTATGCAGCCACAGATGCAGGGACTCTCGCAGGTTTTGACCCAACTGGGTGGTACCCTCGTTCAGATGGGATTGCCCGCTGCTCAGGTGCAACAGACGATGGGTGGCTTGCAGACACAGATGCAGGAGGGTATCACGAACCTGGCAGGCCAACTGAATGCCCTCGGTGCTGATATCGTGGAGGCCTTCCATACCGACACCCGTAATATGTGGGCAGGATCGATCCTGCTGACACAGCCTGTCTTCATGGGTGGAGCCATCATCGCGATGAACAAGATGGCTGACATCAGTGAGAGTCTGGCACAGAACTCCACTGAGGCCAAGCGTCAGGCCACGCTCTATAAGATAGACCAGGCCTACTGGCAGGTGGTGTCGCTGACGCATAAGAAGAAACTTGCAGACGGCTATCTGGACCTCGTGAAGAAACTCGACTCGGATGTCAGTAAGATGATCGAGGAGGGTGTGGCTACCCGCAGCGAGGGCCTCAGTGTGAGTGTGAAAGTGAACGAGGCTGAGATGGCTGTCACGAAAGTCAACGATGGTCTGGTGCTGTCGAAGATGCTGCTCTGCGAACTCTGTGGCCTGCCTGTCAATGAGGATATCACCCTCGCCGACGAGAATGCGGAGGATATCTCCGTGTCATCCGGAATTTCCGGGTTATCCGGTAATACCACCGATATCGCCCTGAATTGCCGCCCTGAACTGAAGATGCTCCAAAATACCATAGATCTCTCCAAGCAGGCTACCAATGTGCTGAAAGCAGGTAATCTGCCTCAGGTGATGCTCACGGGTGGCTACCTCATCACCAATCCCAGCCTGTATAACGGCTTCGAGAAGAAGTTCCGTGGGTTGTGGAATGTGGGCGTGATGGTGCGGGTGCCCATCTGGAACTGGGGCGATGTGGCCTATAAGGTGCGTGCTGCCAAGGGTGCCACCAGCATTGCCAGTCTCGAATTGGAAGAGGCTCGCGAGATGATTGAGTTGCAGGTGAACCAGAACACCTTCCGTGTGGCTGAAGCCAACAAAAAACTCACGATGGCAAATGCCAACATCGCCCGTGCCGACGAGAACCTGCGCACTGCTACCCTCGGTTTCAAGGAGGGAGTCATCACCCCCACTACCGTGATGGAGGCTCAGACTGCTTGGTTGCAGGCGCAGTCGCAGAAAATCGATGCAGAAATAGATGTCAAACTTAGCCAGGTCGACTTGCAAAAGTCCCTCGGCACATTAGAATAATACCATTATGTCAGCAAATAGTCAACATAAGAACATCCTGCTTGCCATTGTTGGTTTTGTAGCAGTAATCATTATCGTAGCCCTCATCGGATTCTTTGCCCTTGACCGTGAGCCTAATGTCATTCAGGGGCAGGTGGAGGTCACGGAGTACCGTGTGTCGAGTAAGGTGCCTGGTCGAATCCTCGAGATCCGTGTGAAAGAGGGCGACTTTGTGAAGGCTGGCGATACCCTCGCCATCCTCGATGCCCCTGAGGTGCGTGCCAAGATGGAACAGGCTCGCAGTGCGGAGAATGCCGCTGCCGCCCTCGAACTGAAAGCCCAGAACGGGGCCCGTAAGGAACAGATCCAGGGTGCCTTCTCCGTGCTCCAACAGGCGAAGGCTGGTTTCGAGATTGCCGAGAAATCGTATGGTCGCATCCAGCGTCTCTACGACGAGGGTGTGGTCTCTGCCCAGAAGCGTGATGAGGTCTATGCCAACTACAAGGCGATGGAGGCTCAGATGAAAGCCGCCCAGAGCCAGTACGACATGGCTGTGAATGGTGCCCGTATGGAGGACAAAATGGCTGCTGCCGCCCAGGTGGGTCGTGCCAAGGGTGCCGTCAACGAGGTGAACAGTTATATCCACGAGACGGTGCAGGTGGCTCAGAAGGATGGTGAGGTGAGTGACATCTTCCCGAAGGTGGGCGAACTGGTCGGCACTGGCTCTCCCATCATGTCGATTGCCGTGATGGACGATATGTGGGGCACGTTTAATGTCCGCGAGGATCAGTTGAATGAGATGAAGGTGGGCGATGAGTTTACTGCCTTCGTGCCAGCCTTTAACAAAGAGGTGAAGATGAAAGTCTATTACCTGAAGGATCAGGGCTCGTATGCTGTGTGGAAGGCTACGAAGGCCAACGGCCAGTACGACTTGAAGACCTTCGAGGTGAAGGCTCGTCCCGTCGAGAAACTCGAAGGCCTCCGTCCTGGCATGTCGTTGATTATTAAGTAGTCAGGAGTCAGTAGCCAGGAGTCAGTAGTCAGGAGTTAGATGGTGAGGTATCTAAGAAATATCTGGGTTATCGCGAAGCGTGAGTGCAAGATTCTGTGGAAGAATCCCATTTACGGTTTCTGCATGGTCGTCTTCCCGCTCCTGGCATTGTTTTTCTTCACATCGTTGATGGACGACGGCCTGCCTACGGATATGCCCGTTGGCATCGTCGACCTCGACAATACCTCCACCTCGCGCAGCCTCGTCCGTCGTCTCGATGCGTTCCAGAGTTCGCAGGTGGTGGCGCGTTATCCGAGTGTCGCCGAGGCGCGTCAGGCCATCCAGGACAATGAGATCTACGCCTTCCTCTACATCCCTAAGGGTACGACGGAGGCACTGCTCTCCTCGCGTCGCCCCAAGATATCCTATTATTACAATCTCGCCTCCATCATGTCGGGTGCACTGCTGATGAAGGACTTGAAGACCATCTCCAACCTCGGCTCCGCTGCCGTGGGACAAGCCACGATGCGTGCCAAGGGCTATACGCCCGAACAGATACAGGCCTTCCTGCAACCCATTCGCATTGATCTGCACCAGATTGCCAATCCCTGGACCAACTACAATCTCTACCTCTCCACCGTCTTCGTGCCGGGTGTGATGATGCTCTTTATGTTTCTCATCAGTGCCTATTCCCTCGGTATGGAACTGAAGTTTGATCGTGGCAAGGAGTGGATAGCGAAAGCCGATGGCAACATCATCGTTGCCATCCTCGGGAAATACTTGCCTCAGGCACTGGTGTTCCTCACGCTGATATGCTTCTATGAGTTCTATATCTACCAAGTGGTCCATTTCCCGCATGTCGGGGGCTGGGGCAGCATCGTGCTGTTGGCTCTCTTGGAGGTGTTTGCCTCCATCGGCTTCGGCGTGTTCGCCTTCGGACTGATGCCGTCGCTCCGTATGTCGATGAGTATCTGTTCGCTCTGGGCGGTGCTCAGTTTCTCGCTGGCAGGCTCCGCCTTCCCCGTGATGGGTATGGACACCCCGATACAGGCGCTCTCGTGGCTCTTCCCGTTGCGCCACTACTATATGCTTTATCAGATCACCGTGTTCAACGGCTTCCCGCTCGTCGATGCATGGTACCATCTCGTGGCTCTCATCGCCTTCACGCTGTTGCCGTGGTTCGTCATCCGTAAGATTAAAAACGCCATGCTCACCTATGTCTATATTCCATAATATATATAACTGGTTGGAGGATGCTGCCTACGTGTGGCGGCAGGAGGTCAAGCAGGTCTTCCGTGACGAGGGCGTGCTCATCTTCTGCGTTATCGTACCACTCGTCTATCCGCTGCTCTACTCGTGGATCTACAACAATGAGGTGGTCCATGAGGTGCCTGTGGCAGTGGTCGATCTGTCGCACTCGCAGCAGTCGCGCCAGTTCATCCGGATGTGCGACGCCTCGCCTGATGTGCGGGTGGCCTATTATGCCGAAGACCTCGACGATGCGCAGTCGCTCGTCAGTCGGCAGGTGGTGAAGGGCATCTACCTCATCCCCGAGGATTTTGCCAGCCATCTGAACCGTATGGAACAGGCCACCGTCAGTGTCTATTGCGACATGGCACTGATGCTCGCCTATAAGGCCATCTACCAGACCTCCATTGCTGTGACTCAGGCGATGGGTGCCGAGATACAGACCAAGGTCTCTGGCAACTATACTGCCCGCGAGGACGAGATCACCACCCGTCCGCTCGACTTCGAGGACGTGCCCATCTTCAATCCGCAGGGCGGCTATGGCTCGTCCATTCTCCCTGCCGTGCTGATGCTCATCCTGCAACAGACGCTGGTGCTGGGCATTGGACTGGCGGCAGGCACAGCCCGCGAGCGCAACCGCTACGGTGACCTCGTGCCGATCAACAACTGTTACGGCGGGGTGGGGCGTATCGTCCTGGGCAAGTCGCTGTGCTACCTGATGGTCTATGCCGTCATGGGTGCCTTCCTCACGATGGTCGTGCCGCGTCTCTTCCATTTCCTGCAACTGGCCACCTGGCAGAACCTCCTGGCGCTGATGGTGCCCTACGTACTGGCGTGCATCTTCTTCGGCATGACGGTGTCGTGCCTCGTGCGCTACCGTGAGAACGTGATGCTCCTCGTGGTGTTCATCTCACTGCCCCTGCTGTTCCTCACAGGTGTGTCATGGCCGCAGTCGGCCATCCCCGGTGCCTGGCAGGGCGTGTCGTGGCTCTTCCCCAGCACTTTCGGCATCCGTGCCTTCGTGCGGATGAACACGCTGGGCGGCACCCTCGGCGATGTGGCCCCTGAGGTGCGCTATCTGTGGATTCAGGCGGCTGCCTACTTTGCTGCGGCCTGCCTTGTCTATGGCCACCAACTGCATATCTCACGCCAGCATGCCCGCGAGCGCCTCGACTACCTCCGCAAGAAGCGTCAGGTGCGTCTTGGTATCAAACGATTAAACACATCAAAGATATGAATGAGAAATACTTTCAGACCCTGAAATCCGCAGAGACGGAGGATTGGCTCGACTTCCATGTCATCCGTCCGCTCTGCTACTATTGCGCAAAAGGCTTCGACTATTTCGATATCCACCCCAATACGGTAACCATCCTGTCGATGTTTATCGGCGCAGGCAGTTGCGTGCTGTTTGCCCACGGTAGTTTCTATTACGAGGGTACCGCCGGCATTCTCTACAACCTTGCCGCCATCGCCCTGCTGATGGTTGCCGACATCCTCGACTGCACCGACGGTCAGTTGGCCCGCATGACGGGTAAGAAGAGCCGTGTGGGCCGCATCCTTGACGGACTGGCAGGCTTCACGTGGTTCACGCCCATCTATGTGGCCTTCGTGTGGCGCTTCTACCATTACCACAGTCTGGAGTTCGGCTGGCTCGGCATCGCCGACACGCCGACGAACGTGTGGATTGCTACGGCTGTCGTGTTTGTCTTTGGTCTGTTGTCAGGCTTTAAGGGCATCGCCTCGCAGCAGCGACTGGCCGACTATTACATCCAGGTGCATCTCTTCTTCCTGAAGGGCGAGAAGGGCAGCGAGTTCGACAACAGCGTGCGCCAGCAGGAGATCTACGATGGAATGGGGCCTGAGACACCTGGCTACGTGCGCTGGTTCCAGAAGTCGTACATCGACTATACGCGTAAGCAGGAGAAGGTCACGCCTCAGTTCCAGCGTCTGCTGTCGGTGCTGCGCAGTAAGTTCGGCAGCATGGATCAGGTGCCACAGACGGTGCATGAGGATATCCACCGCTCGTCGCTGGCGCTGATGTTCTGGAACGGCTTGCTCACGTTCAACTTCCGTTCCTTCTGGCTGTTCCTTTTCTGTCTGATCGACCTGCCCGCTGAGTTCTTCCTCTTCGAGGTCTTCGCCATGGGACTGCTCACGGAATATGTGCGCCGCCGCCACGAAGGCTTCTGCCGCCGCATCGCAGATAGCATATAACAGTCTTATAGCCGACGATAGCTTTACGACATAACTGATCAAGGTATGATACAACAATTGTTGGGATTCGATCCAGCCACGATGACCTTGCGTAAGGAGGTGATAGGTGGCATTACTACATTCCTGACGATGGCCTACATCCTGGCCGTTAATCCCAGTATCCTATCGGAAACAGGCATGGATGCCGGTGCTGTGTTTACCACAACCTGTCTTTCTGCCATCGTGGGTACGCTGGTGATGGCACTCTATGCCAAGTTGCCGTTTGCCCTGGCTCCTGGCATGGGACTGAATGCGTTCTTTGCCTTCACCGTGGTATTGACCATGGGCTATAGTTGGCAGTTCGCACTGACTGCGGTACTGATAGAAGGAATCATCTTCATCCTGCTCACCGTCACAGGACTGCGTCAGCATATCGTCAATGCTATTCCGCTGGTGATGCGGCGTGCCATCAGTCCAGGTATCGGATTATTCATTGCCTTCGTCGGACTGAAGGGTGCGGGCATTGTCACTTCGTCGGAATCGACCTTTATCACTTTGGGTAACATGCACGACCCAGCCGTGCTGTTAGGCATCTTCGGCATCGTGTTTACGGCTGCCATGCTCGTCAGGCGTGTGACTGGGGCATTGCTCCTCGGCATCTTGATCACTACCATCGTGGGTATCCCGTTGGGTATCACAAACTATACGGGTATTTTCTCAACGCCGCCATCGATAACACCTATCTTATGGCAGTTCGAGTGGCACAATATTCTGACTGTCGATATGATCGTAGTGGTGCTCACCTTCCTGTTTATCGATATGTTTGACACGATAGGTACGCTGATAGGCGTGTCTAACCGAGCCGGTATGGTGGATGACGATGGTAACGTGAAGAACTTGAATCAGGCTTTCATGGCTGACGCGATCGGTACCACTGTAGGCGCCATACTTGGCACATCTACAGTGACGACCTATGTGGAGAGTGCCTCAGGTGTGAATGCTGGTGGGCGCAGTGGTCTCACCAGTCTTACGGCAGCCCTGTGCTTTGCTGTGGCACTGCTCTTCGCCCCACTGTTCCTGGCCATCCCCGATCAGGCTACGGCAGCCGCGTTGATACTGGTTGGAGTTATGATGATGTACGATGTGCGCAAGGTTGACTTCTCCGACTATGTGACAGGTACTCCTTGCTTTATCTGTATTGTGATGATGCCACTCACCTACAGCATCTCCGACGGAATCCTGCTGGGTGTGATTTCGTATGTGCTGATTCACCTGTTGTCGGGTACCATGAAGGATAAGGATGCACGTAACAACATGAACTGGGCCACCATACTATTGGCCGCTCTCTTCGTCTGCCGATACGCATTTCTTTAATACAATACGCACTTATTTCATGCCCACGATATGGGTGGGCGGCTGTTCTTTGTTGCGGCGGTTGACGACGGTGACGACGGCTTGGGCCAAGTTGATGAAGGCAAGTCCTGTAGCAGTGTCGCTGCTCAGCGCGGCGGGTGTGCCATTGTCGCCGCTGTCGCAGATGCTCTGCACGAGGGGTATCTGCGCCAACAGGGGTACGTCCATCTCCTGAGCAAGTGCCTTGCAACCCTCCTTGCCAAAGATGTAATACTTGTTCTCCGGCAGTTCGGCGGGGGTGAACCACGCCATATTCTCTATCAGTCCGAGGATGGGGACGTTCACTTTCTCATTGCGGTACATGTCGATGCCTTTGCGGGCATCGGCGAGGGCCACCTGCTGTGGGGTGGAGACGATGACGGCTCCCGTGATGGGGAGCGTCTGCAGGAGCGTCAGGTGGATGTCGCTGGTGCCTGGAGGGGTGTCGAGGATGAAGTAGTCGAGTTCGCCCCAGTCGGCATCGGCGATGAGTTGCTTCAGGGCACTCGTGGCCATGCCGCCGCGCCAGAGTGTGGCGGTGGTGGGCGAGACGAAGAAGCCGATGCTCAGTAATTTCACGCCGTATTTCTCGATGGGACAGATGAGGTCGCGCCCGTCTTTCTTCACGGCGTAGGGACGCTCATCCTCAACATCGAACATCTTGGGCATCGAGGGCCCGAAGATATCGGTATCGAGCAAACCCACCTTATAGCCTAAGCGTGCCAGGGCGATGGCGAGGTTGGCAGAGACGGTGCTCTTGCCCACGCCGCCCTTGCCGCTGCTCACGGCGATGATATTCTTCACGCCTGGCAGCATCTGACCGACCTCTGGGCGTGGGACGCTCTTGAACTCTGTGACAATCTCGACGTCGATGTCTTTCCCACAGTGGTATTTGATGGCTGCCTCGGCGGCCTTGACGGTGGAGCGCAGGAAGGGATCGGTATCGCGGGGGAACT
This sequence comes from uncultured Prevotella sp., assembly GCA_900320905.1. Lineage (GTDB taxonomy): Bacteria > Bacteroidota > Bacteroidia > Bacteroidales > Bacteroidaceae > Prevotella. Next base: position 19,295 of record ONTZ01000044.1, read on the forward strand.
CCAGCACGACCTTCACCTTCCACGGCTCGCCTTTGCTCTGCGGAGCGGCTACCGACGGCGTATCAGCCACCATCCCGCTCTCCACGAGACTCTTCTTCGTGCCGGCATACGTCACCGTCGCCAGCGCATCCATGATCAGTTGCGGATAGAGAGCCATCTTATTCTTTCTCTTTCAGTACGTAGACTTTCACCCAGTCCTTGTTGGCCATGTAGAGGGTCTTGCTGTTCTTCGGCAACCAGAACGAGCAACTCACCACATCCTTGAAGGTGCTCCGGGAGATGGCTGGCGGGGTGGGAGTGTTGAGGATGACATCGCGCAGGCTCGGGCACTTGGCAAAGGCAGAGCCACCAATCTTCTTCAGGGCGACGGGGAGTTCGGCTCTGGCGAGCATCGTGCACTCCAAGAAGGCATCGCTGCCGATGGTGGTCACGGCGATAGGTATCTTGATGCTTTGCAGCGAGGCGCACTTCTCGAAGGCATCGTCGCCGATGGCTGTCAGGGCGGCGGGTAGGTCGATGGCTGTCAGTGAGGTGCACTCCTGAAAGGCCTTCGTTTCAATCTTCTTCACCGAGGCGGGCAGGGTGATGCTGCGCAGGGCGTTGCAACGATAGAAGGTCTTGCTGTCGATCTCTGACACCATGCCGTTGATGGCGACGCTGTCGAGGGTAGCACAGCCCTCGAAGGCGCTGCTGCCAATCGATTTCACCATATTGGGGATGATGGCCTCGCGCAGACTGCTGCACTCCTTGAAGGCCTCGGAGCCGATCTTCGTCAGCGAGGCGGGGAATTCTATCTCTGCGAGGGTCTGGCACTTCTCGAAGGCACTGCTGCCTATTTCCTTGACGGTCGACGGCAGGGTGAGGGCAGTGAGCGTGCTGCATCCGTAGAAGGTATTGGAGTTGATCTCGTCGATGCTGCCCTGGATGGTGACGGTGCTCAGCGAGGTGCAGTTCTTGAAGACACCACTGCCGAGTTTAGAGAGTTTGTCGAGGGTGACGCCGACAAGACTCTTACAGTCCTCGAAGGCATTGCTGCCAATCTTGCTGACATTGCCCATTTCGACGGCGGTGATGGCGGCGCAGTCCTCAAAGGCGGAGTTGCCAATCTCGTCGCAGTCTTCAGGCAGGTCGAGGGTAGGGATGCTCTTGCAGTCGCGGAAGGCATCGTTACCGATGGACTTCACGCTCTCCGGCAGCGTCACGGTGGTCAGAATCTCGCAGCCCTTGAAGGTGGCATTGCCAATCTTCTTTATCTTACCGGAGATGTTGGCGGTGGCGAGAGCCTTACAGCCGTTGAAGGCCTCGTTGCCGAGGTCTGTCACATTCTCGGGAATCTCGATGGCACCGAGGGCCTTGCAGTTCTCGAAAGCCTCGTTGCCGATGGTGGTGACACCCTGCGGAATGGTGATGGTGGCTAATGCCTCACAATCCTGGAAGGCCTGATCGCCGATGGCGGTGACGCTCTCAGGGATATTGACCTCTGGCAGCGACGCACAGCCGTTGAAGCAGTTCTTGCTGATGGCGGTGATGCCGCGTGGCAGGGTGACTCTCAGCAGTTGCTTGGCACCGTCGAAGAGTCCGTTGGGGAGTGTGGTGGTGCGCTTGGCATCCTTACCCTCTGTGAAGACGGCTTCGGAGAGGTCGATGCTGGTGACGACACACTCGCCCTTCTTCTCGTTGGCCTTCGAACGGTTGACGATCTGCTGGAGCAGTTTGATGTCGGCGCTGTTGAGCGGGCCGCTGACTTTCAACTCAGAGATTTTGAACATCTCTTCTTTCTGGATCTGCTTCGAGAGCAGTCCGACGGAATCCACCGTCACGTTCTTTGAAATCTGTGCGGAGGCAAACAGGGGTAGTGCTGCCAGCGCGATGGAAAGTAGTCTTTTCATATTGTTATTATTTTGCTTTGTCGAGGCTGCTGCGCTTCGAGCGGTGGTAGGAGCGGTAGTCGTCGAGTTCGATCTCGACATCGGGCTCTGTCAGAGCACCCTCACGAGGCAGTTGCCATTTCATATACTTGATGTTCAGCCCCCGGGCAATCCACATCGATTCGTAGTAGGTCTGTATCGAGAGGAGTTCGGGGCTGATTTCGCTAGGCGAGCCTAGGTCTCTCCTAGGATCTCCTAGGTCTTGCCTAGGATTGCCTAGGTGATAGAGATCCTCTGTCCTAAAAAGCAGAGGCAGGCTGTTTCTCTCTACCATATACGTCGTATAAGTAAAGAGGAAGTTCGAGTCGGTCTTCAGGTGGATGATGCCACCGTCGATGAGAAAATGGCGGTAGCGTGCCATGAAGAAAGTTGAGGTGAGACGCTTGCGAGGGTTCTTCATCTGCGGGTCGGAGAAGGTGAGCCAGATCTCCTGTACCTCGTCCTCAGCGAAGAAACGCTCGATGATCTCGATGTTCGTGCGGAGGAAGGCCACGTTTTTCAGACCTTCGTGGAGAGCCTGGGTGGCTCCTGTCCACATGCGGGCTCCCTTGATGTCGACACCGATGAAGTTGATGTCGGGGTAGAGTTTGGCGAGTTCCACGGTGTATTCTCCTTTGCCGCAGCCCAGTTCGAGTACGATGGGGTTTGGGTTGTGGAAATACTGCTCGCGCCAGTGCCCCTGCATCTCAAAGGGCACGTGTTCCACTACCGAATAGGGGTACTGGAACACGTTCTCGTAGGTCTCCATGTCGGCGAACTTCGCCAGTTTGCCTTTGCCCATTAAAGCATATATTTTATGGATCTGAACTTCTTCAGATTGTTACTTCTTGTCGCTGACATTATTAGGAATAAGTCAATCAACCACCATAATCCGAATCCTCCAATTGTAATCAATTTTAAGATTCCTAATAAGATGTCGCCAATATAGAAACGATCAATACCGAATCCCCCGACAAAGAAAGAAATAATTAATGCTAAAACAGGATTCTTCCATTGTTGCTGAATAATAAAATCTCCCTTAGATTCTTCCGACTCAGCAAGAGCATTTCTAATTTCAAATAAACTCTCTTGTGGAAAGTATTTGTTATTGATTAAGACGAATTGATCAACTTTATTCTTATCCATGTCTATACGTAATTAATAACTTCTTTTTCTTCTTGTGGAGTATTAATGTATTTGGGAGACTCGCCATACCCATTTGGTCCCATTGTGCTGTCTGTCGCGCACATGATAATGACAATGAGTGCAAAGATGCAGAATAGAATGGAAATGCAACTATAAGCCAGCATTTCTCCCGCACCATTGCTCAAAATCTTCTCGATAGTCCGTTCGTTCATAGAACCACTCATCGCATCTTCCATCAATTTGTTCATGGTGGGCGATAAGGCTACCATGATATTGCTCGCGATGCCCAGTCCGTAACTGATGTACACCCATAAAGCACTCTTGCCCGAGTCCTGCAAACGGCGCACGGTGACGGCTAGGCCGAAGAACATAATGATGGTGGCCATGATTGCACTGACCAAAAGATCGCTAATAAAAGATGTAATCACCCAATTGGCAATTATTACTAATAGCATCCACCACCAGAATTCTGAGCGGCGGCTGCGACCCTTGAAATCCAGAATGCGGCTGGAGGCCAGTCTGACAGCCTCTACAAAGCCGAGTTGAGGTAACGCTCTCATACTATTCACTGTTAACCACTACTGTTGTCCAACCGTGCTTGTCCTCGATCTCGCCGTACTGGATGCCGCGGAGGGTGTCGAAGAGTTTCTTCGACATCGGGCCCGGCTTCTCACCGAAGGAGTAGCGCTTGCCGGTGTCGAGGTCGTCGATGTAAGAGATGGGGCTGATGACGGCGGCTGTTCCGCAGGCACCTGCCTCTTCGAAGGTCTCCAGTTCCTCTTCGGGGATGGGGCGACGCTCCACCTTCATGCCGAGGTCTTCTGCCACCTGCATCAGACTCTTGTTGGTGATGGAGGGCAGGATAGAGGATGACTTCGGGGTAATATAGGTGTTGTTCTTGATGCCGAAGAAGTTGGCGGCACCGCACTCGTCCATGTATTTCTTCTCCTTGGCATCGAGGTAGAACTCACAGGCGTAGCCTTTCTCGTGAGCGAGGTTGTTGGCGAAGAGGGAGGCAGCGTAGTTACCACCCACCTTATATTTTCCAGTGCCGAGGGGAGCCGAACGGTCGTAGTCGCGGATAATCACGTAGGGATTGGCAGCGAAGCCACCTTTGAAGTACGGTCCTACGGGGGTGACGAAGATCAGGAAACAATACTCCTTGGCTGGATGCACACCCACCTGGGCGCTTGTTCCGATGAGCAGCGGACGGATATAGAGTGTGGCGCCGCTCTCGTAGGTGGGAATCCACTCTTGGTTCAGGCGCACCACCTTCTTCACCATCTCTGTGAACAACTCGGTACTGACTTCAGGCATCATGATACCGCGGCAGGTCGATTGCAGACGGGCTGCATTCTCGTCAACACGGAAGATACGCACCTTACCGTCGGGACAGCGATAGGCTTTCAGGCCTTCGAATGCCTCCTGACCGTAGTGCAGGCAGGTTGCAGCCATGTGCAGGTTCAGATACTCGTCGGAGCAGACCTCAATCTCGCCCCATTTGCCGTCGCGATAGTAGCAACGCACGTTGTAGTCGGTCTTCATGTAGCCGAATGACAGACTACCCCAGTCTAAATTCTTCATATTCCTTTTGTGTTAAAGTTTCATTTCTGCTTGCAAAAGTAATCAAATTATTGATTATGAACAACATTTTTGCGTGAAAAGTGCCGTTTTCCCTCACTTTTCTTGTCAGTTTGCAAGGAAATGACTATCTTTGCATCGGATTTTTAACATTATTGATACAGAAACAATGAAAAAACTACTTTTATTTGCGATGTTGGCTGTTGGAATGACGGCTTACGCACAGGAAACGGATGTGAAATATGTCGATACCTCTAATGACGGTGGCGTGAAGTTGGCTCAGGGTGCGGACGAAGATGATAACTGGACGATGCACCTCGCCGTGGGTGTCGATATTCCCGTCAGCACAGGTGGCTTGGATTTCGCCCCGTTCCGTTCTTGGGATATCAACTTGACCATTGTGCAGTATGACTGGACGCCGAAGAACTCAAATACCACGCTTTCTGCCGGTCTGGGACTCAACTGGCGTAACTACACACTGAGCGGACACGACAAGATGTTTGTGAAGGCTAATGACTTGGTCGGGGTCGTTGATCGTGATGGCTCGGTGTCAGAACTGTCTTCCCGCGTTCATACGTCGGGGCTTTCCATGCCTCTGCTCATCAAACAGCGTTTTGGCAAGAACTTCGCCATCTCGCTGGGAGCCCTGTTGAACTGGAACTACTATGCCCGTCTGAGCAACTACTATGAGGTGGGTGATCACGAGATGGACGATCAGACGAAGAAGATCGGTGAGCGCCCCATCACCGTCGACATCTTGGGCATTGTGCATGTGGCCAAGGGCTTCGGCGTCTACTGCAAGTATTCGCCGATGAGCGTATTTAAGAAGGACAAGGGACCTGACTTTAAGTCACTCTCCGTTGGCTTCTATTTCTAATTGACGGATTTCCGCTTCTGTCTTGGACAGTTTGTCCTTGCAGAATTTGATGAGTCGCTGTGCTTCTTTTAGTTGCACAGCGATTTCGTCTATACTGTACTCGTCGTTTTCCATCTTACGGACGATGGCTTGGAGTTGTGCGAAGGCGGCTTCGTATTTCTGTTTTTCTTTCATGTGGATGGGTATTTATGGGATTTCCGGATGGTTCGGCTTTTCTGGATGGCCAGGTCTTTCCGAATTTTCCGTGATAACTTTCGACTTGACAGTGCCGTTGGCGAGGCGGGTTTCAATCTCATCGCCGGGGCGGAGCGCGGAGGCATCGCGGAGAGCATGGCCGTCCTTGAGGGTGATGCTGAATCCGCGACGGAGCAAGAGGGCAGGGTCGAGGCTCTTGGCTTTTTCCTCGATGAGTTGCAGGCGGTGCTTCTCGGCCATCAGGCGGCGGTCGAGGAGGATGGGGAGCCTTTCCTCAAAGGCGCTGATCTTCGACTGACGAGTGATGAGGCTCTGTCTGACGGTGGCAATGATGCGGCTGTTGAGTGCATCGAGACGGGCCTCATGGCGTGTTTTGACGGTGGTGAAGATGCGCGGGAGCGTCTCGGCGATGGCGGATAGTTGGGCTTTGAGCACGGACAGTTTCTGTTGGGTGTATCCCGCGAGGCGGTCCTGGGCATCGTTGATGGCATCGAGCACGGTCTTCAGGTGGTCGATGAGGAAGGCGGCAGCGGCGGTGGGGGTTTTTACCCGCGTGTGGCTCACCATGTCGAGGATGCTCTCGTCGCGGTCGTGGCCGATGCCGGTGATAATGGGCAATGGGAAATTCGCCACATTCTCTGCCAGTGCCAGCGTGTCGAAGCCGCTCATGTCGCTGGTGGCACCACCGCCCCGGATGATCACCACTGCGTCGAAACCGTCCTCCTGTGTTGCAGTGTAGATGCGTTCGAGGGCGGCGATGATGCTCTGCTCCACGCCCTCGCCTTGCATCGTGGCGGGGAAGAGACGGGTCTCGAAGCGGAAGCCGTAGGGATTGTCGGCCAGTTGGTTGCAGAAGTCGCCGTAGCCGGCGGCGGTCTCGGAAGAGATCACGGCGATGCGCTGGCAGAAGAGCGGCAGGCGCAGTTCCTTCTGCAAGTCGAAGACACCTTCGGCCTTCAACTGCCGGATAATCTCCTGTCGCTTGCGGGCCATGTCGCCGAGGGTGTAGGTGGGGTCGATGTCGGTGACGATCCACGAGAAGCCGAAGGCCTCGTGGAACTGCGCATAGACTTTCAGCAGTACCTTCATGCCGGCGTGGAGGCGCTGGCCTGTGGTTCGCTCGAAGCCGGGGCGGATGAGCATCCATTTCGAGGCCCAGCACTTGGCCGAGGCCCGGGCGAGGGGCGTGGCGGCGCGATCTTCATCGTATTGCACGAGTTCCATGTAACAATGGCCGCGGCTCTCGCGGCACTCCGATAACTCGGCCTCTACCCAATATTCATTGGGCATCTCGCACTCGATGACCTCGCGCACAAGGCGGTTGAGTTCCAGGAGGGTTATATGCTGCTCGCTCTTCATTCTTTTTTCTTAGGCTTTCCTAGGCTTTCCTAGGATGTCCTAGGTTTGCCTAGGTATTCCTAGTTATTCCATTTTCCCGATCATATAGGCTCGCCAGAAGTTCGGGATGCCGTAGCCGTAGATGTTGTCGGGCTGGTCGTGCTGGCTGGCGGTCTGTCGCACGAGGGCGATGATGTCGAGGGCGGTCTTGCCGGGCAGTGCCTGCCAGAGACACGCCACGAGTCCCGCGACGATGGGCGTGGAGAAGGACGTTCCCATATCACGAACAATCGTGCCTCGCCCGGAGATGAGTACCGCTGGCGATCCGAGTGCCATCACGTCGGGCTTTACTCGTGCGTCCTGCGTCGGGCCGACACCGCTGAAGGGCGCGTTCTCCTTCTGGCGGTTCAGGGCGCCTACGGTCAGGATGTCGTTGGCGTCGCCGGGCACCTCTATTTTCTTCCACGGTCCCATGCCGGAGTTGCCGGCGGAAGTGACGAGGATGATGCCTTTCCGCGCCAGCATCGAGGCTGAGCGCGAGATGAGGGCCGTGCGCCCGTCGAGGTCGCGCTGGCGGTAGTCGTTGTCGGTGCCGTCGTAGTTGCTGTAGCCGAGACTGCTGCTGATGATGTCCACGCCGGCTGAGTCGGCGAATTCCGCCGCCATCGTCCAGTAGTCTTCTTCTATGGGCTGCTCCGTCTGCTCGTCTTCGCTGCGCAACAGCCAGTAGCGTGCCTCGGGGGCGGTGCCTACGAGCACTTGCGGCTCGTCGGTGGCCATCGTCGAGAGCACCTTTGTGCCGTGGTCGGTCTCGCGGAAGAGAATCATGGGGACTGGCTCTCCTGAACGGAGTATGCGGAGATCGGGTGACTGTCCCCGTGATTCGGGGTTCCACACGAAGTTCTTTCCTCCCACGATGTTCGCACGCTGCAGGGCGGGGATTTCGTTGCAGTTCTGGAATCCGCCGTCGATCACGGCGATGGTCATACCCTTGCCTCGGCAGCCGATGTCGTGCAGTCGGTGTCCGCTGAGCATTTCTATCTGCTCGCGGCCGTTGCCGTAGCGGTCACCGCGGATGCTGTCCCAGGGGTTCCATCCGTCGTGTACCTTGATCTTCGGGCTGCGCCGCTCGACGGAGTCGGGCGACTGCCATACCTGCCGGGCCTCGCTGACGAAGTCGAGGCTGGCCAGACTGCGCAGCAGCAGGGTGTCGGTGGAGCGTACGAGTACCGTGTTCTGCCAGCGCGAGGTGCCGACGAATTGCCAGTCGGGCTTCCCGCGGCGGCGAATCGGAGGATTCGCCTGGCGCTCCATCTCTTTCAGGTATTTGGCCGAGACGGGCAGGTCGGTGGAGTCGAGAAGGAGACCCTGCCGGCGGCGACGCTCGATGCTCTTGTGCGAGAGCCAACGGCCGGGGTGTTCGAGTGCGTAGGCGGTGCCCTGCTTGTCGCGCAGGGTATAGCGCCAGATGTACTGCTTCGGCTCAGGATATTTAACCTTGCTCGCCGCCTGCGCTGCCGTGCCGCCCAGGAGCGTCACAGCGAGGCAAATCATAAGCCTTATAGTTACCAGTTTCTTCATTCCGTCTGCAAAGATAGTGCAAATCGAGCGAAACACCAAATTAATTTGAGTTTTCTGATTCCGCCGTGTTATTCTTTCGGTTCTTTCAGGCGCTCTTCGATTCTCCTGATCCTGTCAGAGATGCTGACGATCTGCATGAGCACTGCCCAGCCGACGACGGAGGCACCTACGCCGCCCACGAACGTTGCCACGGCCTGCGGGAAGGCCATATCCACGTGCGACTCCCAGATGCCCTTGCTCACGAGGGTGGTGAAGAGGATGCCGCCAATCAGTCCCACCCAGGCCACGAGCAGCAGCAGTTGTTCAATCTTTGTCCGTTTCATATCGCTTGATGTTTAGTGAATTGTTCAGTTCGTGGGGACGGCCTCGATCTTTTCCTCGATGTCAATGACGTTCCCCTGTACCGATGTATTAGTGAATTGTATGTCGAAGGGTTTGCCGTCGGCGTCGTAGGAGTAGTGGTTCCTAGGATACTGCGGGTTGTCAGCGATGAACTGCTCGTAGTCGTCATATTGCGTGAAGGCCTTCGGGCTGCGCTTGCCGTCGGCGTCGGTGGCGTAGACCTTTCCTCCGTCGGCCATCTTCGTCAACGCCTCGAAATACTGGCGATTGAAGTAAGCCTTCTGCGCCGAGTCCATGGGCTCCTCGCTGGTTATCTCAGCCGTGGCTTTCTTCTCGGGTGCTGCCGCTTGTTCTGTTTCAATGGCCTCTGCCGAGGGAGTCTCGGCCTTTCTCTGCTGGCAACGCATGGTGCTCCCCACGAGCATGAGTAACATGGCTGCAATCAAAAGCATTTGTGCATATTGCTTCTTCATAATCTTGTTGGGTTTTAAGTAAATTAATTCGTTTGTCGGCGGCAAAGATACGAATAATTTCCTAATCGGGCGCGATTTCCTCGCGGAAATTTTCGCCATATCGGAAAATAGTATTAACTTTGCAGCCGTTATATTATTAAAAAGGTAAGGATGGACAACAGGCAAGCCGCACTTGAGTTGGGCCAGAAGCCCGTGGGACAACTGCTCTGGCAGTATGCCCTGCCCGCCATCGTGGCCATGACCGCCTCGAGTCTCTACAACATCATCGACCGCGCCATGATCGGACAGATCGTGGGTCCCGAGGCCATTGCCGGCCTCGGCATCACCTTCCCCTTCATGAACTTGAGCGCCGCCTTCGGAGCCGCCGTCGGCGTGGGCTCGTCCACCTGCATCAGCGTGAAACTAGGCCAGAAAGACTACCAGACGGCCGAGCATCTGTTGGGTAACACGGTGACGCTGAACCTCATCATCGGATTCCTCTTCATGGCCGTCTGCCTGCTGCTGCTCGACCCCATCCTGCTGTTTTTCGGCGCCTCAGAGGTCACGTTGCCCTACGCCCGAGAGTTCATGGTGGTGATCCTGCTCGGCAATATGGTGACCCACATGTACTTCGGCATGAATGCCGTGCTGCGCGCCGCTGGCAAGCCTCGCCACGCCATGTACGCTACGCTCTTTACCGTCGCCTGCAACATCGTGCTCGTCGTCATGTTCGTATGGTGGTTCCGATGGGGCATCCGCGGTGCTGCACTCGCCACCATCACCTCACAGACGCTTGCCCTCTGCTGGCAGATGCGAATCTTCTCCGACAAGCGCGAACTGCTACACCTGAAGCGAGGCATCTACCGCCTGAAGGCCCAGTTGGTCAGGAATATCATCGCCATCGGCATCTCCCCCTTTCTGATGAACGTGACTAGTTGCGTCATCGTCATCTTCATGAACAACCAATTCGTGCACTACGGCGGCGACATGGCCGTGGGAGCCTACTCCATCGCCAACTCGGTGGTCATGGTGTTCTTCATGTTCGTCATGGGCATGAACCAGGGCATGCAGCCCATCGTGGGCTATAACTATGGTGCCGAGAAGTACGACCGCATGCTGCGCTGCCTGTGGGTTACCATCGCTTGCGCCACAGCCATTCTCCTCGCTGGCTGGACGCTCTCGATGCTCTTCCCCCAGTGGATCGCACGTATCTTCACCACCGACGCAACGCTGCTCGGCCTCGCCGCCAGGGGCATCAAGATCGACATGCTTGTGTTCTTCGTCGTAGGCTCGCAGGCCGTCATCACCAATTTCTTCCAGTGCATCGGCAAGGTGAAGATCAGTATCTTCCTCTCGCTCTCGCGACAGTTGATCCTGTTGCTGCCGATGGCCTACGTGTTCCCCCTGTTTTGGGGGCTCGACGGCGTGTGGTACTCCATGCCCGCCAGTGACTTCGGCTCGTTTGCAATGACTATTCCGATATTACTCTGGTTTCTTAGAAATAAAATCAAGAAGCAATGAAACATATTATTATCAACGTTGGAAGGCAACTCGGAAGCGGCGGACACGACATCGGAAGGATGCTCGCGCTCGACTTTCAGGCGAAGTATTACGACCGCGAGATACTTAACCTCGCTGCCAAGGAGAGCGGACTCTCCGAAAAGATCTTCGAGCAGAACGACGAGAAGAAAGGCTTCTTCCGAGGACTGCTCAACCTCGGCATGCCTCATCTCGGCGGCGGAAGTGACAAGCCCGGGTTCACGCAGGAGAGCCTCTTCCAGTTCCAGAGCGAGGCCATCCAGAAGGCCGCAAAGGAAGGATCGTGCGTATTCGTGGGCCGATGTGCCGACTATGTCCTGCGCGACTTCTCCAACGTGGTGAACATCTTCATCACAGCCTCGATCGGCTATCGCATCGAGCAGATCATGAACAAGCAGCACCTCGACTTCGACGCCGCCCAGAAGTTCATCGAGCAGAAGGAGTCCGACCGTGCTTCCTACTATAATTACTATACGGGCAAGAAATGGGGTGCCGCAGAGAGTTACGATTTCTGCATCGACTCCAGCATCCTCGGCTTCGTCGAGACCGAGAAACTGATTGCCGAGTTTATCAGGAAAAGGTTTAAGATATAGGCCAGCCTAGGGGCCCTAGGTACCCCTAGGTCACCTAGGATAGCCTAGGAAATTCTTGAAAAATCCCCGCCAATGAAAAGAATAGGAATCCTCAGCGACACCCACTCCTTCTGGGACGAGAAGTACCTCCACTACTTCGAGCCCTGCGACGAGATCTGGCACGCCGGCGACATCGGCAGTGTCGAGGTCGCAGAGCGCCTCGCCGCCTTCCGTCCGTTCCGCGCCGTTTTCGGCAACTGCGACGGCGGCGACCTGCGTCTGATGTACCGCGAACTGAACCGCTTCAAGGTCGAGGATGTCGATGTGCTCATCAAGCATATCGGCGGCTATCCGGGGAATTACGACTTCTCCGTCCGCTCGACGCTCTTTGCCAATCCGCCGCAACTCTTCGTCGCCGGCCACTCGCACATCCTGAAAGTCAAATATGACAAGACCCTCGGTCTGCTGCATATCAATCCCGGTGCCGCCGGCATCCAGGGTTGGCACAAGGAGCGGACGCTTGTCCGCCTCACCATCGACGGCCGTGAGTTCAAGGATATGGAAATCATTACATTAGGAGATAAGAAATGATAGAGCAGATATGGACATTCGAAAGATTAAAAGACAATAAGAAATGAAAAGAACAATCGTTATTACTGGTGGCGCAGGCTTTATTGGAAGCCATGTGGTGCGCCTGTTCGTGAACAAGTATCCCGAGTATCACATCATCAACCTCGACAAGTTGACCTATGCTCATCATCAACCTCGACAAGTTGACCTATGCTGGCAACCTCGCCAATCTGAGGGATATCGAGGACAAGCCCAACTATGAGTTTGTGAAGATGGACATCTGCGATTTCGACGCCTTCTACAAACTGATGCAGGACAAAAAGGTGGATGGCATCATCCATCTTGCCGCCGAGAGTCATGTCGACCGCTCGATCAAAGACCCCTTCACCTTCGCCAAGACAAATGTAATGGGTACGCTTTCGCTGCTCCAGGCTGCAAAACTCTATTGGGAGTCTCTCCCCGAGAAGTACGAGGGCAAGCGCTTCTACCACATTTCTACCGACGAGGTGTATGGCGCACTGGAACTGACGCATCCCGAGGGCATCGAACCGCCGTTCACCACAACGGCATCGAGCGCCGAGCATCACTTGGCCTACGGTGATAAGTTCTTCCTGGAGACCACGAAGTACAATCCTCATTCGCCGTATTCCGCCGCCAAGGCATCGAGCGATCACTTCGTCCGTGCTTACCACGACACTTACGGTATGCCCGTTGTCGTGACGAACTGTTCGAACAACTATGGCCCGTATCAGTTCCCTGAGAAGTTGATCCCGCTGTTCATCAACAACATCCGCCATCGC
>ONTZ01000040.1 GCA_900320905.1 uncultured Prevotella sp.
GCCTGCATCACACGGAAGCCATAGTCGAGGAGGATAGCAGATTCGGTGAAACGGGAGGTCATACTGCGGCTACCTAAAAGGACGAGATAGAGCGTCGTACCGTTGCGGGTGGCAACGGAGGCTAAGCAGTTGCCTGCCATACGGGTAAAGCCTGTCTTGATGCCGACACAACCCTCGTATTTTTCCAAGAGAACATTGGCATTCTTGATAGGCATGTGACGGCCATCTATCAGGGGGATATCCTTTTCGACGGTTCCTACAATGGCGGCAAAGGCAGAATCCCTCATACAGTAACGGGCCAACGTCAGTACGTCGCTTGCTGAACTGTAATTCTCGTAGTTGGGCCTGCCGTTGGGGTTGGCAAAATGGGTATTCTGCATGTGCAGATAGGCGGCCTTCTCGTTCATCATGTCGCAGAAACGCAAGGTATCGCCTCCGATGTGCTTGGCCAGCGCGTAGGCCGCATCATTGTCACTTTGAAGCATCATCTCGTAGACAAGATCATTCATTACATATTCATCACCGAGTTTGACCCGTGAGTCCTTGGCAATAAACACATCTTCAGTGATGCTGACTGTGTCTTTCATCACCCCATTCTCCAAGGCCAGCAGACATGTCATCATCTTCGTGAGACTGGCAATGGGTCTTGGTTCGTCGGCATATTTCTGGCTGATAATCATACCTGTGGAGTCGTCAACAAGGATCCAAGCCTGGGCTGACAATGTGCAGAGTTGCTCAAAACCCTCGATGGAATCGGGGTTGAGGATTGTGCGCAGGGTGGTACTGTCTGTTCTGCAAGCGGTAGTCAGCCGTTCCACTTCAGGGTTCACAATAAAGACTTTTCCGCCCTTCCCGGAACAACTGGAAACAACCAAAACAACTGCTGTCAGCCAACAGAGTGCAGCAATAAGGGATGATAATATCGTCTTCATTTGGCTGCAAAGTTACACAGAAAATCTGAAAATTGCACTAAATAATCATAAATTCTTACCGCTCACCTCTTACCTCTCACCTCTTTTTATTACCTTTGCACAGTTTTAATTCGAATTGAAATATGAAGATTGCTTTAATCGGCTACGGAAAGATGGGTAAGATGATAGAACAGATAGCCCGCGACCGTGGTCATGAAATCGTGAGTATCATTGACATTGACAACCAACAGGACTTCGACAGTCCTGAGTTCGCATCGGCAGATGTTGCCATCGAGTTTACCGCACCACAGGTGGCTTACGGCAACTACCTGAAAGCCTGGGCAAAGGGTGTGAAGGTGGTGAGCGGCTCGACAGGTTGGATGACGGAGCATGGGGAAGATGTGAAAAAGGCGTGTGCCGAGGGCAAAACACTGTTCTGGGCTTCGAACTTCAGCATCGGCGTGGCCATCTTCTCGGCGGTGAACCGTTATCTGGCGAAGATCATGAACGAGTTTCCGCAGTACGACGTGGAGATGGAGGAGACGCACCACGTGCACAAACTTGATCACCCATCTGGCACAGCCATCACCTTAGCCGAAGAGATTGTTGAGAATATCGACCGCAAGGAGGCATGGAAGGAGGATACGACGGACAAGAAGTATCTCCGCGTGGATCATATCCGTCGTGGTGAGGTGCCTGGTATCCATACCATCCGCTATGACTCGGATGCCGACCTGATCACCATCACCCACGATGCACACAGTCGCAAGGGCTTTGCGCTGGGTGCCGTATTGGCTGCGGAGTATACGAAGGATCATCAAGGGTTGCTGACGATTTCAGACATGTTCAAATTTTAATTATTATGATTGATAAAAAGAAAGAGAAACTGAATCCGAAGAAGCAGTGGGCGAAGTTCATTGTCGTGCTGGTGCTGTATCTGCTGTTCCTGTATTGGGTGAAGTCATGGTGGGGACTGCTCGTCATCCCGTTTATCTATGACATCTATATCACCAAGAAGATCAAGTGGCAGTGGTGGAAGGAATCGGAAGGCCCTGTGAAGTGGATCATGTCGTGGGTCGATGCTCTCGTATTTGCCCTCGTGGCTGTCTACTTCATCAACCTGTTCTTCTTCCAGAATTATGTGATTCCATCGAGTTCACTGGAGAAATCGCTGCTGACGGGTGACTACCTGTTTGTGTCGAAGGTGAGTTACGGCCCGCGCATCCCGCAGACACCGTTGACGATGCCCCTGACACAGCACACCCTGCCGATGATAGAGTGCAAGAGTTATATCGAGTGGCCTCAGTGGGACTACCGTCGGGTGAAAGGTCTGGGCAACGTGCAGTTAAACGATATCGTGGTGTTCAACTACCCTGCCGGCGACACCCTCTGCTCTGCCATGAAGTATCAGGCATCCGACTTCTACCGACTCTGCTACGAGATAGGTTATCAGCGCTATCCGCAGCACCCAGACCCTGACTCATTAGATGCAGATGTGCGACACCAACTCTTTGAGGCCATCTATCAGGGCGGACGACAGTTTATCAGTGAGAATTTCGCTGAGTTTGGCGAGATTATCACCCGTCCCGCAGACCGCCGTGAGAACTACGTGAAGCGCTGCGTGGGACTGCCCGGGCAGACACTCCAGATTAAGAACCATATCGTCTATCTCGATGGCAAGGCGAACAAGGAGCCAGACAATGTGCAGTACACCTATCGCCTGAAACTGAAACAGCGACTGAGCGACGAGGTGATGAAGGACCTCGGCATCACCATGGAAGACCTGATGAGCCTCAACACACTGGGATATATGCCACTGACAAAGTATGCCGTGGAAGAACTGAAACGGCAGGGCTTTGTAGACGAGATTGTCCTGAACACGGAGGCCGAGGAATGGGACATCTACCCGCTGAACGGCAATATGCACTGGACACGCGACAACTACGGACCCGTCTGGATACCGAAAAAGGGCGAGTCCATCGACCTGAACATGGATAATATCGCCATCTACGAGCGTCCCATCCGCACCTACGAGAGCAACGACCTGGTGGTGAAGGACGGTAAGATATTCATCAACGGCGAGGAGGCGAAGAAGTACACCTTCAAGATGGACTACTACTGGATGATGGGTGACAACCGCCATAACTCGCTCGACTCGCGCTACTGGGGCTTCGTGCCGGAGGATCATATCGTGGGCAAGCCCATCTTCATCTGGTGGAGCAGTGACCCGGATCGCAGTGGCTTTGGCGGTATCCGATGGAACAGGCTGTTCCGCTTCGTGGATAATATAAAATAAGGAGTCAGGAGACAGGAGTCAGGAGTCAGGAGACAGGAGTCAGGAGACAGGAGTATGCGTGGGACGGTAAAGTTTCTGGGGGCAATAGCGGCAGCATTTATGGTGATGCTGGCTTTCAGAGGACTGGTAATGACTGTTCTCACGATTGAGGGCGACGGACTAGCACCGCAGTTCGTGGAAGGCGACAGGGTGGTGGTCAACCGCTGGAGTTACGGATTACGCACTGGTAAGAAGGGCGGACTCTTCGACTATGGGCGTATCTGCAGACAGGAGGTGGGAAAGGGCGATTTCATCGCCTTTGAGGACTCCTTGGGGCAGGTGCTCATCTGTCAGTGTACGGCAGTGCCAGGCGATACGGTGTATATCAAGAAGGCTCCCTGTGTGGTGCCTGGACTGCTCACCTGCGACGATCAGGACTACTACTGGGTGAGGAGCATCAGCAAGAACAATCCCATTGACAGTCGGCAGTTGGGATTCATCCCTGAGGAACGCATCATCGGCAGAGCCTGTCTGGTACTATTCAGTCGTGACCCACAAGCACCCTTCTGGAAGGGCTATCGTTCAGACCGTCTGATGCTGCCGAAATGACTACGTTGCTCAGCACTACCTACTTTGGTCCCGTGCAGTGGTACCAGAAACTCTATCGCAGCGAGGCAGTGGAGATAGAACGGTGGGAGAGTTTTCAGAAACAGACCTACCGCAACCGCTGTCTGATAGCCACCACCAACGGGGTGCAGGCACTGACGGTGCCAGTGGAAAGGCATATAGAGACCATCAAAGATATTAGGATCAGCGATCACGGCAACTGGCGGCATCTGCACTGGAACGCCCTGCAGAGTGCCTACGGCGAGAGTCCGTTCCTTGACTACTATCAGGACGACATCCGTCCTTTCTTTGAGAAACGATGGACGTATTTGTTCGATTTCAACGAGGAGATCCGACAGAAAATGTGTGAGTTGATTGATATTCAGCCGGAGGTCGGATATACGAAGGCCTATGCTAATCACGGGGACAGTCCCCGCTAATCACGGGGACAGTCCCCATGATCTTCGCGATGCTGCTATCACGGGGACAGTCCCCATGATCCGCGGGATTCGCGATTTCCGGGAGGGAATAAGGCCTAAGCATCCGGAGCCGGATGCGGACTTCGTGCCAAAGCCCTATTACCAGGTGTATCAGCAGAAGCACGGTTTCCTGGCGAACCTCTCCATCCTCGACCTGCTGTTCAACATGGGCCCGGAGAGTATCTTCTATCTGTAAGTGCGTGTAATTAACAACATAGTTTAACCATTTAAAGTAATTCAAAAATGAAAAAGATCAGTTTGAAAGTGGCTGTATGCCTGATTGCAGGAAGTTTCCTGTTTAGTTCATGTATGGTAGGCTCTTGGGGCCTGTTCAACAAGTACGCCAAGTGGCAGACGCACATGTCTGACAGCAAGTTTGTCAACGCCATCGTGGGTTTCGTACTGGGTGCCGTCTGTTATCCGATCTGTTTCCTGGTGGACTCTCTCGTGCTGAACAGCATCGAGTTCTGGTCGGGTGACAATCCTGTGGCTTCCAACATTGGCAAGACGCAGAACGTGATGGGTCAGGACGGACATCTCTATGCCGTGAAGACCTTGAAGAACGGCTATGAGGTGACAGACCCGAACGGCGTGGTGACACTGTTCACCTACAATAAGAAGGCCAACAGTTGGTCGATGAGCCAGAATGGTCTGACAAAGGAGATCTTCCGTTTCAACGAGGACGGCAAGAGCATCCAGGTGAATATGAATGGTGAGAACCGCGACTTCACCCTCAACGAGCAGGGTGTCATCGATGCAGAGTATGCTGCTACAACGGGTCTCTACTTCGCAGCCCGCTAATCGCGATATCCTCCGAATGAAAAAGGCTTCCCACACATCGGGAAGCCTTTTTTGTGTTTAGTCTTCGAGTCCGCTGAGGCTCCGGGCCAGCCACACATCCATCTTGCCGGCACCACGGTGGTTCCAGGCGTAGTAGGGGATGAGTCGGATGGCGACATCCTTGACGGCGAGTCTGCCGTCGTCGGCGATAGAGGCTTCCTGCGCCTTGGCAGTGATGGCGGTGACATAGAATGTCTTGCCGTCGCCCTCCGTATTCTGGATGCTGTAAGCAGACTGTACATCAAACTGCGCCTGACGGGGCAGCAACAGATGATGTGGGTTGATGTCGCCATTGTCGGCCCACTCAGTGCAATAGACTAATGGCCCACGTTCTACGGCGACACGTCCCCTGTCGTCTGTCACCCTCGGAGAGGCTACAACAGTGCGTACGGGCATGTCGAAATGACGAAATAGCCGTTTTCCAACTCGCTGTCGACAGGTTGTCCGTTGACAGTGATCTCGTACATGGAGAAGAGATCGTCGCTGTATGAATAGAGGTCGCTGGGCACCGGCTTGTTCTGTACCCATCCGGGGATGCGAATCATCATATTGAAGGCCTTCGCCTTGTTTTGCAGTACCTTGATGGCGATATCGCCGTCCCAGGGATAGTTGGTAGTCTCTTCGAGGGTCACATTCTTGCCGCCTATCTGGATAGTGGCGGTGTTGGCGGCGAAGAGGTTCACGTAGAGGTTGTTGTCGCGTACACCGTAGACATAGCCCGGCATCGAGGGGATGAAGCGGCAGAGGTTTGAGGGGCAACAGGCACAGCCGAACCAGGGCTGGCGGGTCATCGTGCCGTCGGCATTGAAACGGTAGTGTCCGTCGCTGCTGAGGGGGTTGGGGTAGAAGAACTTACCGCCATCGACACTCATGCCGCTGATGACACCATTATATAAGGTTCGTTCCAGGCAGTCGATGTATTTCGCGTCGCCATGCAACAGGAACATGCGTTCGAAGAGATACACCATCGAGATGGCAGCGCAGGTCTCGTTGTAGGCTGTCAGGTTGGGCAGTTCGTAGTCGGCACCGAAGGCCTCACCTCCGTGACGGGCTCCTACACCTCCCGTCAGGTAGTACTTCTTACCCACGATATTCTCGTAGATGGTGTCGATGGCTTTGATGTAACTGGAATCGCCTAAGAGGGCTGCCACATCCGCCATTCCGGCATACATATAGCCGGCTCGTACGGCGTGACCCCAGGCCTCTGTCTGTTCTACGACGGGTTTGTCGCTCTGCGAGTAGACGTCCTTATGCTCTGTCTTGCCACGATAGTCCAACAGGAACTTGGCCTCATCGAGGTATTTCTTTTCTCCGGTGAGGACATACAGGCGGGCCAGAGCCATCTCCGCAATCTGATGTCCCGGTACCACACAGGCTTGTCCAGGGTTGGGACCTACCTCCTTGACGACACAGTCGGCATAGCGTTTGGCAATGTCGAGGAACTTTGTGCTACCTGTTGCCTGATAGTGGGCACAGGCGGCATCCACCATGTGTCCAAGGTTGTAGAGTTCGTGGCTCGCATGCTCCTCTGCTGCCCAGCGCCTGTTGGCAGCCCACCCGTGGGGATGCTCCGGGTTGATGGTACGGGCGGTATAGAGATAGCCGTCGGGTTCCTGGGCTGCTCCCACCACATCGAGCACGGAGTCAATATAGGCTTTGAGTTTTGCATCGGGGTAGGTCTGCAACACATACGAAGCGCCTTCGATAGTCTTGTAGACATCGGTATCGTCAAAAGAAAAACCCATGAACTTCGCCACATCCCATTCTGGTGTCTTCAGGCCTGGATGTCCCGGGTGCTGAAGCGTATAGGCCGCCATCTCAAAATTCTTGTAGCGGTGCTCGCTCTCACATTTTGAGAAGGCTAAGGGAATCGTCACCTCACGGGCCGCCTTGATACGGTCGCCCCAGAAGGTGTTGGGGGAAATTTTCACCGAGGTGAATGGTACTTGGGTATAGGGATACCCGCTTTGGGCTACGGCTGTGCCCACACAGATTGCAAAAAGGCTTACAAAGGTTGCAAAATGTCTCATATTGTTATTGTTTTCGATTACTTGGTGGCAAAAATACACTTTTTAATTGAAATAAGCAAGGAATTCGGAAAAAAATGATTATCTTTGCCACAGATTTACAATTACTACCAAATCATGAATAAAAGGACGATGCTCGTTGGAAGAATTTCTTTCACGATGATGATGCTCCTCACCGCAGGCAGCATCCAAGCCCAAGACCGGCTTTATTGCGATGAGTTTCCCTTAGGGGATGTCACCCTGCTCGACGGACCGTTGAAGAAGGCCCGCGACCTGAATATCAAGACGCTGTTACAATACGACTGTGACCGTCTGCTGGCTCCCTATCTCAAGGAAGCAGGCCTAACCCCGAAGGCCAAGAGTTATCCCAACTGGGATGGTCTCGATGGTCATGTGGGAGGCCACTACCTGACGGCAATGGCCATCAATGCTGCTACAGGCGACAAGGCCTGTCGGGAGCGGATGGAGTATTTTATCAGTGAACTGCAGGCCTGTGCCGATGCCAATGCCAAGAACCACCCCGAGTGGGGTAAGGGCTATGTGGGCGGTGTGCCTGGCAGCGACCGTATCTGGTCAAACTACAAAAAAGGTGACTTCGGTGCCTACAGTGGGGCGTGGGTTCCTTATTATAATATCCACAAGATGTACGCAGGCCTGCGTGATGCATGGGTGTATTGTGGCAATGAACAGGCCAAGCAACTCTTCCTAGGTTTCTGTGACTGGGCTATCGACCTGACAGCCGGACTCTCTGATGCACAGGTAGAGCGTACGCTTCATACAGAGCACGGCGGTATGAACGAGGTGCTGGCGGATGCCTACGCCATCACCGGCGACAAGAAATACCTCGATGCAGCCAAGCGGTTCTCACATCACCGGCTGCTGGTCCCACTGTCTCAGCGACAGGACTGTCTCGACAATATGCATGCCAACACCCAGGTGCCTAAGGTGGTGGGATTCGAACGTATCGCTGAACTCTCTGGCGATGAGACCTATCACAATGCCAGTATCTATTTCTGGGACATCGTGACGGGTGAGCGTTCGCTGGCCTTTGGTGGCAACAGTCGTCGCGAGCACTTCCCCAGCAAGGAGGCCTGCATGGACTTCATCAACGACATCGATGGTCCGGAGACCTGTAATACCAATAACATGCTGAAACTGACAGAAGAACTGCACCGCAGGAACCCTGAGGCTCGTTTTGCCGACTATTACGAGTTGGCGACGTTTAATCATATCCTTTCATCACAGCATCCGGAGCATGGGGGTTATGTGTACTTCACACCGGCAAGACCCCGTCACTATCGCAACTACTCCGCTCCCAACGAGGCCATGTGGTGCTGTGTGGGTACAGGTATGGAGAATCATGGCAAGTTCGGTCAGTTCATCTATACACATGTGGGCGATGCCCTCTACGTGAACCTTTTCGTTGCCTCTGAACTGAACTGGAGAGAAAAAGGTCTTACCCTCCGTCAGGAGACAGCCTTCCCTTACGCTGAGACGAGTCGTATCACCATCACCAGTGGCAAGGGCGAATTCCCGTTGCAGGTGCGCTATCCCGGATGGGTGAAGCCAAGTTCATTTGAGGTGAAGGTGAATGGCCAGCCCGTCCAGATCATCACTGGTCCGTCATCGTATATCACCATCAATCGCAAATGGAAGAAGGGAGATATCATCGACATCACCTTCCCGATGCACAACAGCATCAAGTATCTGCCCAATGAGCCTCAGTACATCGCCATGATGCACGGTCCTATCATGCTGGCTGCAAAGACGGGCACGGAGGATCTGGCTCACCTCATCGCCGATGACAGCCGTTTTGGACAGTATGCCAGCGGCAAGAAACTGCCCATCAACGAGGCCCCAATTCTTGTGAATGACAATTTAGAGGATATCGCCAACCAGTTGCAACCTATCGCTGGCAAGCCCCTCCATTTCACTCTCTCCACAAAGATGGAAAATGCCATTCACAGTGAGATACAGCCTTTCTTCGAGATTCATGATGCCCGATATATGATGTACTGGCTGGCCCTTTCGGAAGAGAACTATAAGGGTTATCTCGACGACTTGGCTAAGAAGGAACAGGAGCGTCAGGCTTTGGAGGCTCGCACCGTCGACAAGGTACAGCCTGGTGAACAGCAGCCTGAGGCAGATCATTTCATGGAGACCGACCGCTCACAGGTAGGTAATACCAACGATGTCTTCTTCCGTGATGCCAGCGACAGCCATTATTTCAGTTACCTGATGCAGACAGGCGGACAGACAGACCTGAGCCTCCGTCTGAAATACTGGGGCGTAGGCGAGTGGAAGAGCCATGAGTTTGATATTTTCGTCGACGATGTACTGGTGAAGGAGGTGAACAATACGGGCAAGTACCGTATCTCCGAATTTAAGTACGAGACCTATCCCGTACCTGCCGAACTGCTCAAGGACAAGAAACAAGTCCGTGTGAAGTTCGTTGCCAAGCCCCGCAAACAGATCGGCGAGATCTACGAAGTCCGTCTGGTGAAGGGAGAATAGTGAAAATGAGATAATCAATTAATTGAAATAATAAATTGTAAATTGTAAATGAAAAGGCTTGTATTATTCGGTACTGCCCTCTTGGCAGTCTCATTGGGTATCTCCGCCCAGAAGGCCATGAAAGCCCCTGCTGGCGGCAAGGCCATTAGTGACGAATTGATCGGCATCTTCTTCGAGGACATCAGCAGCAGTGCTGACGGTGGCCTCTATGCCGAGTTAGTACAGAACGGCTCGTTTGAGTACAGTCCCGCTGAGCGTGACGGCTGGGGCCCAGGCACTGCTTGGAAGCAGGTTCGCCCAGGTCACTCGTTAGGAACGATGTTTGTGCGGATGGACAATCCCCTGAACGCCAACAACCCCACCTACATGCGTCTGCACACAGAGCGTGCCAAGGAGTATTATGACTATCGCGGCTGGACGGGTTACGGTATCCAGAACGATGGCTTCGACGGTATTTCTGTGAAGGCCGGTGCCCAGTATGACTTCTCTGTGTTCTTCCGTAATATCGGTGGTGCCAAGAAGGTGCGTGTAGCGCTGGTTGCACCGTCACAAGGCCGAGGATTTGGTTTTGGACCCAGAGATCCGAAACTTCTGGCTGAGGCTAAATTCGATGTCAGCAATCAGTCCTGGAAAAAATACGAGGCTGTACTGACACCCGACTCTACCTGTCAGAATGCATCCCTGCAAATCCTCGTGCTCACCACAGGCGACCTCGACATCGACATGGTGTCACTCATGCCGCAGGACACTTACAAGGGTCACGGCTTGCGTAAGGATCTGGCTCAGGCTCTTGCCGACCTACAGCCGAAGTTCATGCGTTTCCCTGGCGGATGCGTGGTGCATGGCGGTGGCGACGGCTTCTGGGACACATACCGTTGGAAGACTACCATCGGTCCGAAGGAGCAGCGCAAAGGTATCAAGAACACCTGGGGCTATCACCAGAGCATGGGCTTGGGCTACTTTGAGTATTTCCAGTTCTGTGAGGATGTAGGGATGCAGCCACTGCCGATCCTGCCCTGCGGTGTCAGTTGTCAGGGTACCAACGGTGGTTGGGGCATGCGTGACCAGGCTCAGGATGTGGTGCCTATGAGTGAGATGGACGAGTGGGTGGCTGAGGCTATCGACTTGATTGAGTGGGCCAATGGCGATCCTGCTACCAACAAGTGGGCGAAGATGCGTGCCGATGCAGGTCATCCGAAACCCTTCAATTTGAAGTATCTCGGACTGGGTAACGAGGAGCGCATTTCTCCCGAATTCATCGAGAGATTCAAGTATATCTACGAGCGTGTGACGAAGGCTCATCCAGAGATTGTCATCGTGGGTACGGCTGGCCCTGGCTCGCATCCTGGCAATCGCGACTTGGAGGCTGGTTGGAAACTGGCTGACGAGATTGGTATGCCGATTATCGACGAGCACTACTACGAGCCCAACTCTTATTTCCTCAGCAAGCGCCAGTACGATGCTTATCCCCGTGACCGTAAGACGAAGGTCTATCTGGGCGAGTATGCCGCCAAGGACAAGAAACTCATCGATGGCCTTGCAGAAGGTCTCTATCTGCTCCATGTGGAGCGCAACGGCGATGTGGTCTGCATGACATCCTATGCGCCTCTCTTTGCCAAGAAGGGCACCAACAACTGGAACCCCGACCTAATCTATTTCGACAATGAGCGTCCTTTCCTCACTTGCAGTTACTATGTACAGCAGATGTTCGGACAGAGTGCAGGTCAGTACTACTATGGTGACTGTGTCCGCTTCGAGGGCGATGCAGCAGGTGTGCAGCAGCCGCAGGTCGATGTGCACTATGGCCAGTCGGTGGTCCTGAATGTCAAGACCCGCCAACTCTTCGTGAAGTTGGTTAATGCCAGTGCCGATGCCAAGAAGGCTAACATCAACCTCAGCCGTTTCGGTTTGAAGAAGGTGGCTACCAAGACCACCCTCACCGGCAATGCTCAGGATGAGAACAACTATGATGCCCAGCCCATCGCTCCCAAGAGCGAGCAGATCAAGGCACAGAAAAAATTCTCCCTCGACCTCGCTCCCTACACGATGGTCATGCTGCAGTATCAGTTGTAGTATACCGTTTTGAAAAAAGCAATGTCATACAGGTAAGGCTTAGGGCAACAGCGTGTGCCCTAAGTCATGCCGATGACAGGCGGCGATGATTTGTTGTATAACCTCGTCCATCTTGGGGACGGGGGCAACATAATAGGTGGGGTAGTCTGGACAGAGCACCACCAAGTTCATCGCCTTGATGCGGATACCGTAGTTGGTTTCAAGCATATAGCGGTAGAGGTTCTGCTGCATACAATAATGATAATAAGGTGTATCGGGCAGACTGATACCGTTGAAGCCACGCTTGCCGGCAAACCCCTCGACGATGGGAGCACCCTGCGTGTTCACCACCTTACCGCTACGCTTCCAATCGTAGATAGTAAACTCACCGTCGGACTCCTTGCAAATCATATCGATGGTGCCTGCGATATTCAGTTCCGTATCGAAGACGGGCCACTCCTGACGATAGGGCGCAATACGGTAATCCTTGACGAAGCGGAGGAAATGCTGCTTTTCCCGTTCCACGTTGATATGTTCGGCAGTTCCCGCATACTCAAAGACACAGTCGGTAGCGAAGGAGCCATCGCGGAAATAATTTTCCGTCTGTTCATGCACGAACGTTCCCACCTCACAAGCCATCTTGCCATTACGATCCCATTTCGTCAGTGTCTCTTCCACGGGAATGCCATAGCGTTCCCACTGCCGACGAGCCGCTGCTTCAGCATCGAAACGTTCAAAGAAATAGGCTATCAGTGAACTGACGGGCAAGAGCCGTTGTTGTCCTTTATACGTATAGATGTGCCCTTCTGGCTCAAAGTCGATGTACTGATCCTGTTCATACAGACCGGCATCGGTGAAGGACTGCATTTTTTCATATAGTGTCATTGTATTTCTGTTTTGAGTGCAAAGGTACGCATTTTTAAATTAAAACTCAAAATATCTTTGGTTTTTTGCTTGCTTATTTGTATCTTTGCACCCAGAAGACTAAAAAACAACCTAGTATGAAGGATGCTTATCTTGCGGATAAGAACCGCTACTCGAATGGAATGGAATATGAGCGCTGCGGGCGTTCAGGAGTACTATTACCCAAGGTTAGTCTCGGCTTCTGGCACAATTTCGGAAGCGTGGACCCCTACGAGCGAAGCCGGGAGATAACCCATTTCGCCTTCGACCACGGCATCACCCACTTCGACTTGGCCAACAACTACGGTCCCGTCTATGGCTCTGCCGAGGAGACACTGGGACAGTTGATGGATGAGGACTTCCGGGGCTACCGCGACGAACTCTTTATCTCGACGAAGGCGGGCTACGATATGTGGCCTGGTCCATACGGTGACTGGGGCAGCAGGAAGTATCTGACAGCCTCGCTCGACCAGAGTCTGAAACGGATGAGGATAGACTATGTGGATCTTTTTTATAGTCACCGTTACGACCCCAATACCCCGTTGGAAGAAACCTTGCAGGCACTGGTAGATATCGTCCGTCAGGGTAAGGCCCTTTACGTGGGCATCTCCAACTGGCCCCTTGAACCGTTACAGTTCGGCTACGACTATCTGAAAGCGCACGATGTGCCCCTGCTCATCTATCAGGGACGTCTCAATATGCTCGACCGTAAGCCACTGGATGAGGGCATCCTCGATTTCTGCGCTGAGAAGGGTGTGGGGTTCATCGCCTTCTCTCCCTTGGCACAGGGCTTGTTAACTGATCGCTATCTGAACGGTATCCCGGCAGACAGTAGGATGGCCAAAGAGAAGTTTTTGAGAAAAGAAATGCTTACTCCGCAACTCTTAGAGAAGTTGAAGTACTACAATGAGGTAGCCAACAAACGCGGTGAGACACTGGCAGAGATGGCTCTGGCCTGGATTCTCCACCAGAAAGGCGTTACTTCCGTCCTCGTAGGTGCCAGCAGCACAGCCCAATTGGAGAAGAACCTCAAAAGTGTTAGTGCAGCCCCGTTCGACGAAGATCTTTGAAAAGTGAATAGCGAAAAGGATGAAGCGAGAACTCATCATCAAGAACGACAGTCAGGAACTGATCCGCGTAGCGGCTTTCATCGAAGAGATCGGTGAAGAAATCGGCATTGACATGGATTTAGAGATGAATCTTCAACTTGTGTTGGAAGAAATCGTCTCTAATGTCATTTTCTATGCCTACCCAGAAGGAACTACCGCCGATATCTCCCTCATGGCAGATTTTGATGATAAGGTACTGACACTCGTCCTCTCTGATGAAGGCCGTCCCTTTGACCCGACGAAGAAAGAAGATGTAGATATCATCGCTAATCCGATGGACCGTGAACAAGGAGGACTCGGTATCTTCATTGTCAAGAACATCATGGACACCGTCGACTACCAACGGACTGAGGGTAAGAATATCCTAACCATGACAAAGAATATCACGTCAACAATAACAATTCAATATAATAACAGCATGACAAAAATTATTAAAGAAAATGGCAAGACCATTATCCAGACCGGTGAGCGTATCGACACCCTGAACGCTGCACAGTTTGAACGTGACATTGAACCCGCACTGGAACCAGGTGTCGATTTGGAGATAGACTGTTCCCAACTGGTCTATGTGGCAAGTAGCGGACTGCGTATCATCCAGGCCACCATGCGTACCGTAATCAGAGAACTCGGGGGAAAGATAAAGATGACCCATGTGAGCGATAGTATTTACAAGATTCTCTATATGACTGGATTCACCAGACATCTGACGATAGAAAGAAGTGAAAAGTGAGAAGTGAGAAGTGAGAAGAGAATAGAGAGAAGTGGAGAATCGGATATTCAACAAGGAAGCCTTAGAGGCACTCGATGATAACAGCGAGGCCGAAGAGATGGCACGTATTGCATCGCCAAAATTGAAAATTGTGCTGGGGGCAATGATTGCCATGGTGGTTGTGGCAGTATATTGGTGCGCCTTTGGTACCATCAACTACAAGGTGACAGCCCAAGGCATTGTCTTTCCCTTTGAGGGGAAAGAATTAAATTCCCAAGAGGCTGTGACGCAACTGATAAGACTGGGGCGAACGGAGGAAAGGCGAATGCTGTGCTATGTACCGTTTGAAGACCTGCGGAAACTGAAAAGGGGGCAACAGGTACAAGCGACGCCTGCTGACTTACAGCGCGAGAACTGGGGCTATGCCTATGGTAAGGTGGTTGGTATAGAGAAGTATCCCACGACGAAACAGGAGGTGGCAGAACGTCTGAAATTGGAGGCTTTGGCTGCGTTCATCCATGACAATCAGCCTATCTATGAGGTACGTGTCGTGCTTGACGAGGAAAACGGTAACCTGATATGGAGCCGTGAGAAAAGTCAGGGGCTCCAAATCAATATGGGTACACTTTGTAACATCCAAGTCATTACCGAACGGAAACCTGTTTGGAATGTCCTGTTCGGAACAGTCAGTAATGCCGTTGAAGACCTGACAGGAAAATAATGGTGAGAATGGGGTTAATGGGTAATGTGGTGAAGGTGCCAATGGTCATGCAGATGGAAGCGGTGGAATGTGGTGCCGCCTGTCTGACGATGATCTTGGCACATTACGGCAAATGGCTCCCATTAGAAGAAGTCCGCACAGCCTGCGGTGTGTCACGCGACGGTAGTTCTGCAAGAAACATTCTACAAGCAGCACGTACCTATGGACTAACAGCACAAGGCTACCACTGCTCACCAGACGATCTCGACGGCCTTCAACCTGCCATTCTCCACTGGCGGTTTGAACACTTTGTCGTTTTCCGAGGCTATCATAAAGATAATGCCTGTCTGAATGATCCCGCTGCCGGCCCCGTAGAGATACCAATGGACGAGTTCAGAAGAATGTTTACGGGAGTGGTGCTGGCATTCACCCCTACAGAGTCGTTCGTACCTGAAGGACATCAGACGAGCATCCTGTCGTATGTCAAGAAAAACCTGCAAGGAGCCAGAGAAGGCTTTTGGCTAACCTTTATCTTTGCCCTGTTAGTGGCTTTCGTCACCCTTTCAACGCCCTTCTTCACCCGTATCTTCTTAGATGAAATCCTGTCAGGTCGCAACCGCGACTGGGCAACGGCCTTCTTCCTCGCTATGGGTATCGTTGCTATCTTTCAGTTTGTATTGGTATTATTACAGTCCCGCTATGCCAAAAGAGTTGCTGGTTCTCTTGCATTAAAAAGTAATGTGAAATACCTCCGGCACCTGCTGCGACTGCCTATGTCGTTCTTTTCCATGAGAAACGTGGGTGACTTACAACAGCGGCAGCACCTCAATGAGACCATCACAAATACACTAGTGGAAGTGCTAGCACCACAACTCATCAATATCGCACTGCTCGTGCTGTATCTCATCCTTATGTTCAGTTATTCGGTACCGCTTACCCTGATCGGGGTTCTTGCCGCTGCCATCAACCTGTCCATCGTGCAGTGGTTCTCAACGCGGCGCATCAACCTCATCCGCTCCATGGAGCATGGTACAGGCAAGTATTACTCTGCCACCGTCTCCTGTATCGAGAATATGGAAAGCATCAAGGCGGCTGGAGCAGAAACAGGATTCTTCGAATATTGGAGTGGACTATGGGCCAGGAAATTCAATAAAGAAGCCAATCTGACCAGCCAGCAACTGAAAATGGGGATACTACCCACCCTTGCCAGTGGACTGGTAGACACGGCAGTTCTTGTACTCGGTGCATTGCTCATCCTGAAAGGTGAATTGACGGTGGGTATGTTGATGGCATTTCAGGGGTTTATGTCGTCATTCCTCTCCCCCGTCAATGGTTTGGTGAAGGCCTCGCAGACCATCATTGAGATGCGCAGTCAGATGGAGCGCGTGGAGGATGTAATGAACTGCCCGGAAGACCATCGCGAAGATGAGACGAACATGGCAGAAGGAAAACTCGGTGGACTATTGGAACTGAAAGGCATTACCTTCGGCTATTCCCGTCTACAACCTCCATTGATTGAGAACTTTAATCTGCGCATCGAGCCAGGTCGGAGCGTTGCCTTTGTAGGATGTAGCGGTTGTGGAAAATCAACACTGGCCAAACTCATCTCCGGGCTTTATAAGCCATGGTCAGGGGATATTCTCTTTGACGGGCGTCCCATTGAGAGTATCTCATCAGAAGAACTGACGAACTCGGTAGCCGTGATAGACCAGAACGTGGTATTGTTTGATGATACCGTGGCTCAGAACATCCGTATGTGGGATGAGAGTATTGAAGACTTCACCATGATGATGGCTTGCAACGATGCCCAGATACGTTCCGATATTGTGAGCCGTCCTGAAGGCTTTAAAACCAAGATCGTCAAAGGCGGCCAAAACTTCTCCGGAGGACAATGCCAGAGAATGGAGATTGCCACTGCACTGGCCAAGGAGCCCGCCATCCTCATTATGGATGAGGCCACATCTGCCCTTGATCCGAAGACAGAAGACGAGGTGATGTCAGCCATCCGTCTGATTGGTCCTACACAGATCATCGTGGCTCACCGGCTCTCCACCATTCGCGACTGCGACGAAATTATTGTCCTCGACCAAGGAAAGATTATCCAACGCGGCAAGCACGATGACCTGATACAGCAGGAAGGCTTATACCGCGATTTAATGAAAAGCGAGTAGCCCATTAAAACCATTATACCTTTCACATGGCAGTATACATCAATCAAATCAAGAGACGTAGGGAACTGGAACAGGCGCAGTTGAGCGAGGCACTGGATCGTGGTGCACAGAGGCTCGGTTTCCGACGGAAGAAGCGTGTCGTGCCCCAGGACGACCAATCAGCCCTCCGCCAGATTCTTGATGCGTTGGAGGTGAAAGACTACGAACTTGATGAGGATGACATGATAACACCGGAGGAACTGTTGACAGGCATCCTTCGTCCCCGTGGTATCCTGATGCGCCGCATCCGCCTGACAGGTACATGGTGGCGCGAATGCGTCGGTCCTCTCTTAGGCTACACAAAGGACGGTCATCTGGCAGCGCTGATACCCACTCATACAGGACTCGGTTACAAGTACAAGGATCAGGATGGTTTCATCAGGACATTGGGCAGACAGGAGATGGAAGACCACCTCAAGCCAACAGCCATTATCTTTACAAAGGCCTTGCCGCTCCGCGCCCTGAAAATAAAAGATCTGATAAACTTTGCATGGAACCTGGTGTCTGGTCCGAATGCCCTACTACTTGCTGCCGCAGCACTGATTGTCGTGTTATTGGGTATGTTTACCCCTATGGCCAACAAACTGATTTTCGACACTGTCATCCCTACGGGTGATGCCGTTGACCTGTTGCCTATCACTGGGCTTCTGGTTGGCGCTACGGTCGGCACCATGCTGTTTACACTGACCCGGAACCTCTACATCACCCGTGTCCAACACATTGTAGACCTCCATACCCATAATGCCATTATGGCACGTACCTTCCTTCTCTCACCGACATTCTTCTCAAAGCATGCCAGTGGCGAACTGACTGCAAAGATCAGCAACCTGTCGGTCCTCTGCAACATGATCAACGAAACGATTATCGGTGCCGGGCTCTCTGCTGTGCTATCGCTGATTTATTTCATGCAATTATGGGTCTACGGCAGATCACTCCTCCTGCCAGCCTTTATCATCCTTGCCTGTCAGACCGTCGTGCTCTGGCTGAACTACAAACGGACTGTCCGCATCCAATGCACGTATACCCAAAAAGCGACACAGTTGAGTGGACTTGAATATAATATGTTTGCCGGTATTCAGAAAATAAAACTCACGGGCTCCGAGAATCGTGCCTTCACCCGATGGCTCGACTATTATACTGACCAAGCCCGTCCACTTTATAACCCGGCGTTTATCGGTCGTCTGTACAAAGCACTGACTGCCCTGTTGGGTATTGGAGGCACTGCCATTATCTTCTGGTCAACACTTTCGAACAATGTCTCGCCATCAGATTTTATTGCTTTCAGTTCTGCCTTCGGAATGATGACAGCAGCAATGACGCAGATGAATCAAATCATGCCGTCAGTGGCAAGGATTAAGCCTTTATTAGAATCCGTCAGGCCTATTTTGGAGGCTGTGCCGGAAATGGAACAGAAGGCACCGCAGGTGGAGGACCTACTGGGCAGCATCGAGGTCAGCGGACTGAGTTTCCGCTATCAGGAAGACAGTCCTCTGGTGCTTGATGACCTGTCGCTGAAGATAGAATCTGGCGAATATGTCGGTATCGTCGGTAAGTCTGGCAGTGGGAAAACAACCTTGATGCGTCTGCTTCTCGGCTTTGAGCAGCCACTGAATGGGGGTATCTATTACGACAACTACGATTTGTCGAAGGTTGACAAGACTAGTCTGCGCCGTAAGATAGGATGCTGTCTGCAAAGCGGAAGCCTCTTTACGGGCGACCTCTTCCAGAATATCACCATCACTGCTCCCTGGGCCACACACAAGGATGTATGGGATGCCCTGCGTATGGCTTGTCTCGATGAGGATGTGCGTCGCATGCCGATGGGACTACATACCATTGTCAGTGAAGGCGGAGGAGAGTTCTCCGGCGGACAGAAACAACGTATCCTTATCGCCCGTGCCTTGATTTCCAAGCCACAAATCATCTTCTTCGATGAGGCTACATCAGCCCTCGACAATATCTCCCAGAAACAAGTCAGCGAAAACCTCGACACCCTGCATTGTACCCGAGTCGTCATTGCCCAGCGGCTCTCCACCATCCGTCATTGCGACCGTATCATCGTGCTGAACAAAGGCAAGATTGCCGAGCAGGGGACGTACGAGGAACTGATGGAAAAACAGGGACTCTTCTATGAAATGTCACTCCGACAACTCTAACTCATCACGCTTATGAATAAGAAAAAGACAGACCAACCCACCAAATCCGCCCCCAATCCGAAATGGATTGAGATTGATGACAAAATGCTTGATCAGGTAACTGGCGGTGTGCATAAAAACCGCCCGCAACCCTGATTAATTGATCTTCGAGGTCATCGGACTGCGAACACCTTTGTAACTCCTGAGGAAAGCCTTGGCAGAGCCGAAACTAAGGAACATATCCAGACGCACGGGGATATGGTTCTGGTCGTCGGTGATATAGAAACGGATCAACTCGTGGCTCTTGCCATCCTCACGCTCATAAAACGAGAAGACCAGGCAGCGGAATTTTTCCTTTGTGCCATTCATCTTGAAGTTCTCCTTACCCCGATATTCGAGCCAGGAGTTCGTCAGGCTTCGGGCATCACTGATAGGCATGGCTATCGTCTGGTGCTTCTTCAACTTCGAGGCATCGAAATTACGGGCACGGAGGAAGATAGACATCATGTCGTAGATGCAATTGCGATAGGTACTAGTCTTCCAATGCTGTTCACCATCTGCATCTATGCGATGTTTCTTCAACTGACAATTGCCGCCTGGATAAGAGTACCAAATCTCGTCAACGTAATAGCGACTGCCTTCACGGGCGCCCTTACGGAAATAGAGCGGCGAGAGGTCTGGATTGCAATAGGAGAGCAACGTATCTCGCATCATAAAATACTTATCGAGTTTGCTGTTACCCCGCGTGATGAGGTAAGACTTCCATGCATCCTTGCCCTCAAACTTGGTAAAGTTCGTATCCATAGAGGCAGAGCCTACCTTCACCCAGATAAACTGCCAGTTAAAATAGAGGTCATAGTCAAGCGACTCGCCCGACTTAAACGCCGTATTGTCTATGCCGCACTGGGCAGAGGCAGATAAAGGTAAAAAAGTAAAAAGGTAAAAAGGTAAAAGACCTCTTACCATACCCATTACCATACTATATACTTTATTCTTCATATCCAATTATTTACTTTAATACTAATATATATATTACAACTTGATTCCTTTTGTCTTGAGATATTCGATACCAAGTTGCTTGGCGCGTTCGGCATTGCGGTTTTTAAGTTGTTTAGCCTTTTCAGGCTTCTGCTTGGTAATGGCCAGAGGCTTCTGCTTGAAACGAGGTATGGAGGTCAGGTTCCAGGATTCCTTAACATCCCACTTCTCCTTACATTCTATCTCCTTAGGATAATAATACACAGCCTCAGCCTGACAGTCAGCATCATAGTCACCTGTGTCCCATTTCCCGTTGCCATTGGCATCAATATAGGCACGGAAGAAGTATTTGCCGGGAATGACATAGTTGAACTTGGCTATTTGGCCTTCAACTCGTATTTCCTTCACCACCGCATCTGAACTGTTCAGCATCTGTACAACGATGGTGGAGTCAACAACATCCACACCGCTGATATTGAATACTAACGTACTGTACTCTTCCAAAGTCTTTATCTTGATTCCCTGTTTATAGGGTTTTGACACCAGACCGTATATATCCACGAAAGCAGCAGAGTCAACCTCAAAACTGTATTCCAGTCCAGGTTTCCAGTCAGCGATAACCTCATACAGACGGATGGCATTCTCGACCGGGCGGAACTTGCACTCCGCCTCATACCACAAAGAGTCTATCTGCGAATAGAGGTGGACGGCAGAGGTATCACAATGAATTAGCGGAACCGGCATCTCAACAATAACTTTCCTGTCTGGATCCATCTGTGAAGGCACATTATACTTCGGCTCCAAGTATTTCACTGGATAGATGGAGTCATACTTTTCTCCGCGCTTCTTTTTCTTTTCCTGATCTTTCTCCCATTTCTCATACTCCTTAGCCTGCTCTTTCATACGTTTCTCGTATGGCACCTTTGCCAATGCTTCAAGTGCCGAGTCGGTTTGCAGCACCAGATTACCCAAAGTGTCAGTCATCCGATATGAGATATCCATCATCAAGGTGTCCATATTGACGAGCATCGTGTCACGCAGCCAGTAGTGGATGGTATCACGCTGTTCGTTGGTCTCAATGACAAAAGCACTGTCGGCATTGAAGTTCAGGCCCTTGATTTCCGGCAACAAAGAATCGCCGTATGTGAAATACATCGAGAACTTATTCGGTTCCACACGCTCCGTCTTCAACAACGAGCGATCTGTCTGCGTATGGGTAAAGGCAAGTAATGTGATGTCGTCAGGCAGGAAATGGGTATAGGGTACTTGCAACAAGGCATCGATATGCAACGAATCGCGCCAGACGGTATCCATACGGGTATCGGGTTTCGATGAAGGTTCGAAGGTTTCGTGGCTAAAAGCAATCATCTCACTCCGCTGTGTAAAACGGAAATCACCATCGTTTTCCTGTAAGGCGTAGACACGATAGGTACCTGGTGCCACACCCTTCACCACAAAATGTCCGCTGCCGTCAGTACGGGAAACACGCATCAGAGGTTTGGTCTTGAAAGCAGAATCGGCCAGATCGTCATAAAGTCCGACTGAAATACCTTTCACTGGCTCCAAGTTGCTGGCATCCAACACATAACCAGATACCTCGAAGGTATCAATCTGCTCACCCGTTGAGAAACTATAGGTATAGTTACCCATCGGATTGCCTTCGTTGTTATCGCTGATGGCATCACTGAAATCGATAGTGTAGGTAGTGTTCTCTTTCAGTGTATCTTTCAGTTCCACCACAATCTTCTTGCCAGCAGCCTTAATCTCCGGCATCTCCAACTGAGGAGGAGAGACAATCACTTTGTTAGTAGCATCCTCCAACTTGATGTATTCATTGAAATATATCGTCACCTTTTTCTGCTTCACATTCGTAGCCTGGTCCGTTGGTGATGCCCCAATGACCTGAGGCGGGTCATCATCGTACCAACCACCATCAGGTGATCCCATCCTGGCACAGGAAATGACCACACAGGCGATGCAGAATATGTAGACGAGTTTCTTCATCTTTTAACCATTAAACCCATTCAATCCCAACAATTGCTCAATCGTCTCTCGGCTGTTGCTCAGACGAGGAACCTTATGCTGTCCGCCCAACTTACCCCGTTGTTTCAGCCAGTCATTGAAAAGATTCTGGCGAGCCTCGATAATTTCGAGAGGTTGCAGGGTGATATTCTTGTAACGCTTGGCCTCATAGTCGCTATTGATTTCCTGCAGATGCTTGTCGAGCAACTCCGCAAACTGTTGTAAGTCGGCAGGACGTTTGGCAAACTCGATGAGCCACTGATGACGGCATTTCGCATTCGCATCCATAAAGACGGGGGCTGCGGTATATTCAGATATCTCGGCACCTGTCTGCTCACAGGCGTAGGCCAGTCCCTTCTCAGCATTATCCACAATCAGTTCTTCGCCAAAAGCATTGATAAAATGCTTCGTACGACCTGTGATAATAAACTTATATGGATTAGTAGATGTAAACTGGATGGTGTCGCCTATCTCATAGCGCCAGAGTCCACAACAAGTAGAGATCACCATTGCGTAATTCTTACCAGTTTCCACCGCCCAGAGAGGCACTGGGTCACCACCATCCATCGGAATGAACTCATAAAACACATCATAGTCGAGCATCAATAGCATCGACTTGTCTGTCGGATCATCCTGTAAGCCGAAGAAACCTTCGCTGGCATTATAGGTTTCCATATAATGCATTCGCGGCGAGGTGATGAGTTGCTCGTATTGTTTACGGTAGGGCGTGAAGGCCACACCACCGTGGAAGAACATCTCAATATTCGGCCAAACCTCTTCTAAATGCTTTTTCCCCGTGATTTCCATCATGCGTGTCAACACAGAAAGCATCCAGGATGGCACACCAGAGATATTTGTCACGTTCTTGTTCATCGCCTCACGGGCTATCTTGTCGCGTTTGATCTCGAAGTCACCAATGAGGGCAGTCTTCTTCTTGGGTACACGGACAAGGTTGGCCAGCGGGTTAATGTTCTCGATGAGAATGGCACTAAGGTCACCTACTAATGAATCTTTCAGATTATAATTAGGTGCATGGCTGCCACCGAGGATAAGGGCACGTCCGTCGAAAATTTTTGATTTCGGGTTATTCCGCAGATACATTGCCACAGCGTCAAACCCGCCTTGATAGTGCATCCGCTTCAAGCCTTCCTGACTGACAGGGATGAATTTCGATTTGTCGTTGGTGGTACCCGACGACTTGGCATACCACCTGACACGACCAGGCCAAAGGACATCTGCCTCACCATGCCGCATACGGTCTATCGAGCCTTTCATTTCCTCGTAAGTGTTTACGGAATTCTGCTTCACAAAATCCTCATAACCCTTTATGGCGGCAAAGGCGTGGCTCCGCCCGTATTCCGTGTCCTTAGCCTCAGCAACCAGACGACTGAGCACAGCCCTTTGCAGGGTCTCTCCCCCGTTCTGATGTTTCTCCAGTTCCCGCTGGCGAGACTCAAACACTTTCCTGACTATTCCTGTTATACTCATAACGCGTGCAAAATTACGCAAATCTCGCGTAACAGCAGAATAATTTACGTTTTTTTATATAATAAGGTATAAAGTATTCAGATAAAAACACTAACTTTGCAGCCAAAATATCGGAAGATGGTACTTATCAAATGGCATATTTAGGTGAACTGATATCAATAGGTGTGGCTTTTTCGTGGACGGCAACGGCCCTATTAAGCGAATTTGGCAGTAAACGACTGGGCAATCTGACGCTGAATGTGCTGCGAATGTTGCTGACACTGCTGTTCTCGTTAGTACTCTTTGGAATAGTGACGGGTAGCATCCTGCCACCAGGCACTTCGACAGAGGCTATAGGATGGATGCTGCTGTCAGGACTCGTTGGCTACGTGATAGGCGACTTTTGCCTTTTTCAGTGCTATATTATTATAGGTTCGCGTTATGGACAACTCTTTATGACACTTGCACCACTTTCAGCGGCTCTGATGGCTTGGGTAACGCTAGGACAGCAGATGACAGCAATGAACATTGTGGCGATGATGGTAACGCTCTTTGGCATCAGCATCTCCGTACTAGGACGAGGTGAGCATCATAAAGTCTCGCTGAAACTACCTTTGAATGGCGTGCTCTTTGCCATAGGTGCCGCCATCTGTCAAGGTGTGGGATTGGTGCTGAGCAAGATTGGTATGAACCACTATGAATTAGGGATTGCAAATCCCCTCCAACAGGGGGAGGTGATGCCTGAGTGGCTGATACCTTTCAGTGCCAATTTCTACCGTTGCGTGGCAGGTATCATCGGTTTCACCATATTATTATATTATCGCGATGGAATGACACCGTTGCGTGAAGCCATACATGATAAAAAAGGACTTACCGTTGCCACTGCCACCACCATCTTCGGTCCCTTTGTGGGTGTAGGCTTCTCTCTGATGGCTGTGCAATATACAGCAGCAGGCATCGCCTCTACGCTGATGGCAATGACACCTATCATCATTCTTTTACCTTCCTATTGGATCTTCCACGAAAAGATTACGTGGAAGGCTGTTGTTGGTGCTGTTATCTCCGTTGTTGGTGTCAGCCTTTTCTTCCTTGGGTAATTATTATTCCCAGCACTCTAACTCTTTTTCCAATTCAGGCAATTGACTACGATGAAATGTGGGCTCAACAATTCCCTGACGCTTCTGTTGGCGATAATCGTCGAGCAAACGGAAGGCATAACGGCCCAAGAGTAAAATGGCGACAAGGTTGCAAGCCGTCAAGAATGCCATAAAGAAATCAACGATATTCCAAACAAGTTCGAAACTGGCTAAGGCACCGAACATCACCATCACACCTGCCGAACAGATGCGATAGGCAGTCATCACCTTGGTATTTGGGGTGATAAAACGGATGTTAGCCTCACCATAATAATAATTACCGATAATACTGGAAAAGGCAAACATAAAGATGGCGAGGGCGATGAAGACAGGACCTGCCGAGCCCACTTCCGACTGCAAGGCTGACTGTGTCAGCGCAATACCATTAAGTTCCGGCACTTGATAGAGACCACTTATCAGAATGATGAAGGCAGTGCACGAACAAACCAGCAGCGTATCAGTAAAGACACCAAGCGCCTGAATCAGACCCTGTTTGACAGGATGTGATACTGCTGCCGTTGCCGCTACGTTAGGTGCACTTCCCTCGCCTGCCTCATTCGAGAAAAGTCCTCGCTTCACACCATACATGATAGTGGCTCCGATAGTGCCTCCCACAACCTTCTCAACACCAAATGCATCAAACACTATCAACTTGAAGACATGAGGAACCAGACCGATATTCATTGCGATGACGACGATAGCCAGCACCATATAGCCAAGAGCCATCAAAGGCACCATAATAGCACAGACCAAGGCGATACGCTGAATGCCGCCAAACACGATGATAAGTCCGAATACTGCCAAAACAATACCCACCCACAGGGGCGACCATCCAAAGGCCTCCTGCATAGCACCACAGATAGTATTGGCCTGAATGGAGTTATTGGATAAACCGAACTGACATGTAATCAGCACGGCAAAAGTAATAGCCATCCAACGCTGATGCAATCCTTGTTGGATGTAGTAGGCAGGACCGCCGATGAATGAGTCCTTGTGCTTCTGCTTGAACAACTGCGCCAGCGTGGACTCCACAAAGGCCGTTGCAGAGCCAATAAGGGCGATGACCCACATCCAAAACACAGCACCAGGGCCTCCAATGGCAATGGCAGAAGCCACACCTGCCAGATTGCCCGTTCCTACACGAGTGGCCACAGAGACGGCAAAAGCCTGAAACGATGAGATATGCTTTCTCCTGTTTCTCTCCCGTTGCCCTTGTACCGTTTCTTCCACTGTGTCAAAAGCCGAATCCGTCAACAGCCGAAACATCTCGCCCACCATACGAAACTGTACGAAGCGCGTCCTAATCGTAAACCACAGGCCACAACCCACCAACGCGAAGATGAGTACATAGCCCCACACCGCATCATTTACTGTTGTTATCAGTTCATTCAGTTCCACTGATGGTCGGACAGTTTTTTATTTGTTCAGTATCTGCTCTGCATGCTCTTTGGTCTTCACCTGCTTACCTGCAAAGATCTGTTCAATGATGCCCTCTTCATTAATAATAAAGGTGGTGCGGATGGTGCCCATTGTCTTCTTACCGTACATCACCTTCTCACCCCAGGCACCCATCGCCTCCATCAGTGTCTTATCAACATCTGCAATCAATGGAAACGGTAATTCGTGCTTCTCTTTAAACTTCACATGCGACACGGCAGAGTCCTTGCTCACGCCCACCACCTCATAGCCTGCGCCTTGCAATTCGTCGTAGTGGTCTCTCAGGCTACAAGCCTCAGCCGTGCAGCCACTAGTATTATCCTTCGGATAGAAATACAGCACCAACTTTTGCCCTTTGTAATCACTCAGACGGATATCCCGTCCCTGTTCGTCCTTGCCCAATATCTCGGGCGCCTTGTCACCAATGTTCATTGTCGTTATATGTTAGATGATGTCGCAAGATACGCTTTATATTAAAAAGAGTCGAATCATTGCTCTGGGAACTGCTGATAGATTCGAAGTCCATAATCGGCACTGGCAGCATAGATATACTCCATAATATCACTGGTATCGTGCTCATAATCAATAGCCACCTGTGAACGCAGCCAGAAGATAAACTCCACACAGCAGCCAGCCTGCGCTGCTTCAGCCTGACGCACAAGTGGATTCTTTTCGCCGATCACCTTCGGATTGTCGCGAAGCCATTGCTCGATATGATGGCGGAACTTGGTGATATTGGCCATCCCATCTTCATCAACAGTGAGTGAACGGAAATCGAAGTAAACCTTACGAACCTGTTTGCGCCCTTCGCGCTGCTCCATTCCCAACCAGTTCTGGAACGATCCGTCGACCAGTGTCTGAGGCGTGACAGTGATGATAGTATTATCGAAATTACGTATCTTCACCGTCGTCAGACTGATTTCTTCCACCCTTCCGTTGGCACCAGCAGAAGGCACCGTCACCCAGTCGCCGATGTGAATCATATCATTGTTGGTAAGACGGATACCCGCCACCAAACCCTTGATGGTATCCTGAAAGGCAAGCATCAGTATGGCCGAGGCAGCCCCCAGGCCAGCAAACAATGTTGTGGGGTCTTTGTTGATGATGATGGCTATGATCACAATCACGGCAATGAAGACAACGATAATCTTCAGGATGCCGCATACAGAGTAGAGATACTGCTGGCGCGCCGTCCGAGGTCCTTCCTCTAGTAGTTTGAAAGAGTCGGCAAATACAATCAGTGTGCGTACAGCCATCACGGTGATATAAATAGCCGTGAGACGAGCCAGCACTTCGCGGACCGTAGGGAAATCGTAAAACGTCCAGGGCAGTAACATCCATATGACAAGCGCTGGCACGATGCTACATGCCGTCATCAGTACCTTGCGACTGAAAATGACATCATCCCACTTCGCCTCCGTCTTCTTTGTCAGCCGCAGTACAATCGGCACCAGAATATTCCGGCACAGCAAGCCCGCCAGCACTGCCAACAAGACGGCAAACACCACCAATAAGGCATGACTTACATACGCCACACCCTTTCCCTCCAAACCACAGGTCTCAAGCATCTGACTAACCCATAACTGGATCTTATCCATTTTTGCTGATAACGTTATAGAATTTAAGATACTCACAGCACCGCTGGCGTATCCGTGCCACTACAGCCCATAGTAGAACCACACTTTGATTCCTGTCACCCGATGTACGCTAATATGACATTGACCGCCTCTTCCTCAGTCTTGCCATCCATCGTGATGACCAGATCGTAGTTATGAGTATAGTATCGCGAGGTGTGCGCGTTGTTCTTCAGATACTCCTCTCGCGACTCGTCCACCTCCTTGATAATCTTCCTTGCTTCCTTCTCGCTAATATTCTGCTTTTTCATGATACGGTTCAAGCGATATTCCATAGAGGCTTGAATGAGTACATTCAGACGATTGGGAAAACCGTTCATAACATAAAAGGCAGAGCGGCCGGCTATGACACACGACTCCTGAATGGCAATGTCGTGTAAGATTTCCTTTTCGGCCTTCAGCACGGCCTCGGAGGTCACCAGTTTCTTATTTTGCTCGTCGTAATAATCGAACGAGTTCGCTGCATCTTCTCCCAGAATCAACACTCGCTTAATGTCTTCCCACCAACTACGATTATTACCTTTCAGACGCTCTATCTTGTCTAATGGCAGATTAAACTTCTCTTCCAAAGGTTTTGTTAGTGCCTTATCGTAATATGGCACGCCCAGTTTTTCGGCTAATATGCGACCGACGGTGCGACCGCCACTACCCAACTCACGATTAATAGTGATGACAAATTTCTCATTCTTATTCATAATCATATAAATTTTTAGTCGTATTCAGAGAGGATAAATAATTATAAACAATTTCTGACTGCAAATATAGCAATAAAAAAAATATTATACCAGAGGTTAACATTATTTAATAATGACAGAAAAAATATTTCCCGTTATTGGTGTCCGATAAAAAATTGAGCTGAGTCGACAGAAAAGGGGACAAACCTGAAGTGAACCCCAAAGTTTGGACGGATTAAACACTATTGCTCATTTGGAATTGAGTCCGGTATTGTACTGGGCTCATTCCTTTTAATCTGAGCTT
>ONTZ01000038.1 GCA_900320905.1 uncultured Prevotella sp.
GCGCGTGGAGCGGCAGAACGAGGCCTTCCGCATAGAGAGCGACGAGGAGCAACTGATACGCTCGCGGCTGCGCAGGCCCTCGGCGGGCGAGAAGGTGACGCTGATGAACTCGGGCATGATCTGCCAGTTCCTGAACGGCGGCGTGGTGGGTCGCGGACTCTCCACGCGCAAGGTGGGCATCATCATGACCAGCCTCGGCTTCAGGAAGGTGCACACCATGCAGGGCAACTTCTTCGAGGTGTATCAGATACCCCTCGACCAGATACAGGCCACGCTGGCCATGACCGACACGCGGGAGGGCGAACCGAGCGAGCCGCAGGAGGGCGAACTGCCGTTCTGACGACGGGGTGGCGGGCTGATGAACCGATGGCGTATGAAGGATATGAAGGAGGTTTTTGCAACTTTCCCTTATAGGAAATTATTTAGTCGGCCACTAAATGTTTTCCTTTATATAAAAGTTTGGTTTCTATCCTTCATATCCTTCATAATCGGTCAGCAACGGCCTGCGGAAGTATGGCGTTTAGGCGCCGGAAGTATGATGTTTAGGCACTGAAAGTATAATGTTTACGCACTGAAAACAAGACTGTTATGACGATCAAGAGTTACCCCAAGAGCGAACTGGCTCAGTTGTATTTCCCCGACAGCGACCCGCACGTGGCCACCAACCACCTCGCGCAGTGGATCAAGCGTTGTCCGCCGTTGGTGGACGCCCTTGCCGGCTGCTACCAGAGCAAGAATGCCAAGTTCTTCTCGCCCCAGGCCGTCCGCCACATCGTCGAGTTCCTCGGCGAGCCGTAGAAAAGTGGCACGTTTGGCAAAAAATGAGGGGAAAACGGCAGAAATTCTTTAACTAGTTTAAGAAATGCACCCTCGGCAGTCATTTTTCGGGCTCCGCCGAGGGCGTTTTTGTGATGCAATTGGTAAATTTGCAGGTTTATAAAAGTCCATTTTGTGGACTTGAATGTGGGATATATTATGTTGAATAGGTAAAAATGACTAAAAAAAGCATCTTCCGTGACCAATTTTCATGGAAAGTTCGTACCTTTGCAGGCGTGTTTTCAAAAAGACACATTTATTGTTGCTCGATTTCTCCGACGAACTGCGACCTCAAACGAGATTTTATGAGCACAACCAAATACACATTGGAGCTGCGCACCATAGCGCAGACTTCAACCGTAGTGTATTTGGGGCTGTCGCAGGCCTGTCGGAGAATATGGGACGGGGTCTGCGCTTTCTTTATGCCCATTTTGATAGTGTCCCCCCAAAAAACTTAGGTGAGAGAATTATTAAAAAAGTAACCATAACAAAAAGACAATTAAAAAGTGAATTATGATCAGGATTAAACTATCATTCCATCTCATCCTCACCATCGCCGCGATGCTCACGATGGCGCAGACGGCATGGGCGACAGACCCGGTGACGAAGACGTATGCCTTCAGTACAAGGTCAATCGAAAGTAACGGCTCCGTCCTCAAAATGACCGACCCCGACGACAATACATCGAAAACTGTCATCACGGCAGGGAGCAATAATAAGTTCACTAATAATGGCTCTGACTTGCAGATTGGTGCTGGCGGGCAGTTCACCATCTATCCGAACATCAACGGCAAGGTGACCAGGGTGGAGTTGACGCACATGGGCAGGCTGTCTATCATGATGAACGGCTCATTCAGCATGAGCATCAGCGGCATGACATGCAACGGCAATGCTTCGCTGACTGGCGACGGGGATTATGAAGGCGAAGGAACAAGCAAGCAGACTAACGAGGATGCCAGTTTCACCTTCGTCAGCACAGATGCCGCTGGCATCAACGGTAATCTTTCGATGGAACTGGGCAGCATGGCAATAATGCTGATAAGAAGCGGTTGCGAGCTGAAAATCACCTACATTCCCAGCGCCGCCCCGGTACACGCACACGACTTCACATACACCCTCGTTGGTAACACGCTGACCGCCACCTGTGGCGGCACCGACGGGCTGGAGTGCTCGCTCACCAATCATCAGATTTCGACGTCGCTCACCGCTGATGATG
Organism: uncultured Prevotella sp.; assembly: GCA_900320905.1. Classification (GTDB taxonomy): domain Bacteria; phylum Bacteroidota; class Bacteroidia; order Bacteroidales; family Bacteroidaceae; genus Prevotella. Next base: position 2,033 of record ONTZ01000038.1, read on the forward strand.
CCTTCGACAGCGACCCTTCCATGCTCTTCCCTGCCACACTGACGAACTTTGCACCTTTCAGCACGGAGACGGGAGCCACGAAGGGCAACATAACCTACGTGAACAATACGACCAGCGAAAACCTCGGCACCACAATGCCCAGTGACCCCGGCCAATATACCGCCAGCATCACCGTCAACGCAGGAGGCACTGGTTACACACTGACAAAGACTTACAACGTATATTCCTACGCTCAAATTAACAACATCTATCCGCAACTCAACATTAGCACTGATAAATACGCAAGCACAACTGCTGCCGGAGCAAATGAAACCGTCACCATCACCTTTACGTCGAAGTTCGGCGAAACATTGACGACGCTGACCGCGACGGGCGCAACCTCGGGAAGTGACATCACGTTGACCACGGCGGGTGCCAACACCTACACGTTCACTATGCCCGCCGAGGGAGTCAACATCGGCGCTACGTTCTCCATCAGCGAGGACGACTTCGAAGAGTCTGGTACCGACGAGTACACCATCAAGACCGCCAACGGCTGGGGCTGGTTCTGCTTTGCCACAAACTACGACTTGGCTCCCTATGGCTTCAGCGGCAAGGTTGTGAAACTCGCTGGAAATGTCAGTTCATCGGAGATGGCAGGCAAGAGCGGTCACCCGTTCAAGGGCACGTTCGACGGACAGGGCAATACGCTGACGTTCAATCTGCAGGCCAGCGAGGGCAACAGCGCCCCGTTCCACTATACCGACGGCGCCACCATCAGCAACCTTCACGTGACGGGACTGATTGAGGGCAACGACATTAGTTCGCTGGCTGGTTTGGTGGGCAAGGCCACGGGCAACATCACCATCAGCAACTGCCACGTGAGCACCCAAATCAGCACCACCGTCAACATTAGCGCATGGCATGGCGGTATCATCGCATTTTGGGATGACTCGAACGTCAACTGCACCATCACGGGCTGCGTCTATGACGGACTGATATACAACCCGAACGAGGCCAACGTTACCTCCTACTGCTTCGGATTCATAGGCAACAGCTATGGATCAAACATGGATATCACATTCACCGACTGCCTCTTCGCTCCCGCCGAATATACCAACGACAAAAAGGCGTTGAGGGAAGACTACGGCAGCCGCACGTTCGTCTATCCAAAAAGTGGTCTGATCTTCCACGTGACGAACTGCTACTACACCCGCAACCTCGGTAGGAGGCAGGGCCGCCCCGCAGCCACAGCGACCGTCGCGCCCGCCAACCTCGGAGCCGCGACCACCGACCACGGAATAGTGGATGGCTACAAGAACGGCTTCCTCTACGACGGCAACTACTACACACCGAAGTATGGCGACGTGGTGGTGGAGTACCCCTTCGATGACGATGAGGAACGGGCCGACGTGACCATCAACGGCGAGGGCAACAACCTTGTGGGCGTGAACATCACGGAGGACGTAGGAAAGGTTTCGAACGTGACCTACAATCGCACGTTCTCCAGCGGTAAGGCCGCAACGGTGATACTGCCGTTCAACTATACCTGCAGCGGCAGCGAGGGCAGCGAGGGCGGCAAGTTCTACGGCTTCAAGGACGTGGCGTACGACTATAACCAGCATATATGGGTCTGCACGATGGTAGAGCCTGGCGAAGAGGGTTCTAATAACGTGACATCGCTGACGGCCAACACGCCGTATCTGTTCATGCCGAGCGACGCGGCGATGACGTTCCCGAACATCTCGAGCATGACGGGCGGAGTCGTGACGCTGCTGCCCACGACGGCTAACGACGGTCTCTATGGCGGCGCCACGACGGATTACGACTGGAATTTCTACGGCACGTACAAAGGGAAGACGTGGACGGAACAGAGCAAGGACTACGGCTTTGCAGCGAAAAGTGGCACCGCTGTTCACGGTGAGGCAGTGGTGGCTGGGCAGTTCGTCCGCTTTACCACGGGTGCCTTCATCAAGCCCATGCGCTGCTATCTGTCGTATGCCGGCACGGAGGCCCCAGCCCCGGCACGCCTCCTGACGCGCTCGGCTTCTGGTGACGACCTGCCCGCCACCATCACCGTGCGCCTCGTCAGCCGTAACGGTGAGACAACCGCCATCGGCACGCTCGACACCACGACGGGCGAAGTGTCATTTGACAGCGAGGCATGGTACACCCTCGACGGCATCCGCCTCAGCGGCCAGCCGAGCACGAAGGGCATCTATATCAACAATGGTAAAAAGGTCGCGATTAAGTGAGAGAAATGAGAGCTCGCTCACATTTCCGAGCGTGAGCGAGCTCGAACGAAGTTCAAGATTGTAATCAAGTAAGGAGATCACAGCAATGAAAAAGAGAGCATACGAGAAACCGACCTGTAGGGTCATAGTGTTACAGCATAAAGCAAGCATCTTGGTCGGCAGCGGCGACCCCGTCCGCAATGTCCCCTGGTGGGATGGCGAGGGCGATTAAATCCCCGACTACGACGACTGGTTTGAGTAACATCCCCGCCCCTGCCAACTGGTTTGCTTGATTTCTACAAACTCCTGCGCCTGTCACTTGGACTGACGCAGGAGTTCCCTGTTGATACCGCTGATAAACGTAGTTTTTATACCGCCAGCCTTGCGCCGTCGTACACATAGTTGCGGAAGAGCCAGTCCTTACTCTGCTCGGTCGGGGCGACATCGATGCTTTGGAGGGGCGAGAAGGCCAAGAGGTTGTTGGAATAACGCGTCAGGTAGTTCACGTCCTCCACTGTGTTCACCCGCTTGTTGCGCCTCATCTGGCTTACCACACGCGACACGAAACGATATTCCTTTTCAGGGAACAGGCCTTGAAGGGCATTCAGTTTCTGACGGGAATAGCGCACGTCCACCTGCTCACCATCGACGATGATGAGTCCTACGCTGACCTGCTCCGAAATCTCGGGGCGGATTACTGCATAAATGATGCTATATCTCAGATTACCCATTGCTTATATTTTCGTTTAGACATTCCACAAAATTATCCCACACACCAGCAGTCCATTGCTCATCGAACAACTGTTGCAACTTCTCTTCTACCACTTTACCAGGTACGTTCCATTCCTTAGGCAACCCTTCTACAATCTGTTTTACTTGCCTTTTGCTCCGTTTCAGGCAGGCGGTGTACACGGTTTTCAATTCACTGACGATAGCATCGATTGTCGTCCTGTCCTTGCTCTTGGCTAAATGCTGGAACAGGTCCGACCAGAGAATGGTGTCCGTCGTGGTCAGTTGCGACATCGCATAGTCGAAGGTCGCAGTATTCAGAATGCAGCCATAGTCAATCGAAACGAGTCGTCCGCGAGACACGTCGTAAAGCAGGTTGGCATTGTTTGCATTGCGGTCTTCGTTGGCAATCCAGAAGTCGAACAGCGCAATCTTCATCAACTGGCGGAGCATGACAGTCGTTGATGCCACATCGCCGTATGTTGAGGGGGTCACATCCACTACGCCCTCCATCTGTTTGCTACCTAATGAGGGGGCAGACAGGCTATGCTGCGCAAACCGTCCTTCCCAGTGTGCCGACTTGATGCGGACGAAAGCGATGTCGGGCGTTTCCAACTGCCAAGCCATTGCCATGAGCGAGCCTATCAGTTCGCAGGCCAACTTATAGGCAGCAGCCGACGAGCGCATATATTTGCAGATGTATGCGTTCATGTCGGAGCACATCACCAGCACCGGTTCCTCGCCCGTGCGGTACTGCTGTTCAATCGCCTTTACGCTTTCTAAAACAGGAATAGCCATAGTCAACGTTTTCAATAAACCGCTGCAAAGATACACATTTTTTGCTATATTCCGTCATGATTTCGTTTTTTTCCTTGAAATAGTTGTTTTTTTAATGTTTTTCGCATCGTAACGTATAGGAGCGCATGATGCGCACGATTGGTGGTGTTGGGATGTTGTACCTTTGTGCTATCAGAGAAACACTCTGATGGAGTTGTTGAAGATGCAAGTCGCGCGGTAGCAAATTGGCTTTACCCATTTTACGTCGCGACTCGGCAAATGCCAAACGGGTTTGGCTCTGCTCTCGCCGCTTGTAAAATTCTTCACTCTTCATTTTTCACTTTTCACTTATTTTGATTATGATTTTGTATGTATTGAAACAGAACAAGAACCGGAAGTCTCCGGCGTTCGGCAAATGGTTTGCCTTCCCCGTGATCGAGGAGACCATCGACCTGGATGCGCTGGCCGAACACATGTCGAACCACAACACACCGTACTCGAAGGGCGCCATCAAGGGGATGCTCACGGACATGGTGTCGTGCATCAAGGAACTGCTGCTGGAGGGCAAGAACGTGAAGATTGCCGACCTCGCCATCTTCTCGCTCGGCATCAAGAACAACGGCGGTGCCGTGAACGAGGACGTGTTCACCGTGTCGAAGAACATCAAGGGCGTGAAACTGCGTGCCCGTGCCACTGGCGAACTGATTGCCAAGAGCCTGAACCTGGAGGCTACGCTGAAGAAGGCCAGCGCCACATCGAAGACGAGTGGCAACGGTGGTAGCAATGGCGGTGGAACGACTCCGACAGGTGGTGACAGTAACACCGGAGGGTCACAGAGTCAGGGCGGAAGCGGATCTTCGCAGAGCGGTGGTGAGTCGCAGAACGGTGGAACCAACGGCGGAACCAATGGCGGTTCGCAGAACGGTGGATCTGGTAGCAACACTGGCTCTGGCACCAACGGCTCTGGCACCAACACTGGCGGTAACAGTGGTTCGCAGAGCGGCACTGAGCAGGGTCAGGAGGGTGACTACAGGCTGGTGATCTACAAGTATGGCAACGGCACCTCGACCGTGACGGACGACAGTGAGCAGGAAATCAACAGCAACGACCAGGTGCATTCCGGCTCGAACGTGAACATCAGCGTCGTGCCTGTTGAGGGTAAGGAGCCTATCGCGAAGGTCAATGGTAACCGCATCACGCTGACCGAGAACGACGGAACCTACACCGGCTCGTTCCAGATGCCTACCAAGGGCACCGTGCTGGAGATCAACTCCGAGCCCGACGAGTGGGACTACGCTGACCAGAACTGATGAAGCAGCGAGCGCAGAGCCATGCTTGCATGAGCTCTGCCGAGTCGTGACATCAGTCGGCTAAAAGCCAATTAATATTCACCATTTAACTATTGAGATTCTTATGAAGATTTTTAAGGACATGAAACGCTGGAAGACCATCATCCAGTTCATCATCACCGTGTTGACGGCCATTATCAGTTCATTTTTCGTACAGTCATGCGCCACATTGATCTGATTGTCGTCCACTGTTCGGCCACGCGCTCGAACCAGAGTTCGGATTCACGGGCTACCACTACTACATCACCCGCGACGGTCGGACCTACCAGACGCGCCACGAGCAGTTGGTGGGCGCCCACGCCGTAGGCTACAACCAGCACTCGCTCGGCGTCTGCTACGAAGGAGGCCTCGACGAGCACGGCAATGCCGCCGACACCCGCACGCCCCGCCAGAAACGCGCCCTGCTGCGCCTGCTCCGTCGCCTGAAGAAGGCCCATCCCGATGCCCGCATCCTCGGCCATCGCGACCTCCCCAACGTCCACAAGGACTGCCCTTGCTTCGATGCCCTCACAGAGTATTCGAACCTCTAACCCTGGGTGCAGCGTCGCCATCCGAGGCCCCGCCCTCAATGTCTAACCCTCAAACATCGAATGATCATGCATTACATCAGAGACCAACAAGCATAACTTATCCTACATTTGGCGGACAAGGACCGAAAAGTTCTTGCCCGCCTTTATTGTTTTTTTTTTATAAAGTGACGATTTGTAACGAAATGATAAGTATTCAATGCAAAGAGTTAGCAAAATGAAAGAAAAACAAATCGAAAAGTTTACAAAGTGTAAGTTGGTCAGATTTTTAACAATCAAAAAGTAAGAAAGTTGTCAAAATGTTATTAATATGCAGTACCTTTGCAAAAAATTTTGGTGAACGCAAAGCAAACAACACAAAATAAGAGATATATTATGAAGGTAAAAAGACGTTGGATAATCCTGATGACGGCAATGACACTGATAGCCGTCTCAGGTTTGGCGGTAGGGGAGCCTACTTTCGAATGTGACTGGTCGGTGATTTCAGCGGCCGACGTGGCGTGGCTTATTACAGCCACGATTTTCGTTTTGATGATGACACCCGGCTTGTCGTTTTTCTACGGCGGAATGGTAGGTGCGAAGAACGTGATTTCAACGATGCTGCAGTCGTTTATTGCGATGGGCCTGATATCGGTGCTCTGGGTGGTGATAGGTTTCTCATTGTGCTTCGGCGACGACATAGGCGGTGTGATAGGTAATCCGCTGACGTTTCCGATGTTTCATAATGTGGGTGGTGCCGTCTATACGACACCCGCAGGCAATGTGCTCGGTGGTGCAACGATTCCGTTGGCACTGTTTGCACTGTTCCAGATGAAGTTCGCCATCATCACGCCATCGCTGATAACGGGCTCGTTTGCTGAACGCGTCAGGTTCTCGGCCTACATGTTCTTCATGATGTTTTTCTTCTTCGTGATCTACTGTCCGTTGGCGCACATGACTTGGCATCCTGAGGGATTGTTCATGAAGTGGGGAGTCATCGACTTCGCAGGTGGTATCGTGGTGCATGCATCAAGTGGTATCGCAGCGTTGGCAGGTGCTATCTTCCTGGGACGTCGTAAGGCAGAGACGCGCAAGAGCGAACCCGCCAACATCCCCTTCGTACTGCTGGGTGCGGCGATGCTGTGGCTGGGATGGTTCGGTTTCAATGCGGGTTCGTCGCTGCATGCTGACGGACAGGCCATCAAGGCGTTCCTGAATACTAACACCGCCTCAGCAACGGCCATGATGACATGGATATTCTTCGACTGTCTGCGTGGCAGAAAACCGTCGGCAATGGGTGCTGCTGTGGGTTGTGTAGTTGGTTTGGTGGCTATCACGCCATCGGCAGGCTATGTCACCGTGGGTCAGAGCATCTTCATTGCGTTCGTCATCACGCTGATCTGTAACGTCGCCGTCTATTGGCGTTCGCACTCCCAGATCGACGACGCCCTCGATGTATTCCCCACGCACGGCACAGGCGGTATCTTTGGTACGGTGCTGACGGGTATCTTCATCCAAGAGGGTCTCATCGCAGGTACGTGGGACGGTTTTGTGATTTTCCTCTACCATCTGCTCGCCATCGTCATCGTGTTCGTCTATACCTTTGCGATGAGTTGGCTGGGCTACAAACTCATCGACAGTCTCATCCCCATGCGTGTGTCGGCATTCAGTGAAAAGGTAGGTCTCGACTTCTCACAGCACGATGAGCACTACGGTCTGGCACATATCGGTGAACGGGAACTCGCTGAGTACGAGGAACACATAAGAGAAAAGGAAAAAAGATAAGAAATAAGATAAGCAAACTTCTTGGCTGAGCCAAGCGGCAAAGCCGAAACAAAACAACTAAAAAATGAACACAAAGTACATTTTCGTTACGGGCGGTGTGGTTTCCTCGTTAGGCAAGGGAATCATCTCCGCCAGTATCGGTAAACTGTTGCTGGCGCGTGGTTACAAGGTCACTATCCAGAAGTTCGATCCCTACATCAACATCGACCCTGGCACGCTGAACCCTTACGAGCACGGCGAGTGCTACGTGACGGTGGATGGTATGGAGACCGACCTCGACCTGGGACATTACGAGCGGTTTACGGGTATTCACACCACCCGCAACAACTCGATTACCACAGGGCGCATCTACAAGACCGTCATCGACCGTGAGCGACACGGCGACTATCTGGGTAAGACGATCCAGGTGGTGCCGCACATCACGGACGAGATCAAACGGCGGATGCTGCGTGAGGGTCTCGACGAAGGACTCGACTTCGTGATTACAGAGGTGGGCGGTACGATTGGTGACATCGAGAGTGCACCGTTTATGGAGGCCATCCGACAGTTACGCTGGCAATTAGGGCGCGATGCGGTGTGCGTGCATCTGACGTATGTGCCGTATCTGAAAGCCGCCGACGAACTGAAGACGAAACCCACACAACACTCCGTAAAGGAACTGCAAGGGATGGGTATCCAGCCCGACATCCTCGTACTTAGAACCGAACGCCACCTCAGCGACTCTATACGCTTGAAGGTGGCATCTTTCTGTAATGTCGATTTGGAGTGCGTGGTGCAGAGCGAGGATATGCCAAGTATCTACGAGGTGCCAGTGAGTATGCAGAAACAGGGACTTGATGCCGCTATCATGCGGAAGATAGGCATTCCTGTGGGCGAGACGCCAGCGATGCAGTCGTGGCACGACTTCCTTGAAAAACAGCGCAATGCGAAGCGTGAGGTACATATCGGCCTTGTAGGCAAATACGATCTGCAAGATGCCTACAAGAGCATCCGTGAAAGTCTGAATCTGGCAGGCATCTACAACGATGTGAAAGCGAAGATTCATTTTGTGAATAGCGAAGAGATTACGGCTGAGAATGTCGCCTCGAAGTTGGAGGGTATGGCAGGCATCGTGATTTGTCCAGGCTTCGGCAGTCGAGGTATCGAGGGAAAGATTATCGCAGCGGAATATGGCCGTACGAACGATATTCCCACCTTCGGTATCTGCTTAGGTATGCAGATGATGGTGATTGAGTTCGCACGTAATGTATTGGACTACAAGGATGCCAACAGTGCCGAGATGGACGATAAGACACCACATAATGTGATCGACATCATGGAGGAGCAGAAGAATATCACGCAGATGGGTGGCACGATGCGATTGGGCGCCTATGATTGTGAACTCGTCAAGGGTAGCCGCACCTTCGAAGCTTATGGCGAGAAGTCGCTCATCAGCGAGCGGCATAGACATCGCTACGAGTTCAACAATGCCTATAAGGACGAATATGAGTCGAACGGTATGAAGTGCGTGGGTATCAATCCTGCCTCCAACCTTGTGGAGATCGTCGAGATTCCAGAGAAGAAATGGTATATCGGCACGCAGTTCCATCCCGAATATTCATCGACGGTGCTGCATCCGCACCCGCTTTTCATGAGCTTCATCAAAGTATGTTCTGAGTAATCCGAAGAATATGGAACAACTGAAGCATGAGTGTGGTGTGGCGATGATCCGCCTGCTGAAGCCGCTGAGTTACTACGAGCAGAAATACGGATCGTGGCGCTACGGTTTCAACAAACTCTACCTGATGATGGAGAAGCAGCACAATCGTGGACAGGAGGGTGCCGGTATCGCTTCCGTCAGTCTGACGAGGGAGCCAGGCACGGAGTATATGTTTCGTGAGAAGGCCGAGGGCAAGGACGCCATCACGGAGATTTTCAGTCGTGTGACGGAAGAGATGGCTGGCGAGCTGCTGATGGGACATCTGCGCTATTCGACCACAGGCAAGAGCGGACTGCAATATGTGCATCCCTTCCTGCGTCGTAACAACTGGCGGGCGAAGAACCTCTGTCTGTGCGGCAACTTCAATATGACCAATATCGACGAGGTCTTCCAGTTCCTGACCTTACAGGGCCAGTCGCCGCGAATCTATGGTGATTCGTATATCACCCTCGAACTGATGGGACACCGTCTGGACCGTGAGGTAGAGCGACTATATGCCCTCGCGAAAGAGCAGGGATTGAAGGACACCGCTATTACAGATTATATCGACAACCATGTGGAGATGGCGAATGTGCTGAAAACCACGATGAGTCATTATGACGGTGGCTATGTTATGTGCGGACTGACGGGCTCAGGCGAGATGTTCAGTGTACGCGACCCTTGGGGCATCCGTCCTGCGTTCTATTATCGCGATGACGAGATGATTGCATTGGCCAGTGAGCGTCCTGTACTGCAGACGACGTTTGATTTGCAGGCAGAGGACATCTGCGAACTCCAACCTGGTGAGGCGCTCATCGTGCATAAGAATGGTGAGAGCCAACTGGAACAGATTATGCCTGCGCAGCCCCTGAGCGCCTGCTCGTTTGAGAGGATTTATTTCAGTCGTGGTTCTGATCGTGATATCTATCAGGAGCGCAAACGACTGGGTGAGCAACTGACGCCTGCTATCCTCAAAGCCATCGACGACGATGTGGATCATTCGGTCTTTTCGTATATCCCCAATACGGCTGAGGTCGCTTTTTATGGTATGACGGACGGTTTCCGAAAACTCCACGGAGAGGTTCGTACGGAAAAGGTGGTTTGGAAAGACATCAAACTGCGCACATTTATTGCTGATAACTCAGAGCGTAACGATCTGGCTGCTCATGTCTATGATATCAGTTATGGTTCGCTGGAGGCAGGAAAGGATAATCTCGTGATCATCGACGACTCGATTGTGCGAGGTACGACGCTGAAAGAGAGCATCTTCAAGATTCTCGACCGTCTGCATCCCAAGAAGATCGTGATGGTATCGAGTTCGCCGCAGATTCGCTATCCTGACTATTACGGCATCGATATGTCGCGACTGGAAGAACTATGTGCCTTCCGTGCGGCTATCGCGCTGATTAAGGACAGGGGTATGCAGAAACTGATTGCCGATACGTATAAGGCCTGCAAGTATTCGCCAGCCTCGCTGAATCATGTGCGTAATATTTATGAGCCTTTCACCGTCGATGAAATCAACGCAAAGATTGTGGAAATGCTGCGTCCTGAGGGTATGCAGTCGCCTGTGGAATTGGTATTCCAGAGTATCGAGGGCTTGCATCACGCCTGTCCCAATCATCCTGGCGACTGGTATTTCACGGGCCATTACCCCACGCCAGGCGGCATCCGACTGGTGAACCAGGCGTTTGTGAATTATGTTGAACAAGTTTTGAAATTACAATTATAATGAAAATAGCAAGATTGATACTCGAAGATGGCAGTCAGTTTGTGGGCTGGTCGTTTGGATATGAAGGGACCCTTCGACCAGACGGGGGGCAGTCTTCTGGCAGGGGGCAACACTCCGACATTTGTGTTGGTGAGGTGGTATTCAATACCGCTATGACAGGCTATCCGGAGAGTCTGACAGACCCCAGTTATGCGGGTCAGATATTGGTGACGACCTATCCGTTGATAGGCAACTACGGCGTGCCTGATACGGGATTGGGCAAAAACGGTCTGCCGTTGTTTATGGAGAGCGAGAAGATACATGCCAAGGCGCTGGTGGTGGCGGATTATAGCGAGACCTATTCGCACTGGAATGCAAAAGAGTCATTATCCGCTTGGCTCAAACGGGAGAAGATACCTGCCATCACAGGCATCGACACCCGCAGGCTGACAAAGGTGCTGAGAGAAAGTGGTGTGATGATGGGGCGCGTGGAGATTGAGGGTGCAGCAGGGGATCAAGGGCCTGTCCCCATGATTCCCGAGGACTACGGATCGGTGAACTGGGTGAAAAAGGTGAGTTGCAAAGATGTCATCACTTATCAGCCAGAGGGTGAGAAAAAGCATCGTGTTGTGCTTGTGGATTGCGGCGTGAAGGCGAATATCATCCGTTGTCTGATCAGGCGTGGCATCGAGGTGGTGCGCGTACCTTGGGATTATGACTTCAATACGCTCGGCTTCGATGGCCTTTTCTTAGCCAATGGCCCAGGTGACCCAGAACTGTGTGGCAAGACGGTTGCGCATATTCGTGCGTTTCTGAATAACAAGACTATCCGTCCCTGCATGGGTATCTGTCTCGGTAACCAATTGCTGGCGCGTGCTGTCGGTGCCAAGACCTACAAACTGAAATACGGTCATCGTTCGCACAACCAGCCTGTGCAGGAAGTCGGCACTACCCAGTGTTTCATCACATCACAGAATCACGGTTATGCAGTCGATGACTCCACCTTACCATCTGACTGGGAACCACTGTTCGTCAATATGAATGATGGCTCAAATGAGGGCATCCGCCATAAAAAGAATCCTTGGTTCTCGGCACAGTTCCACCCGGAGGCCTGTTCAGGACCAGTAGATACAGAATTTTTGTTTGATGAATTTGTGAACTGTTTGGACGCATCAGTACGTCCCAGGGCGAACTCGAGTTCGCCCCTAAGCGTACTGGAGTGCGCTCCTGATGTACCAAAAGGAGTATCGAATAAGAAAAAAGTATTGCTTTTGGGTAGTGGTGCGCTGAAGATAGGACAGGCAGGTGAGTTCGACTATAGCGGTGCACAGGCTCTGAAAGCACTGAAAGAAGAAGGCATCCATTCAGTGCTGATCAATCCAAATATTGCTACGGTGCAGACTTCCAAAGGCGTGGCTGATACGGTGTATTTCCAACCTGTCAAGGCGGAGTTTGTGGAGCGCATCATCGAGAAAGAACGACCTGATGGTATTCTCTTGAGTTTTGGTGGACAGACGGCATTGAACTGTGGCGTAGAACTCTATCAGAAAGGTGTGCTGGAGAAATATGGGGTGAAGGTACTCGGCACCCCTGTGCAGGCCATCATCGACACTGAGGATCGTGACCTGTTTGTGAAGCGCCTCGATGAGATAGGTGTGAAGACTATCAAGAGCGAGGCTTGTAGCACCGTTGAGGAAGTGCAGCGTGCAGCACACGAATTGGGCTTCCCTGTGATATTAAGAGCGGCATACGCCCTTGGTGGCCTCGGCTCTGGCTTCTGCGACAACGAAGAAGAACTGCTGGCACAGGCGGAAGAAGCCTTCTCGTTCTCGCCACAGGTTTTGGTGGAGAAAAGCCTTAAGGGATGGAAGGAAATCGAGTACGAGGTGGTGCGCGACCAATACGACAACTGCATCACCGTTTGTAATATGGAGAACTTCGACCCACTTGGCATCCATACGGGCGAGTCGATTGTGGTAGCTCCGTCGCAGACGCTTACCAACAGCGAATATCATAAGTTGCGTGCGCTGGCCATTAAGATCATCCGGCATATCGGTATCGTGGGGGAGTGTAACGTGCAATATGCGCTAGACCCCAACAGCGAAGACTATCGTGTGATTGAGGTGAATGCCCGTCTGAGTCGTTCTTCTGCATTGGCATCTAAGGCTACAGGTTATCCGTTGGCTTTCGTGGCTGCCAAACTGGGACTTGGCTATGGCCTCTTTGACTTGAAGAACTCCGTCACCAAGACCACCAGTGCTTTCTTCGAGCCTGCCCTCGACTATGTGGTCGTGAAAATTCCCCGTTGGGATCTGACTAAGTTCCAAGGCGTGAAGCGTCAACTCGGCTCATCGATGAAGAGTGTGGGTGAGGTAATGGCGATTGGTCGTACGTTTGAGGAGGCACTGCAAAAGGGATTGCGTATGATTGGCCAAGGAATGCACGGTTTTGTAGAGAACCACGAGATTAAGATTGCTGACATCGCGACATCGCTCCACGAACCTACGGACATGCGTATCTTCGTGGCATCGAAGGCCTTGAAGATTGGCTATACTGTCAAGCAGATTCATCAGTTGACGATGATTGACCGTTGGTTCCTGCAGAAACTGAAGCATATCGTGGATATTGACCTGCAACTGAAAGAATATGCCCATCTGTCTGAAATCTCTGAGTTTATGGAGCCGAGTGAGTTTAAGGAGTATCTGCAGTCGCCAGAGGTAGCCTTGCTGCTGCGTGCAGCCAAGGTCTATGGCTTCTCTGATTTCCAGATAGCCCGTGCCATCGGCTTGGAGAACCGTATGAAGATGGAACAGGCAGGACTCACCGTCCGTAAGTGGCGCAAGATGCTGGGCCTTATGCCTACCGTCAACCAGATAGACACCCTCGCAGCGGAATACCCCGCCCAAACCAATTATCTATATTTGTCGTACCTTTAAAAGATTAAGAATATGTGTGGAATCGTAGCAATATTGAATGTGAAGGAGCAGACGCACGCTCTTCGTGATAAAGCGTTAAAGATGAGTCAGAAGATCCGTCACCGCGGACCAGACTGGAGTGGTATCTATTGTGGTGGCTCAGCCATCTTGGCCCATGAACGACTGAGCATCGTGGATCCAGAGAGTGGGGGACAACCCCTTTATAGTCCTGATAAGAAGCAGGTCTTGGCTGTGAATGGTGAGATCTATAACCATCAGGAAATCCGCCGTCGTTTTGCCGGACAGTATGAGTTCCAGACAGGCTCTGACTGTGAAGTGATTCTGGCCCTCTATCGCGAGAAGGGTATCAACTTCCTCGAAGACCTGAGTGGCATCTTTGCCTTTGTGCTTTACGACGAAGAGCGCAACGAGTTCTTGATTGCCCGCGACCCCATCGGCGTGATACCTCTTTATATCGGCTATGATAGCGATGGCACTGTGTATGTAGCCTCTGAATTGAAGGCTCTCGAAGGACAGTGTGAACGCTATGAGCCATTTAAACCAGGGCACTACTATTGGAGTGTTGATCCAGGTCAGAAATGGTACTACCGTCGCGACTGGATGCAGTATGATGCTGTGAAGGATAACCCCGCCAGTGTTGAGGCTATCCACGATGCATTAGAGGATGCCGTAAAGCGTCAGTTGATGTCTGACGTGCCTTATGGTGTGCTATTGAGCGGTGGTTTGGATTCGTCCGTCATTTCTGCTATTGCTGAGAAATACTCAGAGATGCGTATCGAGGATGACTCGAAGACGAAAGCCTACTGGCCCCGTCTGCACTCGTTTGCCGTAGGCCTGAAAGGTGCGCCTGATTTGGCAAAGGCGAAACTCGTAGCCGACCATATCGGCACCGTACACCACGAGATCAACTACACCATCCAGGAAGGTCTTGACGCCATCCGCGACGTCATCTATTTCATCGAGACTTACGATGTTACCACCGTCCGTGCTTCCACGCCGATGTATTTGTTGGCGCGTGTCATCAAGTCGATGGGTATCAAGATGGTGCTCTCTGGTGAAGGAGCCGATGAGATCTTTGGTGGTTATCTCTATTTCCACAAGGCGCCGACAGCAAAGGACTTCCACGACGAGACCGTTCGCAAACTCGGCAAACTCTATATGTACGACTGCCTTCGTGCCAACAAGAGTCTGAGTGCCTGGGGCGTTGAAGGCCGTGTGCCTTTCCTCGACAAAGAATTCCTTGATGTCGCTATGCGCACCAACCCTGAGGCCAAGATGTGTCCAGGCTCCACGATGGAAAAAAAGATTGTCCGCGAGGCCTTTGCCGATATGCTGCCTAAGGAAGTCGCGTGGCGACAGAAGGAACAGTTCAGCGATGGTGTCGGCTATTCATGGATTGACACCCTCAAACAAATTACCTCTGAAGCCGTATCAGACGAGCAGATGGCCCACGCTGCCGAGCGTTTCCCCATCAACCCGCCAAAGAACAAGGAGGAATACTACTATCGTAGCATCTTCGCTGAGCATTTCCCATCTGACTCTGCCGCCAAAAGTGTTCCCAGTGAGGCCAGCGTCGCCTGTTCTACCGCCATCGCCCTCGAATGGGATGCCGCCTTCAAGGGCATGAACGACCCCTCAGGTAGAGCGGTTAAGGGCGTCCACGAGCAGGCTTATTAATAGCCAAGATATGCCGTCAATAGGCTTGCTCATGCAGGCCTATTGATGACATTCATGTGGCTATTATGGCGAAAAATCCTTGAATAATCTTAATTATACCATATGATTTAGTGAGTTTTGTGATTTTAGTTGTATCTTTGCAGCCGTGAAACTGACGACGAAGAGACATATCGCTTCATGGATGCTATTGGCTGTGTTTGTGCCAATGCTGGTCTTATCGTCGCTTCACGTGCACAAAGCCAGTTCATCGTTGGCAGAGACAGAGTGCTCCGATTGCGTTCATCACAACTGTCATGGGCACCTCTCTCAGACAGCAACAGCGATTCACGACTGTGTATTATGTCAGTTTCTGACGCTAAGAATGCTGGCAGCAACCATTGTTGCTGTCACTTTATATATTCATGTATGTAGGTTTTATCATGCCCGTCCTTTCTGCAGAGATTATGCAGTCTGCTGTGGCGTCATTGTGACTCGGGGACCTCCAACGGTCTGATAACTGAGGCATTAACAACGAACATTAATCATAAAACTACATTTTATTGAATACAGAATGAAAAAGATAATTATCATTCTGCCATTGTTGTGTTTAAGCATGACATTGGCAGCACAAGACGACGGTGAACACCATCCGTCCGATATAAAAGATCACCATGCGGAGGACTCGACCGACGTATTTTTTCGCCATCTGCAACTGAACGAGTTGACGGTGACGGGTGTGACAGGCAACACAAAACTGAAACATGCTACCGCCCCTGTGAGCATCGTAACGCCACAAGTACTGAAAGCGACTGCCTCTACAAACATCATTGATGCCATCGCCCGCCAGCCAGGTGTCAGCCAGTTGACTACTGGCGGTAGCATCTCCAAACCCATTATCCGCGGACTTGGTTACAACCGGGTGGTGGTGATGAGTGAGGGTGTGCGACAGGAAGGTCAGCAATGGGGTGACGAACATGGTGTTGAAGTAGACGGTAGCAGTGTTAACTCAGTGGAGATTCTCAAAGGCCCAGCCTCGCTGATGTACGGATCCGATGCAATGGCGGGTGTCGTCATCTTACATGCACAGCCGACACTGGCTGAGGGCGAGATGCGTGCCAGTGTCAGTACGGAGTATCAGACCAATAACGGACTCTTCGGCTATAACCTCTCAATGTCCGGCAACCAGCAGGGCTTCGTTTGGGATGCCCGTTTCAGCCAGAAACTGGCACACGCATATAAGAACGAGTACGATGGCTATGTACCAGGTTCACAGTTCCGTGAGCGTGCCGGACGGCTGATGTTGGGCGTCAACAAAGGGTGGGGACACTCGCGACTGACAGCCACGGTCTATCACCTGACCCCAGGCATCATCGAAGGTGAGCGCGACCCGGAGACAGGTGAATTGGAGTGCAACACCGATAACATCAAGACCTACGGCAAGACGTTGCCCTTTCAGCAGGTGAAGCACTACAAGGCCGTATGGGACAACTCGCTGAATCTCTCGACGGGCTATCTTAAAGCCATCATCGGCTATCAGCAGAACCGCCGTCAGGAGTTTGAGGAATCAATGGACGAATATGAACTCTATTTCAAACTACATACGTTGACCTATGACTTGCGCTATGTGACCAATGAATTCAATGGTTGGAAACTCTCGACGGGCATCGGTGGTATGTACCAGAAGTCAGTCAACGAAGGCGAGGAATATCTCATTCCCGACTACCGGCTGTTTGATTTCGGTCTCTATGCCACTGCCACGAAGACCCTCGGCGACTGTTGGACTCTGAATGGTGGCGTGCGCTACGATTATCGCCGACTGCATGGTGATGCCTTACAAGAGGATGGTGAGATGCGTTTCACTGATTTCTCCCGCCACTTCAATGGCTTGACGGGCAGCGTCGGAGCCGTCTGCAACATCAATGAGCACGTCAACCTGCGCCTGAATGTGGCCCGTGGCTTCCGTACACCTAATATGAGCGAGTTGGCTTCCAATGGCATTCACGAAGGCTCTATCCGCTACGAACTGGGCTCTCAGCAACTCAAAGCCGAATATAGCCTTCAAGCCGACCTTGGTATCGACTTCACGTCACAATACGTCTCGGCACAGTTGGCACTCTTTGCCAACCGTATAGACAACTACATCTTCACCCATCGCGTGCCGGAGGAGATAGAGGAAGGCTATCTGACCTATGCTTATACCCAAGGTGATGCCCGTCTGCTGGGCTTTGAGGCAGGTATCGACTTCCATCCCATCCACTCTGTGCATTTCTCCAATACGTTTTCATACGTTGATGCCCAGTTGATGCATGCGTCGCAGGATACGAAATACCTGCCCTTTACACCTGCACCGAAATGGTCGTCGGAGTTGAAGTGGGAACTGTCGCACCACTCGCACAGCACCGTGGCCCATCACCATGAGCGCCATCCCTTCCACCGTTCTCTGCTCAATAATCTCTACATTGCAGCCGGTCTAGACTGTTATCTGAAACAGACGCACATCTACAGTGCTGACGATACAGAGACCGCCACACCTGCATACGCCTTGCTCAGTCTTTCGGCTGGCACCGATTTACAGATAAATGGAAAAAAGGTTGCCGAACTGTTTATTACAGCCGACAACCTCTTGAACCGTGCTTACCAGAATCACCTAAGTCGTCTGAAATATGCTGACGATAATATCGTGACTGGTCGCCGTGGGGTTTACAACATGGGTCGCAACATCACTTTTAAAATCGTGGTGCCGATATCACTTTAAAGAGGATAATCCTCGAAGGCGTAGAGCACCGTTGAGAGGTAGCGCTCACCAGTATCGGGCAGGAGGACAACAATCTTCTTGCCCTTATTTTCCGGCCGCTTGGCCACCTCGATGGCAGCATAGAGGGCTGCACCTGCGCTGATGCCTACCAGCAGCCCTTCACTCTGGGCAATCTCACGACCCGTACGGATAGCGGCATCGTTCTCTACATCAAACACCTCATCGATGACATCCGCATCGTAGGTCTTGGGTATAAATCCGGCACCGATGCCCTGAATCTTATGGGGACCTGAAGCCCCACCGTTCAATACCGGCGAAGACTTTGGTTCTACGGCAATCACCTTTACGTTGGGGTTCTGCTCTTTCAGATACTTACCCGTGCCGCTGATGGTACCGCCAGTACCCACACCGCCAATAAAGATGTCTACCTTGCCGTCTGTGTCGCGCCAGATCTCAGGCCCCGTGGTGGCATAGTGCTTGGCGGGGTTGGCTGCGTTCTCAAACTGCTGCAGGATCACTGCTCCGGGAATGCTGTCTCGCAACTCTTCGGCGGCGCGGATGGCACCTGGCATGCCGTCCTTGCCAGAGGTGAGACGCACCTCAGCACCATAAGCCTTCACGAGATTCCTACGCTCAATGCTCATGGTTTCGGGCATGGTAAGGATAAGGTGATAGCCCTTGACGGCTGATACCAGTGCCAGTCCTACGCCCGTATTTCCTGAGGTTGGTTCGATGATGGTGGCTCCAGGTTTCAAGATTCCCTTGGCCTCTGCGTCCTCGATCATCGCCAATGCTATACGATCTTTCACGCTGCCGCCGGGATTAAAAAACTCTACTTTGGCAATCACTGGGGTCTCAAGACCCTTTGCCGTTGAATACTTGTTGAGTTCCAAAAGTGGGGTGTTGCCTACTAGTTCGGTCAACTGTTTTGCAATCTTTGTCATAATCCTTACCTTTTTAAAATATTAATAAAACTTTTCTGGGTGCAAAGGTACGGCGATTTCTGCATACCCACAATCCCATTGGTATGGCATTTTATATACCATAAGTTTGGTATGTCTACTTTGTATATCCGCTCTCCGGGTTCTCATACATGGTGATGGGGATGCGGAACTTCATCATCTCGTCGAGGTTGTGTACGGGATGCTCCATATCCGATGGAATGGGACGATGCGAGAATGTCTGGAAATAGAGCAGACAGGCATCACGCCACCACTCGCTGTCACGGGCCTGGATGCGGAGTTTGTGCTGCACCTCTTCGAAGCGCTGACTGTCCACATAGGGCTGCATGGCATCCCAGATTCTGAGGAAGCGACGGGCCTCTTGCACTCCGTCGTCGTACTTGTGGCACAGTTCGTCCCAGAAGGTACGTCCGCTCTTCATCTTGTGATCCCAGGGCACGTGGTGGAACCATGTCAGCAGGTTCTCAGGGCAGGTGTTGATATCGTTATATAATTTGCAGAGTTCATCGGGATACTGCTTGACGTTGGCCGAGCCTGCCAGCGTGCGGTCAAAGCCCAGTCCGATGCTGTCGGCCTTGTGGTAGTAGGGTGGGGTCCAGTCGGCCCTCACTCCACGCGGTGCATACCAGGGCTCAGGACCGTAGTGGTGCGTGCCTGCGAAGATATGATGAAGACCTAATGGCATCATATAGTTCACGCAGGCCTCTCGGCTGGACATCATCAAGTCAACAAGGGTTCCCCAAGGTTCCCCGTATCTTGCCGGATAGAGGGCACTACACAGATTAGATCTGGTAGCGGGCCACTTATAGTTTGAAATGGGATTCCATGTTTGTCTGAGCCACTCATAGGCAATATCCGCCGACCTCAGATTGGGGTTCCATGCCAGACGTCCGAAGGCGTACCAGTTGGCCTGTGCGAAGTGATGGCCGCACCAGTTCGTGTCATCGCCGATATTGGCCACACCAGCCATCGCCTTCAGGCTGCCGGGCTTCACGAATGAGAAGAACTCCTGCCACATCGGGGCGAGGTAGACCAGATGGTTGGCGGCACCGAGATACTCTTGTGTAATCTGGAACTCCACCATCATCTGCGTCTTCTGCATGGCGGTGAACAGGGGGCTGTAGGGCTCGCGCGGCTGGAAGTCCACGGGGCCGTTCTTGATCTGTATGATGACATTGTCGGCAAACTGCCCGTCGAGCGGCATAAATTCCAGATAGGCTTGGTTGGCACGGTCGGGACTCTGGGGCGCATAGACGAAGGCACGCCACATCACGATGCCTTTGTGGGGCTTCAGGACACCTGCCAGCATATTGGCGCCGTCGGCATGTGTGCGTCCGAAGTCCTGCGGGCCGGGCTCGCCTTCGGAGTTGGCCTTCACGAGGAATCCTCCGAAGTCGGGAATCATCTTGTAAATCTCGTTCACCTTGTCTTTCCACCATTTGACAACCTCCGCATTGAGTGGGTCGGCAGTCTTCAGTCCGCCCACTTTGATAGGCGAGGCGAAGTTGATGGAGAGGTAGACGCGGATGCCGTAGGGGCGCAACTGGTCGGCGATGGCCTTGGCCTTCTCAAGACTTGCGGTTGTGAGTGCCTCGGGCTTGGCATTCACGTTGTTGAGTACGGTGCCGTTGATGCCGATGGAGGCGTTGGCGCGGGCATACATCTTCATGCGCTCCGGGTCGGGATTCACGAAGATGCTATGTCCTGCAAAGCCGCGCTCGACGGTACCGTTGGGGTTGTCCCAGTGGTTCAGGATGCGCAGGTCGTAATAGGGCTTCTCTGTGATGTCGAGGTTATCCATCGACAGGTCAAAATAGCGCCCTGATTCTGCCGTCTGCTGCAGGCGCAGCAGATGGTAGGCTCCGTAGAGCAGCCCTGCGTCGCTGGCAGCCGTTATCACGGTCTTGCCGTCCTGGCTCTTGATGGTATAGCCGTCGTTGGGCAGGCCCTTCTGGCGTTTTAATATTACGGGGCCGCCCTGCCAGTAGGTTTGCAACTCGGTCATGGCCGTGCCCTTCACACCTGTGATGGCGGCTGCGGTCTTTACATTGTCGAGGCGCAGCCACAGGCTACTCCCGTCTTCGCCGCCTGCGGCTGCGACGCTCCATCCTGCCGTCAGCAGGACGAGCATTGAGATTAGGATTCTTTTCATCTTCGTATCGTTTTGTTTGTTGTTTATTGCCGCAAAGGTAGTAAAAGTTTTCCGAATGAGCAAGTAGATGGCGGATTATTTTCTGAAATAGGGTGTCGCGGGCTATATATATAATAAGGTGTGGTGCCGTTTCTTGGTGATGGACATGGATGGAAGGATGAAGTGGAGGAGGATAATCAAAGTAAAGTCATCGTTTTAACTTTTCTTCGTTTCTTTTTCTTGGATATTAGCGGAAAGTGTTGTATCTTTGTAGCCGATAAGACGAACATCATAAATAATTAAAAACGAGATAACAATGAAAAAGGTATTATTTATATTAGCACTGATGCTCCTGCCGATGCTGGCGAGCGCGCAAGATCGATATTATATACTCGATGACATCTGGTATAGTATAGACTTTATGGCAAAGACAGCCGAGGTAGATGGGGTATCAGCAGGATATCAGGGTAGTGTCAAAATCCCGGATGCCCTCATGTTAGGTGATATTGCGTACAGCGTGACCTCCATCCGCAATCGGGCTTTCTATTTGAGCGAAGTGACTTCTGTTATCATGGGCGACAATGTAACCTCCATCGGCAGTGATGCTTTCATGGAATGCAGCAATCTGACTTCAGTTACCATCGGCAGCGGCGTGACCGTCATCCCTTTAAACGCTTTTGCTAGATGCAGTTCTCTGACTGGGGTTACCATCCCTGATGGCGTGACCACCATCAGCGGGTCTGCTTTCTACAATTGCACCAGCATAACATCGATTACAATTCCTGTTAGCGTGACCACCATCGACATTGGTGCTTTTGCAGACTGTAGTGGCCTGACCTCCGTGACCATCGGCAACGGCGTGACCTCCATCGGCATTTCTGCTTTCTCTGGTTGCAGCGGCCTGACCTCCGTGACCATCCCCAACAGCGTGACCTCCATCGGTGGAGGAGCTTTCTATGGTTGCAGCGGCCTGACCTCCGTGACCATCGGCAACGGCGTGACCTCCATCGGTGGAGGAGCTTTCTATGATTGCATCGGCCTGACCTCCGTGACCATCCCCAACAGCGTGACCTCCATCGGTGGAAGAGCTTTCTATGGTTGCAGCGGCCTGACCTCGGTGACCATTCCCAATAGCGTGACCTCCATCGACAATTCTGCTTTCTCTGGTTGCAGCGGCCTGACCTCCGTGACCATTCCCAACAGCGTGACCTCCATCGGCGAATGGGCTTTCTCTGAATGCAGTGGCCTTACATCCTTGACCATCGGCAACGGCGTGACCTCCATCGGCGAAGAGGCTTTCCGGGGTTGCAGCGGCCTGACCTCCGTGACCATTCCCAATAGCGTGACCTCCATCGACCAAGGTGCTTTCTTTGATTGCAGCGGCCTAACCTCTATTATTGTTGAAAGTGAAAACACAAAATATGATTCCCGTGGTAATTGTAACGCAATAATTGAATCCTCAAGCAACACGCTGATAGCAGGATGTAAGAACACAGTTATCCCTGGTAGCGTGACATCCATAGGTGATTATGCTTTCCGTGGATGCATCGGCCTGACCTCCGTGACCATCCCCAACAGCGTGACCTCCATCGGCAAAGAGGCTTTCGAAGGTTGCAGCGGCCTGACCTCTGTGACCATCGGCAACGGCGTGACATCAATCGGCTCTTATGCTTTCTATGACTGCAGCGGCCTGACCTCTGTGACCATCGGCAACGGCGTGACCTCCATCGGTGAAGGAGCTTTCTATGATTGCATCGGCCTGACCTCCGTGAACATTCCCGACGGCGTGACATCCATAGGTGATTATGCTTTCTATGACTGCAGCGGCCTGACCTCCATAGACATCCCCAACAGCGTGACATCCATAGGTGATTATGCTTTCTATGGCTGCAGCGGCCTGACTGATGTATATTGCTATGCAGAGAATGTCCCTACGACAAGTACCTATGCATTTGGTAGTTTCACTAAAGTCGCTACGTTGCACGTGCCAGCGGTGTCAGTCGGGGCATACAAGGCTGCCTACCCTTGGAATGAGTTCAAGGAAATCATTGCTATTGAGGGCAGCGGGGGGTATGATACGAAGTTTGACCTAAATGGCGATGACTTAGTGGATGCCAACGACGTGGCGACACTCGTGATGGTGATTGCCAGGGGCGATGCTTCTGCCGTCGGCGACCTGAACGGCGACGGGAAGGTGGATATCGCCGACGTGATCGTACTGGTGAACATTATCACCGGAAAATAATAATTTACTTCTTCAGATTCATACAACAACGCGAATAATTCACTTTATGTCTAACCGAAGCAGCAGACGGACGAGCCAAGCCCTAATGGCATTAGAACCCTTGCAGACAACGCCGGGGCGACCTCTAATGGCATTAGAACTCTTGCAGTCGACGCTGGGAAGACCTCTAATGGCATTAGGGCCTCGGATGTCAGCGGCTTTCTAAAAAATCACAAACGCCTATGAATGTAAATGTTTTCAAGCAAATCGGCCAGTTTATCGCCAAGTTCGTAAACCAGTCAAACACGCGCCACCTCTCGTGGATCAAGCAGTTCGGCAGCCGCCTCCAGACGGAGATCACCGACGTGCTGGGCGCACAGGTGCCCGCGCTGCTGGCCCAGGCCATCACACAGTACCAGGCAGCCGTCGCGCATGAGGACGACTGCTACCTGATCATCTCGAAGAGCGACCTGACACCGTAGATAGCCGACATCGACTCGCAGCGCGACACAAAATACATCGGCCTCAAGACGATGGCCGACGCGCTGAGCCGTATCGGCACCCAGGAGCAGCAGCAGGCCGCCACGCAACTGCTGGACCTCTGCGCACACTACAAGGTGGACGTGTCTGAGCGCTACGACGACGAGACCACGAAGATGGCGCAACTCTTGCAGGAACTGCAGACCGAGACCTGGGCCTCGCGCATACAGACGCTTGGGCTGACGGCCACCGTCAACGAACTCGTGAGCCTGAACCAGGAGATAAAGCACCTGATAGAACTGCGCAACAACGAGCAGGCGCAGGCCACCCCGCAGGCCATGCAGCAGGCTCGCGCCGCCAGCGACGAGGCCTACACGCTGGTAGCCACCATCATCAACGCCCTCGCCATCGCTGACTGGAATGCTGGCTCGTCGCCCTACGACCAGGCCATCGCCCGCATCAACCAGGATCAGGACTACTACGTGAAGAACGTGTTCAACCTGAAGGGCGGCTCATCCTCCTCAGGCGGCAGCGGCGACGGCGGCGACACGCCCACGCCTACGCCTACACCCGACCCGACGCCCACGCCAGACCCGACGCCCGATCCCACGCCCGACCCGACGCCCGACCCGAGCGGCGGCGATGACGACGAGCCCGACCAGTAAGCGAAACTCCCCGCCCCCTTGACCAGGGGCGGGGAGTCTCGCTTACAGAATCCTCTACCATCCTTTCTGCTTATCGTTTGGGCTCTTCGTCCATTTCCATTTTATACCGTTGATAGGCAAGCCTTTCGTCGCCATTGGCCAGGCAGATGATGCCACAATAGGAAAAGCCGTGCTTCATAATGTTGTGCTGCATGATATGGTTGTCTTTATGGGTATCGATGCGGATGTTCGCATCATGCGAAAAGCAGAAATCCATGATGTCGCTGAAGATTCCATGGGCATCGGGAGTGCTGGCAATACGATGAACCACATGATATGGAAGGCTGTCGTCTGTCCATTCGCCCTCAAATATCTTTGAGTAAGTAGGCTCAGGAGATGGCAGGAAGGCGAAATAGCCTACAATGCGGCCCCCGTCCTCCTCTATGACAAAGCCGCCATGCCTATCCATGTCGCTGATAATGACATCTTCCGACGGGTAGCCTTCTCCCCATTGGTGCATGTTGCCCGACTGCCGCATAATCTTCTTTGCAGCCTCCATCACCTGCATGATATCGATGATATCTTTTGGCTTTGCCTCTCTGATTCTTCTCATGAGTGCATCTCCATGGTTATTCTCTCTTTCCCGCCATTATCATGCGAGCGGCAGATGGGGTAGGGGTGGCTGTGATGCCGGCAGTGCGAACCTCACGCTGAGTTCCTTCGATATCAAACTGCAGGGTAGCACCATCCTCGCGAATGTCGATGGTGACGGGCGCGCCCATCACGAGAGGCAGGTTCACATCGCCATGACCGGCAGGAAAACCACAGAGCACAGGGATATTATACTCCTTTAGCATTTCGTGGAGCATGGCTTCCACACTATCGTAGGTGAACTCTGTGCCGCAATCGGTAAACTCGCCAAGGATGACACCCTTGCAGCGGTTGAGCACACCATTCATCTGGAGAATACGCATCTGGCGGTCGATGTTGTGCATCGATTCCTCTACCTCCTCCACAAACAAGATCAGATCTCTTCCTTCGGTAGCATCGGCTTGTGAGCCGAGGTTAGGCACAAACGTACAGAGGTTGCCCCCTACTAGCACGCCACTGCCTTTGCCCTGTATGTTCTCCTTGTGGGCAGGTAACTCGTAACGAGGGACATTGCCCAAAAGCAGGTCACGCATGATGGTACTGGTCTTATCTGTACCACCCTTGGCAAGAAATGAACTCATCGTGCCGTGTATGCTCATCACTCCTGCCCGACTTTGCAGCCCGTGCAGGGTCGAGATGTCGCTGAATCCTACCAGCCATTTCGGCGATTCCCTCAGTTCGGCTAATGTCAATTGGTCTATCAACTGGATAGTGCCATATCCACCACGATTGCAGATGATGGCTTTGATACTGGGGTCGTTCAGCGCCCAGCGGATGTCGCTCACACGTTCACCCACCGTTCCTGCATATTTCCCATCCACCACTTTGCCGACATTCGGCCCTATTACAGGTTCCAAGCCCCAGCCACGCAACACCTCGGCAGTCTTCTCCACGTTTTCCATAGGGGTAAAGT
Organism: uncultured Prevotella sp.; assembly: GCA_900320905.1. GTDB lineage: Bacteria > Bacteroidota > Bacteroidia > Bacteroidales > Bacteroidaceae > Prevotella. The sequence goes on from ONTZ01000038.1 coordinate 28,133, forward strand.
ACGATGGCGAAATAAGTGCCACCTTTTCGCCCGCCCTCAGGTAGTCGGGCTTTACGCAATTAATCACTACCGGCTCATCTGGAGTCGGTATTATGCTGTTATCATCTTTGCTGCATGAAGTCAGCGTTGTCAGGCCGCATAATGCAAGGATGGCGGCAGGCATCCATGTTCGTTTTGTTTTTTTCATACGAGTAATGTAATATAGGATTGAAGTTAATTTAAATATTTGTGTCTTGGCATCATTGTCCTGCCCATTTCCGACGCTTACTTTACTCTGTGCGAGTGTGACTTGGCTGAAGACTCAGGCGGTACTCGCTGGGCGACTGACCAAGATGCTTGGTGCAGTAGCGGCTGAAGTAAGAGAGCGACGTGAAGTTCATCTGGTCGGCTATCTGAGTGAGCGACAACCGTTCGTCGTTCAGATAGTCTTTCATTATCGGTATGGTGTGGCGGTCGATGTACGAGGTGACACTGTGGCCTGTCACACGCTTGATGGTGGCTGAGAGATACTTGGGCGATACATTCAGCCTCTCGGCATAGTAACTCACATCGCGCTCCGTTCGACTGATGCCTGTGGCAAGCAGAGCCATGAGTTGCTTTACGATGTAGGCCGTACGGTCGGTATGAGAGTCGGTGGCATCACGCTGAGCGTGGGCCTCGAAGATGTCGTACATCATCGTCAGACAGAGGCTGCCCATCAGTTCGCGATAAAACTGCAAATGGCGATCGTCCATGCGGTCACGCAGACGATGGAAGTCATCCAGCAGATGCTGCGCCTGTCCGTCGGAGAGTTTGATGACAGGGTCTTGGTTCAGCGAGATACTGCCACCAATGCTGTAGTTGTTCGACGGCAGCAGGTTCTGCAGGAACTTATAGTCTGCAGCAAACCATTCTACCTGCAAGTCTGTATGTGCCGCCAAGTTGCTGATACGATTGGGCATCGGTATCACCACGAGGTCGTTTCTGACAATGTGGTAGCAATGCTCGTTGAACACAAAACTTGCCTCACCTGCCAGGCAAAGCAGATGCATGCAGGTGTGGCTCAACTCACGGACATTCATCCCGTAGAAGTCTGTAGAATAATGAAAATCTGCCTTCATGGCAGCAAAAGTACACATTATTCTATATATAAACGAATGTTTTCGGCAAAAAGTGAAAAACGTGATGACTTTTGTGAAACAAATATGTCGAAAAATCATCGTACCTTTGCACCCGGATTACAAAAGCAAATTAAAATGAACTTCAGAAGTATTATCACAGCCGTCATCGGCCTGCTCGTGTCTGTATCGTGCAGCGGTGGCACAAAACAGGAAAAAGATATGAATAATGACGGAAAAACAATTATAGTGTTCTTCTCTCATGCAGGAGACAACTACGCAGTAGGAAATATCGAGGTGGGCAACACGAAGATAGTGGCCGACTACATCACAGAATTGAAATAACATGGAATACATTGCGTTAATATGAAACGAATCATTTATTTATTTGCTGTAATATTAATAATGACAAATGTAGAAGCACAGACGCTGACAGGGCGTCAGAAGGGATTGGCAGCATGTGCCTGCCTGATGGCACAGGGTGATATGGAACGTTTGGAGCCTGCTGTTCGTATGGCGCTCGACAAGGGCGTAACTATCAACGAACTGAAGGAGGCTTTCTCGCAACTCTATGCCTACACTGGATTCCCAAGAAGTTTGAATGCACTTGGAGTGCTGAATAAGGTATTGGAGAACAGACAGGCTAACTGGCAGGAAGGAAAGCCTTGGAAGCGTCCTGCAGAATGGGATGATGCCAAGAAGGCCTATGAACTGGGTGTGAAGAATCAGACACGACTCTCAGGCCGTCCGTTCAATTATGAATTTTGCCCGCAGGACGACTATTACCTGAAGTCACACCTCTTTGGTGATATCTTCGCTGGCGACCTGCTCTCTGCTGCCGACCGTGAGATAGTTACCGTAGCAGCCCTGAGTGGCCTCGAAGGCGTTGCTCCACAACTCGCCGCTCACAAGCAGGGTGCCGTGAATATGGGAAACAGTCAGCAGTTGGTCGATGAACTCTCTGCTTGGCTCTGTGATGAGGGGTACACCCTGAGCACCAAGTGGCCCAAGGGCGAACCAAATCCTTACGGCAAGTATTTCATTGGTCAGAGTTATCTGGCAGACGTTGGTGGTGGTGTGATGAACGTCACGTTTGAACCTCGCTGCCGTAACAACTGGCACATTCATCATAAGCAAGTACAGGTTTTAATCTGCGTTGCCGGTCGTGGTTGGTATCAGGAATGGGGCAAGGCTCCAGTTGAGATGACTCCCGGCTCCGTCATTGCCATCCCTGCCGAAGTGAAACACTGGCACGGCGCACAGAAAGACTCATGGTTCCAGCATCTCACCTATCATAAAGATGTGCAGGAAGATGCCAGCAACGAGTGGTGCGAGCCTGTGGCGGATGAAGTGTATGACACGCTTAAGTAATCTGTCATTTCTTCAATGAGGCAATGTACTTAGAAGGTTGAAGACCAACGTGTTTCTTGAAGAAACGAGTGAAGTGCTGGGGGTATTCGAAGCCGAGGGAATCTGAAGTCTGGGTGGCGGTGAGGCCGCTGACCAGCAGACTCTTGGCACGGTCGACCAAAAAACGCTGAATGACTTGTGTGGGACTCTCGCCAGAAACACTTCGCACCACATCGCCGAAATAACTGGGTGACAGGCAGAGTTCGGAGGCACAATATTTCACGTTGGGCAGACCGTGCTGTCGCTGCAAGCCTTGCTCGTAATAGTCGGCGAGTACCCGCTGAAATCGCGACAGCAGGTCGTTTTGCCTGTGGGCGACGTCCTGAAATTGTCGCTGATAGAACAGCCGGGCATAGTCGCACACCAGCAGAATATAGTCCTGCAGGATGCGGTCGGTCTGCGGCGACGGCTGGCGGTGCTGGATAAACCGCCTGATCATTCCCATCAACTGCCAGAGCAGTTGCTTCTCCCCCTCAGTAGTGTGCAGCGCCTCGTTCACGTTATACGAAAAATAGTGATAGTCCTGCAGCCGCTGTTCGAAAGCCGTGCCGCGCATGAACTCCGCCTCGAAGTGCAGCGTCCAGCCATGATATACCTCGCGCGTGCCGTCGTCAGCCTTGCCGATAATCTGTCCGGGCGAGACGGCTACCAGCGAACCCTTCGACGTATCATAGTCGCCCATGCCGTATTTCCCGCCCTCTGGGAAATTGTCCTGCACGAAGATGGCGTACACATCGCCCATCTTGTTCAGCGTGTGGGCTATCGGACCCAGTTCGTCGAAATGGACGACGCTCACCATCGGGTGATATGCCTCGGCTCCGACGCTCTGTGCGTAGTCGTTGGCTTGGTTGAGGTAGAGATAATCCTTTGTTATCATGCCGCAAAGTTACTACTTTTTACCCAAACTGTCGCACCAAAGGCGAAAAAAGATAAATTTGGTAAGTATTCCGTCGATTCGGATAACCGCAGGAAGCGGATTTTGTCGTATCTTTGCACCCGGTAAAACAGAATGAAGGATATGGATATCAACAAGAACATGAACAGAAGAGAAGCCCTGAAATGCATGGGAACTCTGATTGTAGGAGCAGCGATTGCAACCACCCCTCT
>ONTZ01000029.1 GCA_900320905.1 uncultured Prevotella sp.
CCACTTGCAACTTATGTGAAAAAGGTTGTATGGCAACGACTTGGCTATATACTTGAAAATGTTGTCGGGGAAAAGAAGTTAGCAGATAAATTGTATGAACAGCTTCGTACATCATCGGGTTATTTCAAATATCAACCTTTGAGTACATCGGCAGAAGATAATCCATCTGTCAGAGACAGCCGGTGGAAGATAAACATAAACGTAGAAATAGACGATATATGATTAACAGAACAGCGATACAACAGTGGAGTGAGCATGCTCCCTGGATAGATAATGCCCAGATAGAACAAGATCTGATTATATGTCGTGCTTTGGTTTCCATCTTTAGCGATATAGATAAGATGGAGGGGAAAAGAGATTGAACTATCAGAATGGGACGGATATCAATTTGGGTACTTTAAATATTGTCCTTTCGTAAAATGGAAGTTGCTCAATTTGAAGAAACTAGCCAAGCAGAATTCGCAGAAGTTGCAAGAGGAAGTGGATGAACTGAGGAAAACATTAAAGTAATAAAAACATGTACAAGTTATTAAAATAGATAGAGTATGAGGAAAATAATTTCACAATTACACACCAATAAAGATGGAATTGTGTGTAAAGACAAGACAGGAAGAGAGCATGTCGTATTCAAAAAACAAGGAGATTTAGATGGAGCGTGTGCAACTTATTGTGTTATAATGAATCTTCTTATACTCCGGTTGATAAAAGATAAAGATACAAGAGTATATGAGGAGTCTGGAGACAGAGCAACAAGGAAATTAATCAAGACTTTCATGATGGATTATGGTATGCATATTAATGGGCAGTCATATTACAAGATTAATAAAATGTTGAAAGAAAGTTTCAATAAAGTTGAATGTGTACACTATAATAGTAACGGTAATCGTTCCTTGGATTATATAGAGAAAACCATCATTGAAGACAAACCAATAATTATATCAGTGTCTCAAAAGAAGTGGGCGCATGCTTTATTGGCAGTAGGTTTTGAAAAGGAAAACAATGTGATATCTAAGATCTTTTGTCTTGATCCGAGTGGCGTGTCATGCTGTAACAAACGATGGAATATGGAGATTGAAGTAAAGAATAGTAAGCTGGACCACCGTCAACCAACAATCATCTATGATGGTAGATATGTTTCTCTTGATGATGTCCTCATAATTACAGAAAAAGTGGATTCATAATTCATTTTCATGAGAATATCGGGAAAAGAATTCGTTTTTGTAAATAACCTAAAGCATGAATATTATACAGTTCCGACAACTAATGACTTTTGATGCCAACATAAATGCAACAGGCATAGAGGAGCGTTTTGAACAAATAGCAAAGATGCTGTTTGAAAGATTTGCTATTCAAAAGGGTGAGAAGAAGTATCTCTTTAAAGAGATTGAATTTTACTTCTACAACAAGAATCATCGCGATATTATCACTCATCCACGGGTGTCAAAACCTTTATGTTGGTATATTAATGACTTCGGAGGAATAGATATCAACTTTATGGGGATCACGGGGATCACGGGGACAGGTTCTTGATCCCTCCAGCAATGATCACCCCCGTGATTGAACGCCGGAAGTTCCTCTTCGACTGTAGGTAAAAGAAACCGCCGATACTCTTTTTGCGGGGTGCATCGGCGGCTTTTTCGTTTGTAATGATACGTATCAGAGCAGATTGTCGCTCTCGATGTCCTTGAAGTACTTGTAGGTCGAGACCTTCAGTTCGTCGGCAGCCTCTTCATCGCTGACGATGATACCGTGCTCATGCATCTGCAGAGCAGAGATGGTCCACATGTGGTTGATGGCTCCTTCGACGGCGGCCTGCATGGCGCGGGCCTTTGCATGGCCGTTCACTAGTATCATCACCTCGCGGGCATCCATCACGGTACCTACACCGACGGTGAGTGCGTGTGCCGGCACATTCTCAGGCTTGCCACCGAAGAAGCGGCTATTGGCAATGCGCGTGTCGGTGGTGAGCGTCTTCATGCGAGTGCGGCTGCGGAGCGACGAGCCTGGCTCGTTGAACGCGATATGCCCGTCGGGGCCGATGCCACCGATGAACAGGTCGATGCCGCCAGCCTCCTCGATCATCTCCTCATAGTGCTTGCACTCAGCCTGTAAGTCGGGAGCGTTGCCGTTTAGGATATGGATGTTCTCCTTGGGGCAGTCTATGTGGTCGAACAGGTTGCGGGCCATGAAGGCGTGGTAACTCTCGGGGTGTGCCTCGGGCAGGCCGACATACTCGTCCATATTAAAGGTGAGCACATTCTTGAACGACACCTTGCCGGCACGGCAGGCCTCTACCAGAGCATTGTACATGCCTACGGGAGAGGAACCCGTAGGCAGACCGAGTACGAACTTGTGGTCCGGCGTCGGATTAAACTCATTGATACGCTTGATCACGTGGTTTGCGGCCCACTGTGACATTTTCTGATAGTCAGACTGGATAATTACTCTCATAATCGTTTCGTTTTTGGTTCGTAAAACTCTGCTGCAAAAGTACAAAAAAAACTTATTCGCAAAACACGCATTATATAGTTTTTAAGGATTTTTTTATGTTTCCAAGAAAAAACTTTCCACAGAATCCTTACAATCCGTGTTTTTTTCTTAACTTTGCACCCAAATGAAAGAATTTGTAATTTCACAGGCCAAAGCCGAGACTGCAGTGCTGGTAGGACTCATCACCAAAGAACAGGACGAGGCCAAGACCAAGGAATATCTCGACGAACTAGAGTTCCTGGCAGACACAGCCGGAGCCCTCACCCTTAGGCGCTTCACCCAAAAAGTGGGAGGCCCGAGCCAGACTACATATGTGGGCAGTGGCAAACTTCAGGAAATCAAAGCGTACATCAAGCGGCAACAGGATGCCTATGACGAATGGGTGGACGCCCAGGATGCCTCACTCTGGGCTCAGGGCCTGCTCGACGAGTCGAAGGCACCACAGCCCGTGGGCATGGTCATCTTCGACGACGAACTCTCTGCCAAGCAGATGCGCAACATCGAGAAGGAATTGCAAGTGAAAATCCTCGATCGTACCTCGCTGATACTCGACATCTTCGCCATGCGCGCACAGACTGCCGAGGCCAAGGCGCAGGTGGAACTGGCACAGCACCGCTATATGCTGCCCAGGCTGCAACGCCTCTGGACACACTTGGAGCGCCAGGGCGGCGGTTCAGGCTCAGGCGGCGGAAAAGGATCCGTAGGCTTGCGCGGACCTGGCGAGACGCAGTTGGAGATGGACCGTCGTATCATCCTGCAGCGCATCACCCTGCTCAAGCAGCGCCTGGCCGAGATCGACAAACAAAAGACCACCCAGCGTAAAAACCGCGGCCGCCTCATCCGCGTCGCCCTCGTGGGCTACACCAACGTGGGTAAGAGCACCATGATGAACCTTCTTGCCAAGAGTGAGGTGTTCGCAGAGAACAAACTCTTCGCCACCCTCGACACTACCGTGCGCAAGATGACCATCGATAACCTGCCTTTCCTTCTGGCCGATACCGTAGGTTTCATCCGTAAGTTGCCTTCCGACCTCGTAGAGTCATTCAAGTCGACCCTCGACGAAGTGCGCGAAGCCGACCTGTTGGTGCATGTGGTGGACATCTCCCATCCCGACTTCGAGGAGCAAATCCGCGTGGTGGAGAACACGCTGAAGGAACTGGGCTGTGCCGACACCCCCTCGATGATTGTCTTCAACAAGATCGATGCCTATACCTGGGTGCCGAAAGAAGAGGACGATCTGACCCCTGAAACGAAAGAAAACATCACCCTCGCTGATCTGGAGAAGACATGGATGGCGCGCTCGGCTGAGAGTGGGCATTACCTGGAATGCCTGTTCATCTCGGCCCGCGAGAAGGAGAACATAGATGAATTAAGAGACGTGCTGTACAAGCGGGTGCGCGAACTGCACGTCCAGAAATATCCATATAACGATTTTTTATATCAAGATTATGAGTGATTACAGAAACTTAACACAGACCGAGATTGAAGTTTTAGAAAACAATGTCTGCTGGGCCGAGGACTGGCAGCGAGTGATGGTGGCTGAAGGCTTCAAACCTTATAATTTTCACCGCGTCATTTTCTATGGCGACATCCGATTAGGGGAGTTTAAGAAGCAGGTGGAGGTGAGCAAGGGCTTTTTCAAGCACTCTGGCATTAACGATGCTACCCTGCGTAATGTCACCGTTGGCAACGACTGCCTGATTGAAAAAGTTGGCAACTACATTAACAACTATACCATTGGTAATGACTGTTATATTTCTAATATATGTACGTTGGAAACGACTGATGATGCCACCTATGGCGAGGGCTCGGTTATCTCTGTCCTGAATGAGATGGGCGACGGTAACGTGACCATCTTCCGCGAACTGAACAGCCAGTTGGCCTCCTTCATGGTGAAGCACGATCGTGACAAACAGTTGAAGAAGGCACTCCTGCAGATGATTGAGGACGAGTTGAGGGTGTCACGTCCCGATCGTGGCTATATCGGCAACAACGTGAAGATTATCAATGCCAAGGACATTACGAATACAATTATCAAGGGCGACTGCGAGATCAGCGGCACCTCGCGACTCTCAGAATGCACGGTGATGTCGTCGACAGATGCCCCGGTGTTCATCGGGACGGGTGTGATCTGTGAGAACTCAATCATCTGCGACGGTTGCTCGATTAACAACTCCGTGAAGATGCAGGACTGCTTCGTGGGGGAGGCCTGTCAGATTACCAATGGCTTTACCGCCGAGGCCAGCCTCTTCTTTGCCAACTCGTTTATGGCCAACGGTGAGGCCTGCGCTGCCTTCTGCGGCCCGTTCTCTGCCTCGCACCATAAGAGTTCCCTGCTCATCGGTGGTGAGTTCTCATTCTACAACGCCGGCTCGAACACCAACTTCTCAAACCATGCCTATAAGATGGGTCCCTTGCATTACGGCACCCTGGAGCGAGGCACCAAGACTGCCTCAGGCGCATACATCCTGATGCCCGCCACGATAGGAGCCTTCAGTGTGTGTTTTGGTAAACTGATGCACCATCCTGACACCCGCAACCTGCCGTTCTCGTATCTGGTGGCCTATGGCGATGACTGCTATCTGGTGCCAGGCCGTAACATCACGACGGTGGGACTCTACCGAGATATCAAGAAATGGCCGAAGCGCGACAAGCGTTCGAAACTCTCCAAGAAGAGTATCATCAACTTTGACTGGCTATCGCCCTTTACCGTGGGGGAGATCATGGAGGGCATCAATATTCTGAAGGCTCTGCGTGAGGCTTCGGGCGACAACGTATCGACTTATAATTTCCACGAGTACGTCATCAATGCCTCATCGCTCCGCAAGGGACTGAAATATTATGATATCGCTCTGCGCATCTATATGGGTGCCGTGTTGAAGCGTGCCCAAAAGGAAGGTTTCTTCGGAGAACCAAAGAGTGAGGTGGGAAAAGGCCGTTGGGTAGACCTGAGCGGACTACTTTTGCCCGAGAGTGAAGAACAGCGCCTCGTCGATGACATCAAAAACGGCACCATCGAGAACGTTCAGCAGATACTCGACAGATTTGCTGATATCAACGACAGTTACAGCGACTACCGCTGGGCCTGGTCGTACCAGATGATTCTTGATTACTACGGGCTGGAGGAGATCACGTCTGCCGATGCAGAACGTATTCGTGAGGACTACGTGAAGGCTCGTCGTGCTTGGATAGCCGAGATCCGCAAGGATGCCGAGAAAGAATATCAGATGGGTGATGTGGAGCAGGAGGTCTATGAAGATTTCCTCTCCAAATTGGATCACGAAATAGATTATGAGAATTAAGATATGAAAACAAGGATTTTATTAGTGATGGGTGCTTTGCTGGTACTCGGAATGAGTTCCTGCAGCAAGTACAAGTATGAGTCAGTGAAGGGGGATATGGCCGAGACGCGGATCTATACCCTCGAGAATGGACTGAAGGTCTATCTGAGTGTGAACAAGGAGCAGCCGCGTATACAGACGTATATCGCCGTGCGTACTGGCTCGAAGAACGACCCGGCGGAGACGACCGGGCTGGCACACTACCTGGAACACCTGATGTTTAAGGGAACGGCTAAGTTTGGAACCAACAATCCCGAGGCCGAGGCTCCTCTCCTCAACGAGATTGAACAGCGTTATGAGGCTTATCGCAAACTCACCGATCCTGAGGCCCGCAAAAAGGCTTACCACGAGATTGACTCCGTCTCTCAGGAGGCTGCCAAGTATTTCATCCCCAACGAGTACGACAAACTGATGGCTGCCATCGGTGCGGAGGGTACAAACGCCTACACATCGAACGACGTGACCTGTTATACTGAGGATATCCCTGCCAACGAGGTGGAGAACTGGGCCAAGATCCAGAGCGACCGTTTTATGAACATGGTGATCCGTGGCTTCCATACCGAACTGGAGGCTGTCTATGAGGAATACAATATCGGACTGTCTAGCGACCAGCGTAAGTTGTACTACACCATCAGTAAGATGTTGTGGCCCAACCATCCCTACGGTACGCAGACCACCATCGGTACTCAGGAGCACCTGAAGAACCCGTCGATCACGAATATCAAGAACTATTTTAAGAAATGGTATGTGCCCAACAATGTGGCCATCTGTATGAGTGGCGACCTGGATCCGGACAAGACCATCGCCATCATCGATAAGTATTTCGCTGAATGGAAACCGGGTGATGACGTGAGTCAGCCTACATTCGACCCACTGCCAGAACTCTCACAGCCTATGGATTCCACGGTGATCGGTCAGGAGGCTGAACAGGTATGGGTGGGTTGGAGAGCCCAGAAGGCCAATACCCTGCAGGCTGACACCCTGCAACTGATGGAGAATGTGCTGAGCAATGGCAAGGCAGGACTCTTCGACCTGAACCTGAACCAGACGATGAAGGTGCAGAGGGCTTATGCTACCCCCGAACTGTTGCACGATCATGGTGGTTTCATCCTGATGGGTTCCCCCAAGGAAGGTCAGGCGCTGGAGGAGGTGAGAAGTCTGATGCTTGCTGAGATCGACAAACTGAAGAAAGGTGACTTCCCCGACAATCTGTTGACCAGCATCGTCAACAACATGAAGCGTAATCACTATGAACTGATGGAGAGAAATGACGGTAGGGCCGACATGTTTGTCGATGCCTTTATCAACGAGGTGGACTGGCAACAGGAAGTGGGACGTATCGACCGAATCTCGAAGATCACCAAACAGGAACTGGTTGACTTTGCCAACCGCTTCTTCACGGATGGATATGTCACTGTCTTCAAGAAACAGGGCATCGATACTACCCAAAAGAAGATCGACAAGCCTGCCATTACCCCGATACAGGCTAACCGTGACCAGATGAGTGACTTCGTGAAGGAGATACAGGAGGCGAAGGTGGATCCTATACAGCCTCGTTTCGTTGACTATGAGAAGGACCTCAACATCAGCAAGACGGGCAGCGACCAACCGCTGTATTACGTGAAGAATCAGACCAACGGACTCTTCGAACTGGTATTCTACTATGACTTCGGACAGAGTGCTGATCGTCGCTTCGATGTGGCTTCCGACTATTTCAAACTCCTTGGAACCGACAAACTCTCTGCTGCCGAAGTGCGCCAGAAGTTCTATGAGTTGGCTTGCGACTGCTACGTCAACGTTAATGCAGAGAATATCAGCGTGGGACTCTATGGACTCAGTGAGAATATGGAACCCGCCATCGCCCTGTTGCAGGATATGCTGCAGAACGCCAAGGTAGATAAGGATGCCTACAACGAGATGGTGAACGTGACTCTGAAGAACAGGAACGATGCCAAGAAGAACCAGCGCACCTATTTCGACTTCCTTTACAGATATGGTTCTCAGGGCGAGCATAATGCCTATCGCGACATGATGACAGAACAGGAACTGAAGCAGACCGATCCTCAGGTGTTCGTGGATCTGTTGAAGGGCCTGAGCGAATATCAGCACAGGGTGCTCTACTATGGTCCTCTGGATGAGGGTAAGGTGTCTGAATCAGTCAGCAACTTGTTTGCAAAGGACCTGAAACCCGCACTTGAGAACAAGCCTTATCTCGACCAGTTGGCCAACGAAAATGAGATTTGGATTGCTCCCTACGAGGCTAAGAATATCTACATGCGTATGTACCATAACGAGGGACGCGACTGGAATCCTGACGAGTCGGCAGTACGTGCCTTGTTTAATGAGTATTTCGGCGGAGGCATGAACGGTATCGTGTTCCAGGAGATGCGCGAGACGCGTGGACTGGCTTATAATGCATACGCTCTCTACAATCGTCCGAGTGTGAAAGGGCGCAAGGAGTCGTTCATGACTCATATCATCACCCAGAACGACAAGATGATGGACTGCGTGAACCATTTCAATGAGATCCTGAACCAGATGCCTGCCAGCGAGACTGCTTTCCAGATCTCGAAGGATGCCCTGACCAAGCAGTTGGCCAGTGAGCGAATCACCAAGATGGGTATCATCTGGAACTATATCGCTGCCAAGAAACTGGGCATTGACTATGACATGAATGCCAAGATTTATGAGCAACTGCCCCAGTTGACACTGGATGATGTGGTGGCTTTCGCAAAGAACCGGATAGCGAATAAGCCCTACCGCTACATTATCCTTGGTGACGAGAAAGAACTTGATATGAAGGCCTTAGGCCAGATTGGGCCTATCAGAAGGCTCAAGACAGAGGAGGTCTTTGGTTATTAGGTTATCCTAGGGGAATCCTAGGACTGCCTAGAACTGCCTAGAATACTAAAAGAATAAAAATAATAAAAGTTATGGCTAAAAACGTAGAATTTAAGTATGCCCCGATGTTTCAGGTGGGCGAGGACAAGACGGAGTACCGCTTGTTGAGTAAGGAAGGTGTGACAACCGCCGAGTTTGAAGGAAAGCAGATTGTGAAGGTGTCGAAAGGGGCACTGACGCTCTTGGCCCAGCAGGCCTTCCACGATGTGGAGTTCATGCTGCGTCGTGAACATAACCTCCAAGTGGCCAAGATCCTCACCGACCCTGAGGCCTCGGAGAATGACAAGTATGTGGCCCTGCAGTTCCTGCGCAATGCAGAGGTGGCTGCACGCGGTATCCTGCCGTTCTGTCAGGATACGGGTACTGCTATCATCCACGGTGAGAAGGGTCAGCAGATCTGGACGGGTTTCGAGGATGAAGAAGCCCTGAGTCTGGGTGTCTTCAATACCTTTACCCAGGACAACCTGCGCTATTCGCAGAACGCTCCGCTGAATATGTACGACGAGGTGAATACCCGTTGTAACCTGCCTGCCCAGATTGATATCGAGGCTTGCGAGGGTGCTGAGTATAAGTTTGTGATGGTGGCCAAAGGTGGCGGCTCTGCCAACAAGACCTACTTCTATCCGATGACGAAGGCTACCATCCAGAACGAGGGTACGCTGATTCCGTTCCTTGTGGAGAAGATGAAGAGTCTCGGTACTGCAGCCTGTCCGCCATATCATATTGCCTTCGTGATTGGTGGCACTTCTGCTGAGAAAAACCTGCTCACCGTGAAACTGGCTTCCATCAAGTTCTACGATGGTCTGCCCACCACTGGTGATGAGACAGGTCGTGCCTTCCGTGATATCGATCTCGAAGAGAAACTCTTAAAGGAGGCTCATAGGATTGGTCTGGGTGCCCAGTTTGGTGGTAAGTACCTGGCTCATGACATCCGTGTCATCCGTCTGCCGCGTCATGGAGCCTCCTGTCCGATTGGTATGGGTGTGTCCTGCTCTGCTGACAGAAATATCAAGGCGAAGATCAATGCCGACGGTATCTGGTTGGAGAAGATGGACTCTAACCCCTCAGAGTTAATTCCTGCTGAATACGCCAAGGCTGGCGAGGGTGCAAACACTATCACTATCGACCTCAACGAAGGTATCGATGCTGTTCGCAAGGAACTGTCGAAGTATCCTGTCTCTACCCGTGTCAACCTGAAGGGTACTATCATCGTGGCCCGCGACATCGCCCATGCCAAGTTGAAGGCCCGTATTGATGCCGGAGAGCCGATGCCTGACTACTTCAAAAAATATCCAGTGCTCTATGCCGGACCTGCCAAGACCCCAGAGGGCTATCCCTGTGGTTCGATGGGTCCCACCACAGCCAACCGTATGGATCCTTATGTGGATGAGTTCCAGTCGTTGGGCGCCTCTCTGGTGATGATTGCCAAGGGTAATCGCAGCGATGTGGTGACAGAGGCTTGTAAGAAGTATGGTGGTTTCTATCTGGGTTCAATCGGTGGAGTGGCTGCCGTGCTCTCTCAGAGTAGCATACGAGCCATTGAGTGTGTGGAGTATCCAGAACTTGGTATGGAGGCCATCTGGAAGATTGATGTGGAAGACTTCCCAGCCTTCATCCTTGTGGACGACAAGGGTAATGACTTCTTCAAGACCCTGAAACCCTGGACGCCTTGCGCCCGCTAATCTGCATATTGTTATTGAGTCTTTGTCTGACTGCCCAAGCAGCCAGACAAAAGACTCATCGTATGCCTAAAGGCACCGTTCGTCATATGACGCGCAGTGCAACAATCCATCGTTCCTTGTCAAAACCATACAGGTCATGGGACTCTGAGAAGATTTACCGTGTGCCAGTCATACTGATGTCGTTTGTCGACTGTGACTTCAGTTGCGAGAATCCGCACCAGTTCTACGACCGTCTGTTCAATGAGAGGGGCTATAACCTCGGAATGGGACCAGGTTGTGTGGCTGACTATTTTCGCGATCAGTCTCTGGGACAGTTTAATATGGTATTCGATGTAGTGGGTCCCATCAAACTGACACACCGGCAGAAAAGTAAAAGTAGCACTTCCTTTGGTGTTTCTCAGATTACGGATGCCATAAAAACAGCAGATGAGCAATTGAATTATGCCGACTACGACTGGGATGGTGACGGTAAGGCAGAGACGGTCATTATCGTTTATGCCGGCTATGGTGGTAATGAGGAAATGGATGTTGCTGATGGTTGTATCTGGCCGAATACGGACTACCTTTATTTCTCTCTTGACGGAGTGGGGATTGGAGGCTACTCTGCCAGTCCTGAGTTATGGACGGAAAACACCTCCTGTGGTATAGGAACCATCTGCCATGAATTCTGTCATGTTTTAGGACTCCCAGACCTCTATCCGACATCAGGCGACGAGTTTTCTGTCGTCGACGAGTGGGATCTGATGGATGGCGGCAATTATGCCAATGATGGTTGGTGTCCGCCTAATCTGTCCATTCATGAACGGGAATACTTGGGATGGTCTTACCCTGAGGATCTGTCAGAGGCAACGACCATTACTGATATGCCTTCCTTTGACAAAAGTGGTAAAGCCTATCGGATTGTCAATGAAACTAATCCTGATGAGTATTACCTGTTGGAGAACCGTCAGTGGGAAGGGTGGGACCTCATGTTGCCGAATCATGGTTTGCTTATTACCCATGTCGATTTCAATGCAAGTGTCTGGCAAGGCAATTACGTCAATAGTTCTCCCACGCACCACCGTCTGGAATATTTCCATGCCGACAATTGTGATTATAATTGGTATGAGGACAAGTTGGGTGATAATTATTCATACGGGTCAGACGGACGCAACCTGCGCCTGCAATACACCAGTTATCCCTATGTCGATGCCGAGAAGGTGACCCATGATGCCCTGACTGATACATCTGTACCAGCCGCCACCATCTTCAATCCAGGTGCCGATGGCAAGTTGCTGATGGGGAAGCCGATTACGGATATCCGCGAGAAAGACGGTTTGGTCTCATTCCTTTTCAAAGCCCACAATGTCATCGCAGGCGATGTGAATGGTGATGGTGTCGTCACTGAAAAAGATATCGTAGCGGTTGTGAATTTCACGCTGAATCCTTTGTCTGCTGCTATTGACTTGTCTTCTGCTGATGTCAATCATGATGCGATGGTGAATGTGGCTGATGTTGTGATGATTGCCAATATGATTATTTCGAATGGCGTGAATACGACTCCCTAATATTGTTAGTGATGAAACGTCTGCTCTTTATACTTTTCACTTTTCACTTTTCACTTTTCACTTCTTTCGCACAAGAAATGAAACCTTGCGGTACCTCTGTCTTGGCCCGCAGACATAAGGTGGAAGATAGTGCCTCTTCAAGGGCACGTCTCAGGAAAACGCCCCAGAAAAGTGCCTATTTGGGTGAGAAGAAGGGACTAATCATCCTTGTGGAGTTTACAGACACCAAGTTCCAGAGTGAGAATTCCCATCAAATATGGTCGGATATTGCCAATCTCGAAGGCTATTCAGACAATATGGCTCCAGGCAGCGTGAGCGACTATTTCTACAGTCAGAGTTATGGACAGTTCCGTCTGACCTTTGATGTCGTAGGCCCTGTCAAGGCGCAGCATGACCATGCCTATTATGGTCAAAACATCGACTGGGGTGATATTACGGGCTGGTTCGACCAGAACGTAGGAGAGTTGGTGGAGGAAGCCTGTCTGGCAGTCACTGATCAGGTGCGCTTTGCCGACTATGACTGGAACGGCGATGGTGAGGTGGATCAGGTATTCCTGCTCTATGCCGGACATGGTGAGAACGATTATTCGAGTAAGGACTCCACTGTCATCTGGCCCCACATGGCTTCGATGGAAGAAGACTGGAACTATGAAGGTGGACTGTTGGTACAGGATGTGCGTATCAATACCTATGCTTGTGGCAATGAGATAGATTGGAGCGGTAAGTTGGCAGGTATCGGAACGTTCTGTCATGAGTTCAGTCACTGTCTCGGACTTCCCGATATGTATGATACCGCGAAAGGTGTCTCCGTGCTTGGGAGTTATGATCTGATGGATACAGGTTGCTATAATGGCAAAGGATGGTGTCCTGTGGGCTATTCCTCCTATGAGCGTTATGCCTGTGGCTGGCTGACACCCGTTGAGGTGGAAGATCCCCATGCTGTCAGAGGCATCAATTCCGATTTAGGACAGACACAAGGGTCAGGTGTTCAAGTCATCCATTCACTTGTCAGGTATCCTGATGCCTTAATCTATCGCACTTCGCCTGATGCCAACGACTATTACCTGATAGAATACCGTCTGAAGGAGTCGTGGGATCAATACATCCCCAAAGCAGGATTGCTGGCCTGGCATATCGACTACGATGAACAGGCGTGGTATGAAAATACGGTCAATAACGACCCTGACCATCTGCGTGTGGAACGCATGAGCCTTGAGGGCATCCCGTATGATGCACCAGGCGATGTCAATGGCGACGGTCTTGTAAACGCAGCCGATGTCGTTGAGGTGGCTAATGCCATCATGGGCAAGCCCTCTGATTGCATTCAGACAGAAAAAGCCGATGTCAACGGTGACGGAATCGTCAACACCGCTGACATCGTAAAGATTACTTCTATTATTTTTTCCGCATTTTAGTTCCTGAACACCAGTCCTTCTCCGAACTCGTCTATGATGATTGGCTTCGAACGGTCCACCTCGTCGGCGAGCAGTTTCTTCGACAGGTCGTTCAGTACGAACTGTTGGATGGCACGCTTCACGGGACGGGCACCGAAGTCGGGATCGTAGCCCTCTTCTGCCAGATAGGCGATGGCCTGTGGTGTGCATTCGAGTTTGATGCCCTGCGGCTCCAGCATCTCCGTCACCTTCTTCATTTGCAGGCGCACCACATCTGCAATCTGTTCCTTTGTGAGCGGTGTGAAGGTGATAATCTCGTCGATACGGTTCAAGAATTCCGGACGCATCGTTGAGCGCAGTTGCTCACGGGTGGCATTCGAGGTCATGATGATGATGGTGTTCTTGAAGTTGGCAGTGCGACCCTTATTGTCCGTCAGTCGCCCGTCGTCTAACACCTGCAAGAGGATATTGAACACATCCGGATGCGCTTTTTCTATCTCATCGAACAGCACCACTGAGTAAGGCTTCCTACGCACAGCCTCCGTCAGTTGTCCACCCTCGTCATAGCCTACGTAGCCCGGAGGCGCACCAATCAGACGACTCACGCTGTATTTCTCCTGATACTCCGACATATCGATACGCGTCATCATCGTCTCATCATTAAACAGATAATCGGCCAGGGTCTTGGCGAGTTCTGTCTTACCCACGCCTGTCGTACCAAGGAAGATAAACGAGGCAATCGGTCGTTTGGGATCCTGCAAGCCAGCCCTCGAACGGCGTACAGCATCCGAGACTGCTGTAATCGCCTCGTCTTGGCCAATGACACGCTTGTGGAGTTCCTCTTCCAGGTGGAGCAGTTTCTCACGCTCACTCTGCATCATACGGGTTACGGGGATGCCCGTCCAGCGTGATACCACCTCGGCGATATCATCCGCAGTGACTTCCTCGCGAACGAGCGAATTGCCATCCTGTGCTGATGCCAGTTGGGTCTGGATGGCCTTGATATCGTCTTCGAGCACTTTCAGTTTCGAGTAGCGTATCTCCGCCACTTTGCCGTAGTCACCTTCGCGCTCTGCTCGTTCTGCCTCCAGTTTCAGGTTCTCCATCTCCTGTTTGTCCTGTTGGATTTTGTTAATGAGTTGGCGCTCACCCTCCCATTTGGCACGGAACTGGGTTTCTTGTTCGCGCAGTTCGGCAATGTCCTTATCCAACTGTGCAATCTTCGGCTCATCCCCCTCGCGTTTGATAGCCTCGCGCTCGATTTCGAGTTGAGCCAGGCGACGGGTGATTTCGTCGAGTTCTTCCGGTACGGAGTCGCGCTCCATACGCAGTTTGGCGGCAGCCTCATCCATCAGGTCGATGGCCTTATCCGGCAGGAAACGCTCGGATATATACCGCTCCGACAGTTGCACGGCAGCGATACAGGCATCGTCCTGAATACGTACCTTGTGGTGGTTTTCGTAACGTTCTTTCAAGCCTCGCAGGATCGAGATGGCTGATAGTTCATCTGGCTCGTCCACCATCACCGTCTGGAATCGGCGCTCAAGGGCCTTATCTTTTTCGAAGTATTTCTGATACTCGTTCAGCGTGGTGGCACCGATGGCGCGCAGTTCACCACGGGCGAGGGCTGGTTTCAGGATGTTGGCGGCATCCATCGCTCCTTCACCACCACCAGCACCTACGAGGGTGTGGATCTCGTCGATAAAGAGGATGATGCGCCCCTCGGCCTTCGTCACCTCATTGATGACGCTCTTCAGACGCTCCTCAAACTCACCTTTATACTTCGCACCAGCCACCAGTGCACCCATATCGAGGGAATAGACCTGCTTGTCTTTCAGGTTCTCTGGCACATCGCCGCGCACGATACGCCCTGCGAGACCTTCCACGATGGCAGTCTTACCCGTACCCGGCTCACCAATCAATATAGGGTTGTTCTTGGTACGTCGTGAGAGGATCTGCAACAGACGGCGGATCTCGTCGTCACGACCTATCACGGGGTCGAGTTTCCCTTGACGGGCCAAATCAACGAGGTTCTTGGCATACTTCTCCAACGATTGGTAGTTGTCGTCGGCACTCTGGCTCTTCACCTTCTGTCCCTGGCGCAACTCCTGAATGGCTTTCTGCATATCTTTCTCCGTGCAGCCAGCATCTTTCATGATGCGTGAGGCCGTCGAGTTCACGTTGAGCAGGGCCAACAGGATGGGCTCTACCGAGACGAACTCATCGCCACCTTTCTGGGCCGTTTCCTGTGCACGCACGAGTACATTATTACTATCACTTGAGAGATACGGCTGCCCACCCTGTACCTTTGGCAGATGCTTGATCTCGCTGTCCACGAGCATTTCAATCTGTTGGGCATTCACGCCGAGTTTCTGGAAGATGAAGGCACATACGTCCTTCGCCTTCTCCAATACGCCTTTCAGAATATGTACAGGCTCTATCACCTGCTGACCGTTCAACTGTGCTGTATTCACAGCCTGTTGCACGGCCTCCTGGGCTTTGATGGTAAATTTGTCTAATGTCATAATTTTGTCCTCCTTTATTAAAATGTTTCTGATCTTTGTCGCTCAAATAGTGTGCCGCCCTCTTCCAATCCGCCAAATCGTCACAATCCTCTGCCTTTTCGTCAGTGTCTCCGTCTCCTTTATTCATAAACAATCTTAATTTTTGGTGCCTAAAAGTATCACTTAGAATTATTTTGACTATCTTTGTCAATTGAAAACTAAAAACGAAACGATATGAGAATCAATCACATTGCAATGTACGTCAACGACCTTGAAGCAGCAAGGGACTTCTTCGTCAGGTATTTCGAGGCGAAGGCGAGCGACAAGTACCATAATCCCCGTACGGGTTTTCAGTCTTTCTTTATGACCTTCGACGATGGTTCGAAACTGGAACTGATGAACCGTCCTGTGATGTTGGACTATACCAAGAAACCCAACCGTACGGGCTATGCCCACCTGTCTATCTCGGTAGGCAGCAAGGAAAAAGTTGATGACCTGACGGAGCGGCTCGAAGCGGAGGGCTACCATGTGGAATGTGAGCCCCGTTCCACTGGCGACGGCTTCTATGAGAGCACCATCAAGGGTGTTGAGGACAATCTGATAGAAATTACGATTTAACGGAGTACAGCCTTGAAACGAATCAATATTTACGAAGAGGCAAACAGATGCCTGATGTGTCAGGAGGCACCTTGTACAATAGCGTGTAAGACGGGTGACCCTGCGAGAGCCATTCGAGCCATCCGTTTTGACAACCACAAACTGGCTACGCGTTGGGTGGCAGCGTGTAGTGATGCCGATTTGGAGGCTGCTGAGAAGGCTTGCATCCGCTTCGACGGACCCATCCCGTTGAAGGAGTTGCTTCGCAGCATTAGTCCCGACGATGTCACTGTCGACTATCCCAGTCTGGATATCGACTTCTGCGGCATCCACTGCGAGAATCCCTTCTTCCTGGCCTCCTCGGCAGTGTGCACCAATTATGAGATGGTGGCGCGTGCCTTTGAGGCAGGGTGGGCTGGTGTGTTCTATAAGACCATCTGCTTACAGGAAATCAAGGAGGTGTCGCCTCGTTTCGATGCCGTTCACAGCGGTGGCTTATACGGTGATTTCTATGGCTTCCGCAATATGGAGCAGTTGAGCGAGAATCCCGTTGATATGGATTTCGACATCTTGCATCGACTCAAAGAGGACTATCCCTCGAAGGTCGTTATAGCCAGCATCATGGGACAGACTGAGGAGCAATGGATAGAACTGGCTCACCGAGCCGAGCAGGCTGGCTGCGATGCCGTCGAATTGAACTTCTCATGTCCTCAGATGAAGATGACAGGTATGGGCAGCGATGTAGGACAAAATGCTGAACTGGTGGTCACCTACACCTTTGCTGTCAAGAAGGCCGTGAAGATACCTGTCATTCCGAAGATGACACCCAACATCACACATATCTATCATCCTGCTCTGGCAGCCTTCTTTGCCGGTGCTGATGCCATCTCTGCCATCAATACCATCAAGTCGGTTACGATGGCCGACGAGGCTGAGGTGTCAGGACAACGCACCATCTCCGGCTATTCAGGTCGTGCTGTGAAACCCATTGCCCTGCGTTGTATTCTGGACATGGCGCAAAATCAGGTGATGAAAGGTATCCAGTTGAGTGGTATCGGAGGCATCGAGACTTGGCGCGATGCCTTGGAGTTCATCCAGTTAGGATGTAGCAATGTGCAGGTTTGTACGGCGGTGATGCAATACGGCTATCGCATCATCGATGACCTTATATTGGGTCTCCAGCGCTATATGGCGAAGCATGGTGTCCGTCAGTTGAGCGATTTGGTGGGCTCAGAACTGTCATCGTTTACCACTCCTTCCGATTTGGACCGTACGACAATCGTCTATCCGAAGATCAATCGTGAACGGTGTGTGGGCTGCGGACGTTGTGAACTGTCTTGTCGTGATGGCGGTCATCAGGCCATCACTTTCGACAAAGCCACGCGCCAGCCTCATATTGTCGGCACCAAATGCGTCGGCTGTCATCTCTGTCGCATCGTCTGCCCTACTGGTGCCATCGGCCTGTCCAAACGCATTGACAAAAAGTAATTGATTTGTCTTTTCGAGACAAAATAGAGCCACTATTTGAAAAAGTAGAGGCTCAAAATTTTACCATAGAGGCTCTATTCTCAGCGTAGAGCCTCTATTTTCGACCCCATTGTGGCGGAAAGTTAAGAAAATTGATAGGCCTGACACCATACAGTCGGAGAGGGCCTTACCCGTGCTATTAAGGAAAAATCTTGCAAGTATTAATTCTAACAATTGCGAGGATTAATACTTGCAAAATTTTCAATTAATTCCTGTGGCCTCTGCTGCCTCTGACAACGGTAGAAATGTATGAAAAATTCAAAAACACTATTTGAGCACCGCACCACCGCACCGTTTACCGTTTTGGCGCGTCGGCGCGTCGGCGCGTCTTTTCGAAAAATCGCCCAGACCTAACACACCTAACGTACTCACATTTGGTTTTTGCAAAAAGTTACCCACTTACCCACTTACCCACTTCGGACATTTAGGTTTTCGATTAAGAAAATTCTTATTCTTAGATATTATATATATTATATATATATTATAATATATATATAATATATATAATATTAATATAAAAATATTAAGTGTAAATAGTACAACTAAAAGAAAGGGTAAAATACTAAATGTCCGAAGTGGGTAAGTGGGTAAGTGGGTAACTGTATGCGGATATGCTAACAACTGGAAAAATACAAAAGTGAGTACGTTAGGTCGTTAGGTGTGACCTACTGTATGTGTCGGAATTCGAAAAATGCAAAAGACGCGCCAACGCGCCGACGCGCCAAAACGGGTAAACGGTGCGGTGGTGCGGTGGTGCGCCATTTTAATCCCATTGCCTTACGGACAATTCAGCTTATCAAATAAATAACGCGCCATAATTCTACTGACAGCATGGGCTTTCAGAAAAGCCTTGGGATTACGATTAAGGAACTGCCAGGCGGTTTCTGCTTTGGTCAAACTGATATCATGAAGGTTGGCAAACTGTTCTTTCTTGTAGGCAGCAACTTGTTCCGTTTCTCCTCGCTGAATACTCAGACGGATATGATTGGCTTTGATGCTACTTGTATGAAATGTTTGTTTTAGGATACTAAGCATTTGCTCTTGATAGATCAAAAGATCACACTTCGGATTCTGATCATATTCTTCATACAAATCCTTTGTTTCAGGAAAACTAAGCGCATAACGCGCCATTTCATCATCAATATTCTCTGGCAGAGGTCTTTCCTTTTTCTTACATAGATACTGCATTGAAGTTAAAGACCGAAACAGGCATTTTTTGATGTTAGGAATATCGTAATCTTTAGCATTGGCCTCCAACAACTTATCAGCCTCTTTTATGAACTCGTCAAAACGCGAGGCCTCGATGTCGAACTGGAAATAGGGTAGTTCGTCATTTACAAAACGGACGGAGTAAAGGTCATACTTGACAGGATCAATCTCTGTAAGTCCTAAACAGTAGCAGACAACAGAGGAAGGCATTGCGCCTCGCGCCCATACCGTTATTCCTGCCGATGTGGCATAATGGCGGAATATCCAAAAGGCCATGATATAATAATCCACGAAGCCCGCGTCGATGATGTGCTTCTTTTCCCAAAGCATTCTTAGTGTTGCTGCTTTGCCGGGCTTACTTCCATAGCGCATTTTCATACCTGCCGAAACAAGTCCATGAAATATTTCTAAATGTGTCATTTTGAGAAGTTTTTTCTGGGTACAAATACTGGAGGAATAGAGTCGCCATTTGCGACAGATGCCAGGGCCTGCAAAATGCTCATACGGACAAGCCAACTTGCATAATCTGAAAAGAGGTGTCCCTTAGTGGCATCATAATGGTTAGCGGCATAGGTAAAACCTTTGTTGCCTTCCCCTATGAGTTGTTCTAACGACAGACCATGATTCAGATACTGTTTTGCCACAAGTTCCACAATGTGCTTGTTGGTAGAAATCAATTCACTTTTATTCGTTATCATATAAATAGAGTTTAAAAATGTTCACATAGTCTTATCCTAAATATTGTGCTAATTTGTTCTTATATGTTGACTTCCTGATTTTCAGAATGGCTTTTTCGCGAATCTGTCTTACTCGCTCTCTCGTCATTCCCATATCAGTTCCGACGGCAGCAAGTGACTCTTCCTGACCACTCAGTCCAAAAGTACGAGAGATAATGGTATACTCTTTATTGGTCAATAACTGGGAAAGCACTTTGCTGAGATCACTCTTCATAGATTCCTGTTCCAACAGTTGGTCACTTCTGCTTCCACTGGGCAGGTTGTCACCTAAGGTCATGTCAGATTCTTCGCCAATAGGCGTGTCCATTGATATCGTTGCCAAGATGCCGTTTATGGTAGCCTCTGCCCTTTCTACGTCAATGTCTGCAAAAGCAGCGAATTCCTCTGCCGTCGGCTTGCGCTGTTCCGTCTGCATGGTTTCGTTCACCAGCAGATTGTACGTTTGTCGCAGTCCTTGCTGGTTTAATGGCATACGGATTGTTTGTCCCTGTTCTGACACAGCTTGTAAAATGGCTTGTCTAATCCACCAGACAGCATAGGAGACGAACTTGAAACCTCGTGTATCGTCAAACCGCTCTGCTGCCTTGATGAGTCCGATGTTACCCTCCGAGATAAGGTCAGCCAAATCCATGCTGTGCTGATGATATTGATTGGCTACTGTAATAACGAAACGCAGATTGGCCTCTATCAGGCGTTGTCTTGCACATTCTCCCTCTTTGCCTCCACGACGAATGGTCTGAGCAAGTTGCACCTCTTCCTCCAATGTGGCCATAGGGTAGCGATTGACATCGCGCAGATAGTTGTTGACTGACACGGAACTACGTCCGGTGATGTGTTGTGAACTTTTGAATTGTCTTATTGTCATATTATAGAATTGGGTTGATAAAAAAGGGATACCCCTCTATAATATATATACGAAAAACTAAACTAATGGATCGTGTTTTTGAGTTATATGAGGTGAAAACGCTGCATATCATTATCGATTTTACAAATCCTTAACATTTTGTAATACCCCTTTCTATGAGAATATAGGTACGATGAAAAAAAGTTAGGTAAAAGTTTGTTTGTTTCAAAAATAATGCTTATACTTGCAGCGATTTATATAGATAACTGATAACAAATATGATTATTACACCAGCCAAAATCGCAATGAAGGATTATCTTAGAACCCTCAAGATATCTGGTCATCACATTTTTAGTGAGGATACGATGGAGTATCTCACATCTCCTGAATCCAAGTGTATGGCTTATGAGTTCAAGCAAGAGAACGAGACTGACGAGGAGTTTCTGGAGAATTTCTCCAAGTGGTTGCATGAGTACCCACAGATTGAAGGGCATGTGGAGTATTATTTGCTGATGGGACTGCGCTACAAGAAGCATCTGACAAAAGACCAGTACGATTACTTAGAGCATAATGTCTGCGAGTGCTTTGCCTTCAGTCATGGCTGGTACTATGAGATAAACCATCGTGTGCGTTATCGCCTACACATCACTTTGGTCATGAGCCAGAACAGGAATTTCAGACGATTGGTCAAGAAACCATTGCCAATAAAAAGTGAAAAGTAATAATGATGGAGAAAGAAATCTATAAGACCTATTACTTTGATCCTGCCGACTATGATGATAGAGGCAGGAGGAAAAGTGATGGCAAGACTTTTCGCGATGTTGTCAAAGAGTTCGAATACGATTTTCATGATACGTTTAGTACAGAGTATGCACTAAACCTATATGCCAACTCTCTGACAATGGCACTTTTGGCAAAGTCGAAAGACGCAGCACCTTTTTTGATATACGGAATGGATTTGACCCAAGGTAAATCATTTGACGCGTTACAAGACCCTTTCGTCAATCATGAGATGGAGAAATATAGTCCAAACATTTACGTCTATGGCATTGACTCTGCCTTTATGACTGAGTTTGATGAATACGGTTATCCAGTTTTGGATGAAAATTGCGACATCTATCCACTGACCCTGCTTGTTGACAACACCATGCGAGACAATGAAGTTCGCTTGGCTGTGCCAACAATGGATGATGGGGATGAGACAGAAGATGTTACGATAGATGTTCCTCAATTTGAATACGCCTGATGGAAACAAAGGAGCAAGAAAGGAAATGGCATCTGGTTCGCACCGATAGCGGCGAATGGATAAGTGATGAGAATGTTGTCTTCCTCACTAAGCAAGAAGCAAGGTCTCTTCAGATTAAAGCCAGATTATCTGGTAAGCATTTATCACTCCAACATGGATGCAATGGATATGTGTGGTGTTATAAACATGAGTATTATTCAATTTAAAGATAGGCAATTATGACTAACGAAGAAGTAGTAAAGATTACAAGTGAAAAGCTTATTTCTCATGATGAATGGCGAATTGCTTTTAAGCGTTATTCTGATGGTATAAATTCTAACAAGAATATATACAAGGAAACAGCATCCTTTTTAAAGAAGATGCTCCCCTCAAATATGGGTTCTGTACGAATCTATTCTAGTATCAATCTAGCCCAACAACCATCTGTCGAATACGATTTAAGAATATATGGACAAAGTGTAGGTGCTCTAGTAATTAGGGCTAAGGCGAATAAGAAATACGAATTGTTTCTCAAAATAAATAGGAAACATGAAGAAAACAACAGAAAACATCTGAATCTTGAGACAAAGGCAAATCCTCCAAGAAGACCATATAGCTGGAATTCAGGAGAGGCACAGACCATCTTTTCCTCACTAATAAACTATAATGGAAAAGATGCAAAAATGCATAGCGAGGAGCATAAACTAGAGACGCTTGTCTTGACAGATTTAGCAAAAAGGCATAAGAAAAGTGAAAAAGAAGGCAACAAGACATTAACTTGTATTAGACCTGTTGTTTTAGGTAATGTTGGATTCTTTCAAATGAGAACTCCCTTTAAAGCAAGCCAACACTCTGACAAAGATTACCCTAAATATTCTATGAGTAAAGAAGGTGCTGCATCTGGTGGTGGAATTGATATACTTGCAAGGGTTCAACATAAGAATTGTAAGTGGAGATTGGCTATAATAGAGTTGAAAGATGAAAATAAAAAAAGGGAATCTCAGCCAATCGTATTGCAACAAGCTCTTGTTTATGCCACTTTTATAGCTCACCTTCTTAGAGACAAAGATTGCGGAGATGTGTGGTGGAATCTTTTTAGGAACCAAGACAAAGACGTTCTCTTAGATGACCAAAAAGATATAGCAATAGATGTAGTAACCATGATGCCACCCATTCCTCGTAACAAAAAAGGTAATCCAATATATAAGGAGTGTGTGATGAAACCAATTCCAGTTCCAGGCATTCCTAATATCACTCTTTATCCTTCAACTATTTATATTGAAACAGATGCCTTAAAGTCCAAAATTAAAAGAACTTTTGGAACATTAATAGACGATAAAAGAGAAATATGAACATTGTTATTCATCGCGGCAGTCACCAAATTGGTGGTGCCATTACAGAATCATATAATGATTAGCAAGACCTATTATCGTTACATCTGGTTGCTTGACACTTTGCTAACCAGCGATCCTCTCCCATACGAAGATATATGTATGTTGTGGGAGGACTGTCCTGCGTTCGACGGTCCTCTCCCTCTTCGCACTTTTCATGAGCATCGCAAAGGCATCAAAGAGATGTTTGGAGTGGATATAGAATGTGACCGCTCTAAGGGAAATGTCTATTATGTCAAGAATCCAGAGGTGTTAGACAAGAACAAACTGGCGAAGTGGCTACTGCGCAAATACAGCATTCCACAGGATTTTGCTACGTTCAACGGGATGAAAGACAGAATTCTATTGGAAGAAATACCGCTGGGGCATAGTTATTTAGATGGCATCATCGAAGCGATGCAGCAGAATGTGGAGTTGCAGATAGATTATCAACGTTATATGAACGAACAAGAAGAGCACTTGCAGACTTTCCACATACAGCCATATGCTTTAAAAGTATTCAGTCGCCGTTGGTATCTACTGGGCTATTTGAAGGAGCGGGAGGCTTTGCGCACTATTGCCTTAGACCGCATTCTAAATATGGAGGTACTGAAAACCCATTTTGAATTGCCAGCAGACTTCGATGCGAGGAAATACTTTGCTGATGTGGTTGGTATCTATGTGAATAAAGACAATCCCGTTACAATAATCAAGATACGTGCCTATGGCGTTCAGGCAGATTACCTCCGTTCCACTCCGCTGCACAAAAGTCAGTCGGAAGTACGTTCCAAGCATGGGGAGTTTGCCGAATTCACTTATCGCCTCTGTGAAACACCAGAGTTAGTTAATCAATTGCTGGCGATGGGAGATAAGGTGGAAATATTGGAGCCAGAAACGTTAAGGGAAAAGATAAAGGAAAACCTACTTGCATCATTAGCCAGATACGAAAAATAGAAAAAAGACGCATGCTTCTGCGGTGTTTTTGCATAGAACCATGTAAAAACACCGCATTTCATACTTTTTCAATCGTATAATATATATGGGGGACTTTCCCTTTTTAAATCCTATTATAATCATTCAATTTAACTACGAAACAGAAGTATGAGTAAGAACAAAGACCAGAAGCGCAAGATGCAGTTAGCCACTAGGGCAAAGAACGAATCGTTCCGTTTTCAAGTAGAATTCATGAGGAAGCAAAAGGGTATTGACATCACTGGGATGGAACAGGAACTATCCGCAGAACTGGACGCCATCTGCCAAAATGGTCTCACTGACAACCTTTTCACGCTTGCAAAAATCATAGAGGGCGTCGAGAATGAACTCGGTTACAAGCAAGAGGTGGACAGGTGCTCCTTGAATGGCACCCTCGTACCCTTCATCCTTGGCATCACAGTCTCTCAACCACACAACACCGATTATGTACCAGGCGTTTTTGCAGCAGAATTGCCCTTGCAAGTGGCTATCACCTATGACAACGAAATACGCAATCGAGTGGTAGATTGGGTGAAAGAACGCTATGACGGGGTAACCACAAGGCTGTCGCAGCCCATTCTGAAACTCGGACACATGGTTGTAGAATTCAAAAGAGTGGTAAAAGAATAGGTATAGAAGAGAATTGCAAGATGATTAACAAGTTTTCATAAGAGAAACGTGATTATCTCAAGAAAAATACCTATCTTTGTTGCAAATAAAACAAATTGCTTTATGAAAAAGAGTTATTTCAAATTGAATGTCGAAGACCGTTTGTTCGAGATTCTATCTTCTAAGCCTCAATGGTGGCGTGAATTAATAGAGGATAGCGAATTATACTGCAATATCAGAAAGAATAATAGGATTAATATCTATTATCGAGGCGCTTCTATTATGAGTCTTAGCTGTAAGGATGATAAAATTGAAGCTGAAATACATAACTATTATCTTGGTTTCGAAAAGGATCTTTGCGATAAACTGAATTTAAAGTATGGTAATGTGAAATGTCGTCCAGAAGAAATCATTTGCAGGCTTCCCTCTATTAAAAAACGAGTGGAGGCAAATAAGAAAAATATAGCATGTCTTGAAGGCGATGAGTTAAATGGGAAAAATGTCTCTAGTGAGAAATTCATTCAATCACAAATGTATATCAATGATAAATCCTACATAGATACAGAATTTGCCCTTAGTTTGGATGATGGAACTGATATTAGAATTGATTTGGTAAAACTTTCAAAAGAAGGAGAAGTGTGTTTTGAAGAACTTAAACTTATTGATGACGGGAGGCTAAAACCATCAGGGGAAAAGCCTGCGGAGATTCTTTTACAAATGGACAATTATGACAGATTTCTTAAAGAGGCGTCAAGATTAAAAGGACAAAAAGCCGAACCTATTATCGTTGAATATTACACTAAGGTACTTCAAATCATGAAGAACATAGGTGTCTTACGTACAGAACTGAAACCTTTGTCTGTAAGAGAATACGTTTCACTTTATATAGAACAAACATATACTAAAAAACATTCAGGAAGAGACAAAGCAATCAAGACAATACAAAACGTATGCAAATGTTTACATTCGAATATAGATGAAGTTGTGAAACAATACAATAACTTATAACTATGAATATTAGAATTCATCGTGGCACTCACCAGATAGGTGGTTGTGTTACAGAATATGAGTATGACGGCTGGCATTTGTTCGTTGATTATGGCGAAGAATTGCCTGGAGGACCAAAGAACGGAGATTTGCAAGTAGAGGGACTGACTCATGGCGACCTTTCGAAGAGTGCACTGCTTATTACGCACTATCATGGTGATCATATCGGCAATATTATTAAGTTGCCAAAGGAACTGCCTATCTATATGGGTAAGGTGGGACGAGACATTCAAAGAGTGTTATCCAATCACCTAAAAAATAAAAATAATTCTCATAAGGTGATGCTTGAACGATTGGAGTACGTCAACACATTCAGTGAAGGCAAAGAATTTAAGTTCGGCCCATTCTCCATTATGCCTGTAACTGTTGACCATTCTGCTTTCGACGCATACGCTTTCAAGATCGTTGCTGATGAAGTTTCAGTTTATCACACTGGCGACTTCCGCTTGCATGGTTTCAGAAGTGGCAAGACTGCTGAGATGCTACAGAAATATGTGGGCGAGGTAGATTGCGTTGTATGTGAAGGTACTAATGTAACGCGCCCAAAGGCGGCAAGCCAGAAAGAGTATACACTT
Organism: uncultured Prevotella sp.; assembly: GCA_900320905.1. GTDB lineage: Bacteria > Bacteroidota > Bacteroidia > Bacteroidales > Bacteroidaceae > Prevotella. Next base: position 26,572 of record ONTZ01000029.1, read on the forward strand.
CAAAAGGATTTTGAAACGCTGTTCAAGGAAAATAAAGGATGCATCGTCTATTTGTCATCAACCAATATTGACAGATTGTTCTCCCTTTATCAGGCAGCACAAAAGGCTCATCGCACTTTCTATGTAGATGAATATCAGAAAAAAGTGATGGATACTGTTGTTAAGAGTGGTTCTATATGGTCAAAATCGCAGTTGTTCCAATATAGAGAGCATGAGCCTGAGCCTTTGATAGATGACAAGTACAGGAAGGACTCCTTTTTTGTCTCTGATAGTTTCAAAGATGCTCTTGAGAAACATGGTTATGTCCTTATTGCTCGTGCAAACTCGCGTTTTGACAAGTTGATAGAGCAAATACCTGGGGAGAAAAAGAAGGTGCTTTCGATGTGGAACGGCTATGTAAAAGAAGGTTCAGATGCATACAACGAGAATCTGGCTAAATCGCTGGATGAGGATTTCGATTATATGCACACCAGTGGTCATGTTGATATGGCTGACCTTCGCAAGTTCTTCCGTTTGCTGAATCCCAAGCAAGGCATCATTCCCATCCACACGGAAGACCCAGACGCATTTGCCAAGGAATTCAGTGACGAGTGGCCCATTTTCTTATTGAACGACGGTGATCCAATAACAGTACCAACAATCGAAGTTGACTATTACTACAGAGAGGAACGTGTACCTGTTGTCTTTTTTTCAGATGGATGCAAAATAATAACATCAAGGAAAGATGAACAATTCAAATGATGCCCACACAAAAGAACCGTCCCGCTGTGATATAAGTCAGTCGAATACTATGGAGATCGTTTCTTCAAACTCGGCGAGCAGTTCATCAAGCCGGGGATTATCCTTGCGTGAGAACAATGCCGTGAAGTTTTTCACGCCATCGAGATTACCTTCCGCAGTGCGAATGATGTAACGGTCTCGATGTTCGTATGTGTTGAACCAACGGATGAACAAGCGGTTACGCAAGCCCTCCTTCTCGTCGCCTGTCTCACATAGGTAGAGCATCGCCTCACTGCCGTTTACTTCAAAGAACTCCTCAATAATGGCAAATACCGTCTGGCGCAGTTTGATGTCGCCTGGCGAGCGTCCAGATCCCTCGACATTGATACAGAACTGGTATGCCCCACTCTGCACAAAGGAGTATTCGAGCATAAAACTGATTGTGTACTTCAAATTGAAATCTGTCTCAAAATAGAAAGAATAGGTATTATTCTCTCTGTGCCTTACTCTATAAGGAGCATGCTTGTTGATGTTTTCCAAATTTAATGTGTTCATAGCGATTCAAGGGGTTTTGATGAATGTTAACTGAACTTGTAGATGTCTTCTACTTTCAACTCTCCGTTTCGAATCATCTCAAACTCCGTTTTCATATCGATTTAATATTAAATGAAATACTGTTTTGCGACTGCAAAGATACGAACTATATTTATAAGTTCCAAATTTTTGGAAGAAAAAACACAGAAGGACGGCATTCTTGGTGAGCATGGGCTCATTGAGAATGCCGTCCTTCAAGTTTCTTTCGGGTTTTTACATCGTGACCTCTACGGTGTGCTTGCCAGCGGAGTAGGGGATTACCGTGCCATCAATTTTGGTCCCATCGAGGATGATGGTCTTGACACCTTTCTGTGCACCATTGGGGTGGATGGTGATGGTGTATTCTGCCTCGCGGAACTTACGCTGTACGGTGTAGTCGGTGGCTGTCTCTGGCAGACAGGGATCGATACGGATGCCGTCGTAGTCGGGCTTGATGCCGAGGATGAACTCCGAGACGGTATACCACATCCAGGCAGCGGTACCCGTGAGCCACGAGTTCTTACCCTCGCCAGGCTTATAGGCATCCTTTCCGGCTACCATCTGACAGTTCACGTAGGGCTCCACCTTGTGCAGCGTCTGGTATTTCTCCTCCACATACGAGGGTAGGATCTTGGCATAATGGCTCCAGGCATCGTTGCCTCGACCTGCGATACACTCACCGATGATGACCCAAGGATTGTTGTGGCAGAAGATACCTGCGTTCTCCTTGTAGCCCTCGGGATATGACGAGATCTCACCGTATTCATAGATGTACTTGGTGAAAGCTGGGTTGTTGAGTACCATACCGTGTTCGCATTCGAGGTACTTCTTGCAGGAGTCGAGGCTCTTGGCCACTAAGCCGTCCTCAGCACCGATCTCTGCCATCGTACACCAGCCCTGCGACTCGATGAATATTTTGCCTTCCTCGCACTCGTTGGAGCCGATCTTGCGTCCATAGAAGTCGTAGGCGCGGAGATACCATTCGCCATCCCAGCCATGTTTCTTCACAGCCTCAATCATGGCATCGACAGCAGCCTGCATACGTGCAGCCTCGTCGTTCTTACCAATCTTCTTGCAGAGGGCGACGTAGTCCTTACCTGTGACGACAAAGAGACCTGCAATCATCAGGCTCTCTGCCTTGGTGCCTTCGGAGACATTCTCGGTGGTCTGGAACGACTCATTGGGATCCCACGAGAAGCAGTTCAGGTTGAGGCAGTCGTTCCAGTCGGCACGACCAATCAATGGCAACATGTGGGGACCAAGGTTCTTGATGACGTGATCCATCGAAATCTTCAAGTGCTCGAAGAGAGTCACCTCAGAACCGGGCTGGTTATCGAAGGGCACCATCTCGTCGAGGATGGAGAAGTCGCCTGTCTCTTTGATATAAGCCACAGTACCGAAGATAAGCCAGCAGGGATCATCGTTGAAACCACCACCGATGTCATTGTTGCCGCGTTTGGTGAGGGGCTGGTACTGGTGATAGCAGCCACCATCTGGGAACTGTGTGGAGGCGATGTCGATGATACGCTGACGGGCACGTGGGGGTATCTGATGTACGAAGCCCACGAGATCCTGATTCGAGTCGCGGAAGCCCATACCACGACCCACGCCACTCTCGAAGAACGAGGCTGAGCGCGAGAAGTTAAATGTCACCATACACTGGTACTGGTTCCAGATGTTCACCATACGGTCCAGTTTGTCGTTGCCAGTCTTCACCTTATATATATTAAGGAGGGCATCCCAGTAGGTGCAGAGTTCAGCGAAGGCCTTATCCACCTTGGCTGTGGTGTCGAGTTCAGCAATGAGGGCATGGGCTTTGTCCTTATTGATGACCTGAGGCTTTTCGAACTTTTTGTCCTGTTCATTCTCGATATAACCGAGGAGGAACACAAAGTCTTTGCTCTCGCCTGGTTGCAGCGTCACCTCGATATAATGCGAGGCGATGGGACTCCAACCGTGTGCGTGGCTGTTGCGAGGCTTCCCCTCCATGACAGCATCGGGGTTGGCAAGCTCGTTGTAGAGTCCCACGAAGGTCTCGCGATCGGTGTCGAAGCCCTGGATGGGGGCATTTACATGATAAAAAGCGTAGTGGTTGCGACGCTCACGATATTCCGTTTTGTGATAGATGGTAGAGCCCTCTATCTCTACCTCACCCGTCGAGAAGTTACGCTGGAAATTCTCCATATCGGTGGCTGCATTCCACAGGCACCACTCCTCGAAGGAGAAGAGTTTCAGACTCTTGGTCTCATTGCTCTGGTTGGTCAGCGTCAGTTTCTGTACCTCGGCCCACTTTTTCAGGGGTACGAAGAAGAGCACAGAGGCTTCCACGCCGTTCTTGCGACCTGTGATACGGGTGTAACTCATACCGTGACGGCACTCGTAGAAGTCGAGTGGGGTCTTACAAGGCTTCCAACCCGGGTTCCAGACAGTGTCGCCATCCTTGATATAAAAATACCGTCCACCATTGTCCATCGGTACGTTGTTGTAGCGATAGCGGGTGATACGGCGGAATTTGGCATCCTTGTAGAAGGAGTAGCCCCCTGCGGTGTTACTGATGAGTGAGAAAAAATCCTCGTTGCCTAAGTAGTTTATCCAGGGCCAAGGGGTCTGCGGGTCTGTGATGACATACTCGCGGTGCTGGTCGTCGAAATGACCGTAACGTTTTTGTTGTTCCATAAATAATTGATTGTTTTAATATATATGTAATCTTGTTTGCAAAGTTACGAACATATTCTGAAACCACCAAAGAAAACCTCAAAAGATTCAGACCTTTTTTCGCTAAAACAAAAATAGTATCATGTTTTGGCAAAATAGACGGATTTACTGATGGCTTGCGCAACAGTGAAAGCAGTGGTCCAGGCGGCTTGAAAATTGAAGCCGCCGGTGATGCCATCGATGTCGAGGACTTCTCCTGCGAAATAGAGGTGAGGGATATCTTTACTCTCTAACGTATTGGGATCTACGGCAGAGAGACAGACTCCTCCGCAGGTGACAAACTCGTCTTTGAAGGCTGCACGTCCTGCTATCAGGTAAGGGTCGTTGCAGAGGATGTTGACAAGTCTGTTGTGTTCTTTTTTATTAAGATTTTGCCAACGGTTTTGGGCACGCTGGCCTAAGGCCTTTTCGATGAGGTACCCCCACAAACGACTGGGCAGGTCGAAAGGGCGTACGTTGGCAAGGAGTTTCTGTGGGTAAGCGTTCGTGATGCGATGGAGTTCTTCGAAAATCTCAGGGTCTTTGTGTGAGGTCCAGTTGATGGCGAGCGGCATTTGGTAATGGTGCTCATGCAGTTCCCTGGCGGCATAACTGGAGAGTTTTAAGATGGCAGGACCACTCATGCCCCAGTGGGTGATGAGCAGGGGACCGGAAGCACGGGAACTGGTGCCAGGAATCTGGGCAGTGACCTCATTGACGACAGTACCCATCAAGGCGCATAACGACTCATCCTCAATGGAGAAGGTGAAGAGTGATGGTACGGGGGGAGCGACTGGGACAATACCATGATTTTGTTTGGAACGAAACAACTCCTCCCCATGGCTCCTGATACCTCCTGTGGTGATGGCGATGAAATCGTAATCGACGAGATCGTCGAGTGAGATAATCTTACAATCCGTATGGATGAGGATGCCATAACGACGGGCTTCGGCAAGGAAAAGGTTGATGATAGTGTGAGAATCCTGCGAGACGGGGAAAACACACTCATCGTCCTGTGTAACCAAGGGAACGCCATGACGCTCAAACCACGCATACGCATCGTGAAAGTCAAAGCGTTTGAAGAGTCGTTTCATCAGACGATGCCCTCGAGGATAGACTTGAGAGAGGTCGCGTACAGAGGCGAAGGAGTTGGTGCAGTTACACCGTCCACCACCTGAGACCTCCACTTTCGCCAAGACCTTCTTGGATTTCTCGAAGATGGTCACCTCCATCTCAGGACAGAGTTCCTTCAAGTTGATGGCAAGGAAGAATCCTGCGGCACCGCCGCCAACCACCGCTGTCTTCATCGCTCAATGAGGATCCTGGCATCAACGGCAACGACGTTGTTCTCATCAGCCAGCAAGGGATTGATATCCATCTCCTTAATCTCCGTAGCGAAACGGAGCAGGGTGGAGAGTCGTACGATGATCTCGGCATATTTCTCTTCGTTGATGCCTTTCTGTCCGCGTGTACCTTTTAATATCTTATAGCCACGCAGCGAGTGGATCATCGAATAGGTCTCGGCATAACTCAGAGGTGCCAGACCTGAAGAGACATCCTTCAATACCTCAACGAATATACCTCCCAGTCCGCAGAGTACCACGTGTCCGAAGCGTTCCTCATATTTGGCACCAATGAACAACTCGCTGCCTTTGAGCATCTTCTGTACCATCACACCAGTGGCATCGTGAATCTGCATCATCCGCTCAAACTCCAGGGCGAGGTGTTCTGCCGTACGGATGTTCAAGGCCACACCACCCACATCACTCTTGTGGACAGGGCCTACCACTTTCGCCACCACGGGGAAACCTACTTTTTCGGCAAAGGCCGTCAGTTCCTCCTTCGAGGTGCTGACCATCTCAGGAACGAGGGGGATGCCGGCACAGGATAGCAGTTCACGTACGGCATCAGGAGCCAGGTATCCGCTTGTGATACCCTCGAATTTCAGACGACGCGTTTCGCGGTAGATGATATCCCTGATTCTTGGGACATCGACACCATAGAGTTCCAGTTCCTGCGGAGCCGGTTGTGGAGTTCGCATAATCTGACTCAGAGCCGTAGCCAGCGTCACCTCGTCGCTGAAGTTCACATGCCCTTTGGCAAGGAACTCCGCCACCTCTGCGCCTGCAGTATGCAGACTGGGCAGGACGGGGAATATGGGCTTCTTACACTCGCGGATCTTCTGGTCGAGGACACCGTAGGCCTCGTAGAGTTGTGTGAGACCAGGGGTGCCGTAGATAACGGCGATGGCATCGATATCGTCGAACTTCTGTTCGCAATAGTCGATGATTGTTCCTAACTGCTCTGCCGTGCCTGTGGCGAGGAAGTCGATGGGGTTCGCCACCGACGAGCCAGGGAAGAGTTTTGTTTTCAGTTCATCGGCAATGGGACCTTCGATATGAGGCACGCAGAGTCCGCCTTTTGAGAGGGCATCCGTCAGCATCACCCCAGGGCCTCCGGCATGGGTGACAATGGCGAAATTCTTGCCATTGAGTGGGGGCAGGGTGAAGATACAGCCTACGGTGGTCAGTTCCTCTCGGGAGAAACAGCGTACGATGCCAGCCTTACGGAACAAGGCCTCGACAGCGGAGTCTGAGGAGGCGATGGCACCCGTATGCGACGATGCCGCACGGGAACCGCTTTCGGAAGATCCCGCCTTGATGGCGGCAATGCGACACCCCTTCTTGATGAGGTTACTGGCATGGTAGAGCAACTTGTCTGGGTTGCTGATATTCTCGATATAGAGCAGTTTCACCTTCGAATCGGTATCGGGGTTGAAGTGCTCATCCATATACTGCAGTACATCCTCGATGCCGATCTGCTTGCCGTTGCCGATGCTCCACACACTATTGAACCGCAGTCCTTTGATGACGGCACTCTCCAAGATAAATACCGCTGTGGCACCAGAGCCGCTGATGAAGTCTGCCCCACTGGGATGCAGATTGGGAATGGGAAGTGTAAAGACGCTGTGGTGGTTGCGGTTCAGCAGTCCGATGCAGTTAGGGCCAATCAGGGCGGCCCCGTACTGTTCGCAGGTATTGAGGATGCGCTGTTCGAGTTCGGCACCTGCCTTCGTCTCCTCGCCAAAGCCGGCGGAGATGATGATGAAGGCACGTGTCTGCTTCTCCTTCGCCAACAGTTCCACATAGTCTGGACAGAATTTCGCTGCCACCACGAGGATAGCCAGTTCTGTGGGAGGCAGTTCCTTGGCATCATGGAACGCCTTGATGCCCTGCACCTCCTCTTCCTTGGGATTCACAATACGTAACTCGCCGGCATAGCCGCCACTAATCAGGTTTCGCACGATGGAGCCACCGGGCTTGTGCACGTTGTTAGAGCCGCCGATCACGACGATACTCTGGGGATTTAGTAGTTCTTGGTTAATCATAAGTGTTGCAATTTGGTGCAAAGATAATATAATATTTCATAATTTCCAAATGATATTCAAAGAAAAAACGCTACCTTTGCATAGTTGAATCAAAAACATCTGGGTGATGAAGAAGTTTTTAGTCCTATTAATTTCGTTAGTTATGCCGTTTGCATTATTTGGCCAGACATACAGTGCCCTCTGGAAGAAAGTGGAGGAGGCGGGCGAGAAAGACCTGCCCAAGACCCAGTATGAGGTGTTGCAGCAGATTGTGAAGAAGGCGACGAAAGAGAAAGCCTACGGACAGTTGCTGAAGGCAGAACTCGCCAGTGCCCAGGCGATGGCATCCATCGCCCCCGACTCACTGAGACCTGCGATGGAGCGTATGAAGCAGCGGTGTGAAGAGACCGATGATGTGGTGTTGAAGACGGTGTATCAGACAGTGCTATACAAGGTGAACAGTTCTAACGCCTTTGTGTTAACCAGGGACAATGTCGGAGCCGGCGGGGAGGTGGTCTTCAAGAAGCCAGAACTGACAGAAGAACTCTGCCACCAACTCGCCCAGGTGAAGGATAACACCTACGAGCCCTTCGTGATTGAGGGGTCTGACAGTAAGATATTCAACCATGATATGCTCATTGTCGTGGGGCAGGAACTGGATGAATGGGAACCCCTGTATCATTATTATGAGAAAAACGGTAACGGCGCAGCAGCCTGTATCACGGCAGCAAAGGCGTACCAGTGGGATGCAGGCGAGACCGACAAACTGGACTCGCTGATGGAGGTCTATGGCAATCTGCCTGAGGCAGGAGAACTGGCTCTCGTACGTTACCGTCTCACCCAGGGGAAGATGACGGCAGAAGAGAAGGTACGTTATATCGACAATGCCCTGAAACGCTGGGGCAGTTGGAAACGGATGAACACATTCCGTAATACGAAGACCGAACTCATCAATCCGCAGTATCGTGTGGCTTACGAATTGCAGGTAAACCAACCGATGCAGGAAATGGAAATCAAGTTGGAAGAATTGCGTAACATCTCTTCACTGTCTCTGAAAGTATATCGTGTGAAAGCCGATGGAGACATTGATATCCGTCCGAGTAATGAAGCGGGCTACAAGAAAATCAAGCCCCTGTTGAGTGAGACTCCCATCAAGGTGGAACATGTCTATACAGGCAAGCAACCCTACGAAATCTTCAAGGACTCCCTGACCCTCGAGGGCCTGCCCGTGGGTGTCTATATGCTGGAGTTCTCCACCAGTCCCTCGACAGAGATTATCCGCCAACTCTATTTCGTGACGGATGTCTATACCTTGGCAGAGAGTCAGCCCGACAATGTGACCCGTTATGTGGTGGTCAGTGCCACAACAGGCCAGCCCATCGCCAATGCCCACCTGCGTATCCAGGAGTATAAATCCTATAATAAATATGATGTCTCGAATGTAAGGACGGATGCCAACGGTGAGTATCTGTATAAGAGCAAGAACAACGGGCGTTGCGAGGTCTATGCCTATACCGACAAAGACAAGGCCTGTCCGGAGTTGGGCACTGCCAACCGTTACAGGTATTACCAGGACAACAATAATCCAGAACGTACGGAGATCTTTACCGACAGGGCCATCTACCGACCCGGACAGACGGTACACGCAGCAGTGATGGTCTATAAGACAATAGAAGGCTACAAGCATTCCGCCGTTGTAGGCAAACAGGTGACGATCACCCTGCGTGATGCCAATAGGAAAGAGGTGAAGAAGGAGTCTGTCTGGACCGATGCCTATGGCATGTGTGCTGTCGATTTCACGTTGCCTTCCTCGGGACTGACGGGACAGTTCAGCATCTACGCGAATGGACAACAGTACTATTTCAGTGTGGAGGAGTACAAGCGTCCCACCTTCCAAGTGGAGTTTGAGGATGTAAAGCAGCACTACGAGGCTGGCGATACGGTAGAGGTTCGTGGCAAGGCCCTGACATACGCAGGCGTCCCCGTTCAGGGAGCCGAGGTGGAATACAGGGTGGTGCGCAGGATGGCCTTCTGGTGGTGGTCTTTCTATCGCTACTATGATATGGGCGTTCTTGGCATAGGAAATAACAGCGAAGAGGTATACAGCGGTGAGGCTGTGACGGAGGCAGACGGTACCTTCCTCGTGAAGATGCCGATGGTTATCCCAGAGAGTGAGCATCCGTTGTTCTTTAACTTCGATGTGATGGCAGATGTGACGGATACTGCCGGCGAGAGTCATCGAGGAACATTCTCCCTGCCGTTGGGTAACCGTAAGACTGCCTTGACTGTCGATCTTGAGGAAAAGATGCTGTTGGAAGAGAATCCCACGATGACCTTCCATCTGCGCAATGCCGCAGGCAAGGATATCGATGCCAGTGTGAAATACAGGATAGATGATAATCGGAGGTGGTGGGATTGGTCGACGCAGCGGAAGATAGAATTGTCGGGGATGCACCTGAAGAGTGGCAGGCATACGGTGGAGGCAATCTGCGAGGGCGATACGCTGAAACGCGACTTCGTGGTGTTCTCCATCGACGACAAACGCCCCGCTACAGAGACTAAGGACTGGTTCTGGCAGTCTGACGGACAGTTCCCGAACGACGGTACGCCTGTCACCGTTCAGGTGGGCTCGTCAGACAAGGATGTGCATATCGTCTATAGTATCTTTGGCAATGACAAGATCATCGAGACGGGGGCTGTGGATAAATCCAACGAACTCATCAACCGCAAGTTTATCTATAAGGAAGAATACGGTGATGGCATCACACTGAACTTTGCCTGGGTGAAGAACGGCAAGTGCTACACTCACAATGTGTCAATCACGCGTCCTATGCCTGACAATAAACTGAAACTGGAGTGGAGCACCTTCCGCGACCGTCTGACACCAGGACAGGAGGAAGAGTGGGCACTCACCGTGAAGGGGCCTGACGGCAAACCTGCTGATGCGATGCTGATGGCAACGCTCTATGACAAGAGTCTGGATCAGTTGAAGAAACACCAATGGTATTTCCATCCCTATACCCACTTCACGCTGACCAGCACACAGTGGATCTACCCAGACCGTTATAAGGTGGCGTTCTCAGGTCGTCATGCCTGGTCGTGGACGACGGAGCGTGATCTCTTGCTGAGTCATTTCGACGAGAGTGTATTCCCATTCAGGAACAACTATGCGACGCGTGGCTTCGGTGGCGGAAGAGTGAGGAGCGCTGCCGTCCTGAAAAGGGCTGTGGGAAACGGATTGCCCGTCCCCGAGGCTGCTGTCCTTGATGAGGCAGTTGTTTATGAGGCCGCAGCCTATGATATGGCGTCAATGAAGAGTGCTACCACGGGTATCGACACGGGTGACGAAGAGGCTTTGCAGGGGCGCATTGCTGGAATGGATATCGTGAGTGCAACGGTAACGGTTAACGAGCCGGAGCCACAGGTGCAGATTCGAGAGAACCTCAATGAAACCGCTTTCTTCTATCCTCAACTGACGACGGATGCAGAAGGTAGGGTAACTCTGAAATTCACATTGCCGGAGAGTCTCACCACCTGGCGCTTCATGGGTCTTGCCCATACGAAGAATATGTATTACGGACTGTTGGAAGGCGAGGCGGTAGCCAAGAAGGATGTGATGATACAGCCCAATATGCCGCGCTTCATCCGCGAGGGTGACGAGGCCACCATCACAGCACGTATCTTCAATACCGCAGATCACGACATCAGTGGTAAGGCCACCCTGCGACTCATCCATCCAGAGACCGATGCAGTGGTCTATGAACAGACAGAGCCGTTTGCACTCGCTACGGGTGCCACCACTACTGCCTCGTTCCGTATGTCCTTCGCTACGGCACCCTCCTCCCTGCTCATCTGTCAGGTGACGGCAGTAGGCGGTGGCTTCAGCGATGGCGAACAGCACTATCTGCCCCTGTTGCCAGCCACGGAACATGTCCTCGTCACCGTGCCCTTCACCCAGATAGAGCCTGGCACGAAGCGCGTCGACCTGTCGCAGTTGATACCTGCTGACGGAACGAATGGTAAACTGACGATGGAATATACCAATAATCCTGCGTGGCTGATGATTCAGGCACTGCCTTATATCGGCAAACCCACTGACGACGATGTCATCTCGCAGGCCACCTCTTATTACGCCAACAGCATCGGACAGTATCTGATTGACCAGAACCCGAAGGCAAAGACCGCCTTTGAACTCTGGCAGCAGGAAACGGGTAACGAGACCTCGCTGATGAGTGCCTTGGAGAAAAACCAGGGCTTGAAGGAACTGGTTCTCAGCGAGACACCCTGGGTGATGGATGCCGATGGCGAGACAGAGCAAAAGCAGCGCCTGGCCGACTTCTTCGATACGAACACCATGCAGATGCGCCTCTCGTCGGCCCTCGACAAGATGAGAAAACTCCAACAGCCTGAAGGCAGTTGGTCGTGGTGGCCCGAGATGCCAGGCTCCTTCTATATGACGGTGGCGGTGTCTGAGATGCTGGTACGTCTGAATGCCCTCACTGGTACGAAGCCCCAGACAACGGAGATGCTCAACGGCGCCTTTAAGTTTATGGGTCGCGAGGTGGTGGATATGGTGCAGGAGATGAAGAAATGGGAGAAGAAGGGTCATAAACCCTCATTCCCCAGTCTGAAAGCCCTGCAATGGCTCTATCTCTGTACCCTCGACGGGCGCACGCTGCCGTCGGATGTGCAGGCTGCCAACGCCTATCTGATGCCACTCTTGAAGAAGGAGGTCAAGAACCAGAGCATCTACGAGAAGGCTCTGACTGCCATCATCCTCGCGAAGACCGATCCGAAGCGTTCTGCGGAATATGTGAAGAGCCTGAAGGAGTACACCGTCTACCGTGAGGAGATGGGACGCTACTACGACACGCCACGTGCCGGCTATTCCTGGTGCGACTATAAGATTCCCACGCAGACGATGGCCATCGAGGCCTTGCAGCGCTTGACGCCCAATGACCAGCAGACCATCCAGGAGATGCAGCGCTGGCTCTTGCAGTCGAAGCGTACGCAGGTCTGGGATACCCCTATCAACAGCGCGAATGCCGTCTATGCCTTCCTCAATGGCACACCGCTATTGCTGAATGCCGCCAATGCCACGATTACCGTGGACGCCAAGCCTCTGGAGATGCCGAAGGCCACCGCTGCCATCGGTTATGTGAAGGCTCCGGTGCCTGTGGAGAGCAAGACCATCACAGTGGATAAGACCTCGGAAGGCACATCGTGGGGAGCCGTCTATGCACAGTTTACGCAGCCCACGAAGTCTGTTGCCGACCAGTCCTCGGGTCTGAAAGTGACCCGTGAGGTCGTGACAGACGGTAGTGCGCCTCTCTCCGTGGGCGACAGAGTCACGGTTCGCATCACCATCGAGGCAGACCGCGACTACGACTTCGTGCAGGTCATCGACAGGCGTGCTGCCTGTCTGGAACCCGTCAAGCAGGTGAGTGGCTATTACAGAGGTTCCTACTGCACGCCACGCGATTACTCCACGAACTATTACTTCGATATTTTGTCGAAGGGCAAGCACGTCATCGAGACGGAATACTATATCGACCGTCCCGGCACCTACGAGACGGGTACCTGTACCGTCCAGTGCGCCTACGCGCCAGAGTTCCACGGCACCACCCATTCACAAACCCTTAAAATCAAAGAATGAATATGAAGAAAATCCTGTTTATATTTTTCACTTTTCACTTCTCACTTCTCACTTCTCTTGCCCAGACCTTAGAGGTCGTGCAGGCGAAGGTCAACGCAGGTCGGACGGGATTCCAACAACCCATTACGGCAACCTTTGAACTCCGTAACAAAGGCCGTCGCAAACTCGTAATTGAGAGCGTGAAGCCCGACTGCGGTTGCACGGCAGTGGAGTTTCCCAAGGAAGTGGGCGCTGGGGATAAGTTTACCATCAAGATGACCTACGACGCCAAGATGCTGGGACACTTCCAGAAGATGGCAGCCGTCGTCAGCAACGGTTCCCAGAAACCCGTCTATCTGACGATGCGAGGTGTCGTGGTACCCGAGGTGCTCGACTATACCGGCAACTACCCCCTTGCGATGGGTGATATGCTGTACGACAATAATGAACTGGAGTTCGATGATGTCAATAAGGGCGACACCCCGATGCAGGAGATTCACGTGATGAACAATGGTGAAGGGCCTATGCAGCCCCACCTGATGCATCTGCCGCCATACCTCTCTGCCACCACGAAACCAGAGATTCTGGAACCTGGCAAGGGCGGTACGATCTCCGTCACCCTGAACTCCGACAAACTCCGTAACTTAGGACTGACGCAGACGTCTGTCTATCTGGCTCGTCGGTTGGGCGAGAAGGTCAGCAAGGACAGTGAGATACCCGTCTCTGTGGTGCTGCTGCCTCATCTGCAGGACTACGATGAGTTCAGCAAGGGCTTGGCTCCTCAGTTGCAGATGTCTTCCACCGATATCGACTTTACCGACTTTGGCGGAAAGAAAAAGAAGACGGTAGAGTTGCAACTTTCCAATGTGGGTAAGACCACGTTGAAAATCTCCTCTATGCAACTCTTTACCACAGGACTGAAGGTCACGCTGGGCAAGCAGGAACTGGAGCCGGGACTGTCAACGACACTGAAGGTGACGGGTTATGCCGATGACCTCCAGAAACTGCGCGTCAAACCCCGTATCCTGATGATAACCAACGATCCCGATCACGCAAAGGTCGTTATAAATATTAATGTGAAGTAATATGGAGCATCCTGAGAACAGTTCAGAATATGCAGGTCTGCAAGTCAACAGTGGCGTCAAGCAGCCCCCTATCGTCAACCCCTACCTGAGACGGAACAAACGCCGTGAACTCACGGCGGCAGAGATGGTGGAGGGCATCGTCAAAGGCGATGTCACCGTCTTGTCGCAGGCCGTGACCCTTATCGAGAGTGTCAACCCCGACCACCAGGCGAAGGCGCAGGAGGTCATCAACAAGTGTCTGCCCTATAGCGGCAACTCCGTCCGTGTAGGTATCAGCGGTGTGCCTGGTGCGGGTAAGTCCACGAGTATCGACGAGTTCGGCATCCACGTACTCAAGGAGAAGGGCGGCAAACTTGCCGTTCTCGCCATCGACCCCTCGTCGGAACGTACCAAGGGCAGCATCCTCGGCGACAAGACCCGTATGGAGAAACTGGCCCTGCATCCTGACTCCTTCATCCGTCCCAGTCCCTCGGCTGGTTCGTTGGGCGGTGTGGCGCGTAAGACCCGTGAGACCATCATCCTCTGTGAGGCAGCAGGCTTCGACAAGATATTTGTCGAGACGGTAGGTGTGGGACAGAGTGAGACGGCTTGTCACTCGATGGTGGATTTCTTCCTGCTCATCCAGGTGGCAGGCACCGGTGATGAACTACAGGGCATCAAGCGCGGCATCATGGAGATCAGCGACGGCATCGTCATCAACAAGTGCGATGGCGACAATGTGGACCGCTGTCAGATGGCAGCGACGAATTTTCGCAATGCCCTCCATTTCTTCCCGATGCCCGACAGCGGATGGAGCCCGAAGGTGCTCTGTTACAGCGGTTTCTATGGCACGGGTGTGAAGGAGATTTGGGACATGATCTATCAGTATTTCGACTTCGTGAAGGCCAACGGTTATTTCGACTACCGTCGCAATGAACAGTCAAAGTACTGGATGTACGAGAGCATCAACGAGCACCTGCGGCTCAACTTCTACAACAATCCTCTCATCAAGGCGCAGTTGCAGCCTGCAGAGCAGATGGTTCTCGCCGGCCAGAAGACCTCCTTTGTCGCCGCCCAAGACCTCCTCGATATGTATTTTGACTTATTAAAAAAAACTGTGTAATCTGTGGCTATGATTCAGATTGAGATTGATAGTGGCAGTGGCTTCTGTTTCGGCGTGACCACCGCCATCACCAAGGCCGAGGAAGAACTGGCTTCCCAACGTGTCTCAGGGGATAAGGAATCCCCCGATAAGCCAATCCTCTACTGTCTCGGTGATATCGTACACAATGGTATGGAGTGCGAACGCCTTCGTAAGATGGGACTCATCACCATCAACCACGATGACCTCCGCCAACTCCACGACGTGAAAGTGCTTCTGCGGGCCCACGGTGAGCCGCCAGAGACTTACGAACTGGCGCGTCGCAATAACATCGAGATCATCGATGCCACCTGCCCTGTGGTGCTCCAACTCCAGAAGCGCATCAAGCAACAATATACCTCACAACTCCCCTCCTCCTCCCCCGCTCAGATCGTAATCTTTGGCAAGAAAGGTCACGCAGAAGTGCTTGGGCTCGTGGGACAGACCAACAGCACCGCTATCGTCATCGAGAGTTTCGACGAGGTGAAGGATCTCGACTTTAACAACGACATCTACCTTTACAGCCAGACCACGAAGTCGCTCGACGAGTTCCATCGTATCATCGACTACATCTCCTCCCATATCTCCCCGGAGGCCACCTTCAAGAGTTTCGACACCATCTGCCGCTCCGTAGCCAACCGTATGCCGAATATCTCGCAGTTTGCCACCCGCCACGACCTGATTCTCTTCGTCTGCGGACGGAAAAGCAGTAATGGCAAGGTGCTCTTCAACGAGTGTCTGCGTGTCAACCCCAACACCCACCTGATAGAAGACCCGCAGGAGATACAGGCCGAGTGGTTGGAGGGCATCCAGACGGTAGGCATCTGCGGTGCCACCTCTACCCCCAAATGGTTGATGGAACAGTGCCGTGAGGCCATACAAGATTTAAGACATACGAAACTGCAGGCATGAAGTTTGTCGAAAGTGTCATCAGACAAACGGAGAGTAGAATCATAGAGAAACAATGCAAAGATAAAAAATCCCCGAAAGTCAAAGGGCTTTCGGGGATTTTCTTAGAGTAGTGGCCCGTGGCCCATGCAACTGGTGGTCGTGATGGCCGTCAGGAAGGCTGTGAGCGCGGCTACTATCACCTTCACCGCAATCTCAATAAATCCTTTCTTTCTCATCGTTCTTAGTTCTTAGTTCTTACCTCTTAGTTCTTAGTTCTAAGTTCGATTCACTGATCCGGCTCGTCGCCGTCGCCGCCGCCGTTGTCACCGCCTTGACTGGAGCCGCCATTGCCGCCTTGGTTCTCGCCGCCGTTGGGCTTGTCGCTGCCTTCGCCCTCATTCTCCTTGTCGCCCTTGCCGTACTTAGGCAATACGTACTGGCGATAGTACTTGATGAGTTCGTTCACCTGCGAGATCACCCCCTCGATGCCCTCTGTGTCATCCTCGATGACGGCAGAGGCATTCAACTTCAGCACCAGTTCGCGGTAAGCCTCGTCGGCCGCGTTGCGGGCGTTGGCCAGAGCCGCCTTCTCCTTCTGCATCCGCTCGTCGTTGCGCTGAGAGAGTAAGGTACGCACCGCCTCGTTGGAGGTCTTCAACTGGGTGACGAGTGAGGCCAGTCCCAGAGCCGTGATGTGTCCGTCGGCCACGTTGTCATCCTCCATCTCCTGCAGCATCTGCTGGAGTTTCACGCTCTCCTCGGAGTAGTTCTCGTTCACGTCCACGTTGTACTTCTTGATGATGTTCCAGAGGTAGGTGGCCGCACTCTTCTTCTCCACGTCGAACGTGAACTTGGTGTACATCTGCACCTGTTTCTTCAGGGCGGTGTAGAGACTGTCACGTCGTGCGTCCTCGTCGGCGATCTGCTGGGTGTACTCACTGGAGTGGCTGATCTTGTACGCCTCGTCCACCTTTGCCACACCTGCCACGAAAGGTGTGTAGGCTGCCTCCACCTTCGCGGGGAGTTGGCTGACGCCAGCCTCACCGGAGTCGCGGTAGGTCCTGACGATGTTCAACACCTGCTGCACAAACTCGAGGAAACCCGCCATGCGCAGCGCTTTCAACTGAAAAATCACAATTTGCTTAATAGCACTCATAAAAAATAGAAATTAGAAATGTTGTGTTTTCCTCTTCCTTAAAGCCTCTTCCTTGTCCGTGTGTTGCATCAACGATGCAAAGGTACAACTTTTTTCTGAACCCACCAAACATTTTGCCAATTTTTTTATAAAAATCTTCAAAAACTCAGAAAACCTTCACCAGAATCTGGAACAAGGTTCTCCGAGGGCGTGGAAGCGCCAAACAAAATCGGGGCAAGGAATTCCGACCACGGAAGGGTGCCAACTAAATCTAGGGCAACGAATCCTGACCACGGGAATTCTACCTGCCAAATCTAGGGCAACGAATTCCGACCACGGGAAATCAACTACCTATTTCTGGAGCAAGGAATTCCGACCTCGGGAAATCGACTACCTATTTCTGGGGCAAAGAATTCCGTCCACCGAAGGCAACTTATTCAGTTATTACTTATTCACTCCTGACATCTTTTTTTTGATTTTTCACTAAGAGGAAATTTATTATTATATATATTATAATATATATAATAATAATTTGAATTATAATATAAATTTGTACCATAAATACCTTTAATCTTATCAATTCCACAAAACCTAACAACAATCAACTTATAATTTTTTAAAAACCAAAATGTCAGGAGTGAATAACTGAATAAGTGAATAACTTGGGTACAAAAACACAAAAAAACGCCTCTTTCTTATACATTATTTAAATTACACATTTTTCTGATGCCGTCCCACTCCCATGTCTGAAACTGGCCTGAGATTGTTAATTCATCAACTAAACATCTTTTTTCTTCCAAGATGTCACTTATTCCATTAACATTTACTTTTACAGTTCTTTCCATACCCAGGTGCCTCATGACTATCTCCCCATGACTATCGCTTCCTGTAGTCCTCCGGGGCTTCAAAGATGTCCTGACGATTGATGCCGCGAATCATAACATGATAGATTCCTGTGGCACTTTGGTCTCTTGCTGTGCGGCCTTTTTATTCATACTTCCAAATTTTTCTGGTAGAATTTGAATTTATCCAGCATGCCCCAGGTGCCTGTCCCCATGACTAAACTCCCCATGACTAACTAAATGGCGTAAAAAATGCATCTACGACTAGTCAAAATCTGACTTTTCTATGAAAAAATCATAAAATAAACAGATAATCGCAATAGATTGCTTCGTTTTGCAATTATTTCATTATCTTTGTAGTCAAAATGTGACAAATCGCAGAAAGAAAAGTATTATTCAATTAAATCAAACATATATTATGGATTATACGAAGGTTAATCAACAACGCATAATTGACTTGTCAGCAGAGGAGGCAAAAAGATTTTTGATGAAACAAGAATCTTTTTGCAATATTAGCTTGCCAAAATATTTCAACTTTCAGAAAATACTTGATACAATCTCAGAGAAATTTGAAAATAAATCATATAGGAAGATTGAAAATTTTTGTGGAAGTAAATTAAGACCTCATAATATACCCAATGTCAATTATCAATTCTTTCAAAACAAGGACGGTCTTTTCTCCTGGCGACCATTGCAAATTATAAATCCGGTTATATATAATTATCTAGTAAATGAGATTACTGAAACAAATAATTGGGAACTTTTAGTTAATAGATTTAAGGAATTTAGCAGAAACGACAATATTTGCTGTTATAGTTTACCAGTTTTAGGAAACTCTCCACAAACAAGTACTGCTAATACTGTTCAACTCTGGTGGAATGACATAGAACAGCAATCCATAAAACTTGCATTGGATTATAATTATTTAATGATAACGGACATTTCCGATTGCTATGCTTCTGTGTACACTCACTCTATCGCATGGGCGATGTGTGATGAGAAAAATGCAAAGAATATTCTTTTTGCCAATCAACGAGAGATACAAAAAGAGGAAAAGGAGAAAATTCTAAAAAGCATACCAGAAATTGCCATAAAACGATTTAATATTGGTGAGGCTATTGATAAAGCAATAAGAGAAATGTCCTATCAACAAACCAATGGAATTCCTCAAGGGAGTGTATTGATGGACTTTATTGCAGAGTTAATACTTGGATACGCAGATTTAAAATTATCAAATGCAATAGAGGAAGAGGGTATCGATGATTATAAGATTCTTCGCTATCGTGATGATTATAGAATCTTTGGAAATACTCAAGAAAATGTTATTAAAATAGCAAAGATTCTGACAGAAGAACTTTCCAAATTAAATTTCAAATTAAACGCGCAAAAGACGGTCCTAACACAAAATATCATATGTGGCGCAATTAAAGCAGATAAAATGTATTACATAACACGTGATTACAAACGGTTGGAAGAATCTGACAATCATTATACGTTACAAAAACATCTTTTACGCATAAACCAATTGGCTTTGAAACATCCCAATTCTGGTTCTTTACAGAAAGCAATGGATAATTTTCTTAAGCGGATATGTGGATGGAATGATCTTGACTTGTTTAAAGAGGCATGTTCTTCCGAAATTTTAATAAGTATAGCCACTAACATCGCATATAATAATCCCAGGGTTTATAAGCAGTATGTTGGAATTGTGGGAAAAATCCTTTCATATGAGACAAATGCATATAGAAAGGAAGAAATAATCAATAAAATATGGCAAAAATTCCAAAAAATGCCGAATGTTGGATATATGGAATTATGGCTCCAAAGACTCACGATAAAGGGTGACAGAAAAAAGATATATTACGAGGATCTCTGTAAGTATGTTGCAGGAGAGGATGTGTCCATTTGGAATTTTGACTGGTTAAATAGCGAATTAAAGAGTATCGTCACAAATGTTTCATTTGTTGATGAAGAGGCAATTTTACAAATGCCTACAGCAATAGAATATAAGGAATTCGAATGTTTCAATAAATATTGAAATACTAACAATAAATATACGGATGAGTATGAGAACATTTTTTTTAGCATTAACTATGTGTTTTGTAGCAAGATGTATTGCACAAGACGTCACAACCACTTTTTACTCTCCAAGATGGGTTGAATCAAGTCAGTTCAATGAAAGAGCCGCTTTGTATCAAGTAACGCTTTCCGATTATTTTACTTATGTAACAATCAAAGTACAGCCAACAAAAAATAAAAAAAGACAGAATTATTGGACAAGCAATCAAACTTATATAATTGCGGGTAATGCAAAATTACCTTTACTCGGAGCAAAAGGGGAAGACAATACATATCATAGATGCACATATAGTGACAACTGGGGGTGGAATGATGTTAAAAAAGGGCAAGAGTTATCTTATACACTGATATTTTCTGGCAGAATACCAGAAGGAATTACCAATTTTTCACTTATAGATGAATCTACTAGTGGAAGAGGATACAGTTTTAGAAACTATACAATAAATAATCCATCTACTCATAGTATAAGAGATGAAGGTTATTGTCGAGAAAACGCGAATCAGAATAATGATGGTATTTGTGGTATCTATGAAGAAATTGGTGGTAATAAATATAGAATTGCTTGTATTAAGGAAAATGGCAAATTCTATCTAATATATCTTGGTTGTAGCGATAGGCTCACTTGGTGGTTTCAGGGTGATTTAAAAGCATATTTAGAGGAAAGTGCAACCCTTGGAGCATTTAAGGCAAAATGGATTATGCAAAATAAGACAAGAGAGGATGATGCATATGTTACTTTTGATGGCAAAGTGATGAAATCATTTCTTCCAAATGGAAATCCAACGGAGAGTACCTATATGAAGATGTACCCAACAGCATCATCAAGTGCAGGTATTGGCGGTGGCTCTACTATAGGTGGGGCAGAATGGACAGGCACGGGTTTCGCTCTTACAAATAATTATATTGTAACTAATTATCACGTAGTAGAAAATGCGAAAAGTATACAAATACAAGGTGTAAATGGCAATTTCAACTCAAAATATAATGCTACAGTAATTGCTACTGACAAGTACAATGATTTAGCCATATTAAAAGTTGGTGGTTGCACAATATCATCATTAGAAATTCCATACTCTGTTAAAACATTTACCTCCGAGGTGGGAGAAGAGGTTTTTGTGCTTGGTTATCCTTTAACATCAACAATGGGAGATGAAATCAAACTGACTACTGGTGTCATTAGTTCAAAAACAGGTTTTCAAGGGGATGTTTCTCAATATCAAATATCTGCTCCCATCCAGCCGGGTAATAGCGGTGGTCCGTTGTTTGATAGTAAAGGTAATATTATTGGTATAGTTTCAGCCAAACATAGAGGAGCTGAGAATGTTGGATATGCCATTAAAGCATCATACTTAAGAAACCTAATGGAGAGTACCACAACAACTAACATTTTACCTCAGAGTAATAAAATATCATCTCTTAATCTCAGTGGAAAGGTTAAAGCAGTAAAGAATTATGTCTATTACATAACTTGCTCAAGTAGTGGCAATGGTACATCCAGCTATAATAGTTCTTATTCAGGAGGGACATCTTACACATCTGGAAAAACTTATAACAATCCAGCTGTTAATAGGAATATGGCTAATAGCCTAAAGGTTATCTCTGTAGTAATTCAAGATAATCAAACTATAATAACTTTTTCTGATAATAATAGGACAAAAGATGGTAATTATTATCAGTGGATGAATCTTGATAAGAATGCCTATATTGTGGCTAATGGCCAAAGGTATACCTTACGACGTGCTGAAGGTATTGCCTTGTCTCCAGAGAAGACTTATTTTTCATATGCTGGGGAAACAAAGACCTTTACATTATATTTTCCTGCAATACCAAAGAAAACCACATCTATAGACTTTTTAGAATCATCAGATAGTGAATGGAAATTGTATGGTATCCTATTGAAATAACATTTAAACTTAAATAATATGATTAAATACAGACAGTTTTTATTAGCCCTTCTTACTTGCTTGTCGGCACAGCAAGTCTATTCTCAAAATTTGGATTATGTTTCTGTCGCATTTCAATGTCTTGATAGAATTTATGAGGGAATCTCATTGTGTGGTTATGGCTACGGTCTTGGAGATACAAAGAATTCTTATCTTGTGAATAATTCGGAACATACTAATGTTTAGTATGAATATGAGAGTTTTGAAGTAGAAAGATCTTAAAGAAAAAAATTCACAATAATTACTGCAAGACCTACTTCGCGAGTAAACACACATAAAATGCTCGATGTGAATGGAAATTTATGGCATTCAATTAAAATATAAAGAGACTATAAAATATGTACGAAAATAGCTTGTGTATCGAAAATTCGTCTTCATGGCCTTATGCCGAAATAATTGTAAATGAACATGGAAGGAAATGGTTGACGATTATCCCATTTCTTTCTAAGTACAAAATATCTTTTATTAAATTCAGCAATTTATTCATCAAAAATTCCACGAACAATTAAAAATCAATATTCAATGAACACCAAGATTTTATTCTCCGTATTTGTAATAGCAATTAATGTTTTCTCTGTATTAGCACAAGATTCAATGGATGAAACTATTGTTATTAAAGGTATTCCTCTTAAACTTATTTATGTTCAAGGAGGAACATTTATGATGGGTGGCACATCAGAACAGAAAGGTGCAACCGATAAAGAAAAACCTGTTCACAAAGTAACTCTTTCTGATTATAGAATCACTGAAACTGAAATAACCCAAGAATTATGGCAAGCTGTAATGGGGGATAATCCCTCATGCGAGCAAAGAGATACAGACCCTGATTATTTTATGCTGTATGCCGCCAATAGTTTTTATGATATAAGAAATTCCCAAATAAGTATAATTGAAGAATTTCAGGGAATCAAAGGGAAAGACACCTCAAAATATCCTGTAAATTGTATTTCGTACAATGATTGTCAAATATTCATTAAAAAACTTAATGAAATTACGGGACAACATTTTAGATTACCAACAGAAGCCCAATGGGAGTATGCAGCAAGAGGTGGACGAAAAAGCAATTCAACACTTTTTAGTGGAAGTAATAAACTTGAAAAAGTAGCTTTTAAGAATAGTTATCCAGCATATTTGTACCCGGTAAAAAGCCTTATTCCCAACGAGCTTGGTATATATGATATGACAGGAAATGTTATGGAAATCTGTCTTGATTCTCATGGTGAATATTCATCAAATTTACAGACAAATCCTTTATATCAAGACAATTCAAATTATATTGTTCTTCGTGGAGGCATACAATTAGGTGCGAATTCTTCTGATATAGATATGCGTATCTCAAATCGAATGGGATTCCCTTATTTTTGCAAGTCAAACATTATTGGCTTTAGGTTGACGTTATAATGTACAATGGCCAAAATCTTTTCATTAATAAATAATCATCCTCTCAAGACTGACAACAGAATAAATGTCCTACGGAATATTATTAGTTAGGTATTTGAAGAAAGCGAGACAAATGCAATTAAAGCAAACAAAATACTAACATGAATGTGAGAATTACGAAACAGAAAGATCTAATAGAAAAATGACTTCACAACAACTTCAACAATACCTGCTCCATGAGTACCCACAAGAGGATGCTCGGTGTGAGTGGAAAGAATTTAAGAATCTGAAAAACTCGTTCTGTGGGGACGAGAGGAACGATGTGATTTCCTACGTGTCGGCAATAGCCAACATGGAAGGTGGTTATTTGGTGGTGGGAGTGCATGATAAAACGCTTGAAATTGTCGGTACAGACACCTATAACTATGACCGCCAGAAAGCGATATTGCGTATGACAGAACGATGTGCAAACCTGTCAAGCGAGGGATTGGATATTGACGAGTATATCACCGATGACACACATAAGACTGTGTGGGTGATTCATATTCCAAAACATTTGCCAAAACGTCCTGTTTACGCGCATGATAAGGCATGGCAACGGATAGAGGACTCGCTGGTGGAAATAACACCAGAACGAATGAACGCTATTTTTGATGAGCCACTTGTTACTGATACGGACTGGTCGGCTGTAATTGTGCCGAATGCAACGATAGACGACCTTGACGAGTTGGCTATTGCCAAGGCAAAGGTGATGTTTAAAAAAGTTCATAACCGTATTCCTTCGACAGAAGTCAACGCTTGGTCTGTGGAAGAATTCCTAAGCAATGCAGGTGTGATGATTGATGGTGGCATCACTCGTGCTGCCATCATTCTATTGGGTAAGCCTGTATCAGTGTTCAAACTTCGCCCTGCGGTTGTGAGAGTAACATGGTCATTGCGTGATGAACATGGTGACGTAGTGGACTACGAACACTTTACGGCTCCATTCATCTTGACCGTTGACCAGATTCTTGCTAAAGTCCATAATCTGACAATGCGTGAAATGCCTGGTGGCACGCTTTTCCCTGATGTGA
Source organism: uncultured Prevotella sp. (assembly GCA_900320905.1). Taxonomy (GTDB): domain Bacteria; phylum Bacteroidota; class Bacteroidia; order Bacteroidales; family Bacteroidaceae; genus Prevotella. The sequence continues at coordinate 51,109 of ONTZ01000029.1, forward strand.
TGCAACAGTATGATGACTACTCCATGCGTGAGGTGTTGCATAATTGTATTGCACATCAGGATTACACGTTACAAGAGAGAATCAATTTGGTGGAGAATCCTGGCTTCCTGTATTATGCCAACGGTGGAAGTTTCATGCCTGGCACTCTGCAAAAGGCATTGGCTACTCATGGCCCACAACGCCACTACCGCAATGAGTGTCTTTGTAATGCAATGGTAAATTTCAACATGATTGACATTGTTGGGCGCGGCATCCGGAAAATCTTCAATGAGCAGTGGAGGCGACATTTCCCTATGCCTGACTACGAGATTGATGCTGCCAATAAAGAGGTGGCAGTCCGTTTGTATGGCAATGCTATAAATGAGAAGTACACTACACTCTTGAAAGAGAAGAAGGATCTGACTTTAGAGGATTGTATATTATTGGATGCCGTTCAGAAAGGACATCGAATCAACGAAACTAATGCCAACAATTTACTTAGTCGAGGATTAGTGGAAGGCGAATACCCAGACCTTACTATATCGTTGAGCATTGCAAGGCAAACCAAGCAAGTTCCAGAGTATACAAAGTTGAAAGGACTTGAAAAGGACAAGTTGAAGCAAATGGTTATACAATTCTTGCAAAACTCTGGAAGCGAAGGAGCACGTCGTGAATTTATATACAAATATCTCAAAGATGTGTTGCCTTCCAATAAAACTGAAGAGCAACAATTGCGAATTGTGGGAAGATTGTTGGTAGAAATGAACGAAGAAGGATTAATTGGAAAGGAGGGACTTCGATGGTTTGTAAGATAATCAATCTGACCAAATTTACCTAATCCGACCGCCAATCCGACCGTTTTGGCATCATCCGACCGAAATCCGACCGTTTTAATGGCATTCACCAGTTCATCCGACCATTTCCCTGATTCCTGTTATATTTATATAGTTCAATGAAGATATTGTAAATAAATGAAGAAGTATTATCGAAAAATAGTATTCACAAATTCAAATATGAAAGCGGGGTTTAGATTTGAAGACAGATTTCAAATCTTACCTATCAATATGGATGGGAAACCTCAGAATCCCTGTGCACGCCATTTCCCTCTTTATTTGGAATATACAATAGAATTTGCAAACGGAGAACCTGAAGATATTTTCGAATTAGGGGCGATTCGTATAAACAAAGAGAAGGAAATACTGAATTTGCTTTCTTGTTTGACCAATCATAGATTCTTTAATTATGACTCATCTATGATGGGATGGGGTATCATCATGCCTAATAAACTATCTGATGATATGACAGAAGATGAAAAGAAGAATTTCAACAATCAAGAAAGTCAATTATTCTTGGGTGGATATATCTATAAAGGGCTGAAAGAGGATATGCAAATAGATCATTTTTCAGATTTAAAAGAGGAAATCGTATACAAGGAGGCCAGAATGCATGAATATTATACAGATGATCCTGTTGATGATTTCCAACATGAAATATCGTTCCCAAACACTATAAGTTCAGCACTCTACTATTATTTCAATCTCTCACAAAAAACACGGGAGAAGGTTAATTCCTGTATTTATTTAGCATGTGACGGGATGGATATATCTGCACAAAAAAGAAGTTTGTCTTTCCTTTCTTATGTTTCAGCAATTGAAGGACTTGTTGACTTGGATGTAGATGATGATGAGATTAAATTTGAATGCAAAAGTTGCCAATCTATCAAATCGTCTCCCTATACTTGTCCTCAATGTGGACGACCTATATGGGGCGTCAAACAGAAATTTGTCAACTTCCTATCCAAATTCGTAGCTGGTAGTGAGAAATCACAGAAGATATATAAAGATATTTATAATCTTCGGAGTAAAATGACTCATACAGGTAAACTCTTTTTAAGCGATTACGAATTATCTTTTAGTGAAAAACCGAATGTAAAGAATGAAGACGATTGGCTAATGAGGCTTAAGACTCTTCAATTATTCAGAATCTCACTAGATTGTTGGTTGAGGTATCCTGAGAAGAAGAAACAATAGAATTTAATATAGAACATTATTATGATATTTGGAAAGAAAATAAAAGAGCTCAGAGAAGAGCGAGGATTGCTGCAACGACAATTGTCTGCGGCATTAGAGATTGATACACCTATGTATAGTAAAATTGAGCGTGGAGAACGTAAGGCAAAACGTAGTCAGATTCCTATCATGGCCAAACTTTTCGATGTGGAAGAAAAGGAACTGCTTACCATTTGGTTAGCAGATAAGGTTCTTGACACCGTAGAAGATGCAAGTGAGGTAAAAAATGATGCTATCGCTTATGTTCAAAACGAAATCGAGAATGGATAGTGTCGGAGAACCAACGTACTTTGTAATACGGTCATTCTGATTTATAGTAGACTATTGCTTAAAGTGCGAGGGCAAAGATAATGATGGGAGCTATGTCTGAAAAAAGGCTCCAAACAAAGTAGCTATTCGTATTGTAAACGTAATTTGATGATTAATATGCTGGGACAAATTCGTATGAACGTCTCTCGTGTGGTAGATGATTTGATGTTTCGTCTTTATCACAAGTCATATAATGATTTTATCCTTCTGATAGCTCGTGGACAAACCATTCCTAGATTAGAAAGGGTTAGTCCTTCCCATAGTAATTATTCACTTGATTATACATTGGATGAACATTATGACGAAACTCGTGAGTTGTTCTATGTTGAATACCTCAATTCAAAGTATAAGAAAGAGGGATTTGACTATCGAACAGATGATGGATTTTTCTGCTTGAACATAGAGTTAATGATATATTGCCATATATGGGAATCATCTCTATTTCTGAAATCTTTAAAGCATATTACAGACTTACTTACAGGTCATGAATACGATTGGGAAATAGAACTTCCAGATATGAAAATTAAGCCTTTTATTAAAGAATCAATCATTAAGCCTTTGGTGGATATAGATGATGAATTTGGCCAACTACTGAAAAAAGTATATAGCCCTAATCTCAGAAATAGTTTTGCTCACTCATTGTATCACATAGACATGGAGTGTAGAAAAATTTATCTGTATATTAAAAGACCTGATGAAGAGGATTGCGTAGGAAGGGAGATTACATTTGAAGAATTTCAAGAGAAATTCCTTTATTCTATCAGTTTATGTTACCTTTTGAGATTATCGATAAATCATCAAAGAGATATGGCAGCAAATTCACATGGTGGTGCCATCACTAAAGCATTCAAAGTTCCATCAGGCAGGATGATGCAGATATTTGCTGATTACAAGGAGATAAAAGGGAAAAGACACCCCGTTTTTTCAGGAGTTTTAATTAAGGAAGGAGTGCATAGATTTAAAGTCGGTGATTGGGCGAAATTTGAAGGTTTACAAACTCCTATTGAAGTTATTGCTGTTAAAGATACAGAAACAGAGCAGTTTGTAAAACTTAAAGGAGCAAGAAAAATGTGCAGTAGCACAATGCTGGAAATGGCAGATGCACAAGATGAGATAGAGTACAATTGTAAGGATTATCAAATAATAAGGCGATATTTAAGTTGACGTTTAAATTCGCGGGGTCCTAAAGAAAGTTAAAAACGTTAAATCTTTATCTTTTTCTCCATCCATAGAATCCACGTCATCACTTTTCTATCGTTTAGCACGCAATTCGTTATGATTCAGCGACTTGCAAATACTGCGGTTGTAGAAATCTTACCACCATAACTATTCCAAGTAGTCTGTCTCTTATCTCGGATTGTTCTTTTTACTATTTGCAACCTTACTTCCGTTTATATAAAGGATTTGGCAGCATGGTGTAATATCAATTTCAAAGATGTATCTTCTAATCCTCTATATTATGCAGGACATTTGTTCTTAAACGGATCTGAAATTAAAGATTTGGTTATCCCCAATAGTGTTGCAAGCATAAATAACTTTTCTTTTGCTGGATGTTATAACTTTACCTCCATAACGATACCCGAGGGCGTGACGAATATTGGAGATCTTTCTTTCGAGGGCTGTAGTGGTCTGACCTCCGTGACCATCCCCAACAGCGTGACCTCCATCGGCGAAAGTGCTTTCTCTTGGTGTTCCAAATTGTCATCATTAATAATATGTGTATGGGGTCGGAGAATGTGATCATTTTCTCCGGCCCTCTTCTATGCGACCCATAAATTATGCTTAACGTTTGGTGGTATCTGGAAAAAATGTTACCTTTGCAGGCAGTTTATGAAAAAACAATGATAGAAGAACCATTCAACGAATACGAAATATTTGAAGAAGAGGACGGCTTAACACTAAAAGTGGAGAGTTGTTCTTGGCGTGGCATCGATATTGAATTACAAGAACTGCATTATGTGCACGGGGCAAGTTTCGTTAAGCAACTGAAACTGATTACTGACTATGGCGAGTTCCATCCCGTAGAGGGAGAAACGAATATCTTCAGTACTGGTGGCGAACGAAGCGAAGACTATAACAATCAGTTAAATGCAGCACGAAAGGCAGTAGTGCAAGGATATAAAGTGTACATCCTGCCAAATCCAAAAGGTATCAGAACAGCAGATTTTATCTTTGAACGCAAAGGGGTATATAAGTCGTTCGACTTGAAAACTATAAGTGGAAAGAACTCTATAGATAATCGTTTGACAGAATCTATAGGACAAACAAATCGGGTTCTACTTAATCTAACCACAGATTATAATCCAAGTACTTTGGCTCGTAATATAAAACACTATTTTGAATCAAATTCTAATGCTATAGAAGTTCTTATTTTCAAAGGAAAGAAACAATTGTCAGTTACTAGAAAAAGTTTAGAAGATAATCATTTCTTCCAAACATTTGTACGTCGTTATACCAGGTAATGAAACGAAAAAAAAGAGTCACCTTGTAGTGACTCTTTTTATAAATGGAGTAGTGTCGATGAAGTCTTGCTCCCTCGCGGGATTCTGCCCGGATAGTCAAAACTTTCGTTCTGACGGTGCAAAGATAGAAAGATTTTTCGAAAGTTCCAAATTTTTCTGGGGAAATGTTCACCTTGTGCGTTAATTACTAATAATAGCCGCAGAATTACTAATAATGAAAGTTAAAGAATCGCTGATTTTGAAAGATTTGCGATTACTAAGACTTTAGATTTTTAAAAACTTAGTAATTTTGCGACAGTCAAGCATTAAAGACAAATTGGTATGAAGCAACAGACATTGACCAAAGGTGAGATGCAGGTGATGAATGTCCTGTGGGAATTGCAGAAAGGGGCATGCGTCAACGATATCCTGACGCATTATCCAGAGCCCAAGCCTGCCTACACCACCATCGCCACCTTCCTGAAGATCCTGACACAGAAAGGATTTGTGGAGCATAAGAAAGGGACAGGCAAATTGCTCATCTATACACCCCTTATCACCAAAGAGAAATATCGCCGTCAGGTGATGGAGGAGGTGAAGGACGATTTCTTCGGGAATAGTTTCAAGTCGATGTTCAGTTTCTTCGTGAAGGAAGAGCATCTGACAGCTGAGGAGATTAAGGAACTGATGAAGGAGATTGGGTTGTAGTTTATAGTTTAAAGTTTATAGTTTATAGATGATTACCTTGTTCATATATAGTATCAAGTCGGCTTTAGTGCTTGCACTGCTTTATCTGCCTTACACACTGATGCTGCGACAGGAGAGTTTCTTCCGCATGAATCGTATCACATTGCTTACGATTCTCATGCTGGCTCTGGTTCTCCCGATGGTAGACATCCCCTCGTTGGCAACTTCTGAACAGCCCATAGTCTATGAGATGCAGCATCGTATCTTGTCAATGACACAGGAAGCCGAAACGACCTCGATGTCATTGGCTGCAACGACCCGGACTTTTTCATGGTTAGGCGTTCTCACGCTTGTATATATATTAGGTGTAGTTTTGGCGCTTAGTATCCGTCTCTGGCAATTGTTCAGGATTGGCCAGATTATTCGTGGCGGTTGTCTGTGGACGGACAAGAACGGAAAAGCAACTATCTATTGTCATATCGATGATGTGGCACCTTTTAGTTGGATGCGGAGTATTGTCATCAGCGAGAGTGACTACAAGCCTTATGGCCGTGAGATACTACTGCATGAGAAAGCCCATATTCTCAACCGTCACTCCTTCGATATTCTGCTGCTTACTTTTGTCGAGGCTTTGCAATGGTGGAATCCCATTGCCTATCTGCTGGGGCGTAGTCTTCGCGATGTCCATGAATATGAGGCCGATGACTATGTGCTGCATCAAGGCATTTCATTGCACAACTATCAGGCGCTCCTTGTGAAGAAGGCTTTGGCAAATACATCCTACGCTTTTGCCAACAACTTCAACCACAGCCTCATCAAGAAGCGCATCTATATGATGAACCATCCCAAGTCGAATCCTTGGCTTCGTAGCAAGGTGCTCTATATCCTGCCTGTGACACTCGTTGTATTGACAACTTTTGCAACGCCTAAGTTGAACGAAAAGGTAGAGGAAATCGTGGAGAGAGCCGGGAAGGCAGCGGAAATGCCGAAACCAAGCCCACAGCCCGAACAACAACCAGAAAGTATTGCAACACCCGTTGTAGCCGATTTGCCATCCGCTGAGCCTGAGGAGAAACAGGGTGTCGAGGAAGAGTCCACAGATATTCTTTCTTCCGAGGACTATGTTAACGATGTCTATGGCGACGAATATAATAATCTAACCCAACCCCCAGAGTTTCCTGGTGGTATGTCAGCCTTGCGGGCTTTTGTGCAACTGCATGTGGCTCAGGTTTTAGAGGATGATGCTTCTGTGGCTGGCAAAAGGGCCTATGTGCAGTTCCGTATCAAAAAAGACGGAACGATTGACAACATCGGACTGGTCCGTGGCGACAGAGAGGCATACCATGAGGCTGCCAAAATCGTAGAACAGATGCCTAAGTGGATTCCTGCCCGACGTTTTGGTGACCTTGAAGATGCTCATTTTGTGCTGGCCGTTGATTTCAATAATGACTAAACAAAAAACGATGATGAAAAAGCAACTGCTTATATTAATAGCGATGGCCGCAGCCATCTGTCAGGCTTCGGCCTCAGAGCGCACCATAGTAAAACCAGAAAGCATATACCAAAATATGCTCACCTGCCTGCGGACAGACTCCGTCATCATGAATGATACGGCAACCGTATTCTGTCTTCATATCGCAAGAAGGGATGAGAACGCCATCTTTTTTAGTCACGAGACCTGTCTGAGAGACATGAAAGGCCGCACCTATGTCCTCCGTCAAATGATCTCAGATGATACTATTCATCCAGACGAACCAAGGACTTTTGAGGATATTGGGAAAAATGGATTTGATGTACAATTCGTATTCCCCCCATTACCAGTAGATGTGACGGAAGTTGATATGATTGATCCTCAGTTTTACAATCAAGGCATATTTGGCATCCGTCTTGATGGAAATCCGCTGCCCCCATTTCAGTTGCCAAAAGATGTAGAGGGACGGCTGAAGGAGATTATGGCCGTACAAGACACCCTGCCTAAGGTAGATTATCGTTTTGGATGGGCTACCATCAAAGGCCGTCTGATGGACTATAGGCCTGGTATGTGTAGTCAGATCACGCTTGTGTTTCGTCATCCAAGTTCATCACCTCATCAGGTTGGTGATACACTATGTGGACAGGTATCGCCTACAGGCAACTTCACCTTCCGACTGCCAGTTGCCCATATTACACCTATCTCACTGACATTTGAACCTCAGAAAAAAGGTGTTGGGATTGCTTATGTAGGGCCAGACACGGAGACTGAAGTGTATTTCAACATGCGCGAGATAAACTATCGGTATATGTATAATAAGCCCAATAGCAACACCATACTCTATGTAACGAGGGGTCCGTTGGCGCAACTGGCTAATGAACTGAACGAGCATTTTTTCTATTATCATGTAGATTTCAACGAGAAATACTTCAAGAGCATCTATACGGACGGAGAAGAGTGGGAACATGAAAAGGCCGTTCGGGCAATGCTGCCTACCAAACAACTGGAACTGCGGATGGCCGAACTCGACACGATGAAGGTTGAAGAACAATGGTCGCCAGCCATGAAGGAACTGGTCAGACTATGCTGGCAGATACAAACTTTTAGGCGAGTATCGACGACCCCACCAAGAGAACTGAATAACGCGGCCAATGTAACCGGCTTGCCGCTTGCTACCGAAGGGACGCAAGAATCCTCCATAGCCAAAGAGAAACTGATTGCCTGGCAGCGCGATGCAGTAGTTGCGGAACTGGATGCTTTCGAGCGACTCATTAAAGACCCTAAGATGGTCTATTGTCCAGAAATAAGTGATTTTATAGATTTCAATATCGATATCGGTACACTCCTAACGGATTTTATTGCCCGTGAGAAAACCGTTTGGAAATTGCGGGATCAGATGAGCAATGAGTTCAGGCTGCTTGATATTGATGAGATTGCCGAAACGTTGGCCAATCTGCCTCCCGCCTATCGACAATTATTGCTGGCGTGGCAGAACATCTACCGTGAGGAATTTAACAGATTGGATGGGAAAGAAATCGTTGGTGACACCTTGCAGGACATTCCTGACTCATTGGTCTTCCAGACGCTGTGTGAGCGTTATCGTGGGCATACTATCTTTGTCCGTTTTTGGCGAGGGGTTGACCCGACGTTATTGAATCATGTAATTTTACCATTACAACGTGAACTGGCTGACCTTGATATCGTTTGGGTGAATGTCTTTAATAGCGATCTGAACCTGAAGTCCAAGTATGCCGGATGGGAAAATGCTAACTGGCTGCGCTATTTTACGAAATTGCAAGGCGAACATTATTATTACAACATGACAAGCCGCATGGACTGGATTAAGGATTTCAACAAAACCATGGGCATCACCCAATCCACAGATGCTTATTGTATCGTATCACCTGCCGGCAGAATCGTCCGCAACAGTGATTCTAAGCCTGTACCGATCTGGTGGATGAACAATGAAGACTATCTCGGCATCCGCCAATGCCTCCTCCAGACTGCCTTTCCTCTACGCGCGCGTGTACTAGGGAAAGCGAAAAACAACCCGCTCATCCCGCCTATCCCACACTGAAAATTTAAATCTGACGTGTGGGACAGGCGGGATAGGTGGGATGATTTTGGCATAAGACAAGTATACGCGCGTTCGTGAAAAAACATGTTTATTGTCCCAGCACTTGGGATTTTCCTATCGACGGTACTTATGCGTCGTAACGACCGTCGTAATTTTTCTATTGACGGTCCAAAATTTTCTATTAACGGTACAAGGATCAAAGGGAATGGTTTTTGATCCCCTTACGAACTTCGCTTCCACATGTGAAAAATGTGAAACGTGTTTTTGTAACGATATTTGTACGTTTCTATGCTGAAACGATTCTATTGTACTGTTCCAGCAGCCAGGCCTTCTGCTCGGGGATGGTCATGTCGGAGTTGTCGAGGAGGATGGCATCGTCCGCCTGGCGCAGAGGCGACTCCTCGCGGTGGGAGTCGATATAGTCGCGCTCTTCGACATTCTTCAGGATGTCATCGAAGTCGGCGGGCATGCCCTTGGCCTTCAGTTCGTCGTAGCGGCGCTGCGCACGGACCTTGGCAGAGGCGGTGACAAAGACCTTCAGTTCGGCATCGGGGAAGACCACGGTGCCGATGTCGCGTCCGTCCATGACGACACCCTTGTCCTTGCCCATCTGTTGCTGCTGAGCCACGAGGGCACGGCGCACGAAGCCGATGGCGGCAATGGGACTGACGTGACTGCTCACCTCCAAGGAGCGTATCTCCTTCTCCACATACTCTCCGTTGAGATAGGTGTCGGGACGCCCTGTCTCAGGATTGAACTGGAAGGTGATGCGGATGTTGGGCATCTCCTGTTCCAGGGCTTCTGTCTTCACACTGCCGTCATCCTCGAAGAGACCCTTGCGCAGGGCATAGAGGGTGACGCTACGGTACATGGCACCGGTATCGACATAGACGTAGCCGATTTCACGGGCCAGATCCTTGGCCATCGTGCTCTTTCCGCACGAACTGTGGCCGTCGATGGCTATGGTAATCTTTTTCATAAACTATATGATGCGTTGAACAACAGGCTGTAGGCCGATACGTGGTATTTGCCATAGCCGATGTGTAGTTTGAAACGTTGCAGGGAGATGCCGGCACCGAGGGAGAGACCCGCACCGTGGTTGCTCGAACCGTCGCCATCGGTGATCTTCATCTCGTGGGCACGGCGGAAATTATAGCCCGCTGCCAGGTAGATGGTCTCTGACAACAGCACGTCGGCACCTACGGCGAGGTGCTTGATAAAGCCCTGATCCCAGTCGTGCAGGCGGGAGAGGGTGGCGGAGAAACGGAAGGGGGAGTTGGTGAGGCGCTTGGTGACACCTACCTGTAGGTCGAAGGGGATCTTCTCGAACTCCTCGTCGTACGCCTTCACCTGTCCACCGAGGTTCTTGGCGGCGATGGCGATGCTCAAGTCGCCGATGGAGTCGGTATAGTTCAGGCCTAAATCCACGCCTACTGCCATCGAGTGATAGTCGGCGATGCTGGAAGTGATGAACTTAGCCGTGATACCGCCAGAGATCTTTTCGGTGAGGGCATAGGCAAACGAGCCCCCGATACAGATGTCCTTGGCGGAGAACTCGCCAATCTCGATATTGTCGTAGGTGGTCTGTTTCATCTTCCCGTAGTCTAAGTACTGGGCGGTCACACCCCACGAGGCTCTCTCACCGATGCCTTTCACGAAGGCAGCACTGGCTACTTTCGACCCTTCCATATAGGTCATATAGTTGAGGTTGATAGTCTTGTCAGTTACGAAGTTCAGCAGGGCGGGGTTGTGGAAGATGAGCGTGGCATCGTCATCGTTGAGGGAGATATTTTCTCCTCCTAATGCTGCCGCATGGGCACTCACCGGCAGACGGAGGAAGTTGTAGGCGGTCTCACTCTCCTGGGCATGTGTCAGAAGAGCGAAGAGGGCTGCTATGATAGTAAAAACTCCTTTTTTCATCTAAAAAACGCTAATTCGGATGCAAAGATACGAATTATTTCTTAATTTTGCACGCTGAATACTTATTTAACGTAAGAATTGGCGTTTTATTATATGAACCCGACGACAAGATATCTCCTGGGACTGATCCTCGTCCTCGCCCTCTGTCTGGTGGCCTTGGAGTGGAACACCGACGGCACGGGGTGGTCTTTCTTCGACATGGCTGACGATGACTTGGAGGCGGAGATGGAACTGTCGCCCCTGCACCGTGAGGATGACGAGGTGCCGATGATGATTCCGCAGGAGCCGCAGGAGAAGATGCCACCCTCGCAGGAACTGAACCTCGTGGAGGAGGATGTGGAGATTGCGCCAGAGGTGCTGGAACCCGTTGCTCCCAAGGAAGAAGACCCTAAGGTAGAGGAGAAAGAGGAACTGCCGGAGGCGGTGGATATGTATGATGAGCCGTTGGACTTCCGTGTGGTGGAGGATTTGCCGCAGTTTCCTGGGGGAGCCGTCGAGTTTATGAAGTGGTTGACGAAGAATCTGAAATATCCCGCTGTGGCCCAGCAGCGCAAGGTGCAGGGCAGGGTGGTGGCGCAGTTTATCGTGAACCGAGACGGCTCGGTGTCGGATATCCAGGTGGTGGAGAAACTCTCTGCGGAGTGTGACCGTGAGGCGCTGCGTGTGCTCCGGATGATGCCGAAGTGGCAACCGGGTGTGATGGATGCCAAGCCCTGCCGGACGAAGGTCTGCATCCCGATAGTCTTTAAGTTATGATACAGTATATCGATACACACTGCCATCTGGATGGCGAGGAGTTTGCGGAAGACCGCGAAGAGGTGGTTGCCCGTGCCAAGGCGGCGGGGGTGAGTGCCATCTTCCTGCCTGCCATCGATGTGAAGTCGTGCCAGACGGTCCTCGGCACCTGTGCCCAATATCCCGGTTATTGCCATCCGATGCTGGGGCTCCATCCAGAAGAAGTCCGCGCCGACTGGCAGGTACAACTGACGGAGATAAAAGCGTTGTTGTCAGGTATTTTTAATCCCCGACCCATCGCCATCGGTGAGGTGGGGCTCGACTTCTATTGGAGTCGTGAGTTCGAACAGGAACAACTCCTTGCCTTTGAGGAACAGGTGCGGTGGTCTGTTGAGACCCGCCTGCCCTTGATGATCCATTGTCGCAAGGCTCAAAACGAGATGGTAAGTATATTAAAAAGGTACGTGAAAGATCTCCCCGGTGGCGTGTTCCACTGTTTTACCGGCAATGAACTGGAGGCCCGTGAACTGTTGCAGTTTGAGGGCTTCGTCTTAGGTATCGGCGGTGTGTCTACCTTCAAGAAGTCGCATCTGCCTGAAGTTCTGCCTGCCGTTGTGCCTCTTGACCGTATCGTGCTGGAGACGGATGCCCCCTATATGGCACCTGTGCCTCATCGTGGTCAGCGCAACGAACCAGCCTTCGTATTTGAAGTACTCCGTAAACTCGCCGAGGCCTACGGTGTCAGCGAGGAAGAAGTAGCCCGCACCACGACAGATACTGCCAAGAGGGTTTTCTTTTGTTAAATATCCGTAAACAATTTATAATTCTCAATTTTCAATTCTCAATTTTCAATTATAAGTACTACCTTTGCACCGCTTAACGCAGGGAGAGGTGCTCGAGTGGTTGAAGAGGCACGCCTGGAAAGCGTGTAACCGGCAAAACTGGTTCGCAGGTTCGAATCCTGTTCTCTCCGCGAAAATTAGTAGAGACTGCGATGAGCAGTCTTTTTTGTTGAATATAGGTTATGAAGAATCGACTGATCATTCTACTGGTTACAGGACTCCTCTTGTTGGGACTCCCAGTAAACGCACAATCAGTGGCTCCACCTCAGGACACCACCGTTGTCGTCACATCCGACTCTACCGCCCAGGACTCTGCGTTGGCGGTGACCGTCGATGACGAGGCACTTTTGAGTGGCGGTGAGGATCCCAATGAACAGGACGGCGGCTTCCACAAACAGTTGAAACGGAAGTTTGTTGATGGTAATGCAGGCTTTATGTCGCTGGTGGCACTGGCTCTTGTCCTCGGACTGGCGTTTTGTATCGAGCGCATCCTTTACCTGATGATGTCGGAGATTAAGGCGAAGAAACTGATGGGGGATATCCGCGCGAAACTCGGCGAAAAGGATGTGGAAGGGGCGAAGGCACTGTGCAAGAAGACACGCGGGCCTGTGGCGAGTGTCTGCTATCACGGTCTGTTGCATATCAAACAGCCGATGGATGCCATCGAACGAGCCATCACCAACTATGGCGGTTTGCAGGCAGCCAATCTCGAAAAGGGCTGTTCGTGGATAAAACTCTTCATTGCGATGGCGCCTTCCCTCGGATTCCTCGGCACCGTCATCGGTATGGTGATGGCTTTCGACAATATTCAGATTGAGGGCGACATCAGTCCGAAGATTGTGGCCTCGGGTATGAAGGTGGCGCTGATCACTACCATCTTCGGTATCGTGGTGGCCCTTATCCTGCAACTGTTTTACAGTTATATCCTCTCGAAGATCGAGAAACTTACAGGCGATATGGAGGAGAGTGCCATCGACCTCCTCGATGCCATTGAACAATACAAGCACCAAGAATAAGTCATGTCACTCGTCTCACCTTTTATCGCCGACATCATGCTCTGGCTGATGTATATCGCGGTGGCTGCTGCCATCGTGGTAACGTTGCTGTCGGTGGTGAAGACACTGCGTATGCGGACGAAGGACGACGAAATCATCAACGGGGTGCCGCAGACACGTATCGCCTGGACTACCGCCTTCTGCTTTGTCGTCTGTCTCGTCGTCACGTGGCTCCTTGGCTCTACAGACCCCCTGACTACCAACGGCACGCTCTTCGCCAGTCATTTCTGGTTGAAGACCGTCGATATGTTTATCTATACCTCGATCATACTCATTATAGGATGTTTGGCAGGCGTCATCGTGAGCCGGTTCCGGAACTGAATACCTCATCGACGGCAGACATCTCGTTTATGCTGTTGATCTTCTTCCTCGTGACATCGTCGATGGACACGGACAAGGGGCTCATGCGTCAACTCCCGCCCCTGCCCGACGAGAAGCAACAGCCGATGGATATCAAAAAAGATCATGTGATGACAATCCGACTCGATGCACAGGACCGACTCTCCCTTGATGGTACTCTGCTCACCACCCGCCAACTCACCGAACAACTGGTGCAGCGTGTGGAACAGGATCGGTTGGAGCATGTCGTCAGCATCGAGACTGACCGCGCCACTACCTACGAGGCTTATTTTAAGGTTCAGAATGCCGTGGTGCGGGCATACACAACCCTGCGTGACCAACGGGCTCGTGCTGTCTGTAGTAAGCCTTATGCCAAACTGTCTGCCGAGGAGCGTGAGGATATAGATCATTATTACCCTCAGCGTATCAGCGAGATGCCACCCAAGGAGAAAGGAGACAGCAAATGAGAAAGATGCAGAGTAAGTTTATGCGCTCCCGTCGCACCATGCCAGGTCTGAACCTCGCCTCGATGCCGGATCTCATCTTCACGGTGCTGTTCTTCTTTATGCTTGTCACCCACATGCGGGATGACAATCTGAAAGTGCACTACGAGGTGCCTGCGGGTTCTGAGGTGCGTAAGATGGAGCAGAAATCTGCCGTCATCAACCTCTATATCTCGCCGGAAGGTATCCAGATAGATAACCGCCTCGTTGCCGTTGAGGGCATCGTCCCTTATATCAACGAGGTGCGCAAGGGACTTTCCGAAGAACATCAGGAACGCCTCACCGTCAGTATCAAGGCAGATAAGAAGACACCAATGGGGGTCATCGGTGATGTGAAGCAGGAACTACAGAAAGCCTTTGCTCTGAAAGTCAACTATTCCGGTTCTGAAGGAGAATAACAAAAATCCCGCCAATCGGCGGGATTTTCATTTATTTTTGTTTCAAGAGATTGAGTTTCTGCTTCGGGGCAAGGGCATTGGTGGTCTTTTCCGTGTATTCCGCAAGTTTTGTCTCGGCAGTGCAGCGGATGTCTCGGGAAGAGGCGCCGATGCGGAAGGTGTAGATACCTGCCTCGGTGAGCCATTGGGAATTTGCCTCGTCGAAGGAGGCGAGGTCACGTACAGGAATCGTCATCGTGAGGGTCTGGCTCTCACCGGGTTGCAACTCACGGGTCTTGGCGAAGGCCTTCAACTCCTGGGCGGGCTTTTCCAGTCGTCCCTTTGGGGCAGCGACATAGACCTGTGCCACTTCCTTGCCAGCGACGGAGCCACTGTTTTTGATGGTAATGCTCACCTCGACACTCTGCCCCTTTGCCTTGACTACAGGCTTCGAAAACTCAAACGTGGTGTAGGAGAGACCGTAGCCGAAGGGATAGGCCACATTACGGTTGAAGGTGTCGAAGAAACGGTAGCCAACGTAGATGTCCTCCTCGTGGTTGGTGTAAGCATGACCTGGGATAGGCTGTCCGTTGCCTAACATCTGCAAAAGGCTGTATTCGTCGATAGCACCAGGGAAATTCTTCGTAGAGGCATGGTCAGTGGCGGCGATGGGCCAAGTCATCGTCAGTTTGCCGGAGGGATTAACCTTGCCGGTAAGCAGGTCTGCTATAGAGTTGCCGCCTTCCATACCAGGCTGCCAGGCACAGAGAATGGCATCGGGATAGCCACTCCAGGAAGCCGTCTCGATGACGCTTCCTGAGTTGATGATGACGACTACTGGCTTGCCTGCGGCATGGAAGGCCTGACAGATGTCGACAATGAGTTGGCGCTCCTCGGGGATAAGGTTGAACTCAGTCTGGATGTCGCGATCGATACCCTCACCGGCCTGTCGTCCGATAGTGATGATGGCGGCATCGGCTCCCCGTACTTCCTTCTCGACGGCAATGGGTGAGAGGCTGATTTCGGGGTATTTCTGCTGTCCCATAGCCTCCGTTTGGAACCACTTGGCGGGATGGCGCTCTGCCTGGAATTTTACCCGTGCGTAGGCGATGTATTTGCGGTAGATGTCAGTGAGGGTCTCACTCGACTTGATGCCGGCGTTCTTCAGTCCCTCCAGCATATCGACTACGTATGGCGGATGCACGCAGCCGGAGCCTGTACCGCCAGAAAGGAAGTCGTAGGAGTTCTCACCGAAGAGGGCAACACTCTTGATGTTCTTCCAAGGCAGGGTGCCATTGTTCTTCAACAGCACGATACCCTCGTTGGCACTCTGACGAGTGATGGCGGCATGAGCCGTGAAATCAGGCTTGTTGGAGGCGGGATACTTACGGAAACTTGGTGTCTTAACGATGTATTCCAGCATACGGCGTACGTTGCGATCCACATCGGCGATGGCGAGTTTGCCATTCTTTACACCGTCGATGATTTCCTGCACCTGGGCGGGTTGTCCGGGTTCCATGAGGTCATTGCCGGCCTGTACCTCACTGACGGTGGTAAGTCCTTGACGGATACCAATCCAGTCGGTCATCACGATACCTTTATAGCCCCAGTCATCGCGAAGGATGCTGGTCAGGAGATCGCGGTTACCCATCGAGTGGATGCCGTTGATGAGGTTATAGGATGCCATGATGGTCCACGGATTACTCTCGCGGACGGCAATCTCAAAGCCTCGGAGATAGATCTCGCGTGCTGCCCGCTGGGAGAGCCTTTCGTCGACACTGGTGCGATCTGTCTCCTGTGAATTGACAGCGAAGTGCTTGGCAGAGACACCCACATCTTCTTTCTGCACACCGTTGATATAGGCGGCAGCAATTTTACCCGTCAGGAAGGGGTCTTCGCTATAGTACTCAAAGTTACGTCCGCAGAGCGGATTGCGGTGCAGATTCATACCTGGGCCGAGAATAACGTCGCAACGGTATTCCTTGGTCTCGTTGCCGATGGCCTGTCCTACCTGTCCCACCAGTTCAGTGTTCCATGTCGAGGCGAGGCAAGAGCCGATGGGGAAGGCGGTTGCATAGAAGGTCTGATCGGTACCCCTACGGGTGGGGTTGATGCGGACACCGGCAGGACCGTCCGTCAGCACGGTGGCAGGGATGCCAAGTCGCGGGATTCCTGGGGTGGTACCTGCAGCACCTGCTACGAGGGTAGCCTCACCACCCACAACGGCGTTGGCACTGAAAAAATTGTTGGCAGCACCTACGAGGAGTTTGGCTTTCTCTTCGAGGGTCATGGCTTTGAGTACCTCATCGATGTTGTCGGCACTCAGTTTGGGCTGGGCATTCATTGTCATTGCGAATGTGGTTGCTAAGAAGCAAGTTGTTAGTAATTTTTTCATTATTGTTGGTTTTTTAAAAGGGTTTCTAGGAGAACCTAGGATGTCCTAGGATTGCCTAGGCTTTCCTATGGGAAAATCTTGAATTCATAGCCCTGCTCTTTCAGCCATTGTATGCTCTTGGGGAGGGCGGTGCGAAGTTTTTCGATACTCTTTAATGAGTCGTGGAAGGTGATAATAGAACCGTTGCGCGTATATTTTTTGACATTATTCACGACATCCTCAGCAACGAGCCACTTGGAGTAGTCACGGGTCACGACATCCCACATCACAATCTTATATTTCCGACTCAGCCAGGCATATTGTGTCAGACGCATCCAGCCATGTGGCGGACGGACATAACGGCTGTGGATATAGGTGTTAGCCTTCTCCACATTGTAACTGTATTCCTTGATGGAATGGCGGATGCCGCCCAGGTGGTTGTGGGTGTGGTTACCTACCTGATGCCCCTCCGCCTTGACGCGCTCATACAGTTCGGGATACTTCCTGACATTGTCACCCACCATGAAGAATGTCGCCTTTATCCCATGCTCTTTCAGAACGTCGAGGATAAAGGGTGTCGCCTCTGGGATAGGGCCGTCGTCGAAGGTCAGATAGACGGCCTTCTCGTGACGGTCCATTCTCCAATAGGCTTTCGGATAAAGCCAACGGAGGTAGATGGCGGGTTGTTCAATAATCATTCGCTAAACGAGCCTCCTTTTGAGTAGTAAATCTCAGAGAGTTCCTGCAACTGGTTCTCCATTTGTTTGCTCTTCTTCGCATCGACTTGGTCTTGCAGGTTCAGCAACTGGTTCATGATATAGAGATTGATCATGCACTCGCGCTGTGAACTGGCGAAGCGGGTGCCGTCGAGCGAGCAGTACCACTGGATATACTGCGACGACTTCTTCCAGAGTTGGTCAATCAGTTCCTGTGCTTTCTTGTTCTGGTCTGTTTCTGCATAGGCACGAGCCAGGTCGAGTGAACCGCTCTGGTAGTCGTGCGGCACGTTGTAGGCAGGAATCTCCTTCTCTGCTTTGGCGAGAACGGCCTTCACCTTGTCGGTCTTGCCTTCGTCGAGGAGGTTGGTGGCCAGCATGGACATCAGACGACGGTGGGTGTAGCACATCCGCATCACCGTTTCATCAAGGTAGATGCCTGGCTTGTCGATACCACCGTACTTGTACTTGTTCATCAAGTTGTCATATGTCTTCTCCGTATCAAACTGCTTGGTACCCTCCATGGGAACCAGGTCGCCGCGTTCGTTAGTGTAGTGTGTGCGGAATGGCGTGATGCGGTTGGCAAGACCCTCCTGAACAAAGTGTTCACCGAGGTTCATATAGTTCTCTGAGCCCACGGTGGTGGCCACATAGATGGGCCTTGTCCAGTTGCACTGGGCAATCATCTCCAACATCATCAGATCACCCTTGTAGAGGGCACTCTTGCCTTTCAGCGAGATCACCATCCTGTCGGGGATGCTATCGGCAGCCATCATCATACCACTCTTACGGACGGCTTCCTTGTCGATGGTGACATAAACAGTATCCGTGGGGATGACATGCAGTTCGCTGTTCTTGGTGCGCACCCAGTTCTTGAGGATATTCTTCAGTTCGAAAGGCTCCTCGCCGAATTGTGCGGCAGCCTCTAGGGGCTGTTCCTTATAGAGTTGCAGCACCTGTTGTTTCAGCGACGGATCCACCGATACGTATTCATTCGTGCCGGCACAGTATTCCAGACGGCTCCATGTGATGGGTACCGACGGGGAGTCGTATGCTGGACGGCGCATCTGGTCGATGTACCAGTCGGTTTGCAGATAAGAGAGGTTGCAGACGCGGGCATCGGTACGCACACTCTCAGTGTCCTGATTGTACCAGAGCGGGAAGGTGTCATTATCACCATTGGTGAAGATGATGGGGTTGCCGCTCTCCTGTAAAGTCATCAGGTAGTTCTGTCCAAAGTCACGACAACAGTAGCGGCCGGAGCGATCGTGGTCGTCCCAGGTCTGAGAGGCCATCTGGATAGGTACCACGAGACATGCTAGGGAAACTATGGATGTCAGGATGAGGTTCTCTTTCTTCATCTTGCGGTTGAGCCAGTCGATGATGGCTGCCACACCCATACCGCACCAGATGGCGAAGGCATAGAAGGAACCTGCGTAAGCATAGTCGCGCTCACGGGGCTGCATCGGGGTCTGATTCAGATAGACTACGATGGCCAATCCTGTCATGAAGAAGAGGAAGAATACCACCCAGAACTGGCGGATACCGATGGGGTCGTCTATCAGTTTCTCGCCTACCTTTCGCTTACGGGTGTACCAGGCCTGCCAGAAGAGACCCAGCAGACCGAGTATCAGCGGCATGCAGTAGAACACATTATGTCCCTTGTTCTCCTTCAGGTCGTCGGGCAGCATGTTCTGGTTACCGAGACGGGCATCGTCGATGAAGGAGAAACCTGTGATCCAGTTACCGTGTTCCAGTTCGCCGTTGCCCTGTATATCGTTCTGTCGTCCGGCGAAGTTCCACATGAAATAACGCCAGTACATGAAGTTACACTGGTAGGAGAGGAAGAAACGGATGTTTTCCAGTTGCGATGGCACCTTGATCATCATCGGCTCGCCGCAGCGGTCGTAGGGCACTTCTGTACCATCCACGCCTCCCATCCAACTCTCGTAGGCAGCGGCATGGGCAGCGTCGTACATACGGGGGAAAAGCATGTTCTGGGCATATTTGTATTCATCCTTCGTTCGCACGATGAAGTACGAGTCCTTCTCGTCGGCAGAAGCCTTTTCCTTGCGCTGGTAGACGGGCTTGCCCTTCGACATGACGGGACGGCACATATTTCCTTCTACCGTCAGTGCCACCTGCGAGGTGTAGGCAGGCCCGTAGAACAGCGGACGGTTACCGTACTGTTCGCGCCCTAAGTAGTCGCCCAGGGTAAAGATGTCCTCCGGAGAGTTCTGGTCCATCGGCGGGTTGGCCGAGGAACGGATTACGATGAGGGCGTATGTGGAGTAGCCGATCATCAGCATCAGCATACAAAGCAGTATCGTGTTTTTGGCACGGGCAGAGATTAAAGGCAGTTTCTCACGTGTCATTTTCAGCACGAACCACAGGGCTGCGAGTACCACGATACCAATGATGAAGGCTGTCCATCCCCAGCCGTAGAACGGGATGCCAAGCATACCGAAGGCCAACAGGAAAGCGATATTCTGTACGGTCAAACTGTGCTTCTGCGTCTGCGTCTCGTAGACGGCCCAGATAACGGTGGCTACCAACAGGATGATATAGATGATTTCACCCGTATTGAAGGGCATACCGAGGGTGTTGACGAAGAACAACTCAAACCAGCCGCCCACGGTGATAATGCCTGGCACTACGCCATAGAGCACAGCAGCGAGGATTACCACGGAGACACCCAGGGCAATGAGCGAGCCTTTCAGATTGGCATTGGGGAAACGACGGTAGTAGTATACCAACCCGATGGCAGGCACGCATAGCAGGTTCAACAGGTGGACACCTACAGAGAGTCCCGTCATATAGGCTATCAGCACCAGCCAACGGTCACTATGGGGTTCGTCGGCCTGGTCTTCCCATTTCAGGATGAGCCAGAATACCACAGCCGTGAAGGCCGAGGAGTAGGCATAGACTTCACCTTCGACAGCAGAAAACCAGAACGTGTCGCTGAATGTATATATCAAGGCTCCTACAAGTCCGGAAGCCTCAATCATAATCATCTTCGATAGCGTCATCTCCTCCCACTTGTCAATGAGTAGACGGCGCACCAAGTGTGTGATACTCCAAAAGAGGAAGAGAATACACGTGGCTGACAGCAGTGCACTCATCATGTTCACCATCATTGCCACTTGCGTCGGATCGCTGGCAAATTGCGAGAATAGGTTGGCTGTCAGCATGAAGAATGGTGCCCCAGGGGGGTGACCTATTTCCAGTTTGTAACCGGTTGTGATAAACTCAGGACAGTCCCAGAACGAGGCTGTCGGCTCAATCGTGGAGCAATAGACGAAGGCGGCAATAAAAAACGCGAGCCAGCCGAGGACATTGTCCACCAGTCTGAATTGTTTCATCTAAAAACTATCTATTTTAACGTTAAAACCCAAATTCGGTTGCAAAGGTACGAAATAATTGTGAATTGAGCATTGTGCTTTGTGAATTATTTACCGTCCCTCTACATAAATTAACGTTATAGGAATAATCCCACGCCATAGATTAATATAATGTAGCGAAAAATCTTTCCGAGGGTGATGGCGATGAAGGTGATGACGATGTTGGAGCGCATCAGACCCAAGGCGATGGTGATGGCACTACCCAGAACAGGCAGGAAGGCGAAGAATCCCATCCAGGCGCCGTGACCTGCCAGGAAGCGGTGCGCCTTCTCAAGACTCTCCTTGCTGACATGCAGATATTTCTCAATCCACTCCATCTTCCCCATACGCCCTACGAAGTAGTTGACGATGCTGCCCAAAACATTGCCGATGGTGCCGTAGATCATCAGCAACCACGGGTCGAGTCCCGTCGCCATAAGACCAATCATCACAGCCTCGCTGGAGAACGGAAAGAAACTGCCGGCTAGGAAGGCGGCCAGCAACATGCCCCAGTAGCCGTACTGCGTCAGAAAATGAACGATGAACTCCATAGGGTGAAGGCAGTCAGCAGCAAGGCAATGCCCAGGATGATGCAGAAGGCGATATTGGTGAGTCGGGTGTAGGTGAGTGCTATGAAATGGCCGATGAGGGGACTCGTAGCGATGATAATGACACGCAGCAAAAGGTCTTCATGCTGTGGCTGGGCTATCAGGAAGACCATTGCCACGACATCGAGAAAGGCCAGACTGTAATATATCTGGCGGATGCGGATCTTATCGTTGAAACTGGTGCGCAGATAGTGGATCAGTCCCGTCACAAATAGGCTGACGAGGAAGGCAAAGGTCAGAATGTGGGAAAGACTGAGGGTGGTATAGTCGAAGGGGAATTGGAAGTCGCCCAGCGGTGCGAAATGCTGCCATAGGGGCTCGAAGTTACCTTCGTAGTGCCAAAGTATCCATGCCAACATGCCCCAGTAGGGTAGGAAGATGCCCAATAGGGATGCCAGGAAGGTGCGCCCCGTCAAGGTGAAGACGAAGAACATCATCATGATCCAATAGATGGGTATGAACCAAAGCGTGTGTACTTCCACCAAACTACCGAGACTGAGGAAGACGAATGTATAGAAGGTGAGGCCCACAGACTCCTTGTCCTGATAGGAATGGAAGAGGGGGAGCAGGCTGGCGATGAGACATAGTTGGGCAAAGGCTCCTTTGATGGAGGGGAACAGATAGCAGGCGATACAGGAGAGGATGACGAAGGCTGCCGACACGGAACGGCTGTAGATACGGATTAGCACGTTGCTGTTGTTGAGTTCCACCATCAGATAGGTGGATACGACAAAGCAGGCGAACTGCCCCCACCACTGCTGAGGGAGCAGCCCGCACAGGAGCCAGATAACGATACCGTAGGCAGCAACGGCTGGGAGCGTGAAGCGGCTCTCAGCCACCTTGTTCTGAAATCTCTTGATCACGTCTTACAGGTCGGCGCCTATGTCGTGGCGGAAATACTTGTCAGTGAACTGAATCTTCTGGGCCTCCTCGAATGACTTCTGAAGGGCCTCGGCCTTGTCCTTGCCATAACTGCTGACAGCGATGACGCGTCCTCCGGCTGTGACAACCTCGCCGCCCTTCATTGCCGTGCCACTATGGAAGGTGATTGAACCTTCCACCTGATCGATGCCGCTGATAGGATAGCCCTTCTTGTAAGCCTGCGGATAACCGCCGCTGACGAGCATCACACACACAGCGGCACGGGGGTCAAACTCGATAGGACGCTTGTCGAGATCGCCCTTGGCGACACCTTCAAACAAATCCACGATGTCGCTCTTCAAGCGCAGCATTACACTCTCTGTCTCTGGGTCGCCCATACGGCAGTTGTATTCGATGACGTATGGCTCAGGCTCGCCAGTAGGCGTGTTGGTGCGGTTGATGAGTCCGAAGAAGATAAATCCCTTGTAGTCGATACCATCAGCAGCCAAGCCCTCTACCGTCGGACGGATGATGCGGTCTTCTACCTTCTGCATCCATTCCTTCGTGGCGAAGGGAACGGGTGTCACACTGCCCATGCCGCCTGTGTTCAGGCCTGTGTCGTGTTCTCCGATACGCTTGTAGTCCTTTGCCTCAGGCAAAATCTTATAGTGCTGACCGTCGGTAAGAACAAAGACCGAGCACTCGATGCCACTCATAAACTCCTCGATGACCACTCGACTGGAGGCATTGCCGAACATACCGCCCAACATCTCCTGCAGTTCTTTTTTTGCCTCGTCGAGGGTAGGCAGTATCAGCACGCCCTTGCCTGCGCAGAGTCCGTCTGCTTTCAGTACGTAAGGCGGCTGGAGTGTCTCAAGGAACTTCAGTCCCTCCTCCAAATGCTCGCCATCGAAGGTCTGGTAGCAGGCGGTGGGGATGTTGTGGCGCTGCATGAAACTCTTGGCAAAGTCCTTCGAGCCTTCCAGTACGGCACCCGCCTTCGAGGGGCCGATCACCGGGACGCCCTTTGTACGACTGTCGGCCTTCAACTCGTCGTAGATACCCTTCACCAGCGGGTCTTCAGGGCCTACTACAACCATGCTGACGGCATTCTTCACACAGAACTGTTTGATGGCTTCGAAGTCATCTGCCTTCATCGCTACGTTCTCGCCTACGTTGCTGGTTCCTGCATTACCTGGGGCAATGTAGAGTTTCTCACACTTGCTGCTCTGAGCGATTTTCCATGCAAGGGCGTGCTCTCGTCCGCCACTGCCTAACAATAAAATCTTCATATCGTTATTTTAAATAATCTTCGAAATACTGGGTGATGCGCTCATGCAGATGCACTGAGGCATGTCCTCGCATATTATGTTCCTCACCGGGATAGGCGAAGAAGTCAGGCTGAGTACCCGCCTTGACGCAGGCATCGAGGAACGACAGACAGTGCTGGGGAACGACGGTGTTATCGTTGTAGCCTGTGATGATCTGCAGTTTCCCCTTTAGGTTTTTCGCCTTGCTGATGAGGCTCGTCTTGGCATAGCCTTCAGGATTGCTCTGGGGCGTACCCATATAGCGTTCGCCGTACATCACCTCATACCATCTCCAGTCGATGACAGGGCCTCCAGCCACGCCCACTTTGAACACGTCGGGATAGTTGGTCATCAGTGAGATGGTCATAAACCCACCGAAACTCCAGCCGTGGACACCGAGGCGGTTCATATCGACGTATGGTAGGCTGCGCAGATAATCAACGCCCTTCATCTGATCTTGCATCTCAATCTGGCCGAGTTGATGGAAGGTAGCCTGCTCGAAGTCACGACCCCGATACTGGCTTCCCCGATTGTCGAGGATAAAGACGATATAGCCTTTCTGTGCCATATAGGTCTCCCAGGTGCGAGAGGCCCAGTGCCAAGAGGCCTGTATATTGTTGGCATGAGGGCCACCATAGACATATACCACTGTGGGGTATTTCTTCTCAGGGTTAAAGTCGGCGGGTTTTACCATCCTATAATAGAGGTCGGTCTTACCGTCAGCCGCCTTGATGCTGCCACACTCGAAGATGGGCTGCTGGTAATCTACCCAGGGGTCTTCTGCCTCTAAGAGGTTCGTGTGGCGAGGGGTCTTGGGGGTCAGGTCAACCACATCGATGACACGGGGTCTTGTGGTGGTGGAGAATCTGTCGATAAGATAATTCCCCGATGGTGATAACTCACCGTTGTGAACCCCATCCACCATTCCCAGTTGTTTGATGGCACCTGTCATGCTGACGCTGTAGAGACGGTGGTGCAGGGGATGTTCCTTGTTGGCTTTGAAAATGATGGTTTTCTGCTTCTTGTTGAAGCCTACGACATCCATAACCACCCACGGGCCACAGGTCAGTTGTTTGAGACACTCGCCTTGGGTGTTATATAAATAAAGGTGGTTGTAGCCGTCGCGCTGACTCTGCATCAGGAACTTCGTGTCGTCCCAGGGCAGGAACTGGATGGGATGCAGGGGCTCCACGTATTTGTCGGAGGTCTCGCGATAGAGGTCTGCGAGGCGTTCGCCTGTCTCGGCATTATAGGCTACCAGGCGACAGTCGTTCTGACCTCTGTTCAGTTCGAACAGATAGACCGTCTTGCTGTCAGGGCTCCAGGCGATATTCGTGAAATAGCAGGTCTTTTGGAGCGCTTCTGGGGAGACATCAGTGACAGGCGTCCGCAGATAGATGGTCTTTTGCGTGCGGAGGTCGTAGATGCCGATGGTGACGACATGCGTCTTGCCACCTGCCATCGGGTATTTATCTGGTTCGTAGGCGGCAGGGCAGGGTTCTATACAGGGATTGATGTTCACCTGCGGATAGTCCGTCACCATGCTCTGGTCCATGCGATAGAAGGCCAGACGCTGTCCGTCAGGACTCCAGAAAGTGCCTTTCTCGATGCCGAACTCATTACGGTGTACGCTTTGTCCATAGACAATCTCACGACTACCGTCAGTGGTCAACTGGTGCTCGTGCCCTTCACCGTCTGCTACATAGAGTTGATGGCTCTTGATGTAGGCTGTCGCTTTCGAGATGGGGTTCCAGTCTTCAGCAGATTCTTTTATGGTACTGTCTTGCCAGACAACCTGTTTTTCCTTGAAATCTACCAGGATGACTGCCTTTCTGTTGCCGACTTTTACAATAGGCTTTTCGGGATAGGGGAAGGTGGCGTTCATCAGGTGCCGTACGTATTTCTCATCATCACTCTCGGCCCATTTGTTGATGTCGTCGAGGGTGAAGAGCAGTTCCTTCTTTCCTGTCTTTGTGTCGATGGTATAGCACTCTTCTACATCCGTCTGTATCAGTTGATCACCCCACCAGGTCAGCCACATATTCTTGGGCTGGAACTTGTGGTAGTTCGTACCACCGAAGTTCAGGTCTTCAAGGGTGAAAAATTTGTCTTGCGCAGCCAATGACACGGGAGTGAAAAGTGATAAGTGAGAAGTGATAAGTATAAACAGTAGGTATTTAATCTTCGTCATCGTCAAACCTCCTTTTGCTTTTTTCAAATTTCCGTACGGCTTTGTCCGTCTTTCTGTTGTTGCGGTCAAAGCGCCCCTTACCATCCTTGCGGTCGAAACGCCCCTTACCGTCCTTGCGGTCGAAACGCTTCCCGTCTTTGCGGTCGAAGCGCCCTTTGCCGTCTTTTCTTTCAAGGCGCTTGCCATTGTCATTCCTTTCCTGACGATCCTCTCGACGGGGTTTTCGCTCAGGTTTCTCCAGATCATGGTGATGGAACGTGAAAGTGCGGATGTCTGCTTCCTCGTTCTGTTCCGTTTCCTCCAAACGCTGCTTGAACTCACGTTCTTTCTTGAAACGGTGCTTCTGAGCCATCTCGCGCTTTTCCTCATCAGTCTTCACAATGCCGCCTTCGTGTCGGAAGTCTTTCAATTTGCCGTCGAACATCTGGTATCTGCGGAACTCGCATTCCAGAGAGCCATTATAGAGAGGAATTTTAATACTTGGTTTCAGACCGATCTGCTCGAAGCACTCCTCTCGGTAAGAGAGTATCCAAGCGTCGTTGCCTTTGAACTGATGCTTCAGGCGTTCACCAATCATCTTATAGGTGCCGAGCAGGTCGGGTGTTGAGATGCGTTCTCCGTAGGGTGGGTTGGTAATGATGATACTCTTGTGTTTGGGCTGTACGAAATCTTTGAAGTCTTGCTGCTCGATGGTGATGGCGCTCGACAGTCCTGCTGCTTTCACATTCATACGAGCCGTATTGACGGCCTTCATCTCAATATCGTAGCCATAGATATGGTGTTTGAACTCCCGTTCCTGACTGTCATCGTTGTATATCTCGTCGAAAAGATCTGCATCGAAGTTAGACCATTTCTCGAAGGCATACTCCTTGCGGAAGAGCCCTGGTGCCATGTTTCTGGCGATGAGAGCCGCCTCGATGAGGAGGGTGCCTGAACCGCACATCGGATCGATGAAGTCCGTATCGCCCTGCCAGCCAGACATCAGAATCATGCCAGCAGCCAATACCTCATTGAGTGGTGCTTCCACACTTTCCTGACGGTAGCCACGACGGTGGAGCGACTCGCCACTGGAATCGAGGCTGAGGGTGCAGTGGTCTTCTGCGATATGTATGTTCAGGCGGATATCGGGGTTGGCCACAGAGATGTTGGGGCGTTTGCCTGTCTTCTCGCGGAACTGGTCCACGATGGCATCTTTAACCTTATAAGCAACGAATTTGGAATGTCTGAACTCTTCTGAGAAGACCACCGCATCAACGGCGAAAGTCTTTTCTGGTTCCAGGTAATTAAGCCAGTCTGTCTTCTTTATTTCTTCGTAGACATCATCGGCACTCTTGGCTTTGAAGTGCCGGATGGGTTTCAGTATTCTGATAGCGGTGTGCAATTGGAAGTTGGCACGGTACATCATCTCCTTGTTACCTGTAAACGAAACCATCCGTCTACCAATCTGTACGTTGTTGGCCCCTAACTGAGCCAGTTCTTTCGCCAGCACAGGTTCCAGTCCCATGAACGTTTTGGCGATTAATTCAAATTCTTGTTCCATTTTTGTTATATGTGGAAATACCAATATAAAAGTTGATATTTGTCGACTTTTCGAGTGCAAAGTTAATGCAAGTTAGGCAAAAAAACAAATAAATCGCAAAAAAATACCTTATATTTTGTGTGATTCCGTTTTTTTTCTTAATTTTGCCACGTCAACAGTCACGATTATGGCAGAGAACATTCTATCTTTCTCTTTGCACAATGTCACGTCCGTTCAGATTATGTGGATTCTGGGGGCAGTCTTCTTCCTGCTCCTGATAATCCTGATTTACCGTCAGTATGTTAAGAGGCGGCAATTGAAAAATGACTTGTCAGAACTTGAGAAGATGATGCAGAGTAATGTGGAGTATGAGTTTGTACTGAAAGCCATGCATCTGGCCACCTGGCATGTGAACCCCAAGATGCGGACGGTGTTTTTCGATAATGACTATCGCGAAGATACAGGCAACTTTATTCCAGAGGCCGGCACCAATATCGATGATTGGGTGTTGCAACTTTTTCCAAATGATCAGTCAAGGGTGGGAAAGGCACTCGATGAGATATGTCTGGGTGAGACGGATGTCTTTTACCAGCAGTATCAGGTCAAGTCTGTCATTCCTGGTAAGTCGTATTGGGAGGAGAGTTATGCGACTATTGGAGAGCGCGATGCTGACGGAACCCCCTTGAAGATTGTGGGTGCCTCTATGCGTATCGACAATCGTAAGGATATGGAGAATGCCCTGATCCAAGCCCGTAACAAGGCTCAGGAGAGTGACCGTTTGAAGACGGCCTTTCTGGCGAACATGGGCCATGAGATCCGTACGCCTCTTAATGCCATTGTCGGCTTTGCCGATCTGTTGCCAGTGGTGCAGAGTGAGGAGGATCGCAACCAGTTGATTCAGGAAATCCAGAACAACAACCAGAAACTGCTGCGAATCATCAACGGACTGGTCAGCATGTCGGAGATAGAGGCTGGCGCTAATAGTCTGGCGTTGAATGTCGTCGACCTGAATTCCCTGCTGTCGGAGATGCAGGAGCGTATTCAGGTGGGTACGGAAGTGCCTATCTTGCTGCAATTGCCGCAAAAGGAGATGCTGATCCATTCTGACTTGGAGAAATTGAAAACCATCATGGAGCACTTCCTGACGAATGCCATTAAGTTCACGACGTCAGGTACCATCACTATGGGCTATGATGTGGAAGACAACCATGTGCGTCTCTGGGTTCGTGATACAGGAAAGGGCATTGCGAAGGATGACCAGGAGCGTATCTTTGAGCGCTTCGTGAAGATCGACGAATATGTGCCTGGTACCGGCCTTGGACTTTCTGTGGTCAAGTCGCATGCCCGGCAACTTGGTGGTACGGTGGGTGTGGAGTCGGAATTGGGGGAGGGCTCCCGTTTCTGGGTTTTGCTGCCCCTTACATAATGCTTCGTATGCGACATCTCATCTGTCTTTTATTTCTGTTGATGATGCCGTCTGCTGTGATGCAGGCGCAGGATTTTTCTGTGGCTCCGCTCAGTGATTCCCTCTTTGCACGGATGCAGGGACGGTCTTATCCTGAGGGCTGTGCCGTGCCTCGTAGTGATTTGCGTCATGTCCGTGTGCTCCATGTCGATGCACAGGGAAAAGTCCACAAGGGCGAACTAGTCTGCAACAAGGCTATCGCCCAGGATCTCGTCGAGATTTTCCGCCGCCTCTATCAGGCGCGCTATCCGATTGAGAAGATCCGGCTGATAGATGACTATGAGGCCGATGATGAGCAGTCGATGAGAGACAATAATACCTCCAGTTTCTGCTACCGTACCGTCTCTGGCACGAAGAAACTCTCCAAGCATGCTTTGGGAATGGCTGTCGATATCAATACACGCTACAATCCCTATGTGCGGAAAGGGGCTGACGGGCGCCAACTGGTCTCTCCCGACAATGGCCTTCCCTATACCGACCGTCAGAAGACCTATCCCTACAAGATTGTCAAGGGCGACCTGCTCTACCGGCTCTTTATCCAGCACGGTTTCAAGTGGGGCGGTAACTGGCGCACCATGAAGGATTACCAGCATTTCGAAAAATAACGGGCACCTGTGCAACTTTTCCGCTGTCGCGAACGTCAAACACCTAGAAACGAAACAAAGAAACAGAAACAGCGATGAAAACAACCAAGTACGTAATGCGCAGCCTCCTGCTGCTGTTGATGGCCCAGACCGTCGTGTCGTGTATCTATAGAAGTGGCTCTTGGGATAACGGCCCAAAAGTAGTAAAGACCCGTCCCCTGAAGGGATTCGACAAGATCGCCATTATGGGATCCCCCTCTGTCTATTATTTCCAGGCCGATACTTACCACGTCAGCGTGAAAGGCCCGGAAGAGGCGGTGAAGAAGATAGTTACCGACGTCGAGGATGGCACTCTTGTCATTCGCAACAAGGGGAAGATCGGCATATTCAACGTGTCCTTTGGCGATATGGGCGATGTGACCGTGCATGTCGGTTCGCCCGACCTGACCAGCGTCAGCCTGAGTGGCTCCGGCGACTTCGTCTGCGAGGGTGATCTGGATACCGACGAGATGCAAATCTCCCTCCGAGGCTCCGGCGACATCACCTTCGATAAGATCATCTGCGATCACTGTGAGACGGAACTGATTGGTTCCGGCGATATCAGGGTCAAGCGTCTGGAGGCCATCACGTCGGATATCATCCTCGTCGGCTCCGGTGATATGGAGGTGTGGCACAGAAACGTCGATAATTCGGACATCACCCTGCGCGGCTCCGGCGACATCACCGTCCATTTCGAGGAGGGCTGCAAGAAGGTGGATTGTCAGATGAGTGGCTCAGGCGATATCTGCCTGGAGGGTAAGGTCGAGCAGATGAATAAACACAAGTCTGGCTCCGGCGATATCGATACAGATAGATTGACCATCGTAAAATAACCCCCACAAGAATCCCCGAAAGCCTTTCGACTTCCGGGGATTTCTTTTTTAGAGTAGTGGGCCGTGGCCCATGCAACTGGTCGTTGTGATGGCCGTCAAGAAGGCTGTGAGCGCGGCTACTATCACCTTCACCGCAACCTCAATGAATCCTTTCTTTCTCATAACTTTTGACTTTTCACTTCTTACTGGTCTGGGTTGTCGCCGTTGTCATCGCCGCCACCGCCGTTGTCGCCTCCGGTGTTGTCACCGCCTTGGCTGGTGCCGCCACCATTGCCGCCTTGGTTCTGACCGCTGTTGGTGTTCTCACCCGTGTTGGTGTTCTCGCCACCGTTCTCGGGGTCTTCCACCTCGCCACTGTCGCCAGAGGTGACGCGCTTCAACACATTTCCCTCTTCGTCGAGACAGGTGATCTGGATGCTGGTGTTCTTCAACTCCTCCTTCACCTCCACGTTGGGCGTGAACACAATCCTGCGGGTGGTGATGAGGCCCGTCTTTACATCCTCCAACTTCTCCACTGACTTCGAGCGTACGCCGAAGCGCATCGTTCCCAGTCCGGGGATGGGGATGGAGTGACCTTCGGTGGCCCACGTGCGGATCACCTCGCCTGCGGCATCCCAAGCCGCCTTGATCACACCTGCGGAGATGCCTGAGTGGGTTGATGCCTCCGCGAATACCTTCTTTTCTGCGATGGGGATGTAGAGGTCAGGACGCATCACGAACTTCTTCACACCCGGGTTCTTGCCGATTTTCAACTCTCGGCGCTGAGCAATTACTTTAATA
>ONTZ01000012.1 GCA_900320905.1 uncultured Prevotella sp.
GATCGGATCGTTCCAGGCTCTGTCTGCTGGTGGTGGTGCTGACTCTATGGCTCTGTCTGCCGGTATTTCTGAGGCTCTTGTGAACACAGCATCTGGTATCTTGACCTCTTGGGTTGCTACCGTTGTTTACAACTTCTTCTCAAACAAGATCGATAAGTTGACTTACGCTCTCGACGAGATTGGTTTCACAATCGCTGCTACATACGATTCTAACCACAACGAGGCTTAATTTTTAACCATTTATTAAAACTTTCTAAACCAGTTTTAGTATGGCTAAAATTAAGATACAGAAAAAAGACATCTGGATTGACATGACGCCAATGTCAGACGTGATGACGCTGCTTCTGTGTTTCTTTATGTTGACATCAACATTCTTGACACCGGAACCAGTATCAGTCACCGCGCCTAACTCAGTGTCAGAGGTCAAGATACCTGAGCAGGATCTGCTGACCATTCTGGTGACCCCAGAGGGCAAGATCTTCGCAGGTACGGAAAATAAGAACCACATGAAGACGATGTTGGAGACCATGACCGACAAGTTTGGTGTCCAACTCAACGCCAACCAGCAGAAGCACTTCCTTGAGGATGCAATGGTTGGTGCTCCAATGGCTCAACTTTCCACTTACCTCAATCTCGAACCAGAGAAGATGACAGAAGCCATCCAGACTCTCGGTCTGCCGCTCGACAGTATCAACGGCGGTAAGAGCGAGTTCCAGGAGTGGGTCACAGCGGCCCGCGATGCAAATCCTGACATCAAACTCGCCATCAAGTGCGACTCCAAGACTCCTTATGCAACTATTAAGAAGTTGATGTCAGAACTTCAGGACATGAACGAGAACCGTTTCCAGAACGAGAACCGTTTCCAACTCATTACGAATCTCGATGTTAAACGTTTAAACCAGTAGTATTATGGCAAAGAAAAATCTATCCAAGCAAAAGAAAATGGATACCCGCGTGAACTTCACGCCGATGGTAGACATGATGATGCTTCTGATCACCTTCTTCATGCTGTGTACTACACTGGCAAAGCCGCAGGCTATGCAACTCACCATGCCGTCGAACGACCAAGAGAACATGGACGAGAAAGACAAGCAGGTGACAAAGGCCTCTCACACCATCACCCTTTATCTGGGTGCTGACGACAAGGTTTGGTACGTAGCAGGACTGCCCAACTACGACGATCCTTCTTGTGTGAAGCAGACCACCTACGGCAAGGACGGTATCGAGAAGGTGCTCGACGAGCATACGACAGAGGAAGGCATCAACCCCGTGGCTAAGATCAAGTTGGCCAAGCGTGAACTCGATGCCAAGAAGAACGCGTACAACTCGAAGATGACCGATGAGCAGTATCAGGAGCAACTGAAGAAGTTGAAGAAGGGCGAACTGCCAACTGGCGAGAAGGTACCTACCCTCACCGTCATTATCCGCCCGCTCGACACGGCAACTTATGAGAATATGGTCGCCGCTCTTGACGAGATGCTGATTAGCAATATTGATAAGTACGTCATCGACAATGTCGACAAGATGAGTGACGACGACAAGGCACTCATTGAGAAGGCAGGTGTCAAGTGATTAACCCCTTAAAAGAAGAAAAGAATTATGGGAAAAATTGATCTTATTGACAATGGCTGGGTTGACCTCGTATTCGATGGCAAGAACCAGTCGTATGGCGCTTATCAATTACGCAAGGATACCGGAAAGAGAAATCTGAAGGCCCTGATTACGATGTTTCTCATCTTCGCCGCTATCGCAGCCATTGTGATTGCGAAGGTTTCTATCGACAACTATATCGCCTCCCGCAACGCAGCCATCGAGACCGACGTGGAATTACAAAGTCTGGCTGAGAAGAAGGAAGCCAAGGTTGAGCGTAAGGAAGAACCGCAGATTGAGAAAATCGAAGTAGAAAAGGTAAAGAGTTCTGTTGCATTCACCACGCCTGAGATTAAGAAGGACGAGGAAGTGCAGGAGGATCAGGAGATGAAGTCACAGGACGAGTTGGCATCCACCAACACCGCCATCGGTGCATTCACCGTTGAAGGTAACGACGAGGAGGCTGGCGAAGTGCTGAAGGCTAAGGAAGTCATCGCAGAACCCGAGCCCCCGAAGGTGGAGGAGACCAAGGTCTTCGACGTCGTAGAGGAGATGCCTCAGTTCCCTGGCGGACAGGCAGCCCTGCTCGAGTATCTGGCTAAGAACATCAAGTATCCTGTTGTTGCCGAGGAAAACGGTATCCAGGGTCGTGTCATCGTGACCTTCGTCGTAGAGCGCGACGGTTCCATCACCGATGTGAAGGTTGTCAAGTCTGTTGACCCCTCACTCGACAAGGAGGCCTCTCGCGTGGTGAAGGCGATGCCTAAGTGGCAGCCAGGTAAGCAGAATGGCTCTGCAGTACGTGTGAAGTACACCGTACCTGTGCAGTTCAAACTCCAGTAACCTGATTTGAAATGAACCATTTCAACAAACTTGTTGGATTAACACTATTATTAGGCTTGTTCCTCTCATGTGGGAACAAGCCTAATCCTGAAAAGGAGAAAGCCTATCAGGAAGCAGCCAGCGTACTGACTGCCGATGAGAGTTTCTACCCGATTATCGACGAGGAACTGTTCTATTTCCAGAAGCACACCCTCGACTCCATCACCCCACTCTACATCAACGAACAGGATGCGGTGGCGAAATTGATGAAACTGGAGACGTGGCTTGCCTTCACCACCCGTGACTTCACGGCGAAGGAACGACAGAACCTGATCGACCGCAAGTATCTGCCGAGGGCAATACCCGTGGCATACGACGGTCTGGCCATCATCGTCAACAATACCAATCCCGACTCCTGCATCACCATCAAGGACTTTGCCAGGATCCTCAAGGGAGAGGTCAGCAAGTGGAGTGACATCTATCCACAAAACAAACTAGGCGAAATCGACGTGGTATTCGACAACCCTCTGTCCAGTACCGTGCGCTGGTGCGTCGACTCCATCCTCGGAGGCCAGCAGTTCAGCGCCAAGAACATCGGTGCCGTGAAGACGAGTGCCGCTGTTATAGACTATGTCGAGAACCACACCAATGCCCTTGGCATCATTGGCAGCAACTGGCTCAACGACAAGCGCGACACCACCAATGTCACCTTCAAGAAGAATATATCCGTGATGGGTGTCTCCAAGATGGACTCTGCCAAGAGTTACAACAGTTGGAAGCCCTATCAATACTACTTATACAACGGCAACTACCCTCTCCGCCGTACCATCTACGCGCTGCTCAACGATCCACGTCCCAACGGCATCCCCACCGGTTTTGCCCATTTCGTGCAGTTGCCCAAGGGACAGATGATTATTCTCCGCTCAGGCCTGCTGCCGCGAACCGCAAATATGAACGTCCGAGACGTGATAGTGAGAAGAGAGTAGTGAGAAGAGAAAAGTGAGAAGTTAAACCTTTCAGGTTATAAAACGTCATAACATCGAGAGACTATTAAACAATTTGTATAACTTAAAAAGCATGAGAATTATGAAAGCAATCAAATACGTAGTAATGGGAGTGCTGATGCTAGGCATGAGCACTTCAGTGATGGCTCAGGAAGCAGAACTCAATGCTGCCCTCGCCGCTATCAAGTCAAAGGCTCCCAATCAGGCCGAGTTAATCAAAACAGCCCAGAAGAAGAACAAGAAGGATCCCAATGCCCTTCTCGCTCTCGGACGTGCTCTCTACGAAGCAAAGGACACCGCCCAGGCTCGTGTCTTCGCCAATCTGGCCAACGAGGCAGTCAAGCCCAAGTTCAGTTTCGCACCCGCCTATCTGCTGCTGGGTGATATCGAGTCGTTAGGCGACGACGGTGGTAAGGCTGCCAGTTTCTACAACCAGGCCATCCACTTCAACCCGAAGGATCCCCAGGGTTACAAGAAATGGGCAATGGTGTATCGTAAGATCAGTCCAAGTCAGGCTGCTGCCAAGTTACAGGACATGAAGGCCAACTGCCCCAATGAGGATGTGGATGCTTTCACCGGACATATCTATATGCTCGCTGGCGATGAGAAAGCCGCCTACGAGGCATACAGCAAGGCCGATGTGAACAAACTCGACAGGACGGGTCTCAACGAGTTCGCACGCAGCAGTTACTTCACTGGTCACTTCGCAGATGCCCTCAAGGCTTCTGAGGCTGGTGTCAAACTCTTCCCACGCAGCCCTATCTTCAATCGTCTGGCCATGTTCTCTAACTACGAGTTGAAGAACTACGATGCAGCCAAGAACTACATCCACCGCTACTTCAACGAGACCGACAGTGCCAAGTTCTCAGAGTACGACCACTACTACACCGCTCTGATTTACAACGCCCTGAACGATAAGGAGAATGCCTACAAGCAGTATGACCGTGCCCTCGAACTGGTGAACGACTCTTCGATGATCAAGCGCTGGGACATCCTGAAGGCCGTGTCTGACAACTATGTGCAGGACAAGAACTTCCCCAATGCCATCCGTTACTATCGTGACTTCCTGCAAGCCAAGAAGAATGCTACGATGAACGACTGGGCTGGACTGGGTTCTCTCTATTCCAAGCAGTCTGACGAGGCAGAGGATGCCGCAGGCAAGGAAGCAGCCCTGATGCAGGCCGACGGTGTCTATAAGGATATGTATGAGAAGTTTGCCGATGCAGCCGAGTATGCAACCTATATGCGTGCCAACATCAACTCCAAACTCGATCCCGACTCCAAGAAGGGTCTCG
This sequence comes from uncultured Prevotella sp., assembly GCA_900320905.1. Classification (GTDB taxonomy): domain Bacteria; phylum Bacteroidota; class Bacteroidia; order Bacteroidales; family Bacteroidaceae; genus Prevotella. The sequence goes on from ONTZ01000012.1 coordinate 4,712, forward strand.
CCAAGCCTTACTACGAGAAACTGGCCGAGATGCTCAGCAGCAAGGCAGAGAAGAGCAAGAGTGATATCAGCATGCTGACCACCGCCTGGCACTATCTCATGGCTTACAACTTCCTCCAGAAGAACGATAAGGCCACAGCCAAGGAGTTTGCCGCCAAGATCCTCGAGATCAATCCCGACTACGCTCCTGCCCAGCAGATCCGCGACATCAAATAAGACTCCGGGATTAAACGTCCAATAAACCAGAGGTGCTGTCCCATCAGGATAGCACCTCTTTGTTATGTTATGTCATAGTTTTGCCCACCGGGCAATGTCATGTCTCAGATTTGGGGCAGACAATTGGAAAAATGAAGTGATAACATTGATTTTTCAGACAGACCTCTCCAGTTCTGGAACACGATGTCCCCAAAATCACTCATACCATCGGAAAACAAAAATGAATTGTCCGGAAATCCAGACAAATCAACCTGTTTCAAGAATGCCATGCTCCTGATTTCAGAATAGTGCCTCTATGTCCGGATATAAAGCCCGAATTTTATTCAGATAGTTTTAATCAACTATTCGAATAATCCCTTTGATGTGTTCGAATAATCCCTTATAGGGTAAAGGGATTATCCGGATGAGTCGTTCGAATGGTTCCAATGAGTTGTTAAGACTATTCGAATGAGGCAAAGGTAAGGGGGTATTGATCAATAGCGAATTTGAATGTGTTTTTTGTGTACGATGGTTAAAAATGTTACGATTTCTTAATTTGACGTTAAAAAAGGCGTCAGAAACGGACAATTGATTTTGGCAGTTTCGTATCTTTGCCAAAACCCTACGGCAGTGAGTCCGGGGAGTCCCAGAGGAGTGTAACTCTCCCTTTAGGCCCCCCTTGTTAAAAGGGGGCCGTTAAGGAGAGTATACACGACACTCCTCTGGGACTCCCCGGACTCACTGCCTATTGGAACAAGGCAAAATTTGTTCATTGTTGGAAATTAATTCCACACTTAACGTGTTTTATTGTTCCTCAAACCATGGTGAGGTAAGACCGTATTGATTTACCACTTCGTCTGGAACGTTGACACCATAGTGTTCATTTTTCCATTTGTTTATTTCCTGTAGGATCAAAGTATCCAGTTCAGGAAACCTTTCCTTGACAATATCAGCGAACTTAAAGCCAAACTCCAGCCTTTCCATCTTGCTACTGCCAACACTATCGCAGACCCTCTGGTAAAGATCCATTGGAATCTCCATCCATAGGTCAATGCCAGAATACAGGAAAAAGGATATCCTAAATCTGAAAGTACTCTCTTCCATATCAGTCGCGAATTACGATTTTTCCACCTTCGTCACCAAAGATATAGTCACCGATTGTCTTAATGCTCCTTGGGGCCGATAACACCGTATAGCCATTACACGCAGCAAACGCTCCGTCACAAATAGTCACCACGCCATCAGGAATCACATAATCTTTTCCGATTAATTCTGGTTGAGTGGCCATAATCAGCCGTCGTCCTTCATTGGCATACAGCACGCCATACTTATCTTTCTCGACCATATCATCGTCGTACCACAAATCATTGGTATCATACACCTCCTCCACGTATGGCCTGTCCCAAACGCAAAAGTTTCCGACTTGAGAAGGCATACTATTGAATGCGTCATCAGCAGCCTTGCCACTAAACGTATAAGGAACGTACATTATTTCCAGAACCTTACAGTCATCATAGGCATGCTCATCCGTCTTTTCGCACCCGTCCGCAATCCGATACCGTTTCACATCCGGCACCTTCAATAGCCTTTTCTTATCGGCAGTATATACCCCACCGAACTCATCTGTCCAATCTTTGCACATCTTTCAGTTAACAACTTCGACAAAGAATGGTAGTGCCTCGTCTCTATTATAGTTTACATTTTTACCTTCGTAATTTGTTCCATCAAATACGCCTTCAAAATAGCCAGTTTCTTCACCGTCCTTGTCTATTTTCCTCAATTTCAAATTATCACCAATATATGAACCATTCAATGTCACTCTATTGCCATCTCCCTGAGAATCATAATAGTAATACCCAGTTACACTTGTGCCATTGATGGTTAACACCATGTGTATCGCATATTTTGACACCTTACCTGCCATTGATATTTTGCTATTATTACCCGTTTCTTTTTCATCCGATGAAAGATTCATCTCTTCGAGATATAATCTCATTCCTTGTTTATATGCATTAATATCGTCAATATACCAGTCATCATTTTCAAAAACTAATTCAACGTTTACCAGATTTTCGGAATGTGGGCCATCTTTATCATATACAAACTTTACTCCCGCATTTGTCTTATCATCATTTGGGGAGCTAACTCGAGTTATAGCAAACATATCAGGATTACCATCTTGTCCACCATCCCAAATATTGCCATTCCAGAATCCGGGTACTGCATGACTTCTATCATATTCTCCAACCTTAAAATATAAGATTCTATACTCTTCTGAGAAAAATGCTCTAATTGCATCATCATCACGCATAGTCAAGGCTTTCGACAAGATATCGTTAAGTCTAGCCTGAACACCTTCTACAGAATACTTGTCAATAACGACTACATCTTCTTCATCTTCAGGGATACTATCTGTAGGTTCTTCAATATAATCACCTTCCACAGCAGGATATAAATCACTATCAGATCCAGACAACAGGTAATACCAAGCGGCTCCACTGATAATCAATGCTGCCAGCAACAACCACAGTAATGTTTTAGATTTCTTTTTCTCCTCACCCTCATACGTTTCTTCTGCCTGAGGCTGTTCCTCCTTAGGCTGTTCAGGTTGCTCTGGCTGAGTAGGTGCTGCGTTTTTTTGCTCTTCAGCCTGAGATTGTTCTGTTTCTTCCGGTTTGGGCTCAGACTTCTCTGGTTCTTGTTGGGGCTCAGGCTCTGCTGGTTTTGGCTGAGACTCCTCATTTTTCTCTTCCTCCACCTCTTGTGGTTTTCCACAGAATGGACAGAACACACTATCTGCCTCTATTGCTTTCCCACAATGGATGCAATACATCTCCTCAGTCGCAACAGGTTCTTCACCTTGGGCCTCCGGCTCTTCTATCTCTTGTTTAGTACCACACTCATGACAAAACAATTCATCATCCTCAAGCATGGCTTTACAGTTTATACATTCCTTCATTTTAGATGCTCCTATATAATAATCGTAATTAACACAACAACACAAATAAAAATAGCCAAAACGCTCATACATGAAGCACCTTTTGTGTTGTAGCCTGCACTACATGCATACCTTTCTTTATCTGTTTCAATCAGATAATCTAATGTATCATTCTCTTTTTGATTAAACACATCATAAAATAATGAAGACAAAATTCTTTTTGCCTCTTCAATATTTTTAAATTCAATTATTCCGTATAAATCACCTGTATATAAATCACATCCCTCATCAGGCTTTACAAGGGGCATATAAGAAGATTTTCTGAATTTGTCCAATAATTCTTTTTCTTCTTGATTTGAAGATTCAAGACCAAAATTCAAACCAAGAACTAATTGTCCATTTTCTTTCCATGAGATAAGTTGAAGAGCAATATTAGGAAAATGTTGCGGACTTAATAAAGTATGAATACCTGATACGTCTTGATGAGCATATTTCCAATGCAGATCAATTATCCTAGATAGTTCGGCATTAATATAATCCACTTTATCATCAGAGAAACGAGTTCCGCATTCACGACAAAACAAAGCATCCAATTCCATTTCTGCTCCACAATTTTGACATTTTTTCATATTCTACAAGTTTTTATGTTATTATTCTATTGTTTCGTACCACAATATCTACAGAATATATGACCTGCAACTATTTCTTTACCACAATGCTTACAATACTTTGTGCTTGAATTTGAAGTGGTCTTATTTGAAGTGGTACTATCATACAATGGAGATACTTGCGCATTAGGTTTATTTGTTTCATCCGGAGTTTGTAAAGAGGCAAAACTTGACATAAAAGCACTTGTTATGTCAGAAGCATTAAGAGGAGTGTCGTTTTCCCATGCCTTGCTTTGCAAGAATCTTACGCTTGTCTGTTTTTTATAATCCAATGATGCTTGCTCCATCTTTTTTGTCCTATCGGCGATATCAGCATTAATTTCATCAACACCAAACTTTTTCTTTTTATTATTGTCAATAACAAACCATATTATTAAGACAACAAGTCCAAATACAGGGAAATACCATCCAAAATTGGCGTCTTTTAATGTTTCAAAGAAAGAAGTAATGCCAAAAATGGTAAGTATTTCTGCTACCAATAATAATCCGCATCCCCAACCCATAAAATTATTAGCTGGCGCAACTTCTTTATTATACTCATCTAACAGGGCTTGCTGTTCTCCAGTAGCATTTGCCTGAATAGATCCTGTTTCTTTAGGATAAACGGATGTCCATTTCTCATCTTGTTCCGCATAAGAAATAAAGTAATATGTGTTCTCCTGATACTTATAATCTATCCTCCATATAGGTATAAATAACAATGTGGCTTTTCTCATTTCACAACTAGTCGAACAACTAACGATTTCCACCTTATGGCCACGAAATTCCATATAATTTCTCGCAAAAGCAGGAAGATTTGAGTATTTAGACTTCGGGCATTGGTTCATCGCAGCAACATAGGCTTCATTTTCTGCCATTGCTTGGGCACTTTCATTCCAAACATCATCTGCACTTCCAGAGGGAGAAAGATATTTAATATTATCTTCTTGCTTTATCTTTAATGATGATAAAGGAATACATTTTGCAGTATTTAATCCTAAATTTTGTAACGTAGACAAATCAATTCCAATGTCTTGTACCTCTTTTTCGGGTACACTATTATAAGAAAAATTTCCGACAGCCTCACCATTTACATAATCATATACAAGTTCTTCAATCTCCTTGACAACACCGTCCACAACTCCTACTCTTTTCTGTTGCCGAGGAACTTTTGCTGTCCATGGTGCACGAAAAGCTCCTTGAAATATATACATAGGAACATAATATTTATTGATTGAAGTAATTTGCATTTTAGCAAAAATATCTGATGGAGAATCCTGCAAACCAACAAGATGATTTGTAAAAACACCCATAATATCCTTCTCTGTCATCTGAAAAGGAAGAATGTTGGGTTCTACTGAATTATCTTTTGACTGGTATGCACTTTCATTAATGACTTGGGAATGACAATAAGGACATTCCATCACGATCTCGTAAGGAGACGCTAACGATAGACCAGCTCCACAACTAGGGCATTTTAACTGTTTCATATTATTCATAATTGTTGTTTTAATATAATGTTTCTTTCCTTAATTTTATTGATGACAAGATAAACATCGTGTATTCCCGATTCTATCATCATAGTTATCTCATCATCAAGAGCGAAAACTTCTGACGTACTCATTATCGGAGTAATATTAAGCAAGTCAGAGAGTTCTTTTAATTCCTTTGATGGATTACGAGATCGCACTAATGCTACTTTTGCTCTCCATTGTTTTACTCTTGACTCATTAACTCGATGCTCTTGCATTTGTATGCCTGTCTTTTGGTTGGATATATATGTCAAACCAAACACAAGTACATATGCCACAAACAATAATAACTGTATCGCAAATGACCATTGGGGACAATCAACATTAACATACAGGAAATATATGGCAACAATGAGTTCAGACACAAAATAACCTACGGCACAAAGATACAGGGTCCAATTCAATACAGACAACTGCATACTCCATTTGGACAATGACGTGAAAGATGCAATGAGATAAGCCAACCAAATAAACACAAGACTAATCCACATTTCACTTCTCTCATAATCCACTGAAGCAAAAAATACAAGTGTCAGTGCTACTGGGATTATCGCCCACATTATTATTTTCATCAAACCAGTTCGTATCATATCAACCTATCATTTTCTTAAGTATTTCATTTTTCACCTTATCGAAATCTTCCTGAGAGATTAATTGCATATCTAACATCTTTTTTAGTTTGGCAAGACGTTCTACATCATCTTCTGTTTGAGGTGCTGATGAAGTTGTATCGCCAAAGACAGAATCAGTCAATTTAGAAATAGATTTAGCCACTTCTACACCTGCGACAATACCAGCACCCGCACCAGCCAATCCTCCAGAACTTGGGTTCTGACTTACATTGGTAAGAATGTCAACACCTTTAATCTTTCCATAGTTTTGACCCATGATTTCTAGTTCACGTTGCTTGGCATAGCCTTCCTCAATAAGTCTTCTGTTTGGATCTTGACTGATATCAGGTACATCCATTCCTGAAATGGCAAACGCATTAAGGGTTAATCCAAACTCTACTAATGTCTCTTGAATTTTTGGAGATATTTCCTCTGCATAAGTTTCCATATGGGACGCAGCAATGAGCAACTCTTCTTTACTTTCAGAAAGGACTTTGGTCAGATATGATTTGATGTATTGCTGGAAAAGGCGACCGAAATAACCCTCCAGATTCTCAGCACTAAAGAATGAGGTTCCAAAGCCTATCAGTTTATTCATTAGTAAGGCCCCATTTTCTGCACTTTCGATTGATACTCGATAACTACCACGAGCCAAAACGTTTGTAACGATCTTTTGAACAGAATCTCGCACTTTAATTGGGGAATCCGTTCCCCATAGTATTTCATGACTCTGATTTAATGCAATGAAATAGACCTTACAATTGAAAGTACTAACACCACCCGTTATGAGGTTTCTTAACTCCGCAATAAACGGATAGTTCTCTGAACTAAGTTCATACCTGCCGTTTGTGAAAGTCTGGACAATCACACCATTGTTAACGAAAATTGCTTCTTCGCCAGGATTTACTATCAGAACAGACTTATCATTAAAGTCCTCTTCTGGCAGTTTCCACACTAAAAAGCGTCCACTCTCATTATTCTTAAGAGTAGAAAGAATCGTATGACTCTTTTTACTGTTGCCTGATTTCTTGTTAAATATACTCATACCTTATAATATAATGACCCACATGTCAAACAGAAATTATTTCGTGCTTTATCTGAAATTCACATTTAGTACAAAACATAATTAACTATTATTCTATTTTATACTTATATTATATTTATGCTTTTCTACAGAAAAGAGATTGTTAGGATGCTTCTTTATGTTCCTGATCATATGATATAGAGTTGAGAATTCAAGATTATTACCATTATATGCAATACATACGATTCTCTTTTGAGTCTCCACAATTTTAGCAGTACTTCTAATACCAATCATACTCTTTTTCAAAGAACCAACTTTATCATATATCTTAACGATGTTGTCTCCAACAAGAATAAAAACACCAACAGCGAACCCATAGTTACTACCCTCTTGCAAGAAACATTCTAATTTCTCAATGTCATCTCGAAAACTTTTGAGATTAAAACCTTCTTTTCTTTTAATTTCACATATTATTCCTTGATTCTTATTATCTCCTTGGCTATGATGTAGCACTATGTCTGGGAACTTTATTCCATCTCCAACATGTCCAAAGTAATTAGTGTTCTTACTTATTTCAGCATTTATAACAAATTGATTGTCATCAAATAGTTTCTCTCTCTTCGCTCTCTTTAAAATCATTGACCATTGATGATATAGTTCATAAGCAAATACTCGTTCTAAATGAGAAACCCAGACTTTCTTTTCTGGCTCCTCAAACTCCAAATATGACCTCTTCACATTTAGGATTGCGTCAAATAAAGTACATATCGCTCTCTGTAAATCCGTCTTTTGTCCATCGAACATATCGCAATCGAGATTTCTTCCTCTATATTCCATCTTTTCAGTATTTAAATTATGGTCATTGAAGTTGTAACCTGCGTTGAACCTGTAAAAACATCTTTTTCCATATCATATTCTTCACTAAGGGTTTTCTTAATCATTCCGTTTTTGTTGTTAATTGCGTCTAAACATGCTTGTCTGAAATCTGCATAGAACTCTTTACAGCCAATAATATATACAGGACCTGTCAGATCATTTTTATCAGGACTCAAAACGATTTGTCCTTGAACCATTAATCTATGGGCCAAACCACAACGCAAGTTATGATACAAATCGGGTATAGAAGCATATTTTGTTAATGGTACATATGTTTTGACTGCATCATCAAAAGTGTCACTAGGCTTTTTTAACTTCCAGTCATCCCATGGATTATTATTGAGACATTTTCCAAGGAACTCAACACCAATAGACATCAATGTAAAAGCTACAAAAGGATGATTCTCAACCAAAGAACCAATTTCTTCGATAAAATACCTCTTTATAAAATTACGAACAACCATAAGCGCGTAAAATGTAGTTTCAGGTTTAGCCACAACAAACAGAAGTGTGAGCCTATCGCTAACCCTAGTGATAGGCCTTGCACTGCCTGAAAGAACGGATTATTGAAACAGCCCACACCCTTGTATGATGTCAGGATATACCTTAACAATCATAATCAAGGGAAGAACGCCGTAACTTCTCTCCATTTCTTTCAGATGATTGTGCAAGTTCATCACTCTGGAGAAAGCTAAACGCTTCCTATGTCATGTCTGCGACGGATTTTCCGCCACGGTGCAAATATAAGAAAAATTTAGCAAACAACGTTCATGTGAGCCGTATTTTTTGCAAAAATAGTTCTTTTTTCTCAATTTCAGCCACTTCGTATTGATTTTTTCATCATTTTTGTTCGTTATTTGTTTGTAATACACTCATTATCGCAGACTTCTGCCTGCAAAGATAAAAAAAATGGATGAAACACTATTCATCCATTTCGTCCACTTACTGATTATATGTTATTGAGGATTCTGAGAGTTCTGATTGAACTTCAGGGTGATGAGGCTCTGAAGGTATGAGTTGTATTCTTGGGCTACAGTCTGCATGGGAATGTCCTGATGAGAAAGGATCAGTTCTTGTAATGTGTTGGATAGTTCTTTCTCAAGAGCCCTTCCTGCTTGGGCCCACTCCTCTGTACCCGGCTTCACACTATCTGGCAACGCTCCCATCGTGGCATTAAACTTTGGCAGGACTGCTGCCGCAATGTCTGCCTTCAGTTGCTCAGAAGGAGAAGAGTTTTTTTCTGGTTTGGCAGATGGTACAGACTTCAGGATTTCAGATTTGTTTGTAATGGGAGGCGATGGAATATGCTCGTCAACAGGATGATTGGGCAGAGAATCCTCTGGAGGAGTTATAGGCTGTTCTATAGGCTGAAGTTCTGGTTGTGGTTCCTTCTTGGGGAACATAAGATAAAACCCAAGAAGCATTGCTATGACAAATAACGAAAGAAATCCTGCCAACAAAAAATGAGATGAAGGTTTCAAGGCTCTCTGCAATTCTGCGACGGACTGATAACGGTTTTCAGAGTTGTCTGCCGTGCAGCGTGTTATCACCTTATTATATATATAGGAGCATGGGAGGGTCTGGAGAATCTTGCCGACAGCATAGATATCGGTGGTGGCATTAACCTGGCAATTATTGAGTTGCTCAGGGGCGGCATAACGGTCTGTGCGACCCATCGTATCGGTATAGGTGTCGGTATAGCAGAATCCAAGGTCTGCCAGTTTGAGTTCCTGACCAATACGGGTGATAAGAATGTTTTCAGGTTTCAGGTCTAAATGGACAACCTGATGCTGATGCAGATAGCCGACGACATCAAGCAGTTGGGAAAGGAAACGGTCTGCATTTTGACGGGACTTGAAGTAGTCAGGATGTTTTTCCGTGAATACTTTCAGGTTCTCGCCATCGACATATTCCGTTAGCAGATAGTCCTCTCCCTTTGAGACATAGCGCACCAAGTGAGGATGGTCGAGCCGATAGCCCGTCTCAAACTCCTTCTGCACGGCTGACACATAGCGAGGATCGGTGCGAAGTTCCGGCTTGAGGCGTTTCAAGAAATGAAACTTGCCGTACAACTTCACACGATAGCAGTCACAGGTGGAGCCTCCTACTGGTAATAGTTCTGCGTCAGGATAGGTCTGCTGTATGTCTGAGAATGACGAGGAGTCCATCAGTTAAGGATTTTGAAACGGATACCCTGAGCCTTACCTGCCGTGAAAGAGCCAAGCGATTTCCCCTCACGGATGACTTCACTGACCAACAACGGATAGCCCTGAACAATATGGGTAATAGTTATCTCGTCGTCTGCCCTCAACTTGCTGTTAACGCTCTTCTGAACGCAGAAACGGTTTGCTCCAAGGTATTGGATTTCTATCTGACGGTCCGGCAGATAACTGATCTGTATAACCTGCCCCACAGTCAGGTCACTAACACGTATTTCCTCCGCAGAGGACTCAAAAGAGGAATTGCTTCGGGAATCATAGACACTCAGAACATCCCAATTGTCAAAACCCAGATATCGGGCTATCACGTCAAGGGTAGAAATACGGGGTTCCCGTTCATCATTGATAAAACCCAACAGCCGTTTAAGAGTGTTCACACCGATATGTTCACCCGTCACTGATTCTATATCGAGTGCCAAGTATTCACAATCAGCAGATAACCGGAAATCCTTATTGGATTTCTGCTTCAGGAGGTCTGTGACGTATGGGGAGAACTTCATTGCAAGCCGTATTTTTTGCAAAAGTAGTGTTTTTTTCTTAAAAACGACCAGAAATATCAAAAAAATAGTTTCACAAGGCTTATAATAAAGAGGAGATAATGATAAAGATGAAAGTAAAAAGAAACTCCGCCTTAACAAGTCGCTTGCCAATCCAAATGGGGCTCTTGTCCTAAGCGGAGCGAGAAGTCTCGTATATTAATAGGTCGCTTGCCAATCCAAATGGGGCTCCTAAAGATAAGAAGAATATCTGAACAAACCAAATATTTCAGGGAGAATTTTCAAAAGTTGGCAGAAAACAACAGAGGTGCTGCCCTGCTGGACAGCACCTCTTTTCGTTTTGCAACTGCGGATTGATTAACCCAGACTGATAGCCTCAGAGGGACATACGCTAGCGCAAGTACCGCACTCAGTGCAGAGATCGGGATCGATAGAATACTTCTCACCCTCAGAAATTGCCTCAACGGGGCACTCACCCTGACATGTACCGCAAGCGATGCAGTCGTCACCAATTACATATGCCATAATTCGTATAAAAATTAAATTAATACTATAGTGAATACTCACTTTTAACGATGCAAAGATACGAAGTTTTTTATGAATATAACAAACTTTAGGTATAAAATTTTGTTATTTGGGGTCAATTTATACAGTGTCGAAATAGCGTCGGATATAATAAACGGGGGGTTTGTCCGTTATTAAGAAGTATGAAAAGATGTCTCATCATACTATTGGCAACATGCATGGCCGCCGTCCAGACGGTGGCTCAGGAGCGGAAGGTGCAGAACAAACCGTACATCGACTTGCGCCCCATGCACTTCGGTATCCATGTGGGAATGAACCTGCAGGATATTGAGTTTGTGAACATGGGACCGCAGACCGTCACGCTGGACGACGGCACCGTGATGCAGCAGACCATCGTGATGGATGCCGACCGGTGGAATGCGGGATTCAGTGTGGGTGTGCTGGCCGACCTGCGACTCTCTGACCACCTGAACCTGCGCATCACCCCGACGATGCACTTCGGTGCCAAGCACCTGACCTTCCACAACCTGACCGACCTCGACCCCGAGGGCTTTCCACACGAGGAGACGCAGGATATGAAGAACACCTACATCTCGTTCCCCGTTGACTTGAAGTTCTCTGCGCAGCGCTGGAACAACTACCGTCCCTACCTGATTGCAGGCGTGAATCCGATGATCAACCTGACAGGCAAAGATCAGGACTTCATCCAACTGAAGAGGATGGACACCTTCTTGGAGGTAGGTCTGGGATGCGACCTGTATCTGCCGTTCTTCAAACTGATACCGGAGTTGAAGTTCTGTTACAGTCTGACGAATGCCCTCGACCGCAACCACGCCAACGAGTTGATGGACGTAAACAAACGCACATACGCAAATGCTGTGACCAGTGGCCACAGCAAAATGATTGTCCTCACGTTTTATTTCGAGTAAGAGCCACAGATTACACAGATTTTACTGATTACTTCTGGTCTAGGTTGAGAATCAGTTTCCCGATGAAGGCACCGTGCTTGCCGTTCTGGTCGACGGGAATCTGCTTACCGTTCTTATCAGGTGTGTATTCCAACGTAGGCATATAGGTGTGGGTGTGTCCGCCCAGCACCAGATCGCAGCCCTCCGTCAGACTCACGAACTGCTCATCCGTATAGACCGATTCAGCCCAGCCCAAATGCGACAGGCAGATGACGAGGTCGCACTTCTCCTGTTTCCGCAACAGGTCGATGTATTTCTGTGCCGTCTCAGCAGGGTCGAGATAAGCAACACCTTCGCAGTTGCCGTCGAAAACCAGTCCTTTCAGGGGCGGACAAAGGGCGAAGACACCAATCTTCACGCCGTGGCGCTTGAGGATGATATAGGGTTTGACGAGGCCTTCGAGCACCGTTCCCGTGACATCGTAGTTGGAACAAACGACAGGGAAGTTGGCCTGACGGAATAGTTTAGCCATGTTGTCGAGCCCGAAGTCAAACTCATGGTTGCCAATGGTGACGGCATCGTAGTGCATCTGGTTCATCAGACCAACCTCCACCTCGCCCTTGAAGAGCGTATAGTAGCCGGAGCCCTGAGAGAAGTCACCACTGTCGAAGAGCAACAGGTCGGGATGCTGCTGGCGCTGTTCTTTGAGCATATTGATACGACGCAGGAACCCACCGCGTCCAGCCAAGTCCTTGTTGTCGAGATTCACGTTGAGCGGCAGGATGGTGGAATGGGTATCGTTAGTATGGAGGATCACCAATTGCTTCTTGCCCTTGGCAACTGCGGTCAATGCCGACAGCAGTACTATATATATAATAAGGTGTATACGTTTCATATCACTTTTCACTTTTCACTTTTCACTTCTCACTTCTCACTTTTATCCGTCCTTCTACTTTCGCATCGACAATCTCACCACGGGCATGTTTGTCCTTGAAATAGTTCATGATAAGGTAGCGGGTATTGTTGCTGGCCTCGGTAGGCGCCACCTTGTTGGTGCCCTCACAGAAAGCATCCATACCGTCGTTGCCTTCCAACAGATAGTTGATGGTAGCGACGCGATATTCCGCCTTCGGATCGATTTCCTTACCATGCAGACGGGCCGAGACGAGTTGACCATCCTTGGTGATGACGAGTTCCACGCCTTTGCTGACGCCCTCCCCGCCCCGCTTGGCAATCTGGGAAAAGAGTTTCATCAGTTGCGCACCTGTCAGTGTAACAAAGCATATCTTGTTCTCGAAGGGAGCCACGTCGAGGATGTCGCCGTAGGTCACATCGCCCTTGGTCAGGTCGGCACGGACACCTCCCCTGTTATACACACCGAGGACAGGTTGCTCACCGTAGTCCTTCGCAGCCCACACGAGGATATCGGACAACAGGTTGGTGAGATCACTCTCAGGACGGTCGGGATGCATATTGTGCGCCACCTGTCCCATGACGGGTCCCATGATACTGTCGTTCACCCTTTTGAAGGGTGCCAGATACTCTGCTGCCTTTGCATCAGGCTGTTGGTCATAGCGGCTGTCGATGATGATACGGCTCCGCTCCACGCTGGTCAGTTGGTAGTGCCTGGGAGCACAGGAAACCATCACCAGCGTAGCAACAGAAGCCCAAATGACTTGTTTTGTTCTCATACCTTTTCGATTTATGGGGCAAAGATACGAAAAAAAAAAGAGAAATGTGAAATGAGGAATGAGAAATGTTGATGACTACCGTCCCAAATGGTTAATTAATATTAAATTTCGGCCGAAATCCTACAAACAAATCATAATTTCTCATTCCTCATTTCTCATTTCTCACTAAAAAGCAGTACCTTTGCACCCGCTTTTCGGCGTAATCGCTGGCAGGAAGTATCGAGAGGCCTGTTATGTTGCGTTGGAACGATACAACAAATTTAAGTTAAATAGTACAATGGATTTAATTAAAGTTGCTGAAGAAGCATTTGCAACCGGCAAGCAGTTCCCGGAGTTCAAGGCTGGTGACACTGTGACTGTCGCTTACAAAATTATCGAAGGTTCAAAGGAGCGTATCCAGTTGTACCGTGGTGTGGTCATCAAGATCTGCGGTCACGGTGAGAAGAAGCGCTTCACTGTTCGTAAGATGTCTGGCACCGTGGGTGTGGAGCGTATCTTCCCCATTGAGAGCCCGAACATCGAGAGCATCGAGGTTAACAAGGTTGGTAAGGTTCGTCGCGCTAAACTCTACTATCTGCGCAAACTTACAGGTAAGGCTGCCCGTATCAAGGAGAAGCGTCGTACCATTACAGCAGAATAATCAACTTTCGAGCAAACATGAAGAGACCCAAAGTGGTCTCTTTTTTTGTACACTGGCTTAAACCTTGTCCCCGTCCTTTCGTCAAAAGAACGTTATGAGAAAGATTCAGCACATTAGAAAACAATTGTTATCAGCGGCATTCCTCGTGACATCGACGAGTGCCTTTGCCCAGTTTGGAGGATTTGGCGGCTTCGGGGGCGGCATGCCCGATATGAGCAGTATGTTCCCCGCAGTAAAACACACCAAGGTGGATGAACTCAAATCGAACCTGCCTGTGATATATATCACAACGGAGACGGCCCTGAATGCCCAGAAGAAGGTGACAGCCCACATGAAATGTGAGGGCTACGACGGCGCTATCGGCATCAAACTGCGTGGCAATAGTTCATTGAGTTTCAACCAGAAGAAATATACCCTTGAGACCCGCGACGAAACGGGCAAGGAACTGGATGTCGCCCTGTTGGGGATGCCCGCCCACAGCAAATGGGTACTGCTGGCACCCTATAATGACGTGTCGATGCTGCGCGACCCGCTGGCCTTCCAACTCTGGCGCGAGATGGGACACTGGGGGCCTCGCACCACGATGGTGGAACTGGTGATGGACGGTGAGTACCACGGTATCTATATCTTCTGCGAAGCCATCAAGCGGGGCGCAGAACGGGTGAACGTCAGTAAACTGAAGAAGAAAGACATCGAGGGCCGCGACCTGACGGGCGGCTATATCCTGCGCATCGACACTTATAATGAAGATGATGCTACCTTCCAGTCGAAGGTGCCGGGCATCGGCGACGGTATCATGACGAGCCAGATTACCTGGTCGTGCATCTATCCGAAGAAAAAGAACCTGCAACCCGAGCAGTTTGCCTATATCCAGAACTTCGTCGATTCCATGGAGTTGGCTATCCAGAGCGAGGATTTTATGGATCCCGTGAAAGGCTATGCCCACTATATCGACGTGGAATCGTTCGTAGACTATTTCATCCACTCGGAACTCAGTCTGAATGCCGACGGCTACAAGCGCAGCGCCTATTTCTATAAGGAGAAACTGCACGAGGACGGTACAGGCGGTAAGATACATGCCGGTCCAGTGTGGGACTACAATCTGGCCTACGGCAACTGCAACTTCTGCAATGCCAACAACTTGGAGGCGTGGTGCTTCGAGGGCGGCAACACCAACCCCACCCCAGCCTTCTGGCAACGACTGTTGCAGGATCCTGCCTTCAGGAAAGCCGTCAAGACCCGTTATCAGGAACTGCGTAAGGGTATCCTCAGCACAGAGCACCTCTATGAATATATTGACAATCACGCCAAACTCGTGGCACAGTCCACAGACCGTCACTTCAAGGAGTATCCTGAGTTACTCGTCAGTCCTGAAAAAGCCAAGGCTTCACAAAAGGCCGCCAACTCGCAAGAAGGATCAGGCATGTTTGGCAGAGGCGGATTCGGAGGCTTTGGAGGCTTCGGCGGCATGGGAGGCTTCGGCGGTGGCGAAGGCGGTTTCGACCCCGTTGGGATGTTTGCCAACTACCGCGTCAGCAGTTATGCCGAGGAGATTACCATTGTGAAGAAATGGCTGGCAGACCGTCTCGCCTTCCTCGACAAGAACATCGACCGCTTCGACAAGGACTGGGAACCTCGTATCCAAGAGCCCGTAGAACGGAAGATGCAATTCCCTGGCGGTGGATTCCCTGGCGGATTCCCTGGTGGTGATTTCCAGTTCCCAGAAGGAGGATTCCAATTCCCAGAGGGCGGATTCCCAGGTATGCCTCCTGGCGGTGGTTTCCCTGGTGGCGGATTCCCAGGCGGTTTCTAACAGCCCCAAAACTGCGAGAACCCATTCCTAACTCGGAAAATCCTGCCCCAGATTCTGGGCAGACTTATGCACACCGGGCAGAAACATGCCCCAGATTCAAGGGACATTTATGCACGGGGGGCAGAAACATGCCCCAGATCCAAGGGACATTTATGCACGGGGGGCAGAAACATGCCCCAGATTCAGGGCATGTTTTCCCGACCTCGGAATTTCTTCACCCAAATCCAGGGCAGACTTTTCCGACCTCGGAATGATATGCCCCAGTTTTGGGGCAAACTTTGCGGGATCGGAACGATTCCATTCTAAAGCAAATCACTCATTCTATTTTGAAAAATTGCAAAAATAATGCAGATTTCTAAAATAAAATGATAAACTATCAGGTTTTATTTGTATATTTGCGGCAGAAAAGACAAGGAGAGTATGATACAGGAAATTAAAATTAAGAACTTTCTTTCATTTAAGGATGAGGTAAAGTTCAGTTTTGAGGCTTCTAATGATAAATTCGCAGAAGATTCTCAAGTAGTACAAATTAATGAAAATACAAGGCTGTTGCGCTTTGCTATTGTGTATGGTTATAATGCTTCTGGTAAGTCTAATCTACTGAGTGTAATTCAAACTTTACATGATTTCTGGTTCAAAAAGCCAGAGGATGTGGATGAAAGAATAAATATTGTACCTTTTAAATTAGATGTATCTTCTCCAAATCAACCTTCTGAATTCGAAATTGTCTTTTATGTCGATAGTGTAAAATACTGCTATCATTTAGTTGTTAATCAGCAGTTCGTGCATTCAGAAAAACTCTACTATTATAAGAGTTCGCAACCAACCCTTCTTTTTGATAGAGCATTTGAGGATGGACAATCATCTATTCATTTTAATCCCGCACTAAAGATTAGTAGTCTCGTCAAAGAAAATATTACTGTGAGATGCTTGAAGAATATGTCTTTGTTTTCTGCAAGAAATCAAATAAATACAAGTATTCCTCTAATTGACGTCGCAAAAGATTGGTTGAAATCAGATTTCTTACGACCAATTATACCGACAACTGATCTTACGAGTTATGCACAAAAGAAAATATCAAACGACAGAAATCTTACAAAGTATGTTTTAGGTTTTCTTCATGAGGCAGACTTTAATATAACAAACATTAAAACAGATGTGATATTTTATCCAATGTCTGAGGATGTTTTGGATATGATTCTTCACGCGGAAGAAATATCTAAAGAAGAGAAAGAACGGATTGCTATAGAGAAGTCGTGGAAACAATTGCGAACAGAATTTGAGCACACGGTTGAGAACGAGAGGGGAATTGAAACATATCAATTAAGCCCATCCGAGAATGAAGAGTCAAGAGGAACCATGCGCACTTTCGGAATTGAGGCAGCACTTTATTACGCTTTAAAACATAGTGCATTTATGTCTATTGACGAAATAGAGACATCATTGCATCCGAAATTGTTGGAAATGATTTTATATGAGTATCTGAAAACTTCTTCACGTTCTCAACTTCTTGTGACCACACATAATGACGGCTTGTTGGATTTGATAGACGATCTGATAAGGAAAGACTCCGTATGGTTCACTGAGAAGGACAAGGCAGGTGTGACCGATTTGTATAAACTGACGGATTTTAGGGGTGTCAATCGTCTTTCATCTATTAGGGAGGCTTATCGGAACAAGCGTTTTGGTGCTACGATGAAATAACAATGGAAGAAAGAGAATTAGCAGAAGACATCAAACAGCAACAATACTTTGAGGCTGTACCCACCCCCTCACCTGAAATAGATGAGGGAACGAGAGAGATGGGGCCGCTCTACCCGTTCCTCATCAGTGGTGGCACCAATACTGAACGCTATTACTTCACTCATATCAACGACACAACGGATTATAAGTTCAATATCAGACCAAAGTATTTTGCTGACGAATCTAATTACACGGAAGCATTTCCCAAAAGAATAAAAGAGATATTAGATGCCAATACAGATGCTAAGATATTTTGTGTGTTCGATTGGGATACCATATATGGTGATGAGACTAAGTTGAAGAGACATGAAGATTTTGAAAAACAATTCAAAACGGAAATCTCAAATGGTAGTGTTGCTATTTGCCAAAGTATGCCAAGCATCGAATATTGGTTCTTGTTACACTTCGAGGATTATACAGAACTCTTAAAGGACTACCCTGCTGTTTCGAATCGTTTAGCACCATATATTAAGCCTTGTTTCCCTGATACGTCAAAAGGCCTGAAACAGTTATTGAAGATGAGGAAATACCTTGAAGATTCCACTTGGGTAAAGAATCTTTGTTCTGGCGGCAAACTGGATACTGCAATAAAACGGGCAGAAAACAATATCAAGACAGCAGAAACTGCTGGGGATTTGGAGAACCATTCCTATTCATATGTATATAAGGTTTTCAAATAACTAAGGCAAACATCTATATGTACAAAAAACAAATGAACAACAAACAACCACAATACGAAACGATGCCGGAGCACTATGTGTTGTGCTTCAATGATGAGTGTGCATTGGCGGATGAGTGTCTGCATAGGTTGGCTGCACGAAGCGGACGACAAAAGGATGAGGTGGTGACGGCAGTGAATCCCGTGTGTAACAGTGGGAAGTCTTGTCGCTATTACAAGCCTAACAAAGTGGCAACGATGGCATACGGTATGAAAGGCTCGTTCCACGAAGTAAAGGCCGACCACATCGCCGCGCTACGAGATCACCTGATCAGTCATTTCGGGCGAGGCTCCTACTACTTGCGTCGCAACGGCCTGCGGCCCATCACGCCAGATGAACAGCAGTATATCGCCAGCGTATTCCGTAACTATGGATACGAATTGAAGTTCGACAGGATGGAAGAGGAGACTCAATGGTTGTAGTACAAGTGCTTTGTACTGGTAGTACAGAGCCTTTGTACTGGCAGTACAGAAGCCTTGTACCGCTGGTACAATAGTCTTGTACGATGATAAAACTACATGAATAACTGCCTTAAATGCTAAAAAACGCACCAAAAGCACCGCTATATCAATTCTTTTTTGTATATTTGCAGCATCATTAGCAAACGAGAGTACGATTGCATTGTTAGAGAAATACGATAATTCTCATTAAATAATAATGGCAAAGCTGACCACAGAAGAATTCATAGCAAAAGCCAAAGCGGTGCATGGGGATAGATACGACTATTCCAAGGTGGAGTATGTCAATGCGTCCACAAAGGTCTGCATAATCTGTAAAAAGCATGGGGAATTTTGACAGAGGCCGTCTCATCACACCGATGGTCGAGGTTGTTCAAAGTGTGCTTCTGACGCTAATGCTGCCAATCTGAGAATTTGGACGAAAGAAAAATGTCGCGAAGTAGCATCGAATTATACTGAAATGAAAGCATTCAGGACAAAGAGCAAAGACGCTTATAATGCGGCCCTGAAACACAAATGGTTGAAAGAATACACATGGCTAACCTATAAAATTGATGTATCGAAACCTAAGAAACAAAGACAAACATATACGCAAGAAGAAATAATCGAAAGACTACGTTCAATATTTGGAGAGCGCTATAGCTATGAGAAAGTAGTGTATAAAGCGATGAAAGTCCCCATAACACTTGTATGTCATGAGAAAGATGCTAAAGGGGTTGAACATGGTGAGTTCTCAATGCGCCTGGGCGTCAACTCATCACAACGATGACCGAATGGAAAGAGCAGTTAGAGAGGTTCTTGAAGATGTATGATTATGAGGTGCCTGACAGTGCTGGCACTGTGACCGTCGAGGGTCGGTTTAGCCCATTACAACGTCTAGTACCATCATCAGGACAAAACCAACAGCAAAGCCTATCGTGCTGAGATTCGAGTGCTGACCATTGGAGGCTTCGGGTATCAGTTCCTCGACCACCACATAGAACATGGCACCTGCGGCAAAAGCCAACATATAGGGGAGTACTGGCATCAGCATAGATGCCAGCAACAAGACGGCAACGGCTCCAATAGGCTCGACTGCTCCACTCAGGGAACCAAGAAGAAATGATTTCCAGCGACTATTCCCTGCGGCTCGCATCGGCATTGAGATGATGGCTCCCTCGGGAACATTCTGGATGGCAATACCCAACGAAACAGCAACGGCACTGGCTAATGAAATATGAGCCGCCCCGTTCTCTGCTCCAGCAAATACCACACCAACGGCCATACCCTCAGGCAGATTATGGATGGTGACTGCAAGGGCAAGCATGGCTGTCTTGGACAGATGGGAACGCATACCCTCTGGTTTGTCCGTTCCGATATGCAGGTGCGGTGTCAGTTCGTCGATGAGTAGCAGGAATCCCATACCTAACAGGAACCCGAAAGCAGCAGGGAACACAGACCAAGCACCTTTATCAACCTCCATTTCCATTGACGGAATCAGTAGAGACCATACCGATGCCGCCACCATCACACCCGAGGCGAAACCAAGCAAGGACTTCTGTAGGCGCACAGACATTTCATCCTTCATCAGAAAGACAAAGGCCGAACCAAGCATTGTGCCTAGCAGGGGTATCAACAAGCCAATGACTATAGTTTCCATATAATCATTGGCAAAGGTACTCATTTTTTTATTATTATTCGTCATATTACATTCATAATTTAGGATAGTTTATGAAGAAAAGGAAAGAATCACAAGGCCGAAGGTGCTCACAATCGAAAAAGTCCAAAAAACTTTTGGCTTTTTGCTCACTTAATCGTACCTTTGCAGCCAGAAACGAAACAAAGCAAGAACAATGAAAGAATTAGCACTCAAGTACGGATGCAATCCGAACCAGAAGCCCTCACGGATCTTTATGACGGAGGGCGAGTTACCCATCGAAGTGATTAACGGTCGTCCTGGCTACATCAATTTCCTCGACGCTTTCAACGCCTGGCAACTCGTGAAGGAACTGAAAGCCGCTACGGGTCTGCCTGCTGCCGCCTCATTCAAACATGTGAGTCCAGCCGGCGCTGCCGTCGGTCTGCCTCTGAGCGACACACTGAAGAAGATATACTTCGTCGACGATGTGAAGGATCTGGACGCCTCGCCCATCGCCTGTGCCTATGCCAGAGCCCGTGGTGCCGACCGTATGTCGAGTTACGGTGACTTCGTGGCTCTCTCCGACACCTGCGACACCACAACGGCTAAGTTGTTGAAGCGTGAGGTGAGCGACGGCGTGATTGCCCCCGACTACACCCCCGAGGCTATCGAAATCCTGAAAGACAAGCGCAAGGGTACTTACAATGTGATTAAGATTGACCCAGCCTACGTGCCTGAGCCCATCGAGCGCAAGCAGGTGTTTGGCGTCACCTTCGAACAGGGACGTAACGAGATCAAACTCGACGACGATGCCCTCTTCGAGAATATGCCCACACAGAACAAGACCTTTACCCCAGAGGCCAAGCGCGACCTGATCATCGCCCTCATCACACTGAAATATACGCAGTCGAACAGCGTCTGCTATGTGAAGGACGGACAGGCCATCGGTATCGGTGCCGGACAACAGAGCCGCATCCACTGTACTCGTCTGGCTGGCAACAAGGCCGACATCTGGTGGTTGCGCCAGCATCCGAAGGTGATGAACCTGCCGTTCATCGATAATATCCGCCGGGCAGACCGCGACAATACCATCGACGTGTATATCTCAGAAGACGAACACGACGACGTGCTTCGCGACGGTGCCTGGCAGCAGTTCTTCAAGGAGAAACCTGAGGTACTGACGATGGAAGAGAAAAAGGCCTGGATTGCCCAGAACACGAAGG
This sequence comes from uncultured Prevotella sp., assembly GCA_900320905.1. Taxonomy (GTDB): domain Bacteria; phylum Bacteroidota; class Bacteroidia; order Bacteroidales; family Bacteroidaceae; genus Prevotella. The sequence goes on from ONTZ01000012.1 coordinate 26,588, forward strand.
TGGCATTGGGCAGTGATGCATTCTTCCCCTTCGGCGATAATATCGAGCGCGCCCATAAGAGCGGCGTGGAGTTCATCGCCCAGGCAGGAGGCAGCGTGAGAGATGACAATGTGATCGAGACCTGCGATAAATATGGGATTGCGATGGCCTTTACAGGCGTAAGGCTGTTCCACCATTAACCTAGGTATCCTAGGAAATCCTAGGAGATCCTAGGCTATCCTAGGGATACTAGAAAGACTATGGACGATTTTCAGAATATCCTCGAAAACGGCATCAACTTCGGACGGGGCGGCGATAAGCCCAAGGACGAAGGAAAGGTGAAGACCAAGGCCAAGAAGAAAAAGTACATCACCGGTGCCCACGGTAGCGGCTCTGCCCGACAGAAAGCCAAATACCGTGAGCAGCGGGCGAACAGGCACAAGTAAAAGATAAAAGAGTAAGATAGTAAAAAGGTATAATAATCAAAGAAGGTATGGATATTAGAAACTATTATAAGGCTATGATGTTGATGGTAATGTCTTTACCATTTTTCTTTTTTACCGTTTTACCTTTACACGCCCAGAAATACGTGGGCGGCGACATCTCGCTCTTGCTGACATACGAGGAAAACGGCGCCAACTATATGGACAAGGATGGCGAGAAGATTTCCGACGTACTGGCTTTCCTCAAGGAGCAGGGATTAAATGCCATGCGTGTCCGTCTGTTTGTGGATCCCTCGAAAGCCTCGACAGAGGCAAAAGGCCAAGGTGTGCGTCAGGACTTGGAATATGTGAAGAAACTTGGCAAGAAGATCAAAGACGCAGGCCTCAACTTCATGCTCGACTTCCACTACAGCGACACCTGGGCTGACCCTGGAAAGCAGATCGCACCAGCATCTTGGGCCATCTACAGTTGGTTACCAGAGGACACCTTCTATAAGTACACCAAGGAGAGTCTGGAGGCACTCGTGGCTGCTGGAGCCACCCCCGACTTTATACAGACAGGCAATGAAATCAGTTTCGGCATGCACTGGAACTATATGAATGAGAAAGGCCAACTTGTGGACTTGGGGCAGTTCAGTGGCAAGGTGCAGGCAAACAGTACTTGGAACGCCTATACGGACAGTAACTGGGACACCTTTGCCAAATACCTGAAATATGCTGGCAAGGCCTGTCGCGAGGTATGTCCTAAGGCCAAGATCATCATCCATACTGAGCAGTGCGCCAATAATCCGACCCTTGATGTGGCTTTCTTCAAGCGCATCAATGACAATGAGGTGGACTACGATATCATCGGTGTGTCGTACTATCCTTATTACAAAGGTCCCATCAGCAACCTCGACAAAGGTCTGACGCAATTGGAGAAGAACTTCCCTGACAAGAAAATCATGATCGTAGAAACGGGCTGTGGCTATCATTACAAGATGGGCGATAAGGAAACAGGCTATCCCCTCACCTACGAAGGACAGCGACAGTACACGGAAGATCTTGTGACCATGCTGAACAAGCACCAGAACGTGAACGGTCTCTTCTGGTGGTTCTTGGAGGCAAATGAGTATGGTCTGGATTGGGCAACAAAGCGTGTAACAGACAGTTGGTACAACGCCTCGCTCTTCGACAACAATACGGGCCGAGCCTTGCCTGCCCTCTATGAACTGAAGAACTTCAGGAACGGAGAGATGCTCAGAGGCGATGTGAACGGAAACGGTAGCGTTGATGCAGAAGACATCACGGATACAGTGGACTATATGATGGGATTATCGGCCAAGAGCATCCAAAAAGAAACTATCGATGTCAACAACGACGGAATTGTGAACGTTGCTGACATCGTAGTCATCAGTAATATTATCCTCGGATCTAAAAGTTGAGGTCCTTACCCCGATAGAACTCTATGAGCGCATGCTGATAGAGGTTCTCATAGCGTGCCTGCACAAGATCGGACTCAGATTTCAAATAGGTATTCTTCGACTCGTTGAACTCAGTGATGGTAGCCTTGCCGTTCTCATACTTGGCCTGCATCAACTGGAACGCATCCTTTGTACTCTTCAGGGCTTCCTCAGACGATTTCTCCTTCGACTGCGCATTCAGGGCATTGTAATAGACCTGCTGGATGTCCTTATAGAGCGTCTTCTTCGTATTTTCAAGAGCCAACTGCTGATTCTCCTGATTGATACGGGCATTACGGATGTTGTTACGCGTCTGGAAACGGTTGAAGATTGGCACGTTCAAGTTCAGACCGATATATTGACTGAAGTTGTTCTTCAACTGAGTACCGAAACCATCGCTCTTGAAGCCGCTGGTGGTATAATAGTTGGTACCCAGCCCACCACTCAGCGAGAGTGTGGGGAGGTTGCCTGCCTGGGCAATCTTGATACTATGCTCCGTACCCTTCAACTTCAGTTCCTGGGAAAGGATCTCAGGCTTGACACCCAGTGCCTCAGCATAGATTTGATCGGGGGTGATCAGTTCTGAAAGACCTGAGAGTCCCACCAGTTCATCCAGATTGGGCTTAACGATGGCAAAGCCATCAGGCGTGGGCAGTTCGAGGAGTTGCGTCAGACTCAGGATGGCGAGACGGGTATTGTTGTCTGCCTGTGTGGCAGTGAGACGGCTATTGGCGAGGGTGGCTTTCTGCTGTGAGAGTTCTGCCTCAGCAGCCTTGCCGTTATCGACAAAAGCCTGGAGGCGAACCACCTGCATGGAGTCAATCTCAATCTGACGATGCGCCACCTCTGCAATCTCCATATCATAGAGTATCTGCACGTAAGCCTGTGCCACCTGCATACGGATATCGTTCTTCGCCTTCTCCAGGTCGGCAGTAGCGGCTTCAAGGTTCAACTGATCCAGTTTGATCTGATTCGGAATCTGGAAACCCGTGAAGATGGGCATGCTGGTGCCGAGGGAGAACGATGTCGACGAGGTATTCGTGTTCGAATAAGTATTCTGTGCCGTCAGACCACGTCCGAAACTGAAGTTCTGTCCAACACTACCACTGAGATCTGGCAGGCGGGAGTTTTTAGACGTGCTGAGCGTGAGTTCCTGCTGACGACGCTGATTCTGCTGCTGCTTGATGCTGATGTTATGCTCAACAGCATAGTCGCAGCACTCGCGCAGGCTCCATAGATGGGGCTGCGCCCCAAGCAATGCACAATGCACTATGCACAATGCACAAATCACAATCTTCTTCATCGCTTATTATTCTTTAGAATCGTCTGAAATTATCTCCGGGCCACGTACCTTATCCTTGTTGGTAAGACCCTTCTTGATCTCGATATTCACCCCATCAGAGAGACCTGTCTCGACGTTTGTGCGCTCATAGGTCTTTGCACTGCCCTCGCCCTTGATGATGTAGACAAAGGTGGAGTCGCCACTGAACTCGACGGCACTCTCGGGAATGGTAAGCACATTATCGGCCTTAGCCAGTACTATCTCTGCATTGGCACTGTAGCCAGAACGGATCTTGCCTCCCTCAGAGAGTTTCACGGCTGCCTTTATCTCGAACTGGTTGGCACCGTTGCTCTCCACAGCCTTCGGTGAGATATACTCCAACGAGGCATCGAATTTCAGGTCCTGCAGGGCACCGATGGTAATCTTCATAGGCATAGAAGCCACCAACTGTCCCACTTCCGTCTCGTCGATGTTTCCGCGGAAAATCAGGTCGTTCATATTGGCGACAGTAGCGATGGTGGTACCATCGTTGAAGGTGTTACTCAAGATGACGGAGTTACCGACCTTCACAGGGATGTCGAGGATGACGCCAGAAATAGTTGAGCGGATGAGCGTTGAAGATGCCTTGGCATTGGATTTTGAGACACCGTCACGCACCACCTCGAGGGCATCCTGGGCAGCCATCTTCTCATGCTTAGCCTGATTCAACTGTTGCTTGCTCTTGTCGTACTCGTCAGCCGACACAAGTTTCTGGTTGTAGAGGTTCTCCTCACGCTGGAAGTCGGTCTCAGCCTGTTTCAAGTTGATTTCCGCCAGGCGCACACGCATCTCAGCACTCGATAGTTGACTCATATCGGGAATCACCTTTACCTTGGCAATGATGTCGCCAGCATTCACGTAGTCGCCTGGCTCCTTGTAGAGTTCAGAGATGATACCAGAGATCTGGGGTTTCACATTCACCTCGTTGCGAGGCTCGATCTTGCCCGTGATAATAGTCGTCTTCTGGAGGCTGTCCAGTTGCGGGGTAAACTCGTTGTAGACGATCTCCTTGGGTTGGCTCTTCTGCCACAGGAACACGAAGGTCCCGATGAAAATCAGCGCGATAATCGCTGCGATAATCAGTTTTGAATACTTCTTCATTTTGCTATATTTTTTATCTATTATTATCTTTTTTCTAGGATCGCCTAGGATCACCTAGGATTTTCTAGGATTTCCTAGGCTCTTACTCATCCCTCATCGCATCGACAGGCTTGATACTCATGGCACGGGCAGCGGGAGCAAGGCCAGCAAGGACACCCATGACACTCACCACAAAAGCAGCGAAGATAGCCGTCCAGAAGCCCACCTGGAAATGGGCGGCGAGGATGCCGTCCTCCGTATTCGCAAGTTCCAGCATGTGCAGGATCATTACCCCGAACAGAATACCACTCATACCAGCCACCAGTGTCAGCACAATACTCTCGCTGATGATCTGACTCAGGATATTAGTCGGTGTGGCACCGATGGCGCGACGTATACCGATCTCTGTGGTTCGTTCACGCACTGTCACCATCATGATATTCGACACACCGATGGCACCAGCAAGTAACGTTCCGAGACCCACGAGCCAGATCAGGAAGTTGACACCTTTAAACAAATTGTCGAGCAACTGGAAGAGCACTTCTGTATTAAACACCATTGCTCCCCGTTCGTCGGTGGGGTCAATCAGATGGGCTCTCGCAATGGTCTCGCGAATACGATCAGTGATGCTTGACATCACCACACCCTTCTTACCCGTCACGGCAATCATATCAACGGCATTACCTCGATTATATGTCTGCTGCATCAGCGTCAGCGGTAGTACCACATTTGTACCAGCCTCGCCACCGAAACTGATCGCCTCGGATGTATTGTAATCAACACCCACAATCTGATAGTAGATGGAGTCGATACGGATGCTCTTGCCGCAAGGGTCACCACCGCCGGGAAACAGTTCCTTGTAAGTCTTCTTCTGGATGACGCACACCTTACGGTGATCCTTGATGTCTGCCTCATTGATGTATCGGCCATAGAACATTTTCGGCTCATTCACACGCTGGTAGTCTGGCAGGGCACCATTTACACCAATCTGAGCCTTACGGTCACCATAGTAGGCGTAGCCACCGTTCGAAAAGAGCAAGGGGGTCACCACGTCGAGTTCAGGCACACGACTCTTGATGCGCTCCACGTCCTTATAGTCCATATGCCAGTAACGGCCTTTGCGGAAACCTTTATAGGCTTTCGTTGTGGGCTGCGCCCAGACCATCGCCGAATTAGTGGCAAAACCGGCGAAGTTCTCCTGCAGCATCTCTTTCAGTCCTTGACCGCCACCAATCAGCGCCACCAGCATGAAGACACCCCAGAACACACCGAAGCCCGTCAGGAAACTCCTGCTTTTATTCCTCGTCAATGTGTCGAGTATTTCTCTGTATGAATCTATATCTATTCTCATAATTCTTCTTTATTTCTAGGATCACCTAGGACTGCCTAGGATCTCCTAGGATTACTAATCGGCGCGAAGCGCCTCGATGGGCCTGATGCGCGAGGCCTTATAGGCGGGGATGAGCCCTGCGATAGTACCTGCAATCACCATCACCATCGTGGCCTCGAAACAGACATCCAGTCCTACGGTAGGATCAAGGAACATCGTGGCCTTAAACAAACCCGTGTCGATGGTATCATGCCCCAGTGTGGCATCCATATATTCATTGGCACACACCCCCAGCACCATACCGATATACCCGAAGAATGTCGTGATGATCACACTCTCTATGATAATCAGTTTCAGTATGCTCCAGGGTTTGGCACCGATGGCCTTTCTGATTCCGAACTCATGGGTACGCTCCTTCACGGTGATGAGCATGATGTTCGACACACCTACAATACCTGAAAGCAACGTAAAGAGTCCCACAATCCAAAGGGCTGTACGGATGATGCTGATACCCTGTTCCATCTGAAGGTTCTGTGTGTAACGGTTCCAAAGATAGATGGCACTCTCATCCTCAGGATGGGCCTGATGATTGGCATTGATACGCTGGCGATAGGACTTTTCAAATTCTTCGTTAGCCTCCTCCGTGGGAAGACCGTGGAAAGTGAACTCTATACGACGGGCATCATCGTTATGGGCACCATAGATACGTTTGATGGCAGAATAACTGGAGTAGATATCAGCCCGTCCGTTCTGCTGTTCTTTATAGATTCCCACTACTTTGAAGGCGAAGTTACCCAATTTCACAAACTTCCCGATGAGGGCTGCCTCCCGACCTGTCCCCTGCTGTGCCGTATCACCTGTAATACCCAGAAGTTCCTGTGCCTGCTTATTACTCATCACAAGCACCTTACGACTCTCCTTCACGTCGATTTCGTTAATGTAACGCCCATAGAGCATCTCCACCTTGTCAATCTTCGTATGGTTAGGATAGACACCACAGACGGAACCAGTGATATACTGCTCACCATTGCTGATCGTGCCTGACGTACGATACTGTGCACCCACCTCGTCGATATTCTTCTTGAAACCATCTTCCGTCGCTGTGATGTCACGTGTCTGTAGTCTGATCCAGCGACCCTCCTTCAGTCCCTGATAGGGTTTCGAGGTCTCACCGCCGAACACCACCATCGATGAAGAAAGGAAACGGCTGCTCTGGTTGAGGTTGGCATTGATAAGTCCGTTGCCGGCACCCAGCAGCACAATGAGCATGAAGATGCCCCACGCCACGGCGAAGCCCGTGAGCGCCGTGCGGAGTTTATTCCTCCGAGCCGTACTCCATATTTCTGTGATTATATCTCGCATAATAGTCTTTTTTTCTAGGATTGCCTAGGTTTCCCTAGGATCGCCTAGGATTGCCTAGGATTCCTATTTCATTATTCCTCCGCTGCCGAAGGGCGAGGCATCATGGTTCAGATTCTCCTCGATCTGCCCGATGATGCCGTCCTTGATATGTACTATCTTGTTCGTCTCATTCGCCACGCCGCTCTCGTGCGTCACCACGACGATGGTCATGCCATCCTCCTGGTTCAACTGCTTGAGCAACTGCATCACCTCCACGGAGGTCTTCGAGTCGAGTGCGCCCGTAGGCTCGTCGGCCAGGATGATCTGTGGACGGGTGATGAGTGCTCTGGCAATTGCTACGCGTTGCTTCTGTCCTCCCGACAGTTCGTTGGGGTAATGTTCTGCCCAGTCGAGCAGTCCCAGACGCTCCAGGTACTCCAGTGCCATCTGATGGCGCTTCTTTCTGGACACCCCCTGATAAAATAATGGCAACTCAACGTTTTCCACGGCGGTTTTGAAAGAGATGAGATTAAATGACTGGAAGATAAAACCTATCATTCGGTTACGGTAGTCAGCCGCCTTGCGCTCTGAGAGGTTCCAGATGGGCACGCCTGCCAGTTCGTAGGTGCCGGAATCATAGTTGTCAAGGATACCTAATATATTTAATAAGGTACTCTTGCCTGAGCCTGAGGCACCCATGATGCTCACGAACTCACCCTTGGCAATGTCGAGGTTGATACCCTTGAGCACATGGAGTGGCTGGGCACCGAAGTAGGTCTTGTTGATGTCTTGTAAATGTATCATTTGTGGTAGTTTATTTCTTTTTTCTGTTTGTTAGACGGACATTATATATGAAAAGTTGCATAATTGTAAACTAAAAAAACTTAAATCTATCAGAAGAAAAACGGATCAGCATTCTTCTTGCCTTTGGGGTACTTCCTGAATTGATACGTCAGTTTCAGCAGACCGTATTGAGATACAACGTTGGTATAGGTCTCTGTTCGTCCCTGTTCGTTGATGTTGTACTGTCTGTTACTAAGTTGTCCTAACAGATCAAAGCCTTCGATGCTGACGGTGAGAGTGTTCTTCAGCAACTGACGACTGAGTTTGGCACCCCATATCAGTTCGTCGCGATTCATCTGAGGATCACTGTAGCCACGACGACTGTAGTTGACGATGCTGGTTGACAATTGTAACTTCCAAGGCAACTGTACAAGTGCCGAGAGTCCGTAACTGATGTTGCCGGCATTGATGCGCTGGAAGTCTTCACGACTGCTGGTGACATGATTTAGGGACCCGCTGAAACTGAGGCTCAATTCATGATTCCCCCTACCCTCACCTGCGGGTATCTGGTAATTGGCTGTCAGATGGTCGTTAAGATTAGTGTTGTGGACAATGCTCTCAGCACTGGTGGTGCTACCAGCCACACTGTTCAGGTCTACACTGTGGTTGTAGGAAAAGCCCAAAGTGTTCTCGAAGCGGAGTCGCTTTCTCTTGTCGAGAGTTTGTCCGCAGTTAAAGTCTGCACCAAGGTTCCAGTTGCCATCGACATTGACGGGCTTGGTGGTAGTGCGTCCGCTGGTCTTGTCATAGACCATACTGGTGGCTACAGCGTTATAAGTGCGACTGTACCTGAGACCGGCACTAATGGTCCGTATCTTGGGCCCTCCTATAAGGAAGAAGTTACTGCTGATATTCAGCGTATGTGTCTTGTGCAGGTCAGGGTTTGAGTAACTGACGTTCAGTGGATCGCTGCTATCGACGTAACTGACGAGAGTCATGATGTCTGGCACGCTGGTCTGGTAGGAAGCATTTATCATGATTTGCATGATGGTGGGCTGATTCTCGTCCAGGCCAACAAAGATGGCACCTCCCTCGTGCTTCGGAGAATAGATCACCTGCAGGTTGGGATTCAGCATCCAGTGACTCTGTGTGAGGTGCTGCTGGGTCTCGCGGAAATAATCCAAACGCTTGTCTACATATTGTAGTGGCAACGTCATGTATATGCCCCCATTACCCATGAATCGTGGTGACAGCGTCAGTGAAGCCCGCAGTTGCTGGATATTGTCGTGGCGGGTATAGTTATAACTGTTTGGGTTGTCGAGCACGCTGCGCAGAGCCTCAGCAGTGGATGGTAGCAGATCGATGAGCGTTGAGTCGCGCCCAGGCAGACGATCCAAACGGTAAAGTGAATTCTCGTTGTCGTTGTAGGCATGACTGTACTCATAGCCCAGGCGCAGGTTGTGACGGCCCAGTCCTACGTTGTAGTCTGCACTGAGCGAAGTGTTCCAGTTTTTCGAAGGCGCATCGGTATAGTTGTTACGGAAGTCACGTTGTCCATGTGTCTTCATGTAGTTCAGGTCCTGCCGTTCGTAACGGTTCGACGATGTACGGTTGTAGTTGACACTTGCCTGTAGCGACACGATATCTGCCCACAACTTGACGTGAGTCTGTGCATTACCAACGATGTTCAGGTTCTCGTTATCACCCTGACTCTGTGTCTCACGACGGTTTAGCGTCAGTTGACGGTATTTGTCAGGATGGAGGAAGAGGTCATCCAACAAATCTCCATACTCTGCAGGATCTGCATCAAACTGAGCCGAACGGTTACTGCCCCAGTTATTGCCTGATGAATAACTGATATCGTAATTGACCGTAGTAAGCAATTTCTTAGGCGACCAATTGAGGTGACCATAACTACTGAAGCCCTTCGAACGGCTACGATTGTAGTTGGCCGAGCGGGCGTAGGTGTCGCCACCAGCGAGGTAGGTCTGGCTCGAAGTCCACGTATCCGTATGGTTGTTGTTATGATAGCCGCTGACGCTGACACCCGCAGAGAACTTATCCTCCCATCCGCCATAACTGTAGCCGATGTTGGCAGTACGGGTGGTCTGAACACCCTGTGCAGCCGACGGTTCATAATATACCGCCCCATTGCCACTCATGAACATACGACTGCTCTGGTCGTTGAGATTGTTCAGATTGGCGTTCAGCGACAACTGATGCATGCCGGCCCTTCTGCTGACCATCATTCGCAGCCCATAGCGGTCTTCGGTTCCTGCACCAACCTCGATATTGCCATTGGTACTGATGGCATACTGCTTCTTCAGTTTGACATCCATCACGTAACTCTTGTCGTTCATGTCGCGACCAGCCATCTCTGTGAGTTTGCCCTCGCGGTCGAACACCTTGATCTTGTTCACCGTGTAGGCTGGCAGGTTCTCGAGTGCCGCCTTCGGATCGCCTTCGAAAAAGTCGCGCCCATCGACCAGCAGGTTGTCTATCTTCTTGCCGTTCACCTTGATCTCGCCGTCCTTGCTTAGTTCGGCTCCAGGCAACTGGCGTATCAGGGCGTCGAGCATCGAACCTTCGGCCAGGTTGAAGGCGTCAGCATTATAGACGACGGTGTCGCCTCGCATCACCATTTTGATTTTCGTACCCGTAACAGTAACCTCACCCAGCATCATCGACTCACGTCTCATTTCTATACGTCCCACATCGACATCGCCCTCACGCTTGTATTTTACCTCGAAGGGCGTGTAGGTGGTCTTGAAGCCGATGCACGAGGTGCGGATGAGGTACTTTCCCTTCTGCTTGACAGGCAACTGGAAGAAGCCGAAACGGTTCAGCAACAAAGTGTCACCGCCCACAGGCTGATAGGTCTCTATCACGGTACTATCGGAAGCGGACAGCAGACAGACGGACACATTGGGTATCACCTCGTGGGTGAACGCCTCGACGATACGACCCGATACGACACGTCTGTCATTGTCCTGAGCGACGACATTACCCGACGGACACATCAGTGCGATGATAAGCAGAAACAGGAAATACGGTTGATTCATACCTTTGTTTTACTTATTATACGCAGAAACTATCCCTTTTGTTGCATCTCGTAGGCAACTTTAACATCTTCTAACGTGATGTCGAGCAGTGCCATCTGACGGAAGAGTTCTGGCAGGCGCTCCTTCATGAAGTCCTTCTTACGGGCCTTCAGGATCTGCTTCTTCGCCCCTTTCGTCACGAAGTAGCCCAAGCCACGCTTGTTGTAGATCACCTCCTCACGAGCCAGTTGCTCATAGGCCTTGACGGCTGTGTTCGTATTCACCTCCAAGAGTACGGCATATTCGCGTACGCTGGGGATTCTGTCGTCATCCTGGTATTTACCTGAGAGGATCTCGTCGCAGAGACGGTCCACGATCTGCAGGTAGATTGCTTTATCATTTGTGAAAGTCATAATTAGTCCACTTATTTGTTATTAACTGAAAACCTTTGAAGATATGGAACGAAGCCCAGTAGTTGAAGATAGAGAGTATAGGCAGTGCCACCGTGATGAAGTAACCCAAGACACCCACTTTGTGTAAGACCTGGACGGACTTTGCATATACCGGCCCATTTGAGTCCAAGGCTCCGGACTGGCGCAAAGCCTCTAAGGACTGACCATCTATCACAGTATCTACATAAAATACTTGGAGATTAAATTTTTGAACCAACCATGTTATCAGAAGGAAGGCTAAGATAATCACCAGACTCGACGCGACGAAGGTATATTTGCGCAGCAGGGTACCTCCAAGGATGTAGGCGGAGTGAATCCAGACGAGCAAGCCAACCAAAAAGATGGGAGCGCACACTTTGTAAGGTATCGTTTGGATCATCATGCCTCCTTCATCGAAAGGGGGAATCATCTCACCGAAATGATCCAGAACTATCGGCACAAGCGAATACCACTCATTACCACACGCCAGGGCACGGACGGCCATTCTGAGCGTATCGCCCACGACAAAAGCCAGAAATCCTGCCAGCGACCAGACCACAGTGACATAAATAACTACCGCAAGGAATTTCTCCAGATTCGTTGAAGGCAGCATCAGGAAGGCCTCACGCCTCGGCTTCTTCTGATAGTCAGCGAAACCTGTACTAAACGCTACCAACACAAATATGACGAGTGCTATCTGGCAGATCTGGGATATGGAGGAATATAATAGTGGGACGTAATTCCCGCCATCTGGATGAATTTTAAGGGCGATAAAAATCATCTCCATAAGGAAAGCACCCACACCAGCACCTAATGTCCACGCCAGGAAATTGCGGAAGTTGGTAGCCACCACCCAGCGGAACGTCTGGCCAAATCTATTTATATTAAAACTATTCATAACTTCAATTTTTCAATTCTTCAATTCTTATAGGTTCACGAACTTACCGATAACCTGCTGACGGCAGAAGAGCCTGTACGACAGCCAGAAGTTTCCCAGGAACCAAACTGCATAGAACACATCCCAGCCAAATGTCACCTGTGCTGAGTCCTTATCGCTGTAACCCGTTCCTTGAGGCAACAACCAGATACACAACATACATACTACGATGATGACCACCGTTGTCAGTATCCACGCAAACTTATGCGAGCGGAAGAACGTGCCACCCAAGGTATAGACAGAGTGGAATAACAACATCGTAGCAATCCCACCATGCCACATGTTACGGGGATCTCCTTTCGATAATTTTGTAAACGTATCGCTGAGATCATTAATCACCTCTGTCGTCACAAATGCCAGGTTCTCATTGCCCCATATCACATTCACCAGATATTGAACCAGGTCGGCACCAAAGAAAGCCACGATATAAAGCGGCAACAGAAGGATCCACGTGCTGTAACGCATCAGGTACTTCTCCAAGTTCGAGGCGGGCAGCATCAGCAGCGTTTGGAGGTCGTGCTTACTTTTCATGCTCGAAAACATCCACGACGGTCCTGTGACGACTGTAATGATGAACATCACCATTGTCACAATGAAGCACATTGTATAGTCAGCATTTTCACCCATCACAATAATATGGAAGAAATGCGTCGTGAAGGCAATGAAGAGCAGCGACAGGACGACGAACACGTTCAGCAGGTTCTTCAGGTAGAAGCCCCTATCGACCGTCAGCGACCAGCGCATCAGTTTGCCAAATCTATTGAAATTAAACTGTATCATAATCGTCAATGTTCAATATTCAATGTTCAATGTTCAATCCTTTAAATCTTCCCCTCATTGACGGCATTGAACAGCAACTCGAGGTTCACCTGCGTCTCAGCACTATTCTCCTTACGAGGTGCGATCACGGCATTGCCTTGCAGCGAAGGCTCGGCATAGAGTGCATCGTTCATCTGATCTGGTGTACGATATTCAAAGGTGTACTTCTCCTGAATCTCAGCCACTGAGGCATTCAGCAACAATTTCTGTGGTGAGAGAATCAGGATGTGATCCAACAACGCCTCCACATCGTGTACCTGATGGGTGGAGATGATCAGGGTGCGATCACCACTCATATACTGCGCCACCACCTTGCGGAACTGACTCTTCGAGGGGATATCCAGACCGTTGGTTGGCTCGTCCATCAACATCACCTTCGTATTCGTAGCCAGGGCGAAGGCCATAAACACCTTCTTCTTCTGTCCCATCGAGAGGGCATTCAGCTTTACATCCATTGTGAGTTCGAAGTCCTTCAGACAAGCCTCCAGCACCTGAGAACTGAACAAGGGATAGAAGGGACGGTTGATCTTCACATACTGTTCCAGCGACATAGCAGGCAGATCAAACTCCTCAGGAACGATGAAAATCTCCTGAAGCGTTTCAGGCTTGCGAAGCTTGGTCTCGACGCCATCGAATCTGACAGTGCCCGTCTTGGGGCGCAACAATCCGCTGATTAGATAAAGCAGAGTAGATTTGCCTGTACCGTTCTTACCCAGCAAACCGTAGATGTTATCCTGTTCCAGTGTCAAACTGAAATCATCGAATACCAGGCTCTTCTGACCTGCGTACTTAAAACTGATGTTGTTTACCTCAATCATAATCGTTGTATTTAGATGTTATTTTGATAATTTCCTGTCTCTTATTTCTGGGATCCATCACCCCTGTTATAGTGTACTACTTAAATAGTACACCGCAAAAGTAGTGCTTTTATGAATACGCTCCAAATTTTTCGGCAAAAAACTTCAGTTTCTTAACACACTTTAACCCTTATGTCTCGTGCGTACATTATTTAATAAATAAGCCGATACACTCCCTCAGAGCATATCGGCAATCAATTCCAATGGAATCGTTTCTCGGTTAATCCTTGAACAGATATTGGGCAAACTCATGCAGCGACTTGCGCCACACCTGCCACTCATGGTCGCCTGGGTAGGAGTTGAAACGCACCTCTACCCCACCGTCACGCATCGTCTTCACAATATTGCGGGTATATTCAATACGTGGATCCTGCTCACCACAAGACAAGAAGAATACATCAAACTGTTTATTAAACGTCTTCGTATCCGTCAGCATACCTGGCACTTCTTTCTCCAAATCGAAATTCGATGCCCCACGGATACCACCGAACATACCCGTCGAAAAGACACCCACGTTGGCGAATACCTCTGGATCGCGCAAGCCGATATAGAACGACTGTCCGCCACCCATCGACAGTCCGCACATCGCACGGTTCCTGCGATCCTTCTTCACACGATAGGTCTTTTCGACAAAAGGAATCACATTCTCTATCAGTTCACTGCGGAAGGTCTGCATACCCTGCCAACTGTAACCGCCACCACCAAAACCGCCACTGGCAGAGCGCACATTACTGTTCGAACTCACCACGATCATCGGCACCGCCTTGCCTGCCGCAATCAGGTTGTCCATGATCTGAGCGGTGCGCCCCTGCTCCATCCAACCACGATGATCCTCACCACCACCATGCTGGATATACACTACAGGATAGGTCTGACTACCCTCGTCGTAACCTGCAGGCGTATAGATCATCAGCGGACGCCAAGCCTTTTCCACATTCGAATAATAATGGACGGTACGTACCTCACCATGCTTGACATCCTGCACCTCGAAGTCGGCCATGCCTTCCTCAGGTATCTCAATGGCACTCGACCAACGACTACAGCCATAGAACGACTGACTGGCGGGATCTGCCACTGACACACCGTCGATAATCAGCGAATAATAGTGAAAGCCCGGCACCTGCGGCTTTGTCTTCACCGTCCAAGTGCCATTATCGCCCTTCTCCATGTCATACTTCGTACCGCCAAGATCCACCTGTACCTCCCGTGCCTCCGGCGCGCGTACTGTGAACTTCACGCTGTTGTCACTGAGCAACTGTGGTCCTTGACTGAAGTTGATGTTCGTCACAGGCACCTTATAAACATTATTGATCTGATACATCGGGGCTCCTGTGCCACGTTGTCCCTGCGCTGCGACTTCTGTGCAGCAAACGGCCGACAGCATAGCGGCCAGCATAATCTTGACTGTTCTCATCGTTTCAATCTTTAACGCTGCAAAGATATAAAAAAAAGGCGAAAGTCGATGGGCTTTCGGTATTTTTTTGTACCTTTGCATCGAAATTAAAATACACCATAAAATGAAGATAGGATTCGACAACGAGAAATACCTCAAGATTCAGAGCGAACATATCAGAGAGCGTATCGCCCAGTTTGACGGCAAGTTGTACATGGAACTTGGCGGCAAACTCTTTGACGATCACCACGCCTCCCGGGTGCTGCCCGGTTTCAAGCCTGACTCAAAGCTCCGGATGCTGGGACAACTGCGCGACTCTATTGAGATACTGATCGTGATCAGTGCCGAGGATATCGAGAAGAACAAGATACGCGCCGACCTGGGCATTACCTACGACGAGGACGTGCTGCGACTGCGCGACGAGTTCATGAGCCGTCAGTTCATGGTGGGTTCGGTGGTGATCACCCACTACAACGGCCAGCACGCCGCCGACCAGTTCCGGCACCGTCTGGAGCGCGAGGGCATCAAGTCGTACATCCACTACCCCATCGACGGCTATCCGCACAACGTGGAACTGATTGCCAGCGACGAGGGCTTCGGCAAGAACGACTTCGTAGAGACCACCCGTCCGCTGGTCATCGTGACGGCTCCGGGCCCGGGCAGCGGTAAGATGGCCACCTGTCTCTCACAACTCTACAACGAGAACAAGCGGGGCGTGCGTGCAGGCTACGCGAAGTTCGAGACCTTCCCCGTGTGGAACCTGCCGCTGAAGCACCCCGTGAACATCGCCTACGAGGCTGCCACCGCCGACCTGAACGATGTGAACATGATCGACCCGTTCCATCTGGAAGCCTATGGTAAGACAGCAGTAAACTACAACCGCGACGTGGAGATATTCCCCGTGCTGAATGCGCTGTTTGAGGGCATCTACGGCGAGAATCCCTATAAGAGTCCGACGGACATGGGCGTGAACATGATCGGCTTCTGCATCTCAGACGACGAGGTGTGCTGTAAGGCCTCGAAAGACGAGATTATCCGCCGATTCTACGATGCCACCAACAAGATGGCAAACGGAGCCGACAACGAGAGCGAGGTGAGCAAAATCCGTCTGCTTTTCAATCAGGCAAAAATCAGCACAGCCTTCCGACGCGTGACTACTGCCGCCTACGAGAAGAAAATTGAGAGTGGACATACATCGGCAGCCATCGAACTGGAGGACGGCACGATTATCACTTCCAAGTCGAGTCCGCTGTTAGGATGCAGCGCCGCCCTGCTGTTGAACGCCACGAAATACTTGGCAGGCATTGACCATGAGGTGAAACTCATCTCACAAAGCCTTATCGAACCCGTGCAGAAGACGAAGACGGAGTATCTTGGTGCCAAGAACCCACGCCTGCATACCGACGAGGTACTGGTGGCGCTGAGCGTGCTCTCGAACGATGACGAGAACTGCCGCAAGGCACTGGAGCAACTGCCGAAGTTGCGCGATTGCCAGGTACACTCCACGGTGATGTTGAGCGAGGTGGACAGGAAGATTTTCAAGAAACTGGGCTGCGGCCTGACTTGCGACCCAGTGAAAAAGAAATAAAGTCTTGGCATTCTACACAAATGAAGGCTGCCGTTTGGCAGCCTTTTTTGTGTCGACACTTGGATTCGGACCAAGGACCCCCACCATGTCAAGGTGATACTCTAACCAACTGAGCTATGCCGACTTTTTTCGTTTGCGGATGCAAAGGTACGACTTATAATTCAGAATCAAGAATGAAGAATTAAGAATTAGCATCCACTTAGCGTTTTTTAACGATTACCTGGTATCCACACCCCAGGTCATCTTCTCCCGGAGGGTGTTGAAATAGCGATGGTCGGAGCGCTTCACCACCTTAATATCGTATGGGGCGCGGCGGAGGGTGATCTTCGTACCTTCCTTGCATTTCTCAGAGCGACCGTCGATGGCGACAAGGAAATGGTGGCTACGACTCTCCACGTCGAGTTCGATGACGGATGAGTCGGGTAGCACGATGGGACGCACATTCAACGAGTGAGGTGCTACTGCCGTCATCGAAAAGACCTTCGTGCCAGGCACGATGATAGGACCTCCGTTGGAGAGGGAATAGGCGGTAGAACCCGTAGGCGTTGAGATGACCAGACCATCGGCCTGATAAGTGTTCAAGTACTGGCTGTTGACATTGGCACGGATGGAGATCATCGAGGCAGAATCGCGCTTCAGAATAGCCACATCGTTGAGGGCAAAGTTACACTCACCCAACGGTTTGCCATCTGCCTCCACCTGAATGAGTGCACGTGACTCGATGGCGAAGTCGTCATTATGGAGAGCCTCTAAGCAACGCTCGATGTCATCAGGACTTATATCTGCAAGGAAACCGAGCCTTCCCATATTCACACCGAGGATAGGAATGTTCTTCTTACCCACCCGACTGGCAGATTTCAGGAAAGTACCGTCGCCACCCATCGAAATGACGAAGTCTGCCTGGAAGTCGTCATCCTTGATAATCTTCGTGGCGTTGACATCCAAATGCTGGTCATCTCTCAGGAAGTCATAGTACTCCTTGTCGACATAGAGGTCTGCACCATAGTTGGCAATGCAGGTGAGCACCTTCTGGATGCTGGCCGACTTCTTGGCCTGATAGATATTGCCGAAAAGGGCGAATCTGAGTCTCTGATGTTCCATAATCTCCGCTTTTGGCTGCAAAGTTACGAAAATTTCGATTAAACGAGAACAAAAGTAATGTATTTCATTTGTTAAGTGTGAGAAATTACGATTTCTTTGCAAACTTTTTCACTGTTCGCTGCTCATTTTCCACATCTTTTTTGTATCTTTGCGGTCAGAAACCCTACAAAGTAAAAAATTATGGCAAAAGTTTATGTATTCTTAGCAGACGGCTTCGAGGATGTCGAGGCACTGATTCCCATTGATGTGCTGCGTCGTGGCGGTGTAGAGGTTGTAACGGTGAGCACCACGGAGTTTCCACTTGTGGAGTCGGCTCACGGTGTGAATATCGAGGCGGATATCCAATTTGACCAGAGCGACTATGAGGATGCCGACCTGATTATGCTGCCTGGCGGCATGCCTGGTGCAACCAACCTGTTTGAACACGAAGGAGTATGCAAAGTAGTAATGGACCAGTTTGCTTCAGGCAAGAAGGTGGCTGCCATCTGTGCCGCTCCTGCTGTGGTACTGGCACAACTGGGTATCCTCGAGGGTAAGAAGGCCACCTGCTATCCGGGCTTCGAGAAGGCACTGGCAGAGGCTGGTGCCACCTATACGGGCAACCTCTTTACCGTGGATGGCAACGTGACCACGGGTGAGGGTCCGGCTGCTGCCTTCCCATACGCTTACGAACTGCTCGCACAACTGGTCGATAAGAAGACCTCCGACCAGATTGCCGAAGGCATGCGGTTTAAGCATCTGATGGCCTAATGGATTATGTCATTATTGTGGCAGGTGGAAAGGGCCTGCGCATGGGGAGTGATATCCCCAAGCAGTTTCTGCCGATAGGTGGAAGACCTGTATTGATGCGCACTTTGGAGCGTTTCAGGGCATACTCTAAGGCGCTGCAGATTATCCTTGTGTTACCTGAAGCTCAGCAGGGCTACTGGCAGGAACTTTGCAAAGAGTATCATTTTGAGGTGGCGTATCAGTTGGCCAATGGCGGACAGACACGTTTCCACTCCGTACAGAACGGACTCGCCCTCGTGCCTGACGATGCACAGGGGGTGGTAGGCGTTCACGACGGCGTGCGCCCCTTCCCCAGCATCGAGGTGATCCGCAACTGCTACGAGACGGCTCGCGAGAAGAAGGCCGTCATCCCCGTCATCCCCGTCGTCGAGACCGTGCGCCATCTGGAAGGCGAAAGCTCTGTGACGGTGCCGCGCGGCGATTACCGTCTGGTGCAGACGCCACAGACTTTCGACATCCAACTATTAAAGGCCGCCAACCGTCAGCCCTACAACGACGGTTTCACCGACGATGCCTCTGTTGTAGAGTCATACGGCCACACCATCACCCTCGTCGAAGGCAATCGCGAGAACATCAAGATCACCACACCCTACGACATCGTTGTCGCAGAAGCCATCATCCAACACCCATCCCCCAACACCTGACACCCTTGAATATCTTAGACCAAGATATCAAATACTTGCCAGGCGTGGGGCCTAACCGCAAGAAGATGCTGAGCAACGAACTCGGCATTGAGACCTATGGTGATCTGTTGGAGTACTATCCTTATAAGTATGTGGACCGTTCGAAGGTTTATACTATTCACGAACTGACGGGTGATATGCCCTTCGTACAAGTCGTCGGAAAGATACTCAGTTTCGAGACCTTCCCCATGGGACCGCGAAAGGAGCGGGTTGTGGCTCACTTTACGGACGGTACTGCCATCGCAGATCTCACTTGGTTTAATGGCGGCAAATACGCCAAGCAGAACTACAAAATCGGTACGGAGTATCTGGTCTTTGGCAAACCCACTGTATTCAATAACCGCATTAACTTCACCCACCCAGATCTCGATGACGCTGCGAAGGTAGATCTCTCGTCGATGGGATTACAGCCCTATTACAACACGACGGAGAAGATGAAGAAGAGCGGACTGAACTCACGAGCCATCGAACGACTGACAAAAGTACTCATTGAGAAGTTACCGCCCCTGCCAGAGACACTCCCGGACTTCATCATCGCCGAGCGACACCTGATGGGGCGCGACGAGGCCTTCCGCATCGTACACTATCCTCAAAACGCCAAAGACCTGGAACGGGCGCGTGTCAGACTGAAATTCGAAGAACTCTTCTATATTCAACTTAATATATTAAGGTACGCGAGCGACCAGCGGCGGAAATACAGGGGCTACGTATTCTCCGTGGTCGGTCATGTATTCAACACCTTTTACAGCAACTACCTGCCTTTCCCGTTGACAGAAGCCCAGAAACGCGTCATCAGAGAAATCAGAAAAGACATGGGCTCCGGCAGACAGATGAACCGTCTTTTGCAGGGTGATGTCGGCTCTGGCAAAACACTCGTGGCACTGATGTCGATGCTCATTGCCATCGACAATGGCTATCAAGCCTGTATCATGGCTCCTACAGAGATCCTGGCAGAACAGCATCTGCAGACCATCATGGAATTCCTTAAAGGGATGGACTTGCGGGTAGCACTGTTGACTGGCATCGTGAAAGGAAAACGTAGGCAAGAAGTGCTCGACGGACTGATGGACGGTACTATTCACATATTAGTGGGCACCCATGCCGTCATTGAAGATCCTGTGCAGTTTGCCAGACTGGGGTTTGTAGTTGTCGACGAGCAGCACCGTTTCGGGGTGGCCCAGCGCGCCAAACTATGGAGCAAGAGTGCGAATCCGCCACACGTCTTGGTGATGACGGCAACGCCCATCCCCCGTACGTTGGCGATGACACTCTATGGCGACCTTGACGTCAGCATCATCGACGAGTTGCCACCTGGTCGTAAACCCGTGAGAACCACTCACGTCTTCGATGCCCGTATGACATCGCTCTACGACGGTATCCGTCAGCAAATCAACGAAGGACGACAGGCGTATATCGTCTTTCCCCTGATTGAGGAGAGTGAGAAGAGTGACTTGAAAAACCTCGAAGATGGCTTTGAGGTATTGAAACAGGTGTTTCCTGAGTTCAGGCTCAGTAAGGTGCACGGACGGATGAAGCCTAAGGACAAAGAAGAGGAGATGCAGCGCTTTGTGAATGGAGAGACGCAGATTCTTGTTGCCACCACGGTGATTGAGGTGGGCGTCAATGTTCCCAATGCCTCCGTGATGGTCATACTCGAAGCCCAGCGCTTCGGACTCTCCCAGTTGCACCAACTCCGAGGACGCGTTGGACGGGGCGCAGACCAGAGTTTCTGTATCCTCGTGACACCCTATAAACTCAGCGAGGACACCCGTAAGCGTATTGACATCATGTGCGACACTAATGACGGTTTCCGTATCGCCGAAGCCGACCTGAAACTGCGTGGACCAGGCGATTTAGAGGGAACCCAACAGAGTGGTATGGCTTTCGATTTGAAGATAGCAGACATTGCCCGTGACGGACAGTTGGTGCAAATGGCCCGCGACACTGCCCAACCTATCATCGAGGAGGATCCTGAATGCAATTCGGATAAGTATGCAATCTTGTGGAGAAGGCTCCGCGAACTGCGTAAGACAAACATCAATTGGGGGGTGATTTCATAACATATTGGAGATGCTCACTTTACAATCGAGTGTTAAAACAACCCTAAACTTTGTTAACGTACACATCTTTTTGGTTCGTTTTTGAAAACTTTTTATTACCTTTGCGCAGTATTTTCGCATAATGCGGACAAACTCTAACAAAAGAATGATGTTTAAGACCATAAAGATTACACTTATAACAGCCGTGATGTCGCTATCAGCCACCTCTTTGCAGGCGCAGGATCTGTTGGCACGTCAGGCTCCCGTAGACAAGAAAATGAAGCAGGTTGACTCAGTCGCGCTCAACCAGTTGATATATCAGGAAATGCTTGACAATCCCGCATCCGACCTGTATGACGAGTTCGACAACATTTCAACCCACTATCGTGCCAATACCCCGCTGCCTGATGAGGCTACCATCGACCTGCGCGGTTTCTGTATGCCGACACCCAGTCGCGTGATCACCTCAAACTTCGGGGCTCGCTGGGGACGTCAGCACAAGGGACTGGACATCAAGGTCTATATCGGCGACACCATCCGTGCTGCATTCAGCGGAAAGGTACGTGTCGTGAAGAACGAAGGTGCTCGTAAGGGTTATGGTAAGTATATTGTAATCCGCCACTATAACGGATTAGAGACCTACTACGGACATCTGTCGAAATGGCTCGTAGAAGAGAATCAGGAAGTGCGAGCCGGCGACCCCATCGCACTTGGCGGCAACACAGGACGCAGTACAGGTTCGCACCTGCATTTCGAGACACGTCTTTGCGGTATGGCTCTCAACCCTGCCCTGATGTTTGACTTCCGTAATCAGGACGTCACTGGTGATTTCTGGACCTTCAAGCGCAGCAAGTATGCAGCCGAGTCGGCACAGGCTACCCGCCTGCGTGGCGCCAATGCCAGCACAAGTGCCGCAGGACGCTTGGAGACTGCCGACGACGATGACACAGAAATGGCCATCGCAGCACCTGAGGTTTCTTTCGCACCAGAAGTACACTTCCACAAGGTCAAGAAGGGTGAGACCCTACAAGCCATTGCCAAGAAGCGCGGTATGACCATCGACGCTCTTTGTAAACTGAACCACATCGGCAAGAATATTCGCCTGATGCCGGGTCAGATTCTGAAATACAACTAAGATTTGAAGGTCATTAATTGACCTATCTTAACTACATCGCGGATTTATCTAATTTTCTGGAGAGAAATGTGATATAATCCGCGACTTTTAATTATCTTTGCACCCTAAATGCATTTATTATAACGTTATAAGAAAAAATATGGCTGACAGTAAGAAGATTAAGACCGCTTTGGTATCGGTCTTTCACAAGGACGGACTGGACGAATTGCTCAAAAAACTGAATGAGGAAGGCGTCAAGTTCTTGTCGACAGGTGGAACACAGAAATTTATTGAGTCACTCGGCTATGAGTGCCAGAAGGTGGAGGAAGTGACAACCTATCCTTCCATTTTAGGTGGACGTGTGAAGACACTCCATCCGAAGGTGTTCGGAGGAATCCTGGGGCGCCGTGACAATGAAGGCGACAAGGAACAGATGAAGCGTTACGAGATCCCCGAGATCGACCTCGTCATCGTAGACCTGTATCCGTTTGAGCAGACCGTTGCCAGCGGGGCATCAGAAGAGAACATCATCGAGAAGATTGACATTGGCGGTATCTCGCTCATTCGCGCAGGTGCCAAGAACTTCAACGATGTGGTAATCGTACCCAGTAAGGCAGAATACAGCGTGCTGCTTGACATTCTGAACAAGCAGGGTGCCGAGACTACCAAAGAGCAGCGCCGTATGTTCGCCACCCGTGCCTTTGGCGTCAGCAGCCATTACGACACCGCCATCCACGGTTGGTTCGAAAAATGAATTGTCAAATTGTAAATTGTCAAATTGCAAATAAGAATGGGATTTTTTAGTTTCGTCCAGGAGATAGCAATGGACCTGGGCACAGCGAACACCATCATCATCAGCGACGACAAAATCGTAGTAGACGAACCGTCAGTCGTGGCTCTTGACCGTCATACCGACAAGATGATTGCCGTAGGTGCGAAGGCGAAGATGATGTATGAAAAGACGCACGACAACATCCGTACCATCCGTCCGCTTCGTGACGGCGTGATTGCCGACTTCTCCGCTTGCGAGCAGATGATGCGCGGTCTGATCAAAATGGTACACACAGGCTCACGCTTGTTCTCACCATCACTCCGTATGGTAATCGGCGTACCTTCCGGTTCTACCGAGGTGGAACTCCGTGCCGTACGCGACTCTGCGGAGCACGCAGACGGACGTGATGTCTACCTGATCTTCGAGCCGATGGCTGCTGCCATTGGTATCGGTATTGACGTTGAGGCTCCAGAGGGAAACATGATTGTAGATATCGGCGGTGGTTCTACTGAGATAGCAGTGATCTCACTGGGCGGTATCGTCAGCAACAACTCCATCCGTACAGCAGGCGATGACCTGACAGCAGACATTCAAGAGTATATGAGTCGTCAGCATAATGTGAAGGTCAGTGAGCGTATGGCTGAGCGTATCAAGATCAACGTAGGCTCTGCCCTCACCGATCTGGGTGACGAGGCTCCTGAGGACTTCATCGTGCATGGTCCAAACCGTATCACAGCCCTCCCAATGGAGGTTCCCGTATGCTATCAGGAGATAGCACACTGTCTGGACAAGACGGTGGCTAAAATTGAGAATGCCGTGCTCTCAGCCCTTGAAAACACACCGCCAGAACTGTATGCCGACATTGTGAAGAACGGTATCTACCTCTCAGGAGGTGGTGCTCTGCTTCGTGGTCTAGACCGTCGTCTGGAAGAGAAGATCAACATCCCGTTCCATGTGCCTGAGGATCCCCTCCACAGTGTGGCCAAGGGTGCAGGTATCGCCTTGAAGAATGTAAACCGTTTCACTTTCCTGATGAGATAATCAAGCAAGGTTAGATGCACAACCTACTCGATTTCCTGCAAAAATACCATCACTGGTTCCTCTTCGTGTTTTTAGAGGTAATCAGTGGTGTTATGCTGTTCAAGTACAACAGTTATCAGGGAAGCGTGTGGTTGTCGTCAGCCAACGTGATGGCGGGCAAAGTCTATGAGATAGAGAGTGGCATCACCTCGTTCTTCTCAATGACCAGAGCCAATGAGGAACTCACACTCCGTAACTTCTATCTGGAAAGACAGGTGGCTCAGTTGCGAAGGCTTTATACAGACGCTACCAAGGACACAACGGTGGCGCAGCGTAATGAATTGCAGTTTCTGAATCAGTTCAAACTGATTCCCGCAAAGGTCGTATCCAACACTGTGAACAGGCCCGACAACCTGATCACCATCAACAAGGGAAAGGCTGATGGCGTAGAGGTGGATATGGGTGTAGCATGCGGCAACGGTATCGTGGGAGTGGTCTATCTTGTATCCGACCACTATGCTGTCGTCATACCAGCCCTGAACGCCAAGTCGTCACGTATCAGTTGTGCCATCCGCAACCGTGACTATTTCGGTTATCTGCATTGGGCGGGTGGAGACCCCACAATTGCCTATGTAGAAGACATTCCCCGCCACGCTCATTTCAAGAAGGGAGAATGGATTGTCACCAGCGGCTACTCATCCATCTTCCCCCCTGGCATTCTTGTGGGAAAGATTGAGAAGGTGTTCAACTCGAACGACGGTCTGTCGTATAAGTTACAGACACGTTTGAGTACGGATTTCAGTTGTCTGCGTGATGTGGTCGTCATCAGCGACAAGCATATACCAGAGCGTGTGAACCTTCTGGAAGCAGCACGCGACTCTATCAGGATGAAAGGTAATTAGAGATATGTCATTAGACTTGTTAAAACGGTTAGGCCTGTTTCTCGCCTTGTGTGTGGCTCAGATACTGATTCTGAACCATATCCATCTCTTTGGCGTGGCCATCCCACTGTTGTATGCCTACTTCGTCATTACCTTTCACCGCAACACACCGAAATGGGCCATCCTGTTATGGAGTTTCGCCTTAGGACTAGCCATCGACGTATTCTCAAACACTCCTGGACTGGCGGCAGGTTCCTTGACCCTCATCGCCATCATACAACCCTATCTGCTTGAACTATTTATCCCACGGGATTCTATCGATGAACTTGAAGTGTCTGTCAAAGTACTGGGATGGGGAAATTTCACCTCTTTCAGTGCGATATTGATTCTCATCTTCTGTCTGGCATTCTTTGCCATAGAGGCTTTTACTTTCTACAACTGGGTACACTGGCTGACTTCTGCAGGCAGTAGTGCCGTCCTGACCTTGATATTGATTCTTGCCATTGAAAGTGTTCGTACAAAGTGAAGGACTATACTCTTGGAAACAGAAAATATGTAATCGGCGGGGTGGCTACATTGATTGTAGTCATCTATATTATCCGTCTGTTTACACTCCAGATTACCAGCGACGACTATAAGAAGAGTGCTGATTCGAACGCTTTCCTGAAAAAAGTAGAGTTCCCCTCAAGAGGCGTCATCTCAGACCGTAACGGGAAATTGCTGGTGTATAACCAGCCTTCGTATGACATTATGGTGGTGATGAATGAGGCCAACGGACGACTGGACACTTTGGACTTTTGTCAGGCACTGGGCATCAGTAAGGAGGAGTTCGACAGACGTATGGCTACCATCAAGGATCGTAACCGCAATCCGGGCTATTCAAGATTCACTCAGCAACTGTTTATGAGTCAGTTGTCGGATAAGGATTTCAGCATTTTCCAAGAGAAGATGTACCGTTTTCCGGGTTTCTATGTCCAAAAGCGCAGCGTGCGTCAATACCAATATAATATGGGTGCCCACATCCTAGGCGATGTGGCAGAGGTGTCTCCTGCCGACATTGAGGAAGATGACTATTACCAGCCAGGCGATTATATCGGCAAACTCGGTGTAGAACGCTCCTACGAGAAACAACTGCGTGGCGAGAAGGGGATGCAGATCCTGCTGCGTGATGCCCATGGGCGGATTCAGGGCAGATACCAGAATGGTGCCTTCGACAAACGCCCTATTCCTGGTAAGAATCTCACACTGAGCATCGATTACGAGTTACAGGCTCTGGGCGAACGGTTGATGGAAGGAAAGATTGGCAGTATCGTAGCCATCGAGCCGTCTACGGGTGAAGTACTGTGTATGGTATCCTCTCCCTCCTATGACCCACGACTGATGGTGGGTCGTGAACGAAGCAAGAATCATAAGATCCTGAGTCAGGATGTGTGGAAGCCGTTGCTGAACCGCAGTATCATGGGACTCTATCCTCCCGGCTCCACCTTCAAGACCTCGCAGGGACTGACGTTCCTCTCAGAAGGCATCATCACACCGTCGACCCCCTACCCCTGTGGTCACGGATTCAATTTCAAAGGGCTACACGTAGGTTGTCACGGACATGCCTCACCCCTGCCTCTCGTCCCTGCACTGAGTACCTCCTGTAATGGTTTCTTCTGCTGGGGACTTTACCACATGATCAATACCAATATCTCCAAGTACGGTTCCGTGCAAAATGCCATGAATACCTGGCGCGACTATATGGTTAGCATGGGATTCGGGTACAAATTAGGTATTGACCTTCCTGGTGAGAAACGTGGACTGATTCCCAATGCCCAGTTTTACGACAAGGCCTATAAAGGCTCCTGGAACGGTTTGACGGTTATCTCCATCGCCATCGGACAGGGCGAGGTGCTGCTTACCCCGCTTCAGATAGCCAATCTTGGAGCCACCATCGCCAACAGAGGCTATTACTATGTACCTCATGTGGTCAGGAAAGTGCAGGGTGAAGCACTTGACACCACCTTTACCCGTCGCCATTTCACCAAGGCCAACCGCGAAGCCTACGAATATATCGTGAAGGGAATGCGTTCGTCGGCACTGGGTGGAACCTGTAAGGAATTGTCAAGACATAGTTTTGTACCTTGTGGAAAGACGGGTACAGCCCAGAACCGAGGTCATGACCATTCTGTGTTTATGGGTTTTGCACCGATGGACAACCCGAAGATTGCAGTAGCCGTCTATGTAGAAAACGGCGGATGGGGTGCTACCTACGGTGTACCTATTGGTGGCTTGATTATGGAACAGTTTATCAACGGAAAACTCTCGCCTGCGTCGGAGACAAAGGCGCAGACTATCCAAAACAAGAGAATTGCGTATGGCTCGGCAGATAGATAAACAACCCAGCGTGCTTCGTTCCATCGACTGGTGGACAATTCTCATCTACCTGGCTCTTCTGGTCTTAGGATGGATGAGCGTCTGCGGTGCGAGTTACACTTATGGCGAGACGGATATTCTCAGTCTCGACAGCCGGTCTGGTATGCAGATTGTCTGGATAGGTACCTCAATCGTACTGGGACTGGTCATCCTATTGCTTGACGACCGTTTTTACGACACCTTTGCCTATGTCATCTTTGGTGTGATGCTGGTACTGCTGTTTGCGACCATCTTCAATACCCACACCATCAAGGGATCCCGGTCATGGCTGGTGTTAGGTCCCTTACGTCTTCAACCCGCCGAGTTTGCGAAATTCGCCACAGCCTTGGCCCTGGCGAAATTTATGAGTATCTACGGCTATAACATCCACCAATGGAAGTATTTTGGCACGACATTAGGTATCATCCTGTTCCCGATGTTGTTTATTGTCCTGCAACGGGAGACGGGTTCCGCCCTTGTCTATCTGGCCTTCTTCCTGATGCTCTATCGTGAAGGGATGCCTGGCAGTATTCTGTTCACGGGTGTGGCGATGGTACTCTATTTCGTGGTGGGCATCCGTTTTGCCGACACGATGCTTCTATACACGCCTACCTCAGTGGGCAAATTCGTCGTTCTGCTGCTGATACACATCTTCTCAGGTGCAATGGTCTTAGTCTATTGCAACAACAAGAGGGAAGCCATTCGCATACTTTTAGCCACCATCGGCATTACGCTCATATTCCTATTGTTCTCACTCTATGTCATCCCGTTTGATGTGATATTTGTGCAATTGGTGGTGACAGCCCTTCTGATAGGCTATTTGCTTTGGCAGGCCATAGTCAGCAGAATCAGAAACTACATGTGGATCGCTCTCTTCGCCATAGGTTCCGTTGTCTTCTTCAATGCAGCCGACTATGTGCTGAATCATCTCATGGAACCGCACCAGCGGGTACGTATCAATGTGCTTCTTGGTTTGGAGGAGGATTTGAAGGGAGCCGGCTACAATGTGCATCAGAGTCAGATTGCCATTGGCTCAGGAGGCATCTGGGGAAAAGGATTCCTGAATGGTACACAGACCAAACTAAAATATGTGCCGGAACAAGATACCGACTTCATTTTCTGCACTGTCGGTGAGGAAGAAGGATTCATCGGCTCGGCGTCAGTCCTACTGTTGTTTATGTTCCTGATCCTGCGACTCATTCATCTGGCAGAACGACAACCCTATCGCTTTGGGCGAGTCTATGGATATTCTGTGCTGAGCATTTTCCTATTCCACGTGTTTATCAATGTTGGCATGGTGTTAGGGTTGACACCTGTCATCGGTATTCCCCTTCCCTTTTTCAGTTATGGAGGCTCATCACTGTGGGGATTCACCATTCTGCTCTTCATTTTCCTGAGAATTGATGCAGGCAGAAATCTCGTACGTTCCTAATTAAAAAGCCTACTGTCTGTCCAACCGGATGCCGACATCTGCGACACCAGGCATAATCTCCCGTTTCATATTGTGTCCCACGGTGATATGCAGCGAGTCTCCCTCATGCAACCTCAGTGTATTGACGTGGAAATTATACTGATAGAAACTGATACCCGTCCCTTTATGGTTCCCGTCTTTGTCTACCAGATTGCAGTTCAGTGTATCACGATACACATAACCAGAAGGATGGATGGTCTGCTTGATGACAAGACTTAGTCCCATAAAAGGATAATCGGAATCGATACGCAGCCCCAGTTCCTCACGGTATAAACCTGCACTGACGGGAGGAATATCAAAACTTAGTGTGTCATTCTTCTCCCATCCCGCAATCGGTGCATGCTCATAGTGATAATAAATCGTCTTACGGTCGCAAGAGGCCAGACCTATTGCAACCGCAAGCATTAAACCGAGACATATCCATCTGTTATTCCTTCGCATGGTTGTCCTGAGGCGCATCCGATGGTTTCTTCTTCTTTTTCTTCTTTTTCTTCGACTTATCGAATCGACTGATATCACCTCCAGCAAGGTCTACATGCTGTTTGACTGGTTTCTGGTGATCATCCTCTTGAAGCGAGAGAGGCTTTTCTCCTTGCTTGTTCATCTCGATGATCTCCTTGGCACGGACAGCCGTGATGGTCTCCACATTCGCAGCGATATTCTTGTCCGTAGAATAGGATACAAGACCAGCCAGGATATCACTCTTGAAGAGATAATAGTCAGCATCCTGTGTTTGGAGCACGATATCCTTGCCGGGCAGACGCTTACTGGCTTCCACATAATCGTCAACCTCATAGTTCAGACAGCATTTTAGTTTGGCGCACATTCCCGCCAACTTCTGCGGATTAAGTGAGATATCCTGGAATCGGGCCGCATTCGTGCTGACGCTGGAGAAGTTCTTCATCCACGTGGCACAGCAGAGTTCCCGTCCACAGGGACCCGTACCGCCGATACGCCCAGCCTCCTGACGCGCACCAATCTGCTTCATCTCAATACGCACATGGAAAGCGGCAGCCAGATCCTTAATCAACTGCCGGAAGTCCACACGCTCATCAGCGATATAGTAGAAGATGGCCTTGTTGCCGTCGCCCTGATACTCCACATCGCCAATCTTCATCTGCAGACCGAGTCCCTTGGCAATCATACGACTCTCTATCATCGTCGAGTGCTCGCGAGCCTTCGCCTCGCGGAACTTCTGCATATCAATCTCACGGGCAATACGGTAAATGCGCTTGATGTCATCAGCCGATTTCAGATTGGCCTTCTTGATCTGCAGTTTCACCAGTCGGCCCGTCAGTGTCACCACGCCGATATCATGTCCGGGACTGGCTTCTACCGCCACGATATCTCCCTTTTTCAACGGCAGATTGTTCACATTGTGATAATAGCCCTTACGGGTATGCTTGAACTGCACCTCCACCAAGTCGGTATCTTCAGCATTACCAGGCACATCAGCCAGCCAGTCGTAAGTATTCAACTGACGATCCTGTCGCCCTACGGCCTGATGACAAAACCCTCTGTCACAACCTACCACGCTGGGCAATTCTTTCGTTTTCTCTGTCATATTTATTTCTGTATCAATAATACTATCATTTGCAACGTAAAGTCGAAAAATACAATCTTCGCATTGGCATTCTGTCCGATATCACGGATAGCCCTGTTGGCAAGGTCGCTGATGGGCAGGATATTCGCCTCGTTCACGAACCGTGCAAAGTTACGGGCGAATCCCTCTTCCTTCTCCGTCATATAGACTAGTTCTTCCCGTTGAAAGTTATACATGAAGTTCTCACGGATCATCCTGAGGAAAAAGGTGAGCCAACGTTTCTGTTTCTCCCGTCCGAAACCCGCCATCACCTCACTCCACTTACGCAGGTCCTTGATCTTCCGCTGGTAGGCCAGTCGCATCAGTGAGATAAACATATCCAGGAACTGCTCGTTCTCAGAGCCTACCTGCAACTCTTCCATCGCCTTCAGCCAACTGCCGTTGGCAAGTCTTGCGATACGATGGGCGGCATCCTCACTGATTCCCCGTCGCTCCACAAGGGCCTGCCTTATACTCTCATCGTCTATTTTCTTCACATCGATGCGTTGCACACGGCTGCGGATGGTCTCCAACAACTTATCTGGTTCCTCACACACCATGATGAACACCGTCTGCTGGGGCGGTTCCTCGATGAGTTTCAGCAGTTTGTTGGCACACTCGATATTCATGCGTTCCGGTAACCAGACGATGCTGACCTTATAGCCACCCTGACTCGACTTCAACGAGAGTTTCCGTACCAGGTCGTCGCTCTCGCCAGCGGTGATGATAGCCTGCTGGTTCTCACCACCCATTGCCTGCATCCAGTCATCCATCGTGAAGTACGGTCCTCCCATTATCAATTCATGCCACTCCTTGGCAAAATCATCGCTCACGGGTTTGTGATCTGCCGACATCGAAGGCAGTTTGATAGTCGGATAGGTGAAATGAAGGTCTGGATGCTCTAACTTGTCGAGCATGGCCTTGGATGAGGTTCTGCCATCATCGAGCAACTGACACCCAAAGGCCATTGCCAGCGCCATCTTCCCGACCCCTTGCGGTCCGCAGAGCATCAGGGCATGCGGCAGACGGTCTTCACTCACCATCTGCATCAGGCGCTCCTGCACCTCTTTCTGTCCTATCACCTCACTCCAATGCATAAATCACAATTAAAGAAGCCGTTTCAAAGAAGTCGTTTCGCGACTTCTGCCACACTGTCCACTGCAGACACCGTATAGAAATGGATGTTATTCACCCCGTGCTGATACAAGTCACGGCATTGTTCCGTAGTCCACTCGATACCCAACATGCGGGCATCCTCGTCGGTCTTGCACTTTACGATTTCTTTCGCCAATGGCTCCGGGATGTCACAGTGGAATGTCTTCGGAACCACCGTCAACTGTGTGAGTTTCGCCAGTGGTTTGATGCCGGGGATGATGGGAATGGTGATGCCCATCTGACGGGCTTTCTCCACGAAGGAGAAATATTTCTCATTGTCAAAGAACAACTGTGTCACAGCATACTGCGCCCCCAGTTCCTGTTTCTGCTTCAGGTATTCCATATCGCGCTCCAGATTCGGCGCCTCCTCATGCTTCTCAGGATAGCAGGCCACACCGTAGTCGAAAGGACGACCCGGATTCTTGATGGGCGAGCCATCGGCGAAGAATCCTTCATTAAAATGTTTCACCTGCTCAATCAGGTCGGTCGTATGGGCATGACCGCCAGGTGTCGGCACAAACCGGCTATCCTCCTTCGCCTTGTCGCCACGCAACAGCAACAGGTCGCTGATGCCAAGAAACTGCAGGTCGAGTAGTTCATACTCGATATCCTCCACAGTGGCTCCACTGCAAATCACATGAGGCTGTACGGGGATATGATAACGCTGCTGGATGGCGGCAGCAATCGCAATGGTGCCAGGACGGCGACGGATTCTGCTCCGTTCAAACTGCCCGTTTGCCAGTTCTTTATAGACAAACTCGGAGTGGTGGGTCGTGATATTGATGTATGCAGGATCAAACTCCTTCAACTTGTCGATGTCGGCAAAGAGCCTGTCCGTACCTGTCCCCTTCAATGGGGGCAGCACCTCAAAGGAAAATCGCCTGCAGCCTTTATCTAAGTTCAGTATACTCATATTTCGGTGCAAAGGTAGTGCAAATCGAGCGAAATACAAAATAAATCACTATTTATTTTTATTTCCGAGATGCAGCCTACTTTCGAGACGCAGTCTCAAAATTAATTAAAAATCCCCGAACTGCCAAGCAATTCGGGGATTATTCACTATTCACTTTTCACTATTCACTACTCAAAGATTTCTTTGAGTTTGTCTTGCAATGCCTGTGCCCTGAGCCCACGAGCCACAATCTTGCCCTGCGGGTCGATCAGCAGGTTGTCGGGGATGCTGTTCACCCCATAGACCTCTGAGGCTACCGTATTCCATCCCTTCAGGTCGGAGAGGTGCGTCCAAGGCATCTTCAACTCGGCAATGTCCTTCACCCACGGTTCCTTCTTATTGTCGAACGAGAGCCCCACAATATCAAAGCCCTTGTCGTGATATTTCTCGTAGGCTGCCACCACATTCGGCATCTCAGCCTTGCACGGTCCGCACCACGAAGCCCAGAAGTCCACGAGCACCCATTTGCCCTTGCCCACATACTCGCTCAACTTGTGCATCTTGCCGTCAGGATCAGCCTCCTCCAGATCGATGAACTGCTGACCCACGAAGGCCTGCTTCTTCTCTTCCAAACTCTTCTGATAGGCAGCAATATCCAACTGGCTCTTCACGATGGGATGACTGGGACACTGATGGCAGAACGTGTGGAAGTGTTGCGAGGCCCTGCATCGGTGCTCTATGGCAGCAATGCTATGGGCGGCGTGATGAACATTGTCACCCGTCAGGCCAAGCAGGATGGTGTGAACACCAATATCCAACTAGGCGCAGGCAGTTACGGCACCATCCAGACGGAAGCCTCAAACCAGGTGCGCAGCGGCCGTTTCAGCAGCACCGTCTCGGCACAGTACGGTGGTACCGACAACCATCGTCCCCGTATGGGCTTTGAGCAGTACGGCGGCTACCTGAAACTGGGCTACGACCTGAGCGACCATTGGAACACCTACATCGATGCAAACATCACTCACTTTAATGCTTCGTATCCTGGAACGGAGGACAAGCCCATGTATGATGCCGACCAATGGATTACCCGTGGCATCGTTTCGGCAGCCTTGGAGAATCACTACGGCAATACCAGCGGTGCCCTCTCCGTCTATTCAAATTTCGGACGTCACAAGATTGACGATGGTACTACTGACCCCGCCACTCCCACACAGCGTTACTTCCGCTCGAAGGATGCACTGACGGGTGTGTCGCTCTATCAAAGCATCCAACTGTTTGAGGGCAACCGTGTGACGGCTGGTGTAGATTATATGCACATCTATGGTAACGCCTACTACACATCGAAAGCCACGGGCGAAATCCTCGACACGCCCAACAAGCAAAGCGGCAATGATGGTGCCGGCCACTTGATGGGTAAACACGGCATCATCGAGAAACTTAGAGAGGCAGGATATAAGGTGGAGCAGATCAAACGGAAATGAGACTGCGAGAACAGACACCCCAAAAATCATGCCCCAGACTCAGGGCAAACCATTTTGGAAGTTCATTTTTCTGCCCCAGATCTGGGGGAAACCATTCCGACTTCGGAAAAACGTGCCTCAGATTCAAGGCAGATTTCCCCCCACTGTGCATAAACGTGCCTCAGATTCAAGGCAAATAATTCCGACCTCGGAAAATCTTCCCTCAAATTTGAGGCAGATTTCCACCCCCCGGGCATAAACGTGCCCCAGATTCAAGGCAAATAATTCCGACCTCGGAAAATCTTCCCTCGGATTTGAGGCAGATTTCCACCCCCCGGGCATAAACGTGCCCCAGATTCAAGGCATATAATTCCGACATCGGAAAATCTTGCCCCGGATCCGGGGCAGACTTTTCCAAGATTGGAGCAATATCTGGGAGTTTCCAGACTGATGAATCCATTTCCGGAACACGATGTTGCAAAACCCACTCATACAACCGGAAAACGAAAAAGAATTGTCCTGAAATCCAGACAGATCATGCCGTTTCAGGAATGCTATGCGACACAGAGGGACGGATCTTTTGTTATTTCTCGGTACGCAACGCTCGCTGCTGAATATGTCCCCGTACGCTGCCGATATCAGCAGCGGCCTCTGCTGATAAAAGACACGCCCGCTGCTGATTCGAAAGAAACGTCCTTTCTCCCTGTTCCAACGGCACCTTACCCCTGTAAGCAACGTTTCTTTCCCCTCTTTCCTATATCCTAACAACCGTAAAGGTACGTCTTTTTGTCTTAGTACGTAGGCAGCGTACTCGAGTACGGATAGGAGCACACCGGAATGCGTTGGATGGCAGTTCATACAGATGGCAGAAAGATCAATCCGGTTTATTTTTAAAAAAAACCACAAAATCATCAAAATCCTTGATGATGGCTTCTAAGTTTGGATTATTCTTTTGAACAATCATTGCCGTGTAATTGGCAACCTTTTCTGCTACGATCTCCGAGATTTTGATATAGTACTTGTCACTTTGTTCGTATTCCTTAAACCAACGCAGGAATAGCCTTTCTCGCATAGCCTGACGATAATTCTGTAAAGGACCCCATAATCCGTTTCAAAGTTGAAATCACCTTCTGCTGTCTGCCACACCTCGTATGGCGACAGTTCATTAATAAGTTGAAGATTGAGTGCATTCATAGAAAATCAGATTTAAGCATTTCCTTATACTGCGAGTTTCCTTTTTTGAGACAACTCATCTAATTCTCTCTCTGCCTGCTCAACCCATTCACGCTTTTTCTGAACCATCTTGCGGAATGCTGCTACGGCCTCTTCCTTGCTGTTGTAAATAACCTTCTTATACATTATTTGTATGTTTATGTTTCACGATGCAAAGATACGAACTATATTTGAAATCTCCAAATTTTACATGGAATATTTGTTTGGTTTGAAGTTTTTTACTAACTTTGCTCACAGAATAACTAACAAAAATCGAATATGAGCATATTTGTAAGTTTTTCGGAAAACTGCCTGTCAAAAACCTGACGCTTTCATTTGTCATAATTATCACTTTTGGTGTGTCTACAGATCATGGGAATCAATCCTTTCATTACGTCACACACTAATCTTTAATTCGTCATCTTTTATCACGAAATTCTTTGATTATCTTGAATGAGATAATCATATTTATGATAGCAACGGCCATTGCAAATATTGGCAAGAACCACTCAATATATTTTGATGCAAAAAAGAACGTCATGTACCACAATAGTATTGCGCCAATTAATGTCAGCGCAGAATAGGATGCCAAGCCAAAGGAAGACGCAATTGCGACTTTACGCCCACCATACATATAGCCTACTAATGACATAATTAATAAGACAACAACAAACAAATGTCCTAAATGTCGAACTCCAAGCGCCAAGACACACAACTGAATCAACCACCAAACGGGAAAAACACGGTTCGTCTTTGTAAGTTTCATCTACTCGATATTAAGACGTCGGTCCTTAGGATATTTTACTTTGTATTGCAAAATCAGGTCGCGCTGCTCACCGGGCTGGAGTTGTATGGGCCACTTGATAATGCCTGTCTTCTTATCAAACAGGCCATCACTAAGTTCCTCCATGCTTACCTCGATACTGGTATTACGCGAAATGGGTGCCTGGTCGAATACGGTAATGTTGACACTCTCCTGACGATTGTTCTTCACGGTAATGCGCCACTTCATTGTCTGCTCCTGATTGCTACCAAAGAATCGACGGGTAGAACTCTCGCTGACCTTGATGCGCTGTACACGGATGCTCTGGTCGCGCCCCATCGAGAAGTGGAGCGTGTCGCTACTTACGTTGGGATCGAGAATACTCTTACCCACAAAGGAATTGTCGAAATAGACGTTGGCCTCGCCTTCCATCAAGTTGAGTTTCTGCCAGTCGGTAGCATCGGCCACTAGGAACGACTCTTTGTCAATCTTGGGTATGCCACGATACTCGTATGACGCTGGCAACTGATGACGAGCGATCTCAGTCGTAGTAGTCCTGCCACCATCAGGCAAAGGGCAATCATCATTTTACGTTTTATATTCATAAAGGTTTATTATTTGATTTTCTTTATGTGATTAATATCGCTGCAAAAGTACACACTATTTCTTAATCAGCCAATTGTTTATACGAGAAAAAAGAATCACGGGAATGATCCTTTGTTATTCGGCTATAATCCGAATCGGTAGCCTAATGTGATGCTAAGGTAGCGATTCTGGGCAGTGTCTGGATTTTCGGTCTTGTCAATTTGAGTCAGTCCGAAGTAATAGCGTGCATCGAGGGTGATGTTCTTATATTCGTATGACAAGCCAAGTGGAATGCAGAAGTCGACAGATTTGCATACACCTGACTGGGAAACAGACTGTGAAGTCATTGAGGTACGGGGATAATCATTTAAGTTATATACCTCTAAGTTATATCCCTTGTTATTTTCCATATCTTCCAAGGATACTGGCATGATGACGTTTTTAGTATCGACGGAAATCTTATCGCTTGCCAGAAAACCTATCTGAACACCTGCTTTTACTGCCAGACCCTTAATGGCTGGAATATAGAAATTAGCCATCACTGGCAGATTAAGATAGTCGCACTTCAATTTACCGTCCATCTCTGTCGCAATGTAGTATATAAACTCTGCATCTTGCGATATCGCGAGTGCCGATCCTTCAATCTTTACACCCTGTTGCGAATAAAGAAGTCCAGCCGAAACCCCAAGCCAACTGTTGACACCATATTCCAACTCCACGCCTCCTGTGAAGCCGACCTTTGTATGATACATATCGACAGCAGCGTTTGCAAATGTTGATATGTTCACACCTGCCATCGGCTTCAAGGAGAATTGCCCAACAGGATTCTGCGCCTTAGCACACAACACGAAATTCGATACAATTACCAATACAAATGCTAATCTTTTCATACGATTCATCCTATTTCCGATATTTAGGACCGTCGTAAACTTACCAGCCCTCTTGCTTTATTTCTTCACCTTATACAGTCGGAACGACATAGCGGGGATGTCGTCGAGAAGCAGGGTGGCACCCTTGCCTGCATCCACTTTCAACGTGCCGTTCTTCGGTGTGATACGCTCAGGATTGTCGAGGGTATTCTCATCGTCCATACCATTATGACTCAGAGTGATGGTCTGTGCTGTTCGCTCACCCTTCATACCTGTCAACTGAATGCTGATAGGCTGCGATTGGTTCGACGTGTTGACCACCTTGATAATGACCTCGCCAGTGTTCTTATCAAAGACTGACGAAGCAAAGAGTCCGTCTTGACCAGCCTGACCAGCCACGGGCTTCTTGTCCATCGTCAGAGACAGTACATTG
This sequence comes from uncultured Prevotella sp., assembly GCA_900320905.1. Lineage (GTDB taxonomy): Bacteria > Bacteroidota > Bacteroidia > Bacteroidales > Bacteroidaceae > Prevotella. Next base: position 64,588 of record ONTZ01000012.1, read on the forward strand.
GTACCTTTGTTCATGGCATACATCTGCTGCACATAGTAACTGACGGACTTGAACATACGGAGATTGTCGAACCAGATGGCATCTGGACGCCACTGCCAACCCTCAACATGGGCAAAAAGCGGGGCATAGGTCGCCATGTGGACAATATCGGCATTGCGCTCAATACCAGTCATGTGGGCAGCCTCTAACAAAGAGGTATAATAATGGTTCCACTTATGGTCATTGCTACCATGACAGGCATATTCGCCGGCAAACACCTTCGGTCCTTTACGATCGTATGTGTCGTAACGCAGTCCATGTGAGAGGAACCACTGTTCGTTGCGGTAATAATGCTCGTCATAGAGATCAACCTTCAACTCTTTCATCCGGGGTTGCAGCAGATCAAAATCCCAGCCTTCTGAGTTAGGGCCAGTAGTACCAATGAGTTTCAGTTCTGGATACTTAGCACGGAGAGCAGCATTGAATTTCTTCAGACGCTCCGTAAATACAGGACCAAAGCCACCATGCTCTTCATCATAATCCCACTGCTCATTACCCACACCGAGGAACTTCAGGTTGAAGGGCTCGGGATGGCCCATGTCGGCACGTACCTTACCCCATTTTGAATCGACGGGGCCATTGGCAAATTCCACCAAGTCGAGGGCGTCCTGAATATAACTGTCGAGGTCATCGAGGGCTACATGTACACCAGGCTTTGTGGGGTCGGGATTCTGGAACTGACAACTCAGTCCGCAACTGATGACGGGTAAAGCCTCACAACCGAAGTCCTCGCAGAGTTGGAAGAACTCAAAGAAGCCAAGTCCATAACTTTGGTAGTAGTCGGGGAAGAAACGATGACCAAAGGTGTAGTGCCAGCGGTTCTCGTTCAACGGACGGTTCTCAACAGGGCCCACACTGTTCTTCCACTGGTAGCGGCTCTCCAAATCAGTTCCCTCCACGATACAGCCTCCAGGGAAACGGAACACGCCGGGGTGCATGTCGTAAAGGGCCTGTGCCAGATCTTTGCGCATACCATTCTCACGACCTTTCCATGTGTCGGTGGGGAAAAGGGAGATGTGTTCCACATCGGTAGCTGACTTATCTCCGGCCAAAAAGATGCGTAGAGCACCTTTGGCCTCTGTACGAGGCGACTTCAGAGTGGCGGTATATTTCTTCCACTCCTTGCCACTGATATCAACCTTTACTGTTACGAAACGCTGATCTTCGCCCATCGTGTCGTTATCGACAAAACTCACTTCAAGGGTCGACTTTCCACCTTCCGGACAACGTGCCCAGAGAGAAAAACGATAGGTCGCATCTTTTTTGACGGCGATACCGAAGAATCCTTCATTCTCCAAGCCCGTAAACTTGTCGTTGTGGCCTGAGTAGGCAAGGCGTACGTAGTGGGGATTACGTTCGAAAGGACCGTCGTTGCGAACCTCAAACTTACCGTAGGCACGCCATCCCATCAGATTCTGGGGAAATTCAAACGAGCGGTTCTTCACCATTTCTGCATACAAGCCACCGTCAGCAGCATAGTTGATATCCTCAAAGAAGATACCATACATCGTTGACTGCACGGGTGCGCCAATCTTTTTTGTGTTAACCTCCATCATGTGGCTCTGAGCCGACATCGTGAGGCAGGAAACCAGTGCCAAAGCACTTGCAATAATTCTTGATTTCATCACTTTTTAGTTTAGAAGTTACTAGTTTTAATATAATTCTGATGCAAAATTAGTTAAAAAAACAATGATTCATTTGTTTTTTCAAAGAAAAGATGTAATTTTGTGAATTATTAATATTTTGTAAGATATGAAGAGAATTTTAATTGCAGAGGACAACGACAGCAACTTCATCCTGATGACGTATATCTTGAAGAAGTTCTATGAGTATGATCGTGCCCGGAACGGACAAGAGGCCGTTGACATGGTAGAGAAAAACAACTATGACCTTATCTTAATGGATATCAAAATGCCCGTGATGGATGGCATGGAAGCCACCAGGCTGATCAAGGAGAAGCATCCCGAACTCCCAATTATCGCCCTGACAGCCAATGCCTTCGACAGCGATCGTCAGTTGGCTTACGAGGCCGGATGCAACGAGTTCCTGCCAAAACCCATCAGCAGTGATGTCTGTTTGAAAACCATTGCGAAATTAATAGAAGAATAAGATATGCTTGACAAAGAGAGAGGGCTCTACATCGCCCATTGCGCCAACGGAGCGCTCAGCATTACAGGTAAGATGGCCAACCGCCACGGACTCATTGCGGGAGCCACAGGTACAGGCAAGACCGTCACCCTGCAAGTGATGGCAGAGACATTCTGTCAGGCTGGCGTGCCTTGTTTCATGGCAGATATGAAGGGCGACCTCAGCGGCATCTCACAGGTGGGGCGTCTGAGTGGATTCATTGAGAAACGACTGCCGGAGTTCGGCATTGAGAACCCACAGTTTCAGGCTTGTCCTGTCCGGTTCTATGATGTCTATGGCGAACAGGGACATCCCATGCGTGCCACCATCTCACAAATGGGGCCGTTGCTGCTGTCACGCCTGATGCAACTCAACGAGACACAGGCAGGTGTGCTCACCATCGTGTTCCGCATCGCCGACGAACGCGGCCTGCAACTCCTCGATGTCAAGGATCTGCGAGCCATGCTCGACTGGGTGTCACAGCATGCCAAGGAATACAGAACCAAATATGGAACGGTGACCAGTATGACCGTCGGTTCTATCCAACGTGCCCTGTTGCAGTTGGAGAGTCAGGGAGCCGACAAGTTCTTCGGTGAGCCGTCGTTCGATATCTACGACCTGATGCAGTGCGAGGGCGGTAAGGGTGTGATGAACGTCCTGGCTGCCGACAAACTGATGATGCAGCCAAAACTCTACTCCACCTTCCTGTTGTGGTTGATGAGTGAACTCTATTCTACCTTACCCGAAGTGGGCGACTTGGAACTGCCGAAACTCGTGTTCTTCTTCGACGAGGCACACATGCTCTTCACAGATACCTCGAAGGCTCTGCTCGACAAGATAGAACAGGTGATCCGTCTGATTCGTTCTAAGGGTGTGGGTATCTATTTCATCACCCAGAGTCCGGCGGATATTCCTGAGAATATCCTCGGTCAACTCGGTAACCGTGTACAGCATGCCCTCCGTGCCTATACACCAAAAGACCAAAAGGCGGTCAAGACTGCTGCCGACACCTTCCGCACCAACCCTGCGTTCAAGACTGACGAGGCTATAATGAACCTAGAGACTGGTGAGGCACTCGTCAGTTTCCTCGACGAGAAGGGTGCCCCCTCCGTGGTGGAGCGTGCCAAGGTACTCTTCCCGTTGTCACAAATCGGTGCCATCACAGAAGGACAACGGCTCGACCTCATCAAGCAGAGTCGCATCTATGGTAAATATGACACCCCCGTCGATCGCGAGAGTGCCTTCGAAGTTCTGGTGGCAGAGGCTGATCGGCAACTGGCAGAGCAGGAACAGCAGACGGAAATCGAAATCCCCAAGCCCTCCGGCAAAGTCACTAAGGCAGAGAAAGCCGAGAAGAAAAAGCCTGGTATGATGAGTAAGGTGGGCAAGGCTATTATGACAGCCCTCACCTCTACGCTGGCGGCTCTCCTCGGTACCTGGGTTAGTGATAAGATTTCAGGCAAGAAGACAAAGTCTAAGACCTCTGCTAAGGAGAAAGTCGTGAAGAATGCCACTAGTGCCGCCACCCGTACCATCACCAGGGAACTGACACGTGACATCCTCGGCAACCTCATTAAATGACCCTCAGCCGTACGACAATCTTTAGCCCATGTTTTTTGTAAGAGCCTTAACTGCTACATTATTGAGCATCACGACTGCCACAATTGTAGTGGCTCAGGATGCTGTTGCCGATAGTGTCGTCAGCAGTTCAGGCGACAGCAACAGAAATGTGCTGATGAATGCGGCTTCTGTCTCGCAACCACGCCAGATATCCTTGGGTCTGCCCATCTCTGGCCACGCCTATCTCTACGAAGACGGTCTGCCTGTATCCTACTATAATTATCAGATCTATCCCTACAAATCGTGGCATAGTGGTGTCAGTCATGAGTCCGTACGGACGACTGGCCCCCAGGATATGGCTCTGAAATATGGTGTCATCACCTACAGCGTAGACAGTTATTCCAAATTGGCTGGCGACACCTTCGAGGGTAAGGTCAATTACACCTTTAATCACTTTGGCCGTCACGCAGTGGATGCGAATGTCTCAACACCTGTCGGAAAAGGATGGGGCCTCAGCATAAGCACCTATCATAACATGGATCCGGGCAGCAACCACCTCGACATGGCATCCCTACAGGAGAGCATTCACTTCTACAAGGCTGCCGTCTCAAAAACCTGGAACGATGGCAGGGGCAAGGCGGGCCTCGTCTACCAGTATTCGCATAACAAGGAAATCATCGAAAATTATGGTCCCTTTATCTTCGTAGGCGATGGTAGCGTCAAGGAGTACGACGGTTTTAAGTTAGGCATTGACCAATACCGTCCGGCCAACAAGATGGTGAAATACTTAGATGTGGCGACAGGGCGGATAACGGAACAGGATATTAACGATGCAAACATCAATCAGATTCACAATGTGAATTTCCTGCTGAACTACCACTGGGACAACGGTCTGCGACTGGCTTTTCACAGTAAGTTCAAGCATGGCCACTCGTTCCGTGCCAACCCCAATATGATGGGCGTAAGCGAGGCCACTGCAGAAAGCGGATACACCTACGAGGATGGTACCATCTATACAGGAAAGGTACAGACACGCCGCATGTTGCATTTCGACGGCTTCGAACATTCCTGGATGACCAATGCCGAACTGACGGGCAAGTCCAAAGACCACCGACACAGTTGGCGCGCAGAGGTAGACTACTGGCTCAACGCCGGAGGCACGGAAACCTCCATGTATCTTTATGGCCACGAGGCGAAGAAAGACCCGAAACTATTATTGCTCAACGGCCACGAGGGCTATTCCTACAACTCCTACGCCGAGTATTACGACGGACACGAGCATAAACTGTTCGGTCTGGCTTCCGACGAGTGGAACATCTCCAACCGTCTGTGGCTCTATGGAGGAATCAGGTTAGAATATCTGAATGTGCGGGGCTGGGCCGCCAACGAGCCTTATAAGGGCAATGCCCGACATGCGGGTTTCAGCCTGACGGATCAGGGTGTCGAGAAGAATCATTTCAACAACAACCATTTCAACTACGCCTTCATCGGCAGTGTCCGCTATGCATTACTTCCTGGATTCGGCTTGCAGGCCGAATTCTCCTCCGCCACCATCCATTCGCAGTTGTTCCACTACGGCACTTATAACTATCCCACGCAAGAGAGCATGCCCACGAACTATTTCCGTGGCGGCATCTATTGGAAAAATAAATGGATAGACCTTACCTCGCAGATGACCTACATCAGCATGAAAAACTCACAGGAGCGTCCTAACTTCAGTCATGTGCTGACAAAAGATGTTGGCGATATGAAGGCAGGCATGAGCGAGTCGTTCACTACGCCGTTCTTCTACGATATGGCAACACTCGGATGGCTCACCGACGCGATGATTACCCCCATCGACGGTCTGAACATCCACGTGATGTTCACCATACGCGACCCGAGGTATAAGAACTTCAAAATCACCCCCACCTTCAGCGACGGTGTGACGGAGGAGTACGACTTCACAGACAAGACCATCACGGCCCTCTCGAAGACGGAGTTAGAGATTGAGCCTTCCTACCGTTTCGGCAACTGGCGCGTGTGGCTGAGTGCCAGGTATTTCAGCAGGCAATACATCAACAAGACCAATTCGCTCTATTTCAATGGACGTTGGGAAACTTTCGGGGGTGTGGATTTCAAACTGAACCGCTATCTGAGTTTCTCGGCAAGTGTGGTGAACATCCTCAACCAGAAAGGTGCCAGTGGCACCATTCCTGCCGCCGACCTAATCACGGATCCCTCACGTTATAAAGACTATGTGATGTCAGGAACGTTTATCCGTCCCTTCACCTTTGAGTTCACCACCAAACTAAGTTATTGATTCATTCGCACACCGTATAGATATACTGCTGTCTGTCGACGGTGGTATATTGATATGCAGTTGCGTCTATCACGTTTTTCATATCGTTGCTGATACCCGTACCAACAAGTTTCATCGTGGCTTCCTTCATTGTCCAGAGACGGATAAAGGCAGAGGCAGGATTCTCCGCAGACTCTATCTCACGAATTTCAGCATCGTTCATGGTGTAACGGACGATTGACTCTCTGTATTCGCGTATCGACTCCACATCGATGCCTACGGGGTGGTCGCTTATAGCACAAACTGCCGCATTCTTGCAATGGCTCAGATTGAAAAAGATTTCCGGATGGCCCGCGATAGAAGGCTTGCCGTGCTCGTTGTATTCAAAGATGGGATTCTCCGTGATGTCGTATGTCTCACGCAGTCCCTGTTTCAACAACCGATAGGCAAGCACACAGAGCCGCTGCCCCAGTTCGTATCTGAAACGGAGTGCCTGTTCCCGCCGCTGCGCCGATATTTCTCCCAGCGCCGCTTCGAGATCAAACTCCCAGATTTCCTCACTCACCAATACCTTCATCACTTTTCACTTCTCACTTCTACTCTATCCCCACATCCGGCATGGGAATTTTCCGATTTGCATTCTCCTTCGCACCGAGATCCACGAGTTCGCGACCTTTCTGCACCACGCTCTGCCGACCCGTTATCAGTTTATTGTTCGTGCTGTCGTATGCCTCCTGCACCTTATGCAATTTCTCGCCCAGATCGTTATACCGCTGGATAAAATCCCCCAAGCGATCCAGCAACTGCTCTGCAAGTCCGAACACCTTCTGCTGGTTCTCTGCCTGCTGGTTCTGCACCCAGGCGATATGAATCATGTGAAGAATACCCAAGAGGTTCTGCTCACCAGTCACGAACACCTTCTTCTCGAATGCCTCGCGCCAGAGTGTCGGATCATTCGCCAGAGCCAACTGCAACGATGACTCGAAAGGCACGAACATAATCACAAAATCCACTGCATCGCGTCCGTTCTTGATGTACTTTGAATAGTCTTTGCGGGCTAGTTCATTCACATGCTGACGGACACTTTTGATATGATCCTGCAGATAACGTTCCTTCTCCTCGGGGGTTTCGGCGTTCACGTATTTCTCATAGGCAACCAGCGACACCTTCGAGTCAACGATGGCATCCTGGCCCTGCGGATAGTGCAGGATGACATCTGGCTGCATCTCGCGTCCCGTCTCATCATTCTTCAACGGACGGCCCAACTCGTCACGAAGCCTGGCCTGCACCTCGTAGTGGATACCCTCCGTCAGCCCCTGAGAAGCGAGGAGGTCACCCAGGATAATCTCACCCATATTACCGCTCACCTTATTGTCGCGCCGCAGCACGTTCGTCAGACTGTCTGTCTTCTCTCCCAACTGCTTCGTCTGCTGCATCATCTGCAACATCTGTTCACGGAACGAGGCCGAGTGGGCGGCACTCTCTTTCTGTGTATCGTTGATGGCTTTCTGCATATTGGTAATAGCCTCCTTCAAGGGTTGGGTGATACCCGTCATGGCCTCGGTATTCTGCTCCTTCAGTTTCGAGGCACTGGTCTCTAGAAGTTGTTGTGCCATATTTTTAAAGCGCTCCTCGTGCCGTTTCAGTTCCTCGTCCATCTGCTGGCGTACCAATTCCAGTTCCCTGCCCTGCGATTCCGATTTGGCATGGAGATCCTTGTTCTCGGCCTCCAAATGCTGCACCCGACTGTTGGCAGCATTGAGCAGTTCTGAACGCATGGAGAGTTCGATATCCTTCTTTCCTCCCTCTATGCGGAGTGTATCCATCTTGCGGTCCATCAGCAAATAGAGCACCACCGCTCCCACCGCTATACCTATTATTATATATAGTACAATCATCATCTTTGCTATTATTTTTCTGCAAAAGTACATAAAAAAACACGGATTTTAAAGATTCTAAGGAGTGTTTTTCAGAAAAAACGCTAAAAATTCCATCTAATCCATATAATCCTTGTTTTTTTTAGTATCTTTGCAACAGAAAACTTATAAACTCACAAACTTTTAAACTCAACAATTATGGATTACAAGATTATCGACATCGAAGGTGTAGGCGACGTTTATGCAGAGAAACTGGTTGCCGCAGGTATCAACAAAGTGAGCGAACTGCTCGAGAAGTGTGCTGCCCCCAAGGGCCGCAAGGAACTGGCTGAGGCCACTGGCATCAGCGAGAAACTGATCCTCCGCTGGACCAACCATGCCGACCTGTTCCGTATCAACGGCGTAGGTCCTCAGTTCTCTGAGTTGCTCGAGAAGGCTGGTGTTGACACCGTCAAGGAGTTCCGTCATCGTGTGGCTGAGAACCTGCAGCCTAAACTGGAAGAGATCAATGCCGAGTTCCACATCTGTGGCCGTGTACCCGCCGTCAGCGAGGTACAGAAGATGATTGACCAGGCCAAGGAACTAGAGCCGAAGATGACTTATTAATCGTCGACAAGCGACAAACAAAGCGGGTATCCTCAGTTGGAGGGTATCCGCATTTTTAACAACGACCATTTATGAAAAAACTCATTCTATCCATCAGTATCGTGGCCGCAGTCTTAATATCCTGCAGGCCGGCACAAGAGCAAGTGGCATTCAAGATGCCAGCAGTAGACGACATCGCCATGTATCAGGTCAATCCCCGTGTGTTTGCGCCTGAGAATTCCCTGAATGCCGTGGCAGCACGCATCGACTCCATCAGCGATCTGGGTGTCAACATGATGTGGGTGATGCCCATCTATCCCATCGGCATCGAGAAGGGCAAGAACTCTCCTTACTGTATCCGCGACTACAAGGCCATCGCCCCTGAATTTGGTACCATCGACGACTTCAAGAACCTTGCCAAAGTCTGTCATGAACACGGCATGGGTATCATCCTCGACTGGGTGGCCAACCATACGGCATGGGATCACCCCTGGGTAAAGGAACATCCTGACTGGTACACCCACGACGAGAAGGCCGACACGATCATCCATCCGCGCCCCTGGGACTGGTTCGACGTGGCTGACCTGAACTATGACAACAAGGACATGCGTGCCGCCATGATCGACGCCATGAAGTACTGGATTGTTGACGTTGGTATCGACGGCTTCCGCTGCGACGTGGCCGACGGTGTACCAGCCGACTTCTGGAAGGATGCCATCGAGCAGTTGCGAAAGGCTGCTGCCCCACGTAGGATCGTGATGCTGGCAGAGGGCAAGAACCTTGACAACTTTACCGTCGGGGGCTTCGACATGAACTATGGCTGGGACTATAAGGACGGCCTGGTGAAGGTATTCAAGGGTGCTCCCGCCCAGGACCTCATCAATGCTGACATGTTGGAATACCACGATCTGCCTGCGGGCAAGGTGAAGTTGCGCTTCACCACCAACCATGACCACTCTACGGAGGTGACTCCCTGTGTGGAGTTCACTAACGACCGTGGGGCTATGGCGGCTTACGTAGCCAGTATCTTCCCCCACGGCGGAGCCCTTATCTACGGTTCGCAGGAAGTAGGCTATCCCGAGCCCATCAACTTCTTCAAATATGTACCTGTCGACTGGACGGCCAAACCTGAGATCTACCAGGAATACAAGAAACTGATAGAAATCTATAACAAGCATTCCGCTCTGCGTAAAGGCACGATCAAGTCGTGGCCGGACAAGGATGTGTTTATCTTTGAGAAGCATGACAAGAAGGAGACGATTCTCGTGGTAGTCAATGTACGCAACAAGGCAAAGACCATGCAGGTACCTGACCACTGGAAGGGGCGCAAGGCCAAGGATCTCATGACGGAGAAGGAATACCAACTCGATGCCTCACTCCCCCTCGAGCCGTTCCAGTATCTGATCCTGAAGTAGATTCGAATGAATAAAGCCTCACTGCTTGGTGAGGCTTTATTTTATTTGTCGTAGGCGTGCACCGGGTAGTCGATGGTGTAGTGCAGTCCGCGGCACTCCTTGCGCTCCAGGGCCCAGCGGGTGATGAGATAGCCCACGTTGATCATATTGCGCAGTTCGCAGATATCCTTCGAAGCCTTCACGCGCTTAAAGAGGCGCTCCGTCTCTTCGTAGAGCATATCGAGACGGTCCCACGCACGGTGCAGACGGAGATCGGAGCGGACAATACCTACATAGTTGGCCATGATCTGATTGACCTCACGGACACTCTGCGTAATCAGCACCTTCTCCTCATTCGTCATCGTCCCCTCGTCGTTCCACTCGGGCACTTTCTCATTATAGTCATAGAGATCCACGTGCTGCAGCGAGTCCTTGGCAGCAGCATCGGCATAGACCACCGCCTCAATGAGCGAGTTGGAGGCCAGGCGGTTACCGCCATGCAGTCCCGTGCAGGAGCATTCGCCGAGGGCATAGAGCCGCTCGATGCTCGACTGTCCGTTGAGGTCTACCTTGATACCGCCGCACATATAGTGAGCCGCAGGGCGCACAGGGATATAGTCGGTGGTGATGTCAACACCCATCGAGAGACATTTCTGGTAGATGTTAGGGAAGTGGTGGCGCGTCTCCTCAGGATCCTTGTGCGTCACATCGAGACAGACATGGTCGATACCGTGAATCTTCATCTCCTTGTCGATTGCTCGGGCCACGATGTCACGAGGCGCCAACGAGAGGCGCTCGTCGTACTTCTGCATAAACTCCTCGCCGTTGGGCAGTTTTAGGATGCCGCCATAGCCACGCATCGCCTCGGTGATGAGATAGGCGGGATGCGTCTCCTTCGGATTGTGCAGCACCGTGGGATGGAACTGCACGAACTCCATGTCGGCCACCGTACCCTTGGCACGATACACCATTGCGATGCCGTCGCCCGTGGCGATTACGGGATTCGAGGTGGTCAGATAGACAGCCCCGCAGCCGCCCGTACACATCACCGTCACCTTACTTAAATAAGTATCCACCTTCTCCGTGACAGGATTCAGCACGTATGCCCCGTAGCACTGGATATGAGGCGAGCGGCGGGTGACGCGGACACCCAGATGGTGCTGCGTGATGATCTCCACGGCAAAGTGATTTTCCTTCACCTCGATATCGGGATTGTTACGCACAGCCTCCATCAGCCCGCGCTGTATCTCGGCTCCCGTATCGTCGGCATGGTGCAGGATACGGAACTCCGAGTGCCCGCCCTCCCGGTGCAGGTCGAAGGTGCCGTCATCCTTCTTGTCGAAATTCACGCCCCAGTTCACGAGTTCCTGAATCTGTTCGGGAGCCTTCGTAACCACCTGCTCTACAGCGGCAGGGTCGCTGATATAGTCGCCCGCAATCATCGTGTCCTCGATATGCTTGTCGAAGTTATCGACGGCGAGATTTGTCACTGATGCGACACCACCCTGGGCAAACGACGTGTTGGCCTCATCGAGCGACGTCTTGCAGATCATACACACCTTGCCCTTCTTGGCTCTCGCCACCTTCAGGGCATAACTCATACCGGCCACACCGGCACCGATAATCAGAAAGTCGTACTTGTAAACCATAATCGAAATCAATAATCTGCTGCAAAGATACAAAAAAAGCCACAGATTACACAGATTATCGCAGATAATTTGTACTTTTGCAGTGGAATATGAAAAAAGTACTGATTATTATAGGCTATTTGTGCCTCCTCACCGGATTAAAGGCACAAACAGAACCACAAGAGGTAGGCAACTACAAGGTAGCCTTTCTGGAACCCGTTGACACTTGTCAGGAGACAGGAGTCAGGAGTCAGGAGTCAGAAGATTCCCTGAGTCTTCCCTGGCCGGAGAATATCATTGTCAGACTCGACAAACTGTTGGACGAGCCACTCCTCAAGAAATCACAAGTCGGACTGATGGTCTATGACCTCACTGCCGACACCATCATCTTCCGCTATGGCGAGCGCCAGACCATGCGCCCCGCCTCCGTCATGAAACTGGTAACGGCAATCACAGCCCTCGACAAGTTGGGCAGCAACTACCAGTTCCGTACCTCTTTATATTATACGGGCCAGTTAATCGGCAATGTGCTCAATGGCGACCTTTACTGCGTGGGCGGCATGGATCCCCGTTTCAACAACGACGATATGAATGCCTTCGTAGAACGTGTCCTCGGCATGGGGGTTGACACCATCAGAGGCCGTATCATCGGCGACTACTCCATGAAGGACGAGACACGCTTGGGTGAAGGCTGGTGCTGGGATGACGACAATCCCATCCTCTCGCCACTGCTCATCTCGAAGAAGGCTGATTTCCTCCGCAGTTTTGTTGACGAGATGCGCAACAGGGATATTGTGGTGGCAGACAACTTCGCCGAGGGCACACTCCCCAATGGTGCCTATGTCGTTGGCTCCCGCTTCCACGCCTTCGACCAGATTCTGATGCAGATGCTCAAAGAGAGCGACAACCTCTATGCCGAGTCGATGTTCTATCAGATTGCTGCCTCTGGTGGTACCAGACATGCCTCTGCTGCGAATGCAAGGACACATATCAAGAAACTCATCAGCAAGATTGGGCTCAACCCCGACAACTATAAGATTGCCGACGGCAGCGGACTCTCGCTCTACAACTATGTGAGTCCGGAACTGATGGTGCGCCTGTTGCGCTACGCCTACCGTAATTCCGAGATTTACAGCAGCCTGTACCCTGCCCTACCGATAGCCGGAGAGGATGGCACACTCAGCAAGCGGATGAAAGGAAAATACACCATCGGGAATGTACGCGCCAAGACTGGCACACTGACTGGGGTGTCCTCCCTGGCAGGCTATTGCCACACCGCCAACAACCATCTTCTGGCCTTCTGCATCATCAACCAAGGCGTGATGAAGAATGCCGACGGCAGAGCCTTTCAGGATGCAGTCTGCACCGCCCTCTGTCAACCATAGAGCGAAAGTTGATATAGATCTAACAAGAATAGGGGATTCTCCTGATGGTTCCTTTTATTTGTGACATGTTACTGCGCGACACAGGGATTGCGTCATGACAATGCTTCATCTTGAGTTGCATGGATCGGGAGTTAGAAACGATTTGCTCTACCTGACCGAGATTGACCAAGAAAGCACGATGACAGCGCACAATCATCGGATAATCCTTCAGATCGTCCTCCATTTGTTTGGAAGTGGCGCGAAGCATATCGGTACGTACTTCCCCTTCACGCAAGTGGCATATCTTTACGTAATTGCCAACAGCCTCAATATATAATAGGTGGGAAATCTGGAGCATGACAGATTCGTTAGTCGTGCCTGTGAGCGTTATCTCCTGTGAGCAAGGCTTTTCACCCGATATGTCCGCCTCACTCGTTGATGAAATATTCCTCAGTTGCTCGTTCAGCAGTCTCGTTTCTTCCAATTCCATTGCCAGGTACCTGCTGCGGAACTTGAAACGCCAGTAGAGGCCGATGGCGAAGGAGAGGAAGGCAATGATTAGCAGTGTTTCAAGATAATTGCTCAAAGACAATTTGTTGCTATCCACTTGGTGACTCATCGCGATGTGGCGGTAAAGACAAATGAGCAGCGACACCAGCGGCGTGTTGATGAACTGAAAGCGGAGATTGCGACTGATGATATAACCGACGCCACGTTCATAAGAGCGGGGCATGCAGACAGCAAACCTTAGAATAACCTCCGTCAAAAAGCAACTGAACAGGCCTAATGAAAAGATACACAACAGATGAATAAATGACTGCCATTGCCACATTTCGAGTCCGAAGGGCTTGAAGATGGCTATCGCCAACACCATAAAAGCGGTACTGACGAAGCGGATGCTGATGGTTTCCTTATGACCTTTGTTCATACTGGCCGCAAAGGTAATAATAATAAATGATAATTGAGAAGTAAAAAGAGAAAAAAATGACCGTTTGTCACAAACAGGTGCAGAATATCCCAGATATTTGGTGCTCATCGTCATACACCTTATCTTTGCACTCAGAATTGTTTAACATAAATGAATAAAAAGATGAATAAGAGCATGAATCCAAGAACGATTATCGGCATCCTTTTTATTGTTGCCAGTCTATTGAAACTCGCCACATTGTGGGGCATCCTCCATTGGAGTTGGTTTGAGACGATATCTGAAGGCCCGTGGGCCATGTATTTCGGCATCTTCGTATTGTTATATGTTGGTGTACATCTTGTTATCGACAGTTACCGCCGCGATCCGGATCAGTGGCTGCAGCGTCCTTTGCCCATCGGTGAAGACGGCAAGCGCATCCGCTGCTCTGTTCATTACGGCGGCGACGAGTACGTCTATCACGGTGAGACCTTCCACGGTGCCCGCCTCGATGCTTTCTGCGGCGGCATCCGACTGGATCTGCGCGAAGCCGTGATTACTGAAGACGAGGAAATCGACATCCACACCTTTTGTGGTGGTATCGAACTCTTCGTGCCCGCTATGGTCAATGTAGATGTAAAAAGCCATAGTTTCATCGGTGGCATAGGCAATCATGCTAAGGCCCAAGCCGACACCACTGCACCAACCCTCCATATCATTGCCAGCAATTTCCTCGGTGGCGTGGATATCAAGAATTAACTATTCATCCCAAGATATACCATTCGTCACATTTCTCTGCAGAATATCCCAACTTGAATTATTTCTGCAACTATCTGTAATTTTACAGCGTCATATACGACAAATAAGTCAAAGAATCAATTTAAATGATGAATGATATGAAAAGAGTAAGTTTAAGATTTGCAGTGCTGATGGCTGCAATGACGATGACAATGACAAGTTTCGCCAAGACACAAGACTGGAGCGGGCGAGTGATTGACGAGAAGGGCGAGCCGATGCCCTATGTGAATGTGGTGCTGCTGTCGCTGCCCGACTCGGCTTTCGTACAAGGTGCGATGACCGATGAGCAGGGCATGTTCAAGATTGTGACGGATATAAACCAAGGCCTGTTCAAGGTGACCAGCGTGGGCTATCAGACCTTATATATAAACGCGGGCGAGGGGCTGACCATCCAGATGAAGGAGGACGCTCAACTACTCAGCGAGGTCGTGGTGAAGGGGCAATTGCCGAAGACGCATGTGAAGGGCGATGCGATGCGGACCACTGTCGCTGGTACGATACTAGAGAAGGCTGGAACGGTGAGCGATGCCCTGTCGAAGATTCCTTCGCTCGAAGCAGAGCGCGACGGTGGCGTAAAAGTGCTGGGACGCGGTGATACTGAGGTGTATATCAACGGTAGACGGGTGCAGGACATTAAGGAACTCTCTCGTCTGCGCTCCGACCAGATTCAGCACGTCGATGTGGTGCAGAACCCCGGAGCCCGCTATGCCGCCTCGGTGAAGGCCGTGGTGCGCATCACGCTGAAAAAAGCACAGGGCGAAGGTCTGAGTTTCCAGAACAGCACGCAGTTCATGTACCAGTACGGCGGTTCGCTGAACGACAACTTCACCGCCAACTACCGCATGGGTGGGTTTGACGTGACGGGCTCGTTTTGGGTGGGTACCTATAATCACTATAAGGGTTTACAGGTCAACGACATGCTCTACAATGTCGGGCCGAATCAGGTGACGGGTCACTCCACCCAGGAGATCAGACATCCCTGGCACGCATGGTCGCCACAGTTGCAGTTAAACTATATGGTTAATGAAAACCACACCTTTGGTGCTTACTACAAATACGACCGTACACCCAGTGGCGAGACGAAAGGCGACTATCTGACAGATATGTTCGAGAATAATATTCTGACAGAGCACTCCGTGAGCGATATCTGGCAGGACGAGAGCATCAGGAAGCACATTTTCAATGCCTATTACAATGGCAAGGTGGGGAATCTGGGTATCGACCTGAACATCGACGGACTCTTCGATGACACCAAGACGCCAGGTCGCACGACAGAACAGACAACTGTTGTAGGAGCCACCCCCGTAAACCGCACCATCGAGAACAATACTGACAACTCCAACAACTTCTGGGCCACAAAACTCATCTTTACCTACCCCATATTAAAGGGTAATCTCTCTGTTGGCAGCGAATACAGTTACAACCACCGCACGGATGCCTACACATACCAGGCTCCCGATTACGTACCCGTGAAGGCCACAGATACAGAGATCAATGAGAAGTCGGCAGCAACCTTCGTCGAATACGGCCGGCAGTTCAGCAAGGTGTTTGCCCAGGTTGGTTTGCGCTACGAGCACTTGAAGAACGATTACTTCAACTTCGGCCAGCGTGAGAACGAGGTGTGCCGCAACTACGGTGACTGGTTCCCCACCGCTACCCTTTCCGCTCCCATCGGAAAGATGCAACTAAGCCTGTCGTATCGTCGTGACATTCAGCGACCGGCCTACTCCAACCTCACCAGTTCGACAATCTACATCAACCGTTACACCTACCAAAGTGGAAACCCCTATCTGAAGCCAACCTACATGCACAGTATCGTGCTGAATGCTAGTTACAAGTGGGCGAACCTCTCATTGAACTACGGCCGCAACAAAGATGTCGTCACGATGTCAACCGAACCTTTCCCCGGTTCCGAGGATCCGCTCGTCAGCCTCGTGAGACCCATCAACAGCGCCGATGACTACGACCAGTTCTCCGTCAACCTCTCGGCGATGCCCACCATCGGCAAGTGGCATCTTATGTGGTATGCTTTTATGCTGTTCCAAAACTACAAGTCGCCGACGGCTGACGGTTCTTTATTGACACTGAGCCGTCCGTACCTTACGTTTGTCTGGCAGAACGACATCGAACTGCCGAAGGACTTCCGTCTGCACGCTGCAGCCCAGTGGGCCAACAAGGGCGACTACAACAACAATCGCATCATCTCCAACCGCTTTAATGTCGAACTCGGCATCCAGCGCGACTTCAATCTCCGCTGTCTGGGACTGCTGACGCTCGATGTGCGCTGCGTTGACATCTTCAATACCAATAAGACCGATGCTACCATCTACGGCTTCCGCGAACTGAGCGTCCACAACCCTGCCCGCCGCACCTTCCTCATCGACCTCGTCTGGAAATTCAACGAGGCCCGCTCGAAGTATCGCGGTTCCGGTGCCGGCGAGAAACAGAAGGCAAGAATGTAAAATAGTTCCGTATGGATGTAATTATTTCGCCTTTTCTGCGACTAATAGGACAAAAGGATTCAGTTGAACAATGGAGACGAAAGAAATAGAGAAAGAATTCCTGACGATGATCGAGGCGCAGAAACGTACCATCTACAAGGTGTGCTACATTTATGCCAACGACCAGGACGACCTGAATGACCTGTATCAGGAAACGGTGCTCAACCTGTGGAAGAGTTTCCCCCGCTATCGGGGAGATAGCAAACTCACAACCTGGGTCTACCGCATCGCCATGAACACATGTATCACGTTCCTCCGACGCTCAAATGCCCGCCCGCAGACCATACCCATGACGGCCAATGTGGCAAGCATGGCAGCAGAAGACAATGAGACGGCAGGGCAACTCAGGGAACTCTACCGACTCATCAGTCAGTTGGGGAAACTGGAACGCGCGCTGATTCTCCTCTGGCTGGAAGAACGGAGTTATGAGGAAATCGCCGACATCCTCGGCATCACTAAGACCAACGTCGCCGTGAAACTGAACCGCACCAAAGAGAAACTAAAGAAAATGTCGAACCGTTAAATTTGAATTGTTATGGAACTTGAAGCATTGAAAGCCAGTTGG
>ONTZ01000023.1 GCA_900320905.1 uncultured Prevotella sp.
TTTTCTGTCATGTCATCTCGTTATTGATGATTTTCTGTGGCAAAGATACTAACTTATTCTCAAACTTCAAAATATTAACCAAGAAAAATGATCAGAAGAACCGACCCCGTGATTCTCGTGTCCCGTAGACTCCACTTAGGCCATCATATTCTATATGAGTGGATAGAGAGTTACAAACTCCTTGGCATTGAAGGTCTAAAATTCAAGCGGAAAAAGAAAAAGAGGCTTTCATATGAAGAAAAATGCAAAATTGTTCGCGAATATCAAGAAAGTGAATTAACTTTGTTCCAGCTTTCAGCCAAATATCAATTGTCAAGCTCGATAATTGGCAATTGGGTTAAATTGGTTGAGCGAAATGGATTTGAAGCACTGGAATCTCGACGATCCAGGCATTTCCAAACTGGTGAGCATATGGTTAAACGACTACCAAAAGAAGAGTACGAGAAGGAGAACGAGCGTCTTCGCAAGGAGAACGAACGCTTAAGACTGGAGAATCTCCTGCTAAAAAAAGTGAGAGCCTTAGTCGAGGAAAGAGAAGCCCGAAACAGAGCGATTGGGCATGGGCCATCGAAGAACTAAGGCGTAATGAACATGCGGACTTAGATGTCCTACTGGAGCTCAAGAAGATGGCGCGTAGTACATTCTATTATCACCTCAAGCATCACAAAAAGCAAGACAAGTACAAGGAAGTAAAAGATATGATATACATCATATTCCATAAGCATAAAGGACGTTACGGATACCGGCGTATAACGCTGGAACTCCGTAAAGATGGCAGTCTTATCAATCACAAGACAGTCAAGAAGCTTATGGACGAAATGGAACTGAAGAGCGAGGTGAGAAAGGTGAAATTTCACTCCTATAAAGGAGAAGTTGGCAAGACTGCGCCTAATATCATAGACAGGGATTTTACAGCTGAAAGACCTTATCAGAAGCTGGCAACAGACGTGACCCAGATGACGATAGGCGGACGCAAGATTTACCTGTCACCTATACTTGACATGTGCGATGGTGAGATCCTTGCATATTCAATCACAGAGAAGCCGAACATGGAAATGGTACTCGGTATGCTCAACCAGATGTACAGGCGTATAAAGCTGCCTGAGGGCGTCGTATTGCACTCTGACCAAGGATGGCACTACCAGCACGTAGCCTACCAGAATAGTCTAAAGAAACATGGCATTATCCAAAGCATGTCTCGTAAGGGAAACTGTCTAGACAATGCCATGATGGAGAATTTCTTTGGTCTCATGAAGTCGGAACTGCTGTATCCAGGCAAGTACACATCAGCAGACACCTTCATCAAAGACCTGATAGATTATATAGAATACTATAATAACGAGAGAATAAAACTGAGGCTTAATGGCATGTCGCCCGTACAATACAGGAAGATGCTTACAGCTTCGATTGTTTAACTGTCCAAACTTTGGGGTTCACTTCAAAACCTGTCCCTCCGATCTCTTTGTTCTATTTTTCTTCTCTTTTATTTGGAGATTAAGACAGAATCTGTCCCAGTGATCTGCGACACCGTGATACTGGATTCCGCTGACCGTTTACATAGGCCAGATATTACCTCCTCGTGGTATCTCATAATAAAACTGTGGCATATTGCCAAATTTAATATCTGGAATTTCAAAATCCTTTTTTACATCATCCAGATTTTTACGATACTCCAAATGTAATTTATCAATAAGGGTATCAAGGTTTGTGCTCACATCTATTCCTTTCTTGTTCCACTTTTGAAAATTAATTATTTTTACTAAAAGTATCATGGAATCCCCTCTACAAATGTAATTTGAGTTATAAGGTATCTTATTTGTGTAATAAATGGGACGTATGGTATCTGTCTTATTCAAGAAATAAACAATTATAGAGGAATTTACTGTACTGTCAGACCAAGTCTTAATAGGAAGATACATTTTTTTTTCAGTATAATTATGTATCAAATACTGCAATTCTATGTATCTTGGATTGGAAAAATTTCCATGTTCAGCCCATTCGGAATATAAAGAATCCGAACAAGGTTTCGAATCTGTTACAGCGATGAACTCCCCCTCAACTTCTCTTGTAGCATAATCTGCACATCCGCATAAACACAAGATAGTAATTGACAATAAAAACGTTTTATTCCCATCCATTATCTTTTATTATCTTATTAATATAGTTTTTAAATTGTATTGTAGTTTTGTTCCAATTAGGCGAATTCTTCTGCATTCGATAGATGCGATCGGAAGTATTCTCCTCATGTTTATATCCTAATTGATAGTGACCCTTAAATTCGTGATCTCCTATACAACTAATGATATTAGATCTTGTTGAAAATAATTCTCTTTCTTCTGTTCCTTGAGGCCAAATATAAGCAGTAATCCTTGCTCCGTTGTCGTGATCACTATTTGTGGTTGCTAATGCGCTGCCAACAGAACTTGCATTTTCCGTATAATTATCAGACACTTTAGAACCACCCTCCATATGCCATACGGTTACTTGGATTTTGCCTCCAGAAAGATTACTGGTATTATATCCTCCTAATCTTAAAGAATTAGTAAATATTTTGGAATAGGCCTCCGCATCTAATTCTGTATCATTAATCGCAACCCTTGAAGACATATTTATTGCGTATTTACCATCTTCCAACTTTCTATATTGATCTTCACCCGTTATATAGATATTATCTGTTATCGCTTTGTTTGTTCCTAGATAAGTTCCATCTCTAGTGTAATAATCGTCCTTTCCATTTGGATCTATCTTATTTACAGGATTATTATGGCAAAAATGATATGGTGTTATATCTGGATTTTTCTCGCATAGCGGATCCATCCTGTCCCATCTTATTGTGATGGGGTCATACTGGCGGGCTCCGTAGTCGTATGTGTTCAGGCCGTGCATCGTTTCCAGTTCCTTGCCGTTGTACTTGAAGGGCTGGATGGTGGAGCCTACCACGGCATTGGGGTCGGCGTATGGCGCACCGAATGGATAGTAGTTGGTCACCTGCTGCACCACACCGGAGTTACTGACCACCTCGCGGTTGCTGCCGAGGTGGTCCTTGTTGTAGTAGTGGAGGGCGAACTCGTACGTGGTGGAGTTGTTTACGGGTGTCCCGTTAGCATAGCCTCCGTCAAAGAGCACCTTGTCAATCAGGCCGTCCCACAGGATGAGGCTCCCGCCCATGAGATAGTCGTACTGGTATCCACTTATGACCTGGCCCGAGGTATACCCCTCCGGCTTCACGCCGAATGTCCTCGTGACGTTCGGAGCGGCAATA
Organism: uncultured Prevotella sp.; assembly: GCA_900320905.1. GTDB lineage: Bacteria > Bacteroidota > Bacteroidia > Bacteroidales > Bacteroidaceae > Prevotella. The sequence continues at coordinate 3,263 of ONTZ01000023.1, forward strand.
CAGTATTTTGCGCAGAGTTTCTCCCCGGCGGCGGTGTAGGTGTACCTGATCTCATTGCCGTTGAGGAAGTAAATCGTCTGGGGGTTGCCGTTGAAGTCGTAGTCGATGTATGCGATGCCGCGGCTCCTGTCGGCCACCAGTGCCCCGTTGGCATCGTACAGGTACTCGGAGCCGTTGGCCCCCTTGTACTCGAAGGTGCCTGTCGCGCTATAGTCTGTGACAGTCTCCGACACACCCGTCAGGCGGTAGCCGTCGTAGGAGAGTGTCAGGTTGTCCATCTGGCCGTAGCCGCTTGAAGAGTTCTTGCCGTTTCTGGTAATCCTTTTTATATTGCCGCTTGCAGCCTCATACTGGACGCTTTCACTGAATCTTCCCGAATTGTATGTGATATTAGTGCCCTCCCCATAAGTCGCCTGTGTCAGACGGTTGGCATTGTCGTATGTGAACTTGTAGCCGCGCTTCCTGTAATAATTGTGGTTCTCCCATCTCATGCTGCTGACATTGCCGTTGTATCGCGGCGATCCCGGCCCGCTGGCATAGAAGAGTTCCTCGCAGAAACTGTCGGTAGTGATGCCTGTCATCCACCCGTGCAGGTCGTAGGTGTAGTTGACATAGCCAAACGTGAACGGCCGGCTGATACTCGACAGTCGGCCCAGGTCGTCGTATCCGTAAGTCTGTGTGGCTATAAGAGGCGGGAAGCCGGAAGTGATTGACACTGAATAGACAGATGTACGGTCGGCCCCGTCATAGGTGTATGAGATGTCCTCGACCATTGAGCGGGTACCGTCAAACCTGTGACGGTTCCTTGTTTTATCCGGTTTGCCTGTATAGGTGTAAGCCGTTGACGTGATGTCGTTCTTGCCGAGGTGGTCTACGGTATTGACCTGCGAGACGTTGTATCTGGAGTCGTAGTATATGGCGGAATAGGTATACCCCGACACAGACCCGTCTTTGATAATCGCAGTGGCAGAGCCCGTTGGAAGGCCATGGCCCACCGACGAGTCAACGGAGTATCCGTTTTCGTTGGATGCCGTCAGCGAGGAGGGCACGCCGTGATTGCCGATGAAGTCGTAACTGTCATAGTACGCGGCAGAATAGAGCGTCGGGTCATTGCCCAGCGAGAAGTTGTGGACGGTATAGCCACCCGTCTGTGTGGTACTCCCGTTATATTCTGCATAGACATGATACGCATGCAGCGGCTCCGACGAATATGAGACGCTCTTGTGGCAGATGCCGCTGATGCACGGCCTGCCGAACTTGTCGGGTATGCTGTATGCCCACACGCCGCCCTGTCGCTGGACCCCGTCCTGCGTCAGGATGCACGCTCCGGCCTTGTCATAGACGTAGTAGACGGGCTCGCATCCTGGCAATTTCTTGTAGATGCAGTGCCTCTGGTTGTCATAGCGATACACATACGCATACTTCTGCATCATGTCGTCGGTGTCAGGTATACAGTCCGGCTCGGGTCCGAAATTTGAGACGATATACTGGGAGAGTGCAGGCGGAATGACGTAACTGACATCCCCCTTGGCATTGTATACAAAGTAGGTCTTGCCCTGGCTCGTCTCACTGATGAGGAGCCTTCCGCCGAGGTCGGTGTACTCTGCGCTCCAGCATCCGTCCTCGTCCGTGGTCAGGGTGCGGAGGTACTTCCTCGACTGCAACTTGTAGAGACGCCCGTCCTCGTATGCGTACAGGCCCGAACCCACATATTCGTTGTAGGCGACGGTCACCTTCTTGCCGTTGCCCTGCCACTGAGCACCGGCCTTATATTCTGCGGAGGGCTGCGACGGCAGGAAACCGTCGTACTCCGTGCGTGAGAAGGGGGCGCTGTCGGAATACTGAGACACGGCCTGGGAGGCGATTGTGGTGCCGGCAATGAAGCCGTTGCCGGATGAAAAGGTGACGGGCAGCCAACTCTTCGTCCTCCGCCGGTACTCGTCGTACTCATGGTGTACGGTGACGCTCGGCAGGGATGAGCCGGGGTAGGACAGCGTCTCCTGCACGATGTCGCCCAGGCCGTTGTCATAGACTCTCTCCTCTATCTTCTTCGTACCATCAGATATCAGCAGCGTGCGGGATGCAATGCTGCTGCCCGCCATGCTCTGGGCTCTGGCGGGAATGATGAATGACATCATCAGGATAGGCAGGAATATCTGTCGCAGTTTCATCTCGGTATTACTGTCGTGAATAGTCTGGGCAAAGATACTAATAAATGGCGATATGGCACCATATTTTACATATTTTATTAAAAGGTAGTGGGTTTTCATGTTATTTTATAGCGACGGGTTCATAAAGTTATATTCATATTCGTGTAAGGTCTCAGTGCTTGTCGTACCGTTTACCGCCCTCTTCTCCCGTTTCAGCCTTCCCAGTCCGTCATACTCATAAAGGATGGTTTGCCCATTGACATCCGTATGGGATGAGACGCCAACCAGTGGTATATAGTCCCACGTCTGTATCTGGGCATTTGGCAACAGAGACTTTAAGGTTGAGTAGCGCGTCTGGGATGTGCCTGTCATCAGTTGAGATACATGGCTCTGAATCTGTGTCCATGTAGCATTCTTGATCATGGCCAACAAGTACCTGCCGTATGTATCCCAGAGAAAGGCGGTGTGTACGTCTGTCCTCATATCCAGTATTTCCGTTGGGTTGCCAAACGAATCATACGATATGAATTCAATACTACCTTCATAAACCTCTCCGTTCCTCTCATATAGTTTGGAGGGCAGGAGGTCATTTCCAAAGGAGCCATAATCAACCTTATTTCCAGAAATGATTATGGTATCATTACCTTCATAGACCGTTTTTGTCTCCGAGGAAAGTAAAGATGCGAGCATATTACTTGACTTCATCGCCGCAATGACAGAATTGGTGTTTTCATTTGCTTCACCGACGTATGAATACAAATCCTTGTTTTTATATACATCAGTATAGATCCTGCTCTTCAGCACTCCGGAATACAGATACGAATATTCCTCGACCTGCGTATTCTCCCAAGTGCGTGTCCCACCCTCGCGTAAGGTCGTAGTGTATTTCTCACACATCGCAGATTTACCGAAAATCTGGGATGCATTCTGGTAGAACTCACCGAGACTGAAATCCACCAGGTTTCTGCCTGTTCCTAACTCGAGGGTGTGTTGAGCGCAATGCCCTCTTGAGACAATACTGTCGAATATATAGCCGCTTTGTGAAATAGTATCTTCGCCGTATGAATAGGTTTCCTCAGACACGACGTCCCATGTTCCACTTTGTGCATTATATGAATAATCAGATTTTGATTTCAACTGATGCCTTCTGGCAGGATTCTCCATACATCTCATTCCCTGATTGTTATAATAATATAAAGGCTCGAAATATGAAGTGTCAGGCAATGCCGTTTGGTTGAAGGTTGACATATAGTAATTTTGTGGAGTAAGTTGATAACTGTAGATGTCATATCTATAAACCGTCTTGCTCATACATTCGTCCGGGTCGTATGGGTTTCCATGATAGACCGTGATTTCAGGATATACCACAGGTCGTCTGCCTCCAAGATGGGTCCTAAATGTATTGGCGGAAAAATAGGCATCCCACCATTTAGGTCTTTCCTGATAGATTGAGATGTTCTTGAAGGCGCTTGGCAGTCCCACGACCATCTTCTGAAACTCAAGAGGATTCTGATTTGTATCAATTGCTGTAGCATGGGTGTAACTCATGAAGGTAAGCAGATTGGGATCTACAACTGCTTCTCCGCATCCAATGTGGTCATTTATATTATAGGTATTGGGTAATGGCAGTGGCAGCGGAAAATTCTGCTGTATGATCTCTCCGTATGTAAACCCATATCTATAGTGATCTTCACTGGCGATTGTTCCGTCCGCAGTATAATTTATTATTGATTCGATTCTGAAGCCACCCCCTTCAATGATACGCTGGTGGCGCCTGTCAAAGACGAGATCACCATCGGCTGCTGTAGCGGTAGGGAAGCGGTGATTTTCGTATGTGAATGTCGTATATCCGCCGTTGGGATAGGTTATGGAACTTAAGACCCCGTGAAACTGAGGAGACGTCGGTTGGCGTGTGTCCCCACTTGTCGTGGATTGCAACTTGATTTTATAGGAGTAATTCAGGCCCGTCGGATTGCTTTGGATAAACCGCACGGGGCTCCCACCACTGTTTAGTTGAGCATTCAAGGCGGTTGTGTCTATTCCGATATAGTCAAAATACATATTGAAGTTTCCAAGGTCTGTCGTTACATTGGGATATGTGCTTGAGTTACATCTGTTACCCCAATAGTCTGTATAGTCTCCAGGGTTGTTGTTCGTGTACGTAAAACCATATACGAGCCTTTCGTTATCACCCTGTCCGGAAATGATAAGTTTCGTAAGGGCCGAACCATCGATAGTGAATGCGTATTTCCTTATTATTTCATTACAGTCGGAAATTACAATTTCCCTCATGTGGCAGCCATCAGGCATATAATGGAATTCTATTTCTGTAGGACCATAACTGATGCTGCTGATAAACCTCATCCGGTATTCCGGACACTGAAATAGAGATGTTTTATAGACAGTGATACCTGTATCCTCTGTTTCTTTGTGATTTTGAAATAGACAACTAACTCTGATTACTGGCTCGCTCACGGTGTGAGTGTTTATTTTTTTTAATGAAGTGTAATTATAGGTTATTGTTCCTTTTGACGGTATATTAATGCTTGAAAGCAACCATGTTACGTTTCTATTGGCATTCACGTCATTACCGAAACCGTTGGAGGTTTCGTCTGCCTCCGCGAAACTATAAGTCACGCCTTGCTCGTCCGTTACGGTAAAGGAGTCTATAGAATTTGATCCGTAACTGCACACAATCTGAACATTACTGTCTGAGGACAATAACTTGTATGTCATGGCACCATTCTCCTTGTACATGAAAAAGGGAATGGTTCTGCCTGAAGGAAGAACAATGTTATAACTGTCATATTGGAAGTTCATCCAATCAAGTTCGTTGGCATAATCCATATATCTCTTTAAGTGTCCTGAATGGTCATAAAAAGAGTCCAATGCAAAGGGATTGTTAAAGCGTCCATATTCATCAGCCCTGTCCTTGATGGTCCGGGAAACACAGGAATTTCCCGAAAGCGTCCATCCCAGCCCTGTCACGTCATAGTTGTAGCCTGGTTTCAGGGGGGTAGCCTCATAATGAAGTGACAAAGGAATCTTGTATCCATGGAAGTCTATTTCGAAAAGCGGGATATTAATGTCAGGAGCACCATAGTTGTTGTTTACCTGATAGTCACCAAGGCGATTAAAGGCAACAGCCTGAGGACTTGGTGGAATATTTGGCATTATTTCGGTACAAGTGTTCTGGGCTGTAATGTGCAATACAAACAGCATCAAAACTATCTGTATAACGGATATCCTGATGGTACTATATATTGTCTTCATATTTTAACTTTCTCACTATATATTTTTCCGTTAACGTTAATATAAAAGATATACACACCAGGACGCAGGCTGTTACAGTCTATCTGTACAGAATAATCCTGTCCCGCTTCTTGCGTCCATTGCCTGCTCAAGAATAACATTCCCCTGTGATTTGCAACAATGGTTGTGATAGTGGCATCCTCATCAAGTCCATAAGTCATGTAGATGGTTTTTCCTTGGATATCTATTTTGTAATGGATAATATCTGGAGATTGCGGCTCCTTATCAAATGAGTTGTCCTGCTCATCTGTCTCATTTTCATCTCCGGGAGTGATGTAATACGTCTCCTGGTTCTCTGGTAGATTGCAATACGCATGTTTGGTGGTGCCGATCGCTTCCATATCGCAATATGTGGTACTTGTGAAATCCTCCAAAATTGGATACTGAGACTCGGGAAGATACCATTCGTAGCGTTCGTCAATAACCTGTGTCAGTTTCGCAGTGTCAAGGGCTGCAGAGTCGAGATCCATACAGATAGAATACGAGTCTATGGTGTGTACTCTTCGCACATTCCTGACCGTATCGTTCTCTGCAAGCACTAAGGAGCCTTCAGCATCTACACGGACGGTTGTTATTCCTTCCTCGCGGAAGGGATGATCTCCGCAATACATTCCCTTGCATCTGAAATGCCTGCTGAGAGAGTCGCCATATTCAAGAGGGAATTTTTTTGAGATTTTTTCCTGAACATACTCCCTTTTCTCCAACTGCGACTCACTGCCAATAAGAAAGAGTGTGTCGAGAGATGTCCGATAATAAAGGATTCTACTAGGTTTGAAGACTGAGACCACACCGTTACTGTCTTTCATAAACTTAACCTGTGAAGACCCCTTCGATCCAAGTTTCTTGGAGAAATCCCACACTCTGTTCTTTCCTCCCGTGCCTGGGGAGAAGTAACGAATCTTGCATTTATGCAAACTATCGGTTGATGCAGGACTCATGTCAGATAGATTCACCTGGCCGTAGGCTGTCGTTGTCCAGAATAACAATAATAGAATTAGAAGTATATGATACATTTTTGGAATTTTGTTTGCAAAAGTATAATTATTATAGCATAAAAACAAGTTTTTGGCGTTTCTTTTCAAAAGTGACTGAAATGATTGGCTATCAGAGTGATAGTTCTTTTTCTGATTCGTTTTGTTGCATATCTGAAACGGTTTGTCGGAAGAATTATCAGTCTTATAAACCCAAAATGATCACAAAAGACTATTGTTTTTTGCTTTTTTTGTAGTCCTCTACACAAAACAGGTGTACACATTTAGGTGATCCCTTACCCTCGCGCGTGCGAGCGTGTGATGATAAGGTAAGGGAAAAACAACCCGCTCATCCCGCCTATCCCGCACGTAAGATTATTTACTTAGGTGTGGGATAGGCGGGATAGGAGGGATGATTTTGGCATAAGACTACTATATATGTTTTTCCGCTATTTTGCCATAAATCGCATACAGGAAATGACTGCGGTACTATTTTTCGCTACGACGGTACTAATTTTTGTTACGACAGTACTAACAAAAATTACGACGGTACTAATTTTGAAGTGCCCCCGAAAGTTTTTTGTCTAACTTTCGGGGGGCACTTCAACTCAGGAGCCTTCCTTGATTATTTAATCAAATCAACGCTTCGCTTCAGGAACTTATCGAATTAAGATTCCTTGATAAGTTCAACGCTTCGCTTCAGGAACTTATCGAGTGCCTCGCCCTTCAGCATGCCATTCTGGAGCAGAGCCAGGTCGATGAGTTGGTGGACGATAGAGTTGCCCTTCGCATAGTCGGCGATGACGGCAGTCTTTTTGTCTTTCTCAGCCTGCACAGCCTTCTCGGCTTCGGCCTTCTGATCTTTCTCTTCCTGGGTAATCTCGTCGTACTTCTTCTTGTCCTGTGCCTGACGGATGGCAGCCAGACGAGCCTCCTGACCTTTGAGTTCTGCGACGATAGGTTTCAAGGCCTCCTCAGTGGCTGACTTACTTTCGTCGAGTACTTTCTTCACCAGCGGATGGTCGGCGTTCAGCACGAGGTTGAACGAGTCTGGCATTTGTCCGTAGAAGCCCATGCCTGCCTGGAACTTACTCATATCCTTCATACGGCGCATGTACTCGTTCTGGGTGATGATCACTGGACGGGCCTCGGCTCCAAGGGCATCCACCTGCACCATGAACTCGGTCTTGTCAATCTTCGGCAACTGTGTGCGGAAGACGGCTGACAAATTGTCACTCTCTTCTTCTGACAGGTTAGACTTCGGGGCGTCGCTCTTCACGATGAGACGGTCGATGATGTCGGAATCGACACGGGTGAAACGGCTCTTCTCGAACTTCTGTTCCAGGGTCTGGATAGTCGGCACGTCGAGTTGGCCGTCGAGCAGCAGTACGGAGTAGCCCTTGTCCTGGGCGGCCTTGATGTAGGAGTACTGCTCTTCCTTGTCGGTGGCATAGAGATAGACGAGGGTGTCGTCCTTGTCCTTCTGGTTGGCCTCGATGAGTTTCTTGTACTCGTCGAAGGTGAAGTATTTGCCCTCTGTGTCTTTCATCAGGGCAAACTCCTTGGCACGGTCGTAGAAGTTCTCCTCAGAGAGAATGCCGTAGTTGATGAAGAGTTTCAGGTCATCCCACTTCTCCTCGTACTCCTTGCGGTTCTCGCCGAAGATAGCCTTCAGGCGGTCGGCCACTTTCTTGGTGATGTAGGTGGAGATCTTCTTCACCTCACGGTCGCTTTGGAGATACGAACGTGAGACGTTCAGGGGAATGTCCGGCGAGTCAATGACACCATGCAACAGCGTTAGGAACTCAGGCACAATGCCTTCCACCTGATCCGTCACAAACACTTGGTTGCAGTAGAGTTGAATCTTGTTGCGCTGCAGTTCGATGTTCGACTTGATCTTGGGGAAGTAGAGGATACCCGTGAGGTTGAAGGGATAGTCCACGTTCAGGTGAATCCAGAACAGCGGCTCGTCACTCATGGGGTAGAGGGTACGGTAGAAACTCTTGTAGTCCTCGTCCTTCAGCGTCGATGGCGTCTTCGTCCACAGCGGCTCCACATTATTTATAATATTATCTTCTGCGGTATCCACCATCTTGTTCTCGTCTTTCGACCACTTCTGTTTCTTGCCAAAAGCGACAGGCACGGCCATGAACTTGCAGTACTTTTGGAGCAACCCCTCGAGTTTGTATTTGTCGAGGAACTCTTTTGAGTCGTCATCGATGTAGAGGATGATGTCCGATCCGTGTTCTGCGCGCTCAGCGTCGTCAATCTCGTAGGCTGGGCTGCCGTCGCAACTCCACTTTACGGCCTTTGCCCCCTCCTTATACGACTTAGTGATGATCTCAACCTTCTTGGAGACCATGAAAGAAGAGTAGAACCCAAGTCCGAAGTGTCCGATGATACTGTTGGCATTGTCCTTGTACTTCTCCAGGAAGTCCGTCACGCCCGAGAAGGCAATCTGGTTGATGTATTTGTCAATCTCTTCCTCTGTCATGCCGATGCCGTGGTCACTGATGGTTATGGTACCCTTGTCGGCATCGAAGTTGACGCGTACGGTCAGGTCGCCCAGTTCGCCCTTATACTCGCCCTGTGCTGCCAACGTCTTCATCTTCTGCGTGGCATCTACGGCATTTGAAACCATCTCACGGAGGAAAATCTCGTGGTCACTATAAAGAAACTTCTTGATGACTGGAAATATGTTCTCAGTCGTCACACCAATGTTACCTTTTTGCATAGTCTATAATATTTTTTTAATTTGATACTTTATTGGGTAGATTGCAAATTCCGTGCCAAACAAAAAGAGGCGGCCCCTGCCTTTCTATGCAGTGCCGCCTCCATAATAATGGTTAAGGTGTATTCTTATTTGAAGATCAACTGTGCGAACTGGTATAGGCTGCGACGCCATGTGTGCCACTCATGGGCTGTACCAGGAGACTCGTAACCAACGGCATTCATACCGAGTTGTTCCTTGATGTTCTTGGCGGCCTCAACACAACCCATGTTCTCCTTACCGCCACCGCTCATGAAGAGCAACTTGACGTTCTTCGTGAAACCTTCTGAATTCTTCACTTGGTCGACATTCCATGCACCACTGCTGAAAGAGCCGACATAGGCGAACTTCTCAGGATTGGCAAGAGTAATCTCACGAGCCTGCATACCTCCCATCGACAGACCGGCATAAGCACGGTGCTGAGCGTCGGCAATCACACGGTAATTCTTCTCAACCATCGGAATGATATCATTGAAAAGCACATTCTTGAAACCTTCTGAGAAACCACCGAAGCCACCGAAGCCGCCACGACGCTGGCCACCCTGACCAGGAGCGCCCTGCGGACGCTGCCCCTGAGGCATTCCCTGAGGAGCACCTTGTGGACGGGGACCTTGAGGAGCAGCACCTGGAGCACCCTGAGGACGCGGACCACCGAAACCGCCAAAGCCTCCGGCCTCACCCGGACGCTGGGTATTCAGACCATTGTCCATCACAATGATGCAAGGAACAGCCTTGCCCTCGGCAATCAGGTTGTCCATGATTTGAGCGGTGTGACCCTGCTCAGCCCAACCGTACTCATTCTCACCCATACCATGCTGCAGATAGAATACTGGGAATTTCTTGGTGGGATTGGTAAAATACTCTGCAGGCAGATATACATGGCAACGACGCATCTTCTCCGTGTAGGTTGACCAATAGAAGACTTCACACATCGAGCCCTGCGGCACGTTCTTCACTTGCCAGAAATCCTGGTCGGATGAAGGGATCTCGATACCGCTGCCCCAACGGCTGGCACCATAGTAGTACAGGCTATTCGGATCGGGTACGTTGGCACCGTCGATATTCAACTGATAATAGTGGAAGCCCTCGTCCTGAGGCTCAGAGGTACCAGTCCATACGCCATTGGCGTCTTTTTTCATCTCATAGATCTTACCGGCGATGTCGAGTCCTACGAACGTGGCTTGCGGGGCTGTGATCTGTGCACGCACCATACGCTGTGAGTTCACTGCGGGGAACTGTTTGTTCTCCTGGTTGGTGATGGCGGGCTTGAAGTCCTCAACCACGTTTTCCGTTACTGAGGGAACGATGGGGTTCTGTCTGGGCGCACCAAACTGTGCCCATGCCGTCAGGCTCGTGAGAGCCAGCATTGAAAGAAATAGTTTTTTCATAAATGAATGTTGTTAGTGATGATAAATATTTAGATAATTGTTACTTTTACACCCTTCATTGTGAGTTTGACGTACTTTTGCCCGAAAAGTAAAAAGTTGAAATGCTTTGTTATAAAAGTTTAACATTCATGGCTATGAGGTGGAAAATGCCTACCTTTGCACTCGCTTATATTATATAAATAAGGTATAAGGATGATTGCAAAGAACAAGAAGAGGCGCTGGCACTGTCTTTCCGGACAGGAACCCACTGAGATGGATAAGACCATTATGTACTGGGAGAACAAGGGCAAGGAGGTGCCGACACGTGAACTGATAAAGACCCCTGAACAGATAGAGGGCATCCGCAGGGCGGGTGTCGTGAATACAGGTGTGCTCGATGCGGTGGCGGCTGCCATCCATAAGGGCATGAACACGCTGGAGATTGACCAGATATGTCGGAAATACTGCGAGGAGCACAACGCCATCCCTGCCTGTCTGAACTATGGGGGCGACGAAGAGACCCCTCCATTCCCCATGAGTGTGTGTACTTCCATCAACGAGGTGGTGTGTCACGGCGTGCCGAAGGAGGAAGATGTGCTCGAAGAGGGTGACATCATCAACGTGGACTTTACAACCATCGTCGATGGCTACTATGCCGACGCCAGTCGTATGTTTATCATCGGCAAGACCTCGCCAGAGAAGGAGCAGTTGGTGCGTGTGGCGAAAGAATGCCTAGAGATAGGTATGGAAGCCGCCAAACCCTATTCGTTCGTTGGCGACATAGGTCATGCGATAGAGAAGCATTGCAAGAAGTATCACTATGGCGTGGTGCGTGATCTGTGTGGTCATGGGGTAGGTAATGCTTTCCACGAGGAACCCGATGTAGCGCACTTTGGCCATCGCGGTACGGGGATGCTGCTGGTGCCGGGCATGGTCTTTACGATTGAGCCGATGATCAATATGGGCACGTATCGGGTGTTTATCGATGCCGATGACCCATATGGCTGGGAGGTGATATCGGAGGATGAACTGCCAAGTGCCCAGTGGGAGCATACGCTGCTGATGACTGAGCACGGGGTGGAGGTGCTTAGTTACTAGGAAGACCTAGGATCCCCTAGGTTATCCTAGGAATGCCTAGAATTATTAGGAGATGAAAAATAATATATATATATTAGCGATAGAGTCGAGTTGCGACGATACGTCGGCTGCGGTGCTCAGAAATGATGTGCTGCTGTCGAACGTGACGGCTTCGCAGGCCGTACACGAGGCCTACGGCGGTGTAGTGCCGGAACTGGCATCCAGGGCGCATCAGCAGAACGTGGTGCCTGTGGTACATGAGGCCATCATACGGGCTGGCATCACCAAGGAACAACTCTCGGCCATAGCCTTTACCAGAGGTCCCGGTCTGATGGGCTCGCTACTGGTAGGCGTGAGTTTTGCCAAGGGATTTGCCAGATCGCTGGGTATCCCCTTGATTGACGTGAATCATCTGCAGGGGCATGTGATGGCTCACTTTATTCGTGAGCCGGAGAGTCTGGATAAACAAGATTTTCCGGTTAATAGGATTCCGCCGTTGCCTTTTTTATGTTTATTGGTGTCGGGCGGTAATTCGCAGATCGTGAAGGTGAATGCCTACAATGATATGGAGGTACTGGGACAGACAATCGACGATGCGGCCGGCGAAGCCATAGATAAGTGCTCCAAGGTGATGGGACTGGGTTATCCTGGTGGTCCGATCATCGACCGACTGGCGCGTCAGGGTAATCCGAAGGTCTTTCATTTCGCCGAGCCGAACATCCCTAACCTCGATTACAGTTTTTCCGGACTGAAGACATCTTTTCTCTATTCGTTGCAGAAATGGGTGGCAGAAGACCCTGATTTCATTGAGAAAAACAAAGAGGATATCGCCGCCTCTCTGGAATGGACGATTGTGGACATCCTGATGAAGAAATTGAAGAAGGCTGTGAAGCAGACAGGTATTAAGCACGTGGCAGTTGCTGGCGGCGTGAGTGCAAACAATGGGCTCCGCAATGCCTTCTATGATGCCCAGAAACGCTACGGATGGACAATATACATCCCCAAGTTCAGTTATACCACCGATAATGCCGCGATGATTGGTGTCGTTGGCTATTACAAGTATCTGGACGGTGAGTTCTGCAGCATTGATGCCCCAGCCTTTTCCAAGGTTACTTTTAAATAAAATGTAAATTGTAAATCGTCAAATTGTATATTCTATGATGGATTTTGAAGCAAAAGTTATCAGCAGGGAAGTAAGTGAACTGCTATGGGAAATGGAAAAAACAGTCAGTACGGCGGAAAGTTGTACGGGAGGCCGCATCGCAGAAGCCATTATCGCCGTGCCTGGCGCATCGAAGTATTTCAAGGGTGGCATCATTTCATACGTGGATGAAATCAAAGAGTCACTGCTGGGAGTCGATCCTCGGGTGCTGGAAGAACAAACTGCTGTATGCGAGGAAGTTGCCAAGGAGATGGTTATCGGTGCCTGTAAAGCACTTAATACCAACTATGCCATCTCTGCCACAGGTTTTGCAGGACCCACAGGAGGCACGAAAGAAATACCTGTAGGCACTATCTGGCTGGCCTGCGGCAATGCGGACAGGATAGCGACAATAAAAGTGGAGGAGGATCACGGCCGGGACATCAACCTCGCCATCGCCACCAACAAGGCGATGCAGTTGTTTCTAGACTATCTGAAGGCCGAAAATCTTGAGAAAAAAGAGTTGGAAGGTTAAAAAAACATAAATCACCTCTTAATTCTTAATTCTCAATTCCAAATCTCAATTAAAATATGTACCTTTGCACCCTGTTTGGAATAAGTAGTTAAAAAGAACAAGTAAAAAGTAGATAGAAATGTCTAAAGTTTGTCAAATTACAGGAAAGAAGGCACAGATAGGTTGTAATGTGTCTCACTCAAAGCACCACACAAAGAGAAGTTTTGACGTTAACCTGTTCAGCAAGAAATTCTACTATGTAGAAGAGGGTTGCTGGATTCAGTTGAAGATCAGCGCTGCTGGCCTTCGTATGATTAATAAGGTAGGTCTGGATGCTGCATTGAAGCAGGCTGTTGCCAAGGGATATGTAGATTGGAAAGACATTAAAGTGATAGGAGACTAACGACGATGGCAAACAAGAAAGCAAAAGGTAACCGCGTCCAGGTGATTCTGGAGTGTACTGAGATGAAGAACAGCGGACTGCCCGGCACAAGCCGTTACATCACGGTGAAGAATCGTAAGAATACGTCCGAGCGTCTGGAATTGATGAAGTATAACCCAATCCTGAAGAAGATGACTCTTCACAAGGAGATTAAATAAGCAAGACTGAAGTATGGCAAAGAAAACCGTTGCTACCCTCCATGAAGGTTCAAAGGATGGTCGCGCTTACACAAAGGTAATTAAGATGGTGAAGAGCCCCAAGACTGGTGCTTACGTCTTTGACGAACAGATGGTTCCTAACGAGGAAGTTAAGGACTTCTTTAAGAATTGATATTCATTCATAGCATAAAAAGAGAGGTTGCAAATTAAATTGCAGCCTCTTTTTTTTTGAGATTTCATCGGAATTTATTAATTTTGCAGCCATAATAATATATTATGGGAATATTTGGTTTTTTCAATAGGGAAAAGAAGGAAACGCTGGACAAGGGTTTGGAGAAGACCAAGAGCAGCGTTTTCGACAAACTGGCGCGTGCCGTCGCTGGAAAGTCGAAGGTGGATGACGATGTGTTGGATAATCTGGAAGAGGTGCTCATCACCAGTGACGTAGGTGTTGATACTACCTTGAAGATTATCGAGAGGATAGAGGAACGTGTGGCTCGCGACAAGTATGTGTCCACCTCGGAACTGAACGGTATCCTGAAAGATGAGATCGCCGCGCTGTTGGCGGAGAACAATTCAGAGGATAATGACAACTGGGACCTGCCCGGCGACCATAAGCCTTACGTGATTCTGGTGGTGGGCGTGAATGGTGTCGGTAAGACGACGACCATCGGTAAACTCGCCTGGCAGTTCAGGCAGGCTGGCAAGAAGGTCTACTTAGGTGCTGCCGACACATTCCGTGCGGCCGCCGTGGAGCAATTGTGTATCTGGGGAGAGCGTGTCGGAGTGCCTGTTGTCAAACAGCAGATGGGTTCCGATCCTGCCTCTGTGGCCTTTGATACCCTTTCCAGTGCCAAGGCCAACGGGGCAGATGTTGTACTGATAGATACGGCTGGTCGCCTGCATAACAAGGTTGGTCTGATGAACGAGTTGAAGAAAATTAAGGACGTGATGAAGAAGGTACTGCCTGAAGCCCCCGATGAGGTGATGCTCGTACTTGATGGCTCTACGGGACAGAACGCCTTTGAACAGGCCAAGCAATTCTCGGCGGTGACCCAGATCACTTCGTTGGCCATCACCAAACTCGACGGTACGGCGAAGGGTGGTGTGGTCATCGGCATCAGTGACCAGTTGAAGGTGCCTGTTAAATATATCGGCCTTGGTGAAAAGATGACAGATTTGCAACTCTTCAATAAGCGACAGTTTGTAGATTCGCTGTTTCAGGTGAATAGTTAGTTGTGAAAAAGACGATTGACTTTATATCGCTCGGATGCTCGAAGAACCTTGTGGATAGTGAGGTGCTGATGGGCTTGATGGAGGCCAACGGCTATCAGTGTACCCACGACAGCGATGACCCTCAGGGCGAGATTGTCGTCGTCAATACCTGTGGCTTCATCAATGATGCCAAGGAAGAGAGCATCAACACCATCCTTGAATTTGCACAGGCCAAGACGGAGGGAAGGATCGAGAAACTCTTCGTGATGGGCTGTCTGTCGGAACGCTATCTGGCAGAGTTGGAGATGGAGATTCCGGAGGTGGACGGCTGGTATGGCAAGTTCAACTACAGGCAATTGTTGAAAGATCTCGAAAGTGAACAGTTTGAGTCCTGCGAAGGACATCGCCATATCACCACGCCCAGTCACTATACCTATATTAAGATTAGCGAGGGCTGTGACCGTCATTGTGCCTACTGCGCCATCCCGTTGATTACGGGAAAGCATCAGAGTCGTCCGATGGAGGAGATTCTCGACGAGGTGCGCTATTTGGTAGGAAAGGGTGTTAAGGAGTTTAATGTCATTGCTCAGGAACTGACCTACTATGGCGTGGACATTGACGGCAAACAGCATATCGCAGAACTGATAGAACAGATGGCGGACATCACTGGTGTGGAGTGGATTCGTCTGCATTATGCTTATCCGACGCATTTCCCTTGGACTCTGCTTCGGGTGATTCGGGAGAAACGAAATGTCTGCAACTATCTTGACATCGCCTTGCAGCATATCTCCGACAAGATGCTGGACCGGATGAAGCGCCACGTCAGCAAACAGGAGACCTACGACCTCGTGGAGCGTCTGCGACGGGAAGTGCCTGGCATTCATCTGCGTACAACCTTGATGGTGGGTTTCCCTGGAGAAACGGAAGAAGATTTCGAAGAACTCCTGGCTTTCACCAAATGGGCGCGTTTCGAGCGGATGGGAGCCTTTGCCTATTCGGAGGAAGAAGGTACCTATTCAGAGCAGCATTACAAAGATGATGTGCCTGAGGATGTGAAACAGCAGCGTCTCGACAAACTGATGCGTATCCAACAGAGAATCAGTGCCGAGGTAGAGGCTGAGAAGATAGGTACCATCCAGCGGGTCGTAATCGACAGGCAGGAAGGTGATTATTATGTCGGACGGACGGAGTTCTGTTCTCCGGAGGTTGACCCTGAGGTGCTCATTCCTGTCAGTGAAAAGGAACTGACCATCGGAGCATTCTATCCAGTGAGGATTACCGACTCCGAGGCATTTGACTTATATGCAACCACAATCACATATTGAAATATGAATAATAAAGACTTCATTGCAGAACTGGCCGATAGAACGGGCTATTCAGTGGAAGAAACACAGAAGATGGTGGATATCGTGATTGAGACGATGGGAGACCATTTTCAGGAGGATGACTCTGTGTTGATCCCAAATTTTGGGACATTCGAAGTAAAGAAGAAGATGGAACGCATCATGGTGAATCCTTCTACTGGGCAGCGGATGCTTGTTCCACCCAAACTTGTGCTGAATTTTAAGCCGAACGTCGGTTGGAAAGAACGTGTAAAGAGTGGAGGAACCGAGTAATGGGAAAGATCTCGATAAATGAACTGGCTGTTGTGCTCATCGAGCGCAAAAACCTGAAAAAGAAGAGTGCCTCTACATTCGTCAATGAACTGTTCTATCTGATTCAGAAAGGACTGGAACAGGATAAGTCGGTAAAAGTAAAAGGGTTAGGCACATTTAAGATTATTGATGTGGATGACCGTGAGAGTGTGAATGTGAACAATGGGGAACGGGTCTTGATAGAAGGTCACAGCAAGATTACATTTACACCAGATGCTTTGATGAAGGAACTGGTGAACAAACCTTTCTCACAGTTTGAGACGGTTGTATTGAATGAGGGCGTAGATTTTGAGCAGGAACTAGAACAGGAGCCAGAGCCAGATTTGGAGCAGGAGCCTGCCCAAAAGCCGGAAATGATGTCCGAGCCGGAAGTGGATGATGATGTTGATGCATCGATGGCACCATTGGTTGATTTCGTGACGGATAACGAACCGCAGATTTCGCCTGAGTCTGAGCCGGAACCAGAACCTGAACCAGAACCTGAGTTCCAGCCTATTCCAAACCCTATTCTCGAGCAGGAACCAGAGTCTGTCCCAGAGCCTGTTCAGGAGCCAGAACCCGAATCAATTCAGGAGACCGAACCAATTCCTGAGCCAGAATCGGAGATATCATCCACAGAAAGAGAGACTTCGGTGTCGGAAGAAGAACCTGTAGAGCATCCATCCGAAGAACCCAATTACCTCTATGAAGAAGATAATTCTGGCGGATGGAAGAAGTGGGTGATTGGCATATTGGCCTGCTGCATCTGTTTTGCCGGAGGTTATTATTTCGGATCAACTTATGGCGGATTTACTCCAATGGCTGAGTCTAAGGTAGAGGCTGACAAGTCCAAAGTCGAAGCAGTCAAGTCAAAAGCAGAGACTCCAAAGCCGGAGCAAACAAAGTCCGAGGCTATTAAGTCGGAGCCGCAGGAACCAAAAGCCTCAGAATCCAATGGCAAGGCTGAGCCCGAAGCAAAACCTGAGGTTAAACCTGAGCCTAAGCCAGAACCGCAACCTGTGGCACAGTCGGCAGAAGAAGTCTCTCTCGATCAATATGAGAAGATGGATGTCCGTATTCGTACGGGTGCCTATCGGATTGTCGGGACAGACCACGTGGAAAAGGTCAAGGCCACCGATAATCTGGCAAGAATCTGTAAACGTACCATTGGCCCCGGTATGGAGTGCTATTTGGAAGTTTACAATGGTATCAAGGGAGATGCCGACTTGAAGGTTGGACAGGAAATCAAGATTCCCAAACTGGTTCATAAGAAGAAAAAAGTCCAAAAATGACAATTAAATCGGTTTAATATTGAAAAAGTTTCTTAAAACTTAGGTTTTGGGAAACTTTTTTAATATTATTTAGGTGGTAGAATGGCACGTTTTACCAACTAAATCAGTACTTTTGCGGTCAAATTTCAGAAAACAAATAAAAAGGAAATATTATGGCAGAAGCAATTGATATCCGTGAGTTGAATATCCGGATAGAACAACAAAGCGCATTTGTTACGAATCTTGTAACAGGTATGGATCGCGTCATTGTGGGTCAGAAGCACCTCGTTGACTCCCTCCTCATCGGTTTGCTGAGTGACGGACATATCCTTCTGGAAGGTGTGCCTGGACTGGCAAAGACCCTCGCCATCAAGACGCTGGCACAGTTGATAGACTCCGACTATAGTCGTATTCAGTTTACGCCCGACCTTCTCCCTGCTGATGTCATTGGTACGATGATCTATTCGCAGAAAGATGAGAAGTTCCAGGTGAAGAAGGGTCCCGTATTTGCCAACTTCGTACTGGCTGATGAAATCAACCGTGCACCGGCAAAGGTGCAGAGTGCTCTGCTCGAAGCCATGCAGGAGAAGCAGGTGACCATCGGCAGTGAGACCTTCTTGTTGCCGAATCCCTTCCTCGTGATGGCGACGCAGAACCCGATTGAGCAGGAGGGTACCTATCCGTTGCCAGAGGCGCAGGTAGACCGTTTCATGCTGAAGGTGATCATCGACTATCCCTCACTCGATGAGGAGAAGAAGATCATCCGCGAGAATATCGCCGGAGAGATGCCTAAGGTGACGCCTGTGACGACAGCCGAGGAGATCCTCCGTGCCAGAGAGGTGGTCCGTGAGGTCTATCTCGACGAGAAGATTGAGCAGTATATCGCTGATATTGTGTTCGCTACCCGTTATCCCGACCGTTATGGATTGAAGGATCTGAAGGATATGATCTCCTTCGGTGGTTCGCCCCGTGCCAGTATCAATCTGGCGAAGGCAGCCCGTGCATACGCCTTCATCAAGCGTCGTGGGTATGTGGTGCCTGAGGATGTGCGTGCTGTGGCTCACGATGTGCTGCGCCACCGTATCGGACTCACCTATGAAGCCGAGGCCAGCAATATCACCAGTGAGGAAATCGTTTCGAAGATTATCAATAAAGTAGAGGTTCCCTAATTCCTAGGAAAACCTAGGACTGCCTAGGAAAACCTAGGAAAACCTAGGACTGCCTAGGATCCCCTGGAAAGATTATGGAGACTAGTGAAATCATCAAGAAAGTCCGTAAGATTGAAATCAAGACCCGAGGTCTGAGTTCAAACATCTTCGCAGGTCAGTACCATTCTGCCTTCAAGGGTAGGGGTATGGCCTTCAGCGAGGTGCGCGAATATCAGTTCGGCGATGATGTGCGCGACATCGACTGGAATGTGACAGCCCGCTTCCACCGTCCGTATGTGAAGGTGTTTGAGGAGGAGCGCGAACTGACGGTGATGTTACTCATTGATGTCAGCGGCTCTCTTGATTTCGGTACGCAGAAGCAGATGAAGCGTGATATGGTGACGGAGATTGCCGCTACCATCGCCTTCTCGGCTATCCAAAACAACGATAAGATCGGGGTGGTATTCTTCTCCGACAAGATAGAGAAATACATTCCCCCGAAGAAGGGACGCAAGCATATCCTGTATATCATCCGTGAGATGCTGGATTTCCATCCGGAGTCGAAGCGAACGGATGTGAAGCAGGCGGTGGAGTTCCTGTCGAGTGTCCAGAAACGTCGTACGACGGCGTTCATCCTCAGCGACTTCTATGTGCGGAACGATTTCATGCAGTCGCTGCAGATTGCTAATCGCAAGCACGATGTGGTGGCTATACAGGTCTATGACCAGCGTGCGAAGGAACTGCCTGATGTAGGACTGATGCGTGTGGTGGATGCCGAGACGGGTTTCGAGCAGTATGTGGATACCAGTTCGAAGCGTCTGCGTGACTCCTACCGCAAATACTGGATGAACCGTCAGACACAGTTGTTGGAGACATTTAATAAGAGTAATGTAGATAACGTGAGCATTGCCACGAACGAGGATTTCGTGAAAGCATTGATGATGCTGTTTAAACAGAGAAGTTGAGCCACAGATTACACAGATTAACATAGATGAAGAAGATATTGATCATATGGATGATGTCGGTGATTGGGGCTGTGGCTGTGCAGCCGCAGTCTGTTGAGGCCAGTATCGACCATATTGAGATGCTGGTAGGCGAGCAGGCGCATGTCACGCTGAAGGCTGTGGCGAAGGAGAGTGCTAAGGTGGAGTTTCCCCAGTTTCAGCCGACTCAGTATGTGACACCTGGTGTAGAGGTTCTGGCCTGTCAGCCGCAGGAAGACAAGCAGGCTGACGAAGGTTTTGTCGAGAGGTCGATGGTCTATACGCTGACCTCATTCGACGACACCTTATATTATATTCCCCCTCTGACAGTAAAGATCGACGGTAAGCCGTACGAGAGCAAGAGTCTGGCTTTGAAGGTGCTGACGATGGAGGTGGATACGGCTCATGCCGATAAGTTCTTTCCGCCGAAAGGGGTACAGGAAAATCCCTTCCAGTGGAGTGAATGGAGCCCGATATTCTGGTTGAGTGTCGTGCTGCTAATCATCTTAGCCATAACATATTATATATACATCAGACTGCGTGACAATAAACCGATTATAACACATATCCGTATTGTCAAGAAACTCCTGCCTCACCAGAAGGCTATGAAGGAAATCGAGCAGATCAAGGCTGATAAGATGGTGACCGCAGAGAACTCCAAGGAGTACTATACGAAGTTGACGGATACTCTCCGCAAATATATCGAGGAGCGCTATGGTTTCAGTGCGATGGAGATGACGAGCAGTGAGATTATCGAGAAACTGATGGCCACTCAGGATCAGAAGGCTCTCGATGAACTCCGCGAACTCTTCACGACAGCCGACCTGGTGAAGTTTGCCAAGTATTCGACCCTCATCAATGAGAACGACAAGAACCTCGTAAGTGCCATCGATTTCATCAACCAGACGAAACTCGAGAATGTACCTACCGAGGAGACCGTCAAACCGCAACTCTCTGAGGCAGACCAGCGCAGCATGAAGACGCGTCGTGTCCTCAAAGTTGTGATCACAGCATTGCTTATTGCCAGTGCCTTGTTGCTGGCCTATGTAGTCTATGCCACCTATCAACTCATCAATTAGAAGTGAAGTATGGAATTTGCCAATAAAGAATATCTGTTTCTGCTGTTGCTGATGATACCCTATGTCATCTGGTATCTGATGTATAGGAAGAAGACGGAACCCACTATGCGGATGAGTGACACTTTCGCCTTCCGCAATGCACCGAAGAGTTGGAAGGTACGGCTCATGCCGCTCTCCATGCTCCTCCGTCTGCTTGCCTTTACGATGATCGTGTTGGTACTGGCTCGTCCGCAGACACAGAATTCATGGAAGAACAAGACGATTGAGGGTATTGACATCATGCTGGCGATGGATGTGTCCACCTCTATGTTGGCAGAGGATTTGAAGCCGAACCGCATCGAGGCTGCCAAGCAGGTGGCTGCGGAGTTTATCGCAGGGCGTCCGAACGATAATATCGGTCTGAGTATCTTTGCCGGTGAGGCCTTTACCCAGTGTCCGATGACGATTGACCACGCTTCGCTGCTCAACCTCCTTCATAATGTTCGTACGGATATTGCTGCCCGTGGTCTCATCGAGGATGGTACTGCCATTGGTATGGGACTGGCCAATGCTGTTTCCCGTTTGAAGGACTCTAAGGCTAAGAGCAAGGTGGTGATCCTGTTGACGGATGGTAGTAACAACCGAGGTGACATCTCGCCTATGACGGCTGCCGAGATTGCCAAGAGTCTGGGTATCAGGGTATATACCGTTGGCGTGGGTACGAACAAGGTGGCACCTTATCCGATGCCAGTGGCCGGCGGGGTGCAGTATGTGAATATCCCTGTGGAGATAGACAACAAGACGCTCAGTGAGATTGCAGCCGCTACGGATGGTGATTTCTATCGCGCCACCAATAATAAGGAACTCCGGAAGATCTATCAGGAGATAGACAAGTTGGAGAAGTCGAAACTCAATGTGAAGCAGTTTAGTAAGAAATACGAGGCCTATCAGCCCTTTGCCCTTGTGGCTGTGCTGGCCCTTCTCCTTGAAATCCTGCTCCGCATCACCATATTCAGGAGGATACCATAATGTTTAGATTTGAAGACCCCATATATCTCTGGCTGTTGGTGCTGATACCCATATTGGCACTGGTCAGGTTTGTGACATATAGAAATCAGAAAAAGCGACTCCGTAAGTTTGGCGACTTGAAGTTACTGAAAGCCCTGATGCCTGATGTATCCCATTTTCGTCCACGCGTGAAGTTCTGGTTGCTGTTGGCAGCCCTCGCCCTGTTGATTGTGATGCTGGCCCGTCCGCAGATGGGTACGAAGATCAGTCAGGAGAAACGGACCGGTATCGAGACCATCATTGCCTTGGATATCTCCAACTCTATGTTGGCAGAGGATATTGTGCCCAGTCGTCTGGATCGTAGTAAGATGATGGTGGAGAATCTGGTGGATCATTTCACCAACGACAAGATCGGCCTCATAGTGTTTGCGGGTGATGCCTTTGTGCAGTTGCCTATCACGAGCGACTATGTATCTGCCAAGATGTTTCTGTCGAGTATCGACCCGTCAATGATGGCTACCCAGGGTACGGACATTGCGACAGCCATTAATATGGCGGTCAGCAGTTTCACCCAGGAAGAGGGTATTGGTAAGGCTGTTATCGTGATTACCGATGGTGAAGACCACGAGGGTGGGGCCTTGGAGGCCGCAGAGGAAGCCAAGAAGAAAGGTATGAGTGTCTATGTGCTGGGTGTCGGTAGTACGCAGGGCGCCCCGATTCCCATTCCCGGTACAGGCGACTATATGAAGGACAATACGGGTAATACTGTGATGTCGGCCTTGAATGAGGAGATGTGTCGTCAGGTGGCTCAGGCCGGTGGTGGCGTGTATATCCACGTGGAGAACAACAGTGCTGCCCAGCAACAACTCGACAACGAACTCGACAAACTCTCGAAGAAAGAAACCTCCACGACGGTTTATAGCGATTTCGATGAACAGTTCCAGGCCTTCGGCATCCTTGCCCTTCTGTTGCTGATTATTGAAATCTGTATTTTCGACCGCCGGAACCCGTTGCTGAAGAATCTGTCGTTGTTCAGCAAGAAGAAGGTGGTAACCCTAATGTTGTTGCTGGTCGCCATGAGCGTATCGGCCCAGACCGACCGTCAGTATATCCGTCAGGGCAACAAGCAGTTTAATGCCGGAGACTATCCCAATGCGGAGGTGTCATACCGAAAGGCGGTAGAGAAGAACCCGAAGAACCCGCAGGCTGTGTATAATCTAGGTAATGCCTTGATGGCGCAGAAGAAAGACTCGGCAGCCATCGAACAGTTCCAGAACGCTTCGAAGTTGGAGACGAACCCCTTGCGCAAATACCAGTCGTTCCATAATATGGGTGTCATTTGTCAGTCGCATAAGATGTACGGTGAGGCGATAGAGGCCTATAAGAATGCCCTGCGTCTGAATCCGGCAGATGATGAGACCCGCTACAACCTGATTCTCTGTAAGCATGAGAAAGAGAAACAGGATCAGAACAAGCAAAATCAGGATCAGAACAAACAGGATCAGAAACAAGACGATAAGAAAGACCAGCAGAAGCAGGATCAAAATAAAGACAAGGATAAGCAAGACCAGAAGAAGGAGGAGCCGAAGCCTCAGATGAGTAAGGACAATGCCGAGCAACTGTTGAATGCAGCCATGCAACAGGAGAAACAGACTCAGGATCGTCTGAAAAAGGCTCAGCAACAGCCCCAGCGTCGGAATATCCTGAAGAACTGGTGATAGGAGTGAAAAGTGAGAAGTGAGAAGTGAATAGTGAAATGAAGAATATTATATATGGAGAAGCGAAGGTGAATTGGAAAGTGAAGGTGCTTCTGGTACTTTTCACTTTTCACTTTTCACTTTTCACTTCAATGGCGCAGACTCTGACTGCCTCGGCTCCCTCGCAGGTTGCTGTGGGTGAGCAGTTCCGTTTGACCTATACCATCAATACACAGAATGTCAGCGAGTTCCGTGCAGGGCATATCCCTGACGAACTGGAAGTGCTGATAGGGCCGAACCGTTCCATGCAGTCCAGTTATCAGATGGTCAACGGACATACGAGTTCCTCGTCGTCGATTACCTATACCTATATCGTTGCAGCCACAAAGAACGGCTCCTATACCATACCAGCCGCCCACGCTGTGGTGGATGGCAAGAGCATCGCCTCGAATGCCCTGAAGATTACGGTTTCGGGTAATGCCCGCAGTCAGGCCAATGGTGGCGGCGGACAGCAGCGTCAGCGTGGCGATGAGGGTGCAGAACTCCGTGATGCCGGTAGCCGTATCTCTGGCTCCGACTTGTTTATCAAGGTCAGTGCCAATAAGAAACGTGTCTATGAGCAGGAGCCTATCCTGCTGACCTATAAGGTCTATACACTGGTCTCTCTCACGCAGTTGGAAGGTAAGATGCCTGACTTGAAGGGTTTCCATACCCAAGAGGTGGATCTGCCGCAGCAGAAGAGTTTCAAGATCGAAACAGTCAATGGCCGTCCCTATCGTACCGTGACTTGGAGCCAGTATGTGATGTTCCCGCAGTTGACGGGCAAACTTGAAATACCGAGTATCACCTTCAACGGTATCGTGGTGCAGCAGAACCGTAATATCGATCCCTTTGAAGCCTTCTTCAACGGCGGTTCCGGTTATATTGAGGTGAAGAAACAGATTCAGGCGCCGGGCATAGAGATTCAGGTGGATCCGTTGCCTGCACGTCCTGCCAATTTCTCCGGTGGCGTGGGTAAGTTTAATATCTCTGCACAACTCGACAAAACGGAGGTGAAGGCTAACGACCCCGTCAAACTGCATCTGGTAATCAGTGGTATTGGTAACCTGAAACTCATCAAGCAACCAGCGGTAGAGTTCCCGAAAGACTTCGACAAGTATGATGCCAAGATCACCGATAAGACCAAACTCACTGCCAATGGCTTGGAGGGCTCGATGATCTACGACATCCTCGCCGTGCCGCGCCATCAGGGTAAATATGAGATACCGCCCATCGAGTTTACCTATTTCGATACGGTGGCCAAGCGATACGAGACCGTCAGGACAGAGGGCTTCACACTCAATGTGGCCAAGGGAGCCGGTACCAGTAGTGTCAGTGATTTCACGGGTCAGGAAGACCTCCAACTGTTGGGTAAGGACATCCGTCATATCAAGACAGGTGATACGCGTCAGCACTCGCTCGATGACTTCTTCTTCGGTTCTACGGGCTACTGGATAGCATTGGCTGTTCTTGCACTCATTTTCATCTCGCTGTTTGTTATCTTCCGTCAGCGTGCCATCGAGAATGCCAATATCACCAAGCGTCGTGCCGGTAAGGCCAACAAGGTGGCTACAAAACGTCTGAAGAAAGCCTCGAGACTGATGGCAGACAACAAGCCCGGTGAGTTCTATGACGAGGTGCTCCGTGCCCTTTGGGGCTATGTGGGTGATAAACTCAATATGCCTGTTGAGCAGTTATCGCACGACAATATCAGTCAGCGTCTGGCAGACAGGAATGTGAATGAAGATACGATAGCCCAGTTTATGGGTGCCCTCGACGAGTGTGAGTTTGAGCGTTATGCCCCAGGCGATCCCAAGGGTAATATGAATAAGGTATTTGATAAGGCCATGACGGCTATTGAGAAGATTGAAGAGACGATGAAGAAGCGTCGCTCGGCGAAGCCGGTGACTGCCGTCTTGCTGATGCTCATGTTGCCGCTCTGCGCACAGGCTGTCACCAAGACTGAGGCCGACAGTGCTTACGTGAGAGGTGAATACCAGCAGGCCATCAAGGATTATGAGGCCTTGTTGGAACAGGGTGCCTCTGCTGATCTGTACTACAATCTCGGCAACGCCTATTATCGTACGGAGAATATCACCCGTGCCGTGTTGAATTACGAACGTGCCCTGCTGTTGTCGCCTGGCGACAAGGATATCCGCTTTAATCTCCAGATGGCCCGTTCGAAGACCATCGACAAGATCACGCCTGAACAGGAGATGTTCTTCGTCACATGGTACCGTTCATTGGTTAATCTGACCAGTGTTGATGGTTGGGCTAATGTCGCTCTGATCTCATTGGCCCTCGCCATCGTTCTGGCTCTGTTGTATCTCTTCTCTGAACGCATTTGGTTGCGCAAGGTGGGCTTCTTTGGAGCCATCATCCTCCTTGTCTTCTTCCTGTTGGGCAATGTTTTTGCTTATCAGCAGAAAGACCTGCTCGTTCATCGTCGTGGAGCCATCGTGACGGCTCCTGCTGTCACGGTGAAGAGTACGCCCGCCAAACAGGGTACGGATCTGTTTATCCTGCATGAGGGCACGAAGGTGACCATCACCGACGGCTCCATGAAAGACTGGAAGGGCATCCGCCTTGCGGATGGTAAGGAAGGTTGGATAGAAACCCGGCAAATAGAATCGATATAGTTTATGGATTGGCAGGCGTTGATAGACTTAGATAAGCAATTGCTGTTGTGGTTTAACGGCAGTCAGTCGTTATATCTTGACTCCTTGGTTCGTACGCTCACCAATGCCCTGACGTGGATACCGTTCTATCTGACCCTGTTCTATGTCGTCATCAAGAACAATGAGAATATGCAGAAGATCCTGCTGGTGTTGGCCTCTGCAGGCCTCTGTGTCCTCATTGCCGGTACCATCGATGACACCATCGTCAAACCCACGGTGGCCCGTTGGCGTCCCACCCATGATCCACAGATTGGGCTGCTGGTGGATATCGTCGACGGATACAGGGGAGGGAATTATGGTTTCTTCTCTGCCCATGCGGCCAACACCTTCAGCATCGCCATCTTTTTCTGGTGGCTGGTGCGCAGCCGACTCCTGACTACTGCGATGGTGATCTGGTCGCTGACCAACTGTTGGACGCGCCTCTATCTGGGTGTTCATTATCCTGGCGACATATTGTGTGGTCTTTGCTGGGGAGCCTGTGCAGGCTCTCTCGCCTATTGGCTTTACCTGCGTATGGCCTCTCGTTTGTCCACTGGTATGAATTTTACTTCGTCACATTACACGAAGACGGGTTATCTGCGTAGTGATGCCGACGTGCCTGTCAGTATGTTGGTCTTCTCGCTCCTGTATGCCCTTCTCCGTGCTGCCTTTGCATAAATATTGTTTGAACAGATGACAGATCCCCGACATATCCATATCAGCGACTATAACTATCCGCTTCCCGACGATCGTATCGCCAAGTTCCCCATGGCCCGTCGCGACCACTCCAAGTTACTTATTTATAGGAAGGGTGAGGTAGGAGAGGATGTCTTCTACAATTTGCCGAACTATCTGCCGGAAGGAGCGTTGATGGTATTCAATAATACCAAGGTCATCCAGGCCCGCATGCATTTCCGCAAGGATACGGGAGCCTTGATAGAAGTGTTCCTGTTGGAACCGGCCGAGCCTTCTGACTACGAACTGATGTTCCAGACCACAAGTCATTGTGCTTGGTATTGCTTGGTGGGCAATCTGAAAAAGTGGAAAGAAGGCCCGCTGACGAGAGAGATAATCATAAATAATGAAACGATAACGATGACGGCGATGCGCGGAGAGATTCATGGTACCAGCCATCGCATCGATTTCGAGTGGACGGGTGCGTGTTCTTTTGCCGAAATCATCGACGCCATGGGAGAATTGCCCATCCCGCCGTATCTCAACCGTGCGACGCAGGAGAGTGACAAGACTACCTATCAGACGGTCTATTCGAAGATTAAGGGCAGTGTGGCTGCCCCGACTGCCGGACTGCATTTCACGCCGGAGGTGCTACAAGCCATCGATGCGCATGGCATCGACCGTGAAGAACTCACGCTGCATGTAGGAGCCGGTACGTTCAAGCCTGTGAAGAGCGAGGAGATAGAAGGCCATGAGATGCATACCGAGTATATCAGCGTGCGCCGCGAGACCATCGCCAAACTGATTCGCCATGAGGGAAAGGCCATTGCCGTCGGCACCACGAGTGTCCGTACGTTGGAAAGTCTCTACTATATGGGCCTGAAGGTTCTTCGCAACCCCAACCTCACCGAAGATCAACTTCACGTCGCCCAGTGGGAGCCCTACGAGAATCATGGGGACTGGCTCCCTGATACAAGCGCAGCGTCGGATCAGGTGCCTGTCCCCGTGATTCTCAGCCTCAAGGCCCTCGCCTCTTGGATGGATGCCCACGACTTGCCAGTGCTCCACAGCAGCACCCAGATCATCATCGCTCCAGGCTATGACTACAAGATAGTGAAGATGCTGGTGACGAACTTCCACCAGCCGCAGTCCACGCTGCTCCTGCTTGTGAGTGCCTTCGTCAAGGGCGACTGGCGCAAGATCTACGACTATGCCCTCAGCCATGATTTCCGTTTCCTGAGTTATGGCGACTCTTCTTTACTGATTCCGTAATCACTTAAAAACGAAATAGATATGAAAACTTCTTTAAGAATATTGTTGGTTGGCTTTCTGGCTTTTGTCTCTACCGTGCTGATGGCCCAGAGCAAGACCCTGTTGATCTCTGAGTCGGGGCTTCCCTATACCGAACAGACGTGGTATGCCTATGGTGTCGGTGCGCCGCTCGACGAGAGTGATATCACCAGCAACTGGAACCTTGGCAAGCGCATCGTCTCTGCCGCCTACACCAAGGAAGGCTGGCTTGTCGTCATGGCAAAGAACACAGGCTATGCCCAGCAGTCGTTTTCTCTGACCAAGGAGTGGCCCGAGGAGTGGATTGCCGAAAAGACCAGAAGTGGCTATGCCATCACCTCACTTTCCAGAAGTGAGAAGGAGTGGCTGGTGGTCATGTCGCAGGGCTCAGGCATCACCTCACAGATCGTCTGGCGCAACGAGTGGTCTGAACTGGCTCCGTGGATCACGGAACAGAAGGGCAACGGCTATTTCATCACCGATCTGGCTTTCGACGGCAAGGCATGGACCGTGGTGTTGAGTCGTACGCCGAAATATACCTCGCAGGGCTATTTCTGGGAACCGTCCACCTCTGAGTTGATGGATCGCGTCCAGTCTAACGTCTGGGGCAGGGGATTCAATTTGCAACAGGTGGTCTATGGCGAGGGCAACTACGTGGTGGTCTATGGCAACTATGCCCGTGGTGACAATCGTTTCCAGAACCTACAGGTCAGTCCTGATGATGCCAGGGAGTATATCCGTCAACAGTGGAACCGAGGTATCTCCATCGCCTACGTTGGCGGCGGACTCTGGTAAAAGACAGAAACGCTGTGTTTCTATCATGTCAATTAGCGTAAAGAGGTTCCTATGGTATGTTACATAATAAACCCCGAAAGTCTTTTCTCTGACTTTCGGGGGCACTTCAGATTCGTTTCCGGATCGCTTAATAGACTGTCTTATGATCAGGAGCAGGTCACTATACCCGTATTCCCATAATGGTCTCCTGGACTTCAGTATTGGTGTCTTGCGTATTCTGTGAGGAACGTGCGTCTGCGTTGGTGGTGAACATTTTAACTTTGTCTTCTGTTGACTTTTGATGATGCAAAGATACGGCGATTCTATACAGATTCCAAGAAAAATCCCGAATTCTTCTCAAACTTCAAAATAATCTCGTTTTCTCATTGTCCCATTTGCCTTCAGCCCAGAGGCTGTCCACCTCTTCATCAACCTTGCGTGCATAATAGTCACAGATAACTTGGCGGAGTTCATTGACCTCCTCCAAAGAATCACTGGGAATGGACGGTTCCGCTGATCATAATGATTGTCAGAACCGACGATTATATTAATATAAAAGAAAACACACGGTGCAAAGGTGCAACTTTTTTGATACAAACAAACATCTTTCGGTTATGTTCTAGTCAGAGTCAAACCAGCATCAGTTCGCTGATGATCATGTCGCTGACGAAGAGGCCTCGGCGGGTGAGGACGAGGTGATTGGAAAGGGTGATATGGAGCAGCCCGTCGTTGAGGAAACGGCGGGCATTTTTGATGGCATAGTCGCGATGACGGTCGGAGAGGGTAGTGAGGTCGAGACCTTCACGGGTGCGAAGGGTGACGGTGAGACGGTCGTTGTAACGGGTGTCGCCTTCGATGGTCTCAGCGTCAAAAAGACGCTTGCCGCGCTCCATGCCCTCAATGTATTGGTGGATATCGGCAATGTTCCAACTGCGGGTATGGCCGTCGTAGGAGTGGGCGGCCGCACCCAGACCGATGTAAGGGATGCCGTTCCAGTATGCGGAGTTGTGGCGGGAACGGAAACCGGGACGGGCGAAGTTGGAGATTTCGTAGTGCTCGTAGCCTGCGGATGTGAGGCGGTCGATAAGGAGTTCGTACATCGAGCGCTCTGTCTCTTCATCGCAAATCATCGTGACAGGTTCTTCATCCGCTGCCATGATTCTCGCCAGAGGCGTGCCTTCCTCGATGGTGAGGCAGTAGGCGGAGAGATGTTCAACGTTGAGGGAGAGGGCGGCGGTGATGTCGGCCTGCCAGTCATTGAGCGTTTCGTCGGGAAAACCATACATCAGGTCGATGCTGATGTTCCTGATGCCATTGTCGCGCAGGCGCTCCAGTGCTTCTGCCACTTGGTGCGAGGTATGGCGGCGGTGCAACCATTTCAGTCGTTTGTCGTCGAAGGTCTGGGCTCCCATCGACACGCGGTTGACAGGCAACCAGCACAGTCCGTCAGCAAATGCCTCTGTCACATCGTCGGGGTTCATCTCGATGGTCACTTCGGCATCTGGTGACACCTTATTATATTTATATATGGCATCAAAAATCTGATGCAGTTGGGGAATCGTTAGTTGCGACGGCGTCCCACCACCGAGATAAATGGTCTCGATGTCCTGTTCGTCCGAGGGGCGCAGCGCCATCTCCTTGCAGAGTGCTTCGACGTACCGCTGACGGAGGTCGAGGGCGGTCGTTGAATAGAAGCCGCAATAGATGCAACGGCTCCTGCAAAACGGAATATGTATGTATAATCCTGCCATTCTGGCGGTAAAATTACTAATTTTGTTTAATAATAGAAAGATTTCTTTGGTAATTTCTGAAAAAATGTCTAATTTAGCGCACTCAAAACGAATAATTTACCTAAAAAACCAACTGATATGAAGATTTATCAAACAAACGAGATCAAGAACATCGCACTCATTGGCAGTGCGGGTAGCGGCAAGACCACTCTTGCCGAGGCAATGCTTTTCGAAGCAGGTATTATCAAGCGTCGCGGTACTGTTGAGCAGAAGAATACCGTGAGCGACTACTTCCCCGTGGAGCAGGAGTACGGCTACAGCGTGTTCTCCACCGTCTTCCATGTGGAGTGGAACAACAAGAAACTGAATATCATCGACTGCCCAGGCTCAGATGACTTCGTGGGAGGTGCCATCACCGCCTTGAACGTGACGGACCAGGCTGTCATCCTCGTCAACGGCCAGTACGGGCCCGAGGTAGGCACGATGAATGCTTTCCGTAATACGGAGAAGTTCCAGAAGCCCGTCATCTTCCTGGTGAACCAGTTGGATCGCGATAACTGTGACTTCGACCAGATTCTCGCCCGTCTGAAAGAGATCTATGGCCCCAACTGCGTGCCTGTACAGTATCCGATTGCTACAGGTGCCGGCTTCAACAGCGTGATTGACGTGCTGCTGATGAAGAAGTACTCTTGGAAGCCCGAGGGTGGTGCACCCATCATCGAGGACATCCCTGCCGACCAGTTGGATAAGGCCAAGGAGATGAAGGCTGCCCTCGTGGAGGCTGCCGCTGCCGGTGATGACGCACTGATGGAGAAGTTCTTTGAGACCGAAGACCTCAGCGAGGATGAGATGCGTGAGGGTATCCGTAAGGGTCTTATCACACGTAGCATCTTCCCTGTGTTCTGCGTCTGTGCAGGTCGTGATATGGGTGTGCGCCGTCTGATGGAGTTCCTTGGCAACGTGGTTCCTTTCGTCAGCGAGTCACCGAAGGTGAAGAACACTGCTGGCAAGGAGATTACTCCCGACACCGCTGGTCCTGCTTCGCTCTACTTCTTCAAGACAGGTGTGGAGCCACACATCGGTGAGGTGTCTTACTTCAAGGTGATGAGCGGTTCTGTGAAGAGCGGCGACGACCTGACAAACGCCGATCGTGGCTCAAAGGAGCGTATCGGTACACTCTATGCCTGCGCCGGTGCTAACCGTGTACAGGTAGATCAACTCAATGCCGGTGATATCGGCTGTACCGTGAAACTGAAGGACGTGAAGACGGGTAACACCCTGAATGGTAAGGATGCCGACAATAAGTTTGATTTCATTGTTTATCCGAACTCGAAGTATTCTCGTGCCATCAAGGCCATCAACGAGTCCGAGACCGAGAAGATGATGTCTGCCCTGAACAAGATGCGTCAGGAGGATCCCACATGGGTTGTCGAGCAGTCGAAGGAGTTGCGTCAGATTATCGTTCACGGACAGGGCGAGTTCCACCTCCGCACTTTGAAGTGGCGTATGGAGAACAATGAGAAGATCCAAATTGAATATCTCGAGCCGAAGATTCCGTATCGTGAGACCATCACGAAGATGGCCCGTGCCGACTACCGTCACAAGAAACAATCGGGTGGTGCCGGTCAGTTCGGTGAAGTCCATCTGATTGTGGAGCCGTATCAGGACGGTATGCCCGATCCTACATCGTTCACCATCAATGGCCAGGAGTTCAAGATGAACATCAAGTCGAAGGAAGAGAAGGATCTGGAGTGGGGCGGCAAACTCGTCTTCATCAACAGTGTCGTCGGTGGTGCCATCGATATGCGCTTCATGCCCGCTATTTTGAAGGGTGTCATGGAACGTATGGAGCAGGGTCCGTTGACTGGCTCTTATGCCCGTGACGTTCGCGTTATCGTCTACGACGGTAAGATGCACCCGGTTGACTCTAATGAACTGTCGTTCATGTTGGCAGCCCGTAATGCCTTCAGTGCCGCCTTCAAGGAGGCAGGTCCTAAGGTGTTGGAGCCAATCTACGACCTCGAAGTGCTTGTGCCCGCCGACTATATGGGTGATGTGATGAGTGACCTTCAGGGTCGTCGCGCCATCATCATGGGTATGGACAGCGAGGCTGGCTATCAGAAACTCTCTGCCAAGATTCCTCTCAAGGAACTTGCCAGTTACTCCATCGCACTCAGTTCGCTGACCGGTGGCCGTGCTTCGTTCAATACCAAGTTCTCTTCATACGAACTGGTTCCGAACGACATCCAGCAGGCGCTGATCAAGCAGCACGAGGAAGAAATGAAGGAAGAAGACTAAAAAATTTAATCCCCGCCAACCGGCGGGGATTAATATTTATATCGTCATTTCGCCTCGGATGCTCTGTTGCATCATGGTGCGCACGGTGTCAGGATCATCGGGATGGTGGCTTTGGAGATACATCAGTTTGGTGACGGCACTCTCTACCGTCATGTCACGTCCGCTGATGACACCAGCCTCTTGCAGATGATAGCCGCAGTCGTAGCGTGACATCTCGACGGCACCTTGCAGGCACTGGCTGACATTCACAATCACTTTGCCGTTCTTCGTTCCTTCTTTGAGGGCATTCAGCAACCAGGGCGATTGCGGGGCGTTGCCAGAGCCGAAGGTACGCATCACGATAGCCTTCAAGTTGGGTGTGTGGATGATGTGTCGTATCAGGTCTTCGCGGATGCCCGGGAAGAGCGAGAAGATAATCACATTGTTGTCGAGGCGGAAGTGGGGCGTCATCGGTTTCGAGAAGTCTGGCTTCAGGATACGTTCCTGATGATAGGCGATATTCACGCCTGCATCCACGAGGTGCGGATAGTTGAACGACTCAAAGGCGTTGAACTCCTCGGCACTCTGCTTCGTGGTACGGTTGCCGCGCAACAGGTGCGAGTTGAAGTAGATGCCTACCTCGGGTACTAAGGCGTGTCCTTCCTCGTCGCAGGCGGCAGCAATCTCTATCGAGGAGATGAGGTTCTCCTTGCCGTCGGTACGTAACTGTCCGATGGGCAGTTGCGAGCCGGTGAAAATGACGGGCTTCGTCAGATTCTCCAACATATAGGACAGGGCAGAGGCGGTGTAGGCCATTGTATCCGTACCGTGCAGCACCACGAAGCCATCGTACTGCCAGTAGTGGTCGGCGATGCAGTGGCTGAGATCTGTCCACAGGGCGGGTGTCATGTCGCTGGAATCGATGGGCGGATCGAACTGGAAGGTCTCAATACAAGTATCAAACTGCCTGAGTTCAGGTACATTATTCAGCAGGTGCTCGAAGTCGAAGGGTTCCAAGGCACCCGTTTGCGGGTTACGGTTCATGCCGATGGTTCCGCCGGTATAGATCAGAAGTATTCTCCGTTGCATAAAGAAAACATCTATGTTAATAATTTGTTGCAAAGATAGTGATTTTATGGGAAATTATTGCTATCTTTGCACAGAAATTCAAAATAAACTAAAAACAGATAGCAATATGAAGCAGTTCAATGACGACAATTTCGTTCTGGAGACTCAGGTGGCCCAGGACTTGTATCACAACTATGCGGCCAAGATGCCGATTATCGACTACCACTGTCACCTCGATCCCGAGATGGTGGCCAACGACCACCGTTTCAAGTCCATCACCGAAGTGTGGCTGGGTGGTGACCACTACAAATGGCGTGCCATGCGCACCAACGGGGTGGAGGAGAAATACTGCACAGGCAAGGACACCAGCGACTGGGAGAAGTTCGAGAAGTGGGCCGAGACGGTGACCTATTGTTTCCGCAACCCACTGTACCATTGGACACACTTGGAACTGAAGACCGCCTTCGGCATTACGAAGCAACTCTCGCCCAAGACGGCACGTGAGATATTCGACGAGTGTAACGAAAAGTTGAAGCAGCCTGAATTCTCAGCCCGTGGCTTGATGAAGCACTACAACGTGGAGTGTGTCTGCACCACCGACGATCCGATCGACGACCTGCATAGCCATATCGAGTACGCCAAGCATAAGGCCGATGATGACCCGAAGATGCTGCCCGCCTGGCGCCCCGACCGTGCGATGAACATCGAGAAGAAAGGCTTCGCTGTCTATGTCGACGAACTCTCGCACGTCAGCGGCACGGAAATCCGCCACTTTGCCGATATGGTAGATGCCTTGCAGAAACGCCACGACTTCTTTGCTGCACAGGGCTGCAAACTCTCCGACCACGGACTGGAAGAGTTCTATGACGAGCCCTACACCGACTCGCAGATAGAAACTATCTTCGAGAAGGCACTGCGCGGGCAGCAACTCTCTGCCGTCGAGATACGCCAGTACAAGAATTGCTTCCTGACGGTAATGGCTGAGATGGATGCCGATGCCGACTGGACACAACAGTTCCACTATGGTGCCATCCGTGACAACAATACGAAGATGTTCAAACTGATAGGGGCCGATACGGGCTTCGACTCTATCGGAGAGTTCAATACTGCCAAGGCCATGTCGCGTTTCCTCGACAATCTCTGCCAGCGCGATAAACTGACGCGTACCATCATCTACACGCTGAACCCCTGTGCCAACGAGATGATCGCCACGATGCTCGGCAATTTCCAGGGCGGTGAACCGGGAAAGATACAGTTGGGCAGCGGCTGGTGGTTCAATGACCAGATGGACGGCATGATCAAGCAGATGAATGCCCTCTCGGTATTGGGTCTGCTGTCGAGGTTCGTGGGCATGCTCACCGACTCGCGTTCGTTCCTCAGTTATCCGCGTCACGAGTATTTTCGTCGCATCCTCTGCAACCTCTTAGGCAACGACGTGGAGCGCGGTCTGCTGCCTTGCGATATGGAGATACTGGGTCGCATGGTGGAGGATATCAGTTATAATAACGCAAGAAGGTACTTCAAGTTTTATTAACCATTTTCATTCTCTACAGTTTATAAACGATGGACTCACGAAGTGTAAAAAACAAAAAGGCTTTCCTCATCGCAGCACCTGCCAGTGGCTCTGGTAAGACAACGATAGCCCGGGGTATGATGGCAATGTTGGCGTTGAAGGGGTATCATGTACAGCCGTTCAAATGCGGCCCGGATTATATCGATACGAAATTTCATGAGACTGTGTGCGGGCATCCGAGCATCAACCTCGATACGTTTATGACGACGCCAGACCATGTGCGGGAATTGTTTGCGCACTATGGTGCCGATGCAGATTTTTGTATCGTGGAGGGGATGATGGGTCTCTTTGACGGTTACGACAGAGATTGTGGTTCGTCGGCAGAGATTGCCCGCATACTGGACATCCCCGTGGTGTTGGTGGTGGATGCGAAGTCGGCAGCCTATTCGACGGCGGCATTGTTACAAGGATTCCTCAACTTTCGCAAGGATGTGCGCTTTGCAGGTGTCATCTTTAATAAGGTGGGGTCGCCCAAACATGTCAGTATACTCCGTCAGGTGTGCGAGGATCTGGGTGTGCCATGCTTAGGCTGTCTGCTGAAAGATGAAGAACTAGAACAAGACTCCCGCTACTTGGGGCTTGACTTCTCAATAATCCCTCAGTCCTTTTATCTGTCGCAACTGCTATGGAAGAACCTGGATCGGGAAGAACTCCTCCGCCAGACAGTTTCCACGGAGGAAACTCCTGGTTCCCACGGAGGAAACCCCAAGTTTACTCCGAGTAAACAGAGAGTTCTCATGGCTCAAAACTTTGAGAGTTTCTCGTTCTTCTATCGGGAAAACGTCAAAAGATTCTCATCGGTAGCGTTTTTCGACCCAGAGAAGGACGTGCCGGACTTTAGCGGTATCGACTTGCTTTACCTGCCTGGCGGCTATCCTGAGAAACATGCGGAGGCACTGACTGGCAACGAAGCCTGTCGCAAGGCCATCAAGGACTTTGTGGAACAGGGTGGGAGAGTGGTTGCCGAGTGTGGCGGTATGATGTACCTTTGCAACAATATCATGACTGACGAGGGTGACTATCCGATGTGTGGTGTATTGCCCTATACCATCACAGCCCGTCAGGCAGATCGAAAACTCTCATTAGGGTACCGTCGTTTTGAACTGGACGGGAAAGAATATCGGGGACATGAGTTCCATTATACGCAGTTCTATAGAGGTGAGGGGCAAGATGTAAGAGGTGAGAAAATGGAGTCTGCCGTTCAGGTATTTGATGCCAAGGGAGAACCCGTTGATACCCCAGTGCTCAGATATAAGAATGTCTTAGCAAGTTACACGCATCTCTATGATATCAGCCAATTCTGTGTCTAGACTCCATCCCGTGATGTTTGCCGGGACGGGCAGCGATGTGGGTAAGAGCATCGTGGCGGCGGCTTTCTGTCGGATCTTCCGACAAGACGGCTATCACCCTGCTCCCTTCAAGGCACAGAACATGGCACTCAATTCATACGCCACCCCTGAAGGACTGGAGATCGGAAGAGCCCAGGCCGTGCAGGCTGAGGCGGCAGGTATTCCTTGTCATACGGATATGAACCCTCTGTTGCTCAAACCGCAGAGTGACCATACGTCGCAGGTTGTCTTGAACGGCAAACCCATCGGCAATAAGAATGCCTACGATTATTGGCGGCGCGGTGATTCTGACATCGATTTCCGCAATGAGGTATGTGCCGCCTTTGACCGTTTGGCTGAACGGTATAATCCCATTGTGATGGAAGGGGCAGGGAGTATCTCGGAGATTAACCTGCGTGATACGGACTTGGTGAACCTCCCGATGGCACGTCATGCCAAG
The DNA here is from genome assembly GCA_900320905.1 of uncultured Prevotella sp. GTDB lineage: Bacteria > Bacteroidota > Bacteroidia > Bacteroidales > Bacteroidaceae > Prevotella. The sequence continues at coordinate 41,050 of ONTZ01000023.1, forward strand.
GCGGATGTAATACTGGTTGGTGATATAGATCGCGGTGGCGTCTTTGCTTCCGTCTATGGCAGCATCGCCTTACAGACGCCAGAGGACAGAGAAATGATTAAGGGCATCATTATCAACAAGTTTCGTGGGGATATGCGACTGTTTGATGAAGGTCGTCGGATGTTGGAAGATATTTGTGGTATACCTATATTGGGCATCATACCTTATTATAAAGATATCCATATCGAGGAGGAGGATTCTGTGGCACTGGCGCGGAAATCATTCGAGGTTCAACAGGGAAAGGTGAACATCGCTGTTGTCATGTTGCAACATATCTCCAACTATACCGATTTCGACTCGTTGGAGCAGGATTCTCGCATCCATCTTTTCTATACGAATAATGTGGAGGACATCCGTCAGGCAGATATCATCATCCTGCCAGGAACCAAGTCGACTGTTCATGACCTCTATGAACTGCGACGTAACGGATGTGCGCAGGCCATCTTTCAGGCACATCGCAACGGGGCATCTGTGTTGGGCATTTGTGGCGGTTACCAACTGATGGGTGTCGAGGTGTGCGACCCGGATCATATAGAGGGCGACATCGATTGCCTGCCTGGGCTTGGACTCCTTCCCGTCACTACCACAATGAGTGGCGAGAAGATGACGCGACAGGTCGAGTGTGAATATGGGAAAGGCTACGAGATCCACATGGGGGAGACTCGTCCTTTCGGCGAGGCAAAGGCCGCTCCGTTATTGCATCTCAGCGACGGACGAGAGGACGGATACATCGTTGACAACAAATGTATGGGTACATACGTTCACGGCATCCTCGACAATCAGGCTTTTGTGGATTTCCTGTTGGAACCTTTCGCCGACAAGTTGAGTGCTACGAAGACATTCGACTATCAGGCTTTCAAGGAAGAACAATACAACAAACTCGCCGATCATGTCCGTCGCCATGTGGATATGCAGCGACTCTATCAGATATTAACCGATGACTAATCCGATATCATTGCTCATTGGCTGGGTGCTCGATCTGTTGATTGGCGATCCCGCCAGACAGCCGCATCCAATCGTCTGGTTTGGAAAGATGATTGCCTTCGGTGAGCATCGACTCAATAAAGGCTCTTATCGGAAGTTAAAGGGTGCTCTGATGGCGGTCCTTCTGATTTTTCTCGTCTTTGCTATTACATGGTTCCTGCATGATTCTTTGTCTTTTTCACTTTTTAATTTTTTCACCTTTTCACTTCTCTTTGATGCAATCATCATCTTCTATTGCTTAGCAGGTACCACCCTTATTCGAGAGGTTCGGGCAGTATTCCTGGCTTTGGACCGTTCATTGGAGGAAGGGAGAAAACAAGTGGCCCGTATCGTAGGACGTGATACTTCGGAACTCTCTGCTCAGGAAGTGCGTACAGCAGCTCTTGAGACGTTGGCAGAGAATCTGAGTGATGGCGTGATTGCTCCGTTGTTTTGGCTGGCATTACTGGGAACGCCAGGTATGCTGGCCTATAAGATGGTGAACACCCTCGACTCGATGATAGGTTACAAGACAGAACGCTACAAGGATTTCGGCTGTTGGGCGGCCCACATCGACGACATCGCCAACTACATCCCAGCCCGTATGACGGCATTCTTGATGATAATAGTCTCTGGAAAGCCGAAGTTGTTTGGCTTCGTCTGGCGAAACGGACGATGTCACGCTTCACCCAATAGTGGCTATCCAGAGGCAGCCCTTGCTGGTATCCTCGACTGTCGCTTTGGAGGACCACACACCTATTTCGGACAAATTTTCGACAAACCATATATCGGTGACAATGACCGTCTGCTCACCACTTCTGATATGAGAACTGCTGTTCGCGTGAATCGGGGTGCGGAGGTGTTGATGGTCGTGATGGTTGTCACCGTATTACTGATCATATAGATATGGGAAAAATCATCATTGCAGGCATTGGACCTGGTAGCAAAGAAGACATCACCCCCGCTGTCCTTGAGGCAGTGCGAGGGGCGGATGTTATTGTGGGGTATAAGTATTACTTCCAGTTTATCGAACCGTACGTCAAAGATGGCTGTGAGTGCATCGACACTGGGATGAAGAAAGAACGGGAACGGGCTGAGCAGGCTTTTCTTTTGGCAGAACAGGGAAAGACGGTGGTGGTTATCTCGTCGGGTGATGCCGGAATATACGGTATGGCTCCGCTGATCTATGAGATGAAGAAAGCGACTCTTTCGGATGTTGAGATAGAGACGCTTCCAGGAATCTCTGCTTTCCAGAAGGCTGCCTCGTTGTTGGGGGCTCCTATTGGACATGATGTATGTTTGATCTCGTTGTCTGACCTGATGACACCTTGGGAGGTGATAGAACGACGCATCAAGGCGGCAGCAGTAGGCGACTTTGTGACAGCGGTGTATAATCCGAAGTCACATGGCAGATACTGGCAACTCTATCGTCTGCAGGAACTCTTCTTGAAATATCGTTCTGGTGAGACGCCAGTTGGTTATGTGCGTCAGGCAGGACGGGAAGAACAGGATATCAAGGTGACAACCCTCGGTGACTTCGACCCCGAGGATGTGGATATGTTTACGGTGATTATCATCGGCAATTCCCAGTCATATATCGCAGATGGGAAGTTCATCACACCCCGTGGGTACTATCGTGAGCAAGTGTACGAAGGCAATAAGATCGGTCAGGATATTATGATTGAGTCGTTCCGAACGATTGCTGGCGAACTGAAAAACGATTATCCCCTTGACCACAAGTGGGCACTGTTGCATGCCATCCATACCACTGCCGACTTCGATATGGAGAACATTCTCTATACCGATGATGGCGCTGTAGAGACATTATATAATAAGGTGAAGGACGGTTTGCTCAAAACTATTGTCACCGATGTCACGATGGTAACGAGCGGTATCCGCAAGGGTGCTCTCCAACGTCTTGGCGTTGAGGCTAAATGCTATCTTTCAGACCCACGTGTGGCAGAGATGGCAAACACGGAAGGAATCACCCGCACGCAGGCCGGTATCCGTCTCGCTGTCGAGGAACATCCTGACGCCTTGTTTGCCTTTGGCAATGCTCCCACAGCCCTTATGGAACTCTGCGACTTGATCCGCAAGGGCAAGGCGCATCCTGCAGGAATCATTGCTGCTCCAGTTGGTTTCGTACATGTTCGAGAGTCGAAACACATGGTGAAGCCTTTTAAGGATATTCCCAAAATCATCGTTGAGGGACGCAAGGGCGGTTCGAATCTTGCCGCCACCCTTTGCAATGCCATCCTGACCTTCGACGATGCCGCACAACTTAAACCAGGACGAGACTTATGAGATTCATTGTTATAGGAATAACGGACAATCCACATCCCTGGTTTCCACCAGAGGTATTGGAAATCATCCAGAAAGGAAAGGTCTTCTCTGGTGGCAGGCGTCACCATGAGATAGTCGCTCCATTGCTCCCTGCCGATGCCCAGTGGATAGACATCACTGTTCCCCTCGATGCCGTCTTCGAACAATATCACGATGAGGTAGTGGTTTTCGCTTCTGGCGACCCCCTTTTCTTCGGCTTTGCCAACACCATCAAACGGAAGATGCCAGATGCCGAAATCATCCTCTATCCTTCCTTTAATTCCCTCCAGATGTTGGCTCATCGACTTGTGATGCCTTATCACGATATGCGTATCGTCTCACTGACGGGTCGTCCTTGGCCTGAGTTCGACAAGGCACTCATCGAAAGGGTAGGGAAGATAGGCATTCTCACCGACCACGAACATACTCCTGCTGCCATCGCCCAACGGATGTTGGAATATGGTTACACCTCTTATAATATGTCCGTTGGTGAACACCTTGGCCATCTTGAACTCGAAAAGGTCACAACCCTTTCCCTCGAAGAAGCCACCCACCGCACCTTTGATTATCCCAACTGCGTGATAGTATCTAAGGATGGTATTTATTCTAATCGATTATTCGGTATCCCTGACAGTGAGTTTGCGTTGCTGGATGGTCGCGAGAAGATGATTACCAAGATGCCGATCCGTTTGCTGACGCTTCAGGCTCTTGACCTGCCGAAACGTTGTGTCTTCTGGGATATCGGTTTCTGCACAGGTAGTGTCAGCATCGAGGCTCGTTTGCAGTTCCCCCACTTGCAAGTCGTTGCCTTCGAAATCCGTCCCGAATGCGAGGTTATCATCCAAGAGAATACCCGTCGCTTTGGTGTCCCAGGCATAGACATCCATATTGGTGATTTCCTCGAAACAGATATCTCTTCACTCCCTCGTCCTGATGCCGTGTTTATCGGTGGACACGGAGGCCGTCTGAAGGAAATCATGGCGAAGGTTCTCACCGTCCTCCCCCCCGATGGTGTTATCGTCTTCAACAGCGTCACTTCTCCCGTTGTCACCCAGATGACAGACCGGAAGAGTAGCCGACAACTCTGGGACGAGGCTTGCATCGAACTGCACCTGTGTCAAGCCGATCCGCTTCGTATCCAACTGAACGACTATAATCCTATTGAAATCTTTTCTGCCTCATTCTGACATAATCTTAAAAAATAGTTGTATATTGCAGCAAAAATAGAAATCGAATTTAAATGAAGATGAAGAAAGTCATAATTTGTTTAGTGCTGGCGATGATGTCAGTAGCCGGATACGCTCAGAGCGTCGTCGGCAAGTGGGTAACAGAAGGTGGTGATTCTCAGGTGGAGATTTACCAGAGTGGTGACAAACTGAACGGTAAGATTGTCTGGCTGAAGAAAGGCGACGGACAACTCGATGTCCACAATCCAGACAAGAAACTACAGAGCCGCAAACTTGTTGGTGTCAACATCCTGACGGGTCTTACCAAGAAAGGCGACAAGTGGGAAGGCGGCAAGATCTACAACCCCAAGAACGGCAAGACCTACAAGTGTTCCATTTGGCTCGACGGCAACAACCTGAAGGTTCGTGGCTACGTCGCCATGTTCTACGAAACCCAGACCTGGACAAAAAAGTAACTCTAGTTTGAAAAACTTGCCTAAAATCTAGGAGAAGATATTCTGAGGTCGGAATTTCTTGCCCCAGATCTGAGGGATAATATTCCGTGGTCGGAATGTTTTGCCCTGGATCCGAGGCATGTAGTGTACTGATTTTGGTTGACAGTTTTGTTTGTTATTCCTAACTTGGTTTACACTATTCTTTTTTTATTCCTATATAGGTTGTCTGTT
>ONTZ01000035.1 GCA_900320905.1 uncultured Prevotella sp.
AGGAGGGGTTACTTTTTGAAGTGAAAACTAAATTTGCCTGTTTAAAGGCAGTTTCAAACGAATATTAATCAATTCCGATTTTTATCGGACAGCAATAAAATTTTATATCTATGGGAAATAGCATTGAAACAAAGAAAAGTGAAGCGACAATGAGAGGAAAGTATCTGAACCAAGACATCGATGATCCTATGAAGATGCCTGCCGAGTTTTTGGATGAAAAAGGTAATTGGAGGATGCTAGATAGAAGAGAGAAATCTATGTTAACTGAAGGCCAACTCTATGCCTACGAGCGATTCTGGCTGTCGGTGGTCGATGAGCGTATCCTCCGCGAGGCCACCGTAAAGAAAGGCTATAATGAAGGCATGCAGAAAGGCATGCAGAAAGGTATGGAAGAAGGGCGTGTCAGGGAGAGACTTGAGAATGCCCGGAGTCTGAAGAACAATGGCATTCCAATAGACTTGATTTCCAAAAGCCTCAACTTGTCAATAGAGGAAATAAAAAAACTATAAGGATCTTACGACATAAAAAAAGGCTGGCATCCCACAAGCAAGGATGCCAGCCTCTTTATTAGGCCAGTTGCTTCTCGTCCTCCGGCTGGCCGGGGATAACAGGGGCATAACTGACATCACCACCACTTCCAACTAACAATTGTGGTTTCTGCTCAATCTCGTACACCTTCACCGAAGGCTTGAATCTGAGACAAACCATTCCGACCCCGGAAAAACAAGCCCTAAAACTGGGGGAAGATTCTGCCCCCTGGGCATAAATGTCCCCTGAATCTGGGGGAAGATTCTGCCCCCCGTGCATAAATGTCCCCTGAATCTGGGGCATGTTTCTACCCCCCGGGCATAAATGTGCCCTGAATCTGGTTCACGTTTCTGCCCCCTGTGCATAAATGTCCCCTGAATCTGGTTCACGTTTCTGCCCCCTGTGCATAAATGTCCCCTGAATCTGGTTCACGTTTCTGCCCCCTGTGCATAGGTCTGCCCCGGATTTGGGGCAGGTTTTTCAGACTCTGGGACGGCTCCTCCCCATTCTGGTCCTTTGCGACATCATAGCAGGGACAGGCCTTGCGGACACCGGGCAGGTCGCGGTGATCGAGGATCCGTGCCTCCGGAAAACGGGTCTTCAGTTTCCAGATCAGTTATGCCATGTCCCGCTTCTGGGCCAGCATGCTGCTAAATACCATGCTAAGCCCCCTATAATACTGGGGGCTGCTTAGCATGGCAGCATGCTGACCGCCAAGAGATCAGGGGGACTTCAGAATTGTCCCCCACCGTAAAACTCATAGCCATCTCCTCAGTGTCAGCAGGATCGGCCAACAGCACGGCCAGCAGGTCGTAGGCAGGAGCCAGGACATACTCCCCGTTGCCGCTGTCTATCAGCGAAAAGTTCTTGCACTGCCTGCTTCATAAAATATCAGTTTTTACGGGTCCGAGACATTCGCCAAACAGGGCTAGCACATCATTCGCCTTATCCATTCTCAAGGTCTGCTTCCCTTGTTCGAGATCCCTCACGAACCTGAGACCTACGCCGGCTCTCTCTGCCAACTCAACCTGAGAGAGGCCGTTTTTCTTCCGTTTCTGCTTAATATGCTCCGATAAAGTCATAGCAAATTATACCTTAACGGGTGCAAAGAATCAGAGTTTGATGTAGATCTTCTTGCGGTAGAGGATGTAGCCGATGGCGAAGTTGAGGAGGACGAAATAGATGGCATAGGCCAGCGAAGCCCATTTGTCGGGCGTGATGACAGCATGGATGCCGTCATAGACCCATCCGGAAATGCCGAGGTGGCCTAAAAGGATGGCAAGGAGTTCACTCGACACATAGAGAGCGAGGGCATTGACGCCAAAAACGTGGAAGAAGGTCGCAAGGAAGGAGGAAAGAGAAAGGAGGAAGGAGAAATGCTGACTGCCCAGGTCTATCCATGTCATCAAGAAAGCCTGCAGGAGCGAGGCGAGACCACAGGTGACGAGGGCGTAACTGGGACTCCAGATGCACTTGTTGAGCGGCAGGCCGTAGGAGAGCAGATAACCGCCGATGACACACACCGTACCTACCACGAAGAGGGCGATGACCTTATCGGAAACGGTTTCTTTCCGGCGGATGAGCCGTCCGCAATAGAAGCCGAGCAGCGTATGGGCGACGGAAGAGATGGTGCCAAGCAGTCCTTCGGGATCAATGGGACTATGATGGTAGAGATGGTCGTAGCCGAAGAGTCGCAGATCGACCTGCGCCAGAATGTTACGGGTGGCATCCTCGGCATAGCCGTTGCCGATAAGGAGGATGGCGGTATAAATCACCAACAGTACGATGACAACCGGTATCGTGTACCTATGGTTGCAGAAGAGGGCAAAGAGCGACACGATGCCGTAGCAGAGGGCGATACGCTGGAGGACGGCCCAGATGCGGAGATGAGCGAAACAGAGCAGGTCGCCCTCGATGGCGTGGTCGAACCAGTTGATAAAGAGTCCGATGGCGAAGAGCAGTACCGTGCGCTTCACGATGCGGCGGATGACCTTCGGTGTGGGCTTGAACTCCGACTTCACCAAGGAGAGGTAGCACGAGATTCCCATGATGAAGAGGAAGAAGGGGAAAACGAGGTCGCAGGGGGTCATGCCATTCCATCTGGAATGTCCTAACATTTCAAAGGACTCACCCCAGCCGCTGTTGACGAGGATCATACCGGCCACGGTGATGCCGCGAAGGATGTCGAGGGAAAGAAGACGCTGGTTCATATCAGTTTCATTTTTTTAGCCTTTTCCATAAGGAGAGCCATCAGCGGTTCGCGCTCGTTCTCCACTTTGTTATCCAGTACGGCATCCTTGAGATACTGTTTCAGCACACCCACCTCGCGCGAGGGTTTCAGGTGGAAGAGTTCCATGATCTCATTGCCGTCGATGACGGGCTGGAGCAAGCGCTTATAGTCCTTCTCCTGCAGGTCGGTGAGTTTCTCGCGCACCATCCGGAAATTCTCGAGGAACATTTTTTTCCTGCCTTCGTTCTTCGAGGTGATATCCGCCTCGCAGAGCGTCATCAGGTCGTCGATATCGTCGCCGGCATCGTTCAGCAGACGGCGCACGGCACTGTCGGTCACCTCCTCGTCGGCAATCACGATGGGCCGCATGTGAAGGTCAACGAGTTTTTCAACATATTTCATCTTCATGTCGAGAGGTAGCATCAGTCTGCGGAAGATGACGGGCACCATCTTGGCACCGATGAGGTTATGGTTGTGGAAGGTCCAGCCGACGGCAGGATCCCAGCGTTTCGACTTGGTCTTGCCGATGTCGTGCAACAGGGCCGCCCAGCGCAGCCACAGTGTCATATCCGACTCCCGACTCCTGTCTCCTGTCTTCTGACTCCTGACTACATTCTCCAGCACCTCGAGGGTATGATAGAAGTTATTCTTATGCGCCCGTCCGTTCTTCTGGTCCACGATATCGAGGGCCGAGAGTTCAGGCAGGATAATCTGGAGCAGTCCACACCGCTGCAGGTATTCGAAGCCGATGCTGGGGTGCGGAGCCAGGATAATCTTGTTGAGTTCGTCCTTGATACGCTCGCCGCTGACGATCTTGATACGGTCGACCATCCGTTCGAGGGCCTCGAAGGTCACATCCTCAATCTGGAAGTTCAGTTGGGTGGCGAAACGGATACAGCGCATCATGCGCAGGGGGTCGTCGCTGAAGGTGATGTCGGGCTCCAAAGGCGTGGCGATGATACCATCCTCCAAGTCCGCAAGACCATTGAAGGGATCCACCAGTTCACCGAAACGGTCTTTGTTGAGACAGATGGCCATCGCATTGATGGTGAAGTCGCGACGGTTCTGATCGTCTTCGAGCGTGCCGTCCTCCACGATGGGCTTACGGGAGTCGTGGCTGTAACTCTCCCTCCGCGCTCCCACGAACTCCACCTCGTACTCCACGCCCTTCTGACGGAACTTCACCTGTGCCGTACCGAAATTGCGGAACACGGAGAGGTGCGCCTTGCGCCCTACCATCCGCTTCAGTTCCTCTGCCACGGCGATGCCACTGCCTACCACCACCACGTCGATATCATTGGAGGGCCGTTCCAGGAAGATGTCTCTGACGTAGCCCCCCACGACATAGCACTCCACCCCAAGACGGTCGGCCGCCTCACTGATCTGGTGGAAAATCTCCTGATCCAATATCTCTGCTAATTCCTCGTCGCTATATAGTTTCATCGGTTTTATTATCAATTTAAATCGGTTTTATTTCTTTTTGTCCTCAAGGTAGCGGCGCTTCTTGGCACTCATGGGCCGTGCTTCCTTGGCAGCCTTGATAGCAGCACGACGGGCATTCTCTGCCTTGCGTATCTTCGCCTCTTCCATACGAGCCAGCACACGAGCCTGATATTCTGGATTAGAGAGGATTCCTATTTTGAGTTTAGGAACTCTACAGAGTCAACCACTTCAAGACTTGAATCCTTGAAGTCCTTAGTATTTCTCGTGATTATTGCTGAAATCTGAGGATTTACAACTGCGGAAAAGTTCTGGACAGCATCCTCAAAATCTTTCCACCCTGATTTCAAGGCCATATCTATAACATTCCCATCTACTTCAGCAACTTCCATAGCCTCCTTCAGTTGTGCCAGAACATTAATACGGTCTTCACGACTCAATATCTTTCGAAGTGAATAGAACATCGTTGTAAATGACAAAGCACAAATATGAAGATAATAATCTCCACGTTCTGCACCATCAAAGACAGCACAAGCAGCATCGGCATCCTCCCTGTCAAGGAGCATGTCGATGACAACATTCGTATCTACAAGATAGTGTTTCTTCACGAGAAGCGGTTTTCTAATTCCTTTTTATAGTCGAAATCCTTAGGTGCATGACCTATACCCCTTAGTCTTTGAGAAAGCCTAAGGTCATTCCTTTTCTTGTTTCTGGCATTTTCAGCCATTTTGGCGAACAGAGTCTGTACCTGCATCTGTACCCATGCATTTTCTTCCATTCCCTCAGCGATGGTGGGTCTCACTTCTTCCATCACAGCATCATCAATTGCTATACTGTACTTGCACATCGTTCTATAATTTTATTGTTTCTGGGTGCAAATTTACGAAAAAAGAATTGAATATTGCAAATAACTGCCCGAAAATTTGCATTATGCAGATTATTCCATATCTTTGCAACAAAGTTGCGAACCGAATAATAACTCGGGCCATTCTGTATTATTAAAAAAAGATAAAGTCCGTGGGAATACGGAAAAAATGAGTATTTTTGCGAACGAAATCAACAAAATCGACAATGAGACGGATTATTTCTATTTTTCGAAGCGCTTTTCCGTTGGTAGCATGTGTGATGCTGGCGACGGGCTGCAAGGAGAACAGTCAACAACAGGCTGAAATCTTGTTGCAACAGGCCAGACAGCAGTTTGAGGCGGGAGAGTACCAACAGGCGGTCACTACTATTGACTCGTTGCGCCACGCCTATCCCAACGCCATCGACACACGCAAGCAGGCACTACACCTCTATCAGGAGATCGAGTTGAAGCGCGCACAGGAAGAATTGGCACAGACGGACAATCTTTTGCAACTGGTACAGCACAACTACGACTCCCTACAGGCAAAAGTGGAGAAGGACAAAGCCGAACTGCGGGCTATGCCCGAGGAACTGACAATGCTCACACGCACTCGCATGAAACGAGACTCACTGCGCACCCAATGTGAGACATTAGGAGCCAAAATACGCTATATCCACAAGAAACAGAAAGACCAACCCTAATACAAATCTGACTAAAAAAGAGTTATAAGCAAAAAAATCCAAGAAAATCTGTGTAATCTGTGGCTTTTTTTGTACCTTTGCACCCGATATGGCCAATTTGGAGAAAACAAACGCCCAATTTGAGCAGGCCATGGCAGAATGCCGAAGCCTGTTTGAGAAGAAATTGCACGACTACAAGGCATCGTGGCGCATCCTGCGTCCCACAGCACTGACCGACCAACTGTTCATCAAGGCCAAGCGAATTCGTTCGCTGGAGATTAAGAAGGAGAGCATGGTGGGAGAAGGCATCCGCCCGGAGTTCGTCGCACTCATCAACTACGGAATCGTGGGACTCATACAACTCAACAAGGGTTTTGCCGACACAGTCGACATCACCAACGAGGAGGCGATGCGACTCTACGACCAGTATGCCCACGAGGCACTGGAACTGATGAAGCGCAAGAACCACGACTACGACGAGGCGTGGCGCTCCATGAGGGTCAGTTCGTACACGGACTTCATCCTCACCAAAATAGAGCGCATCAAGGAAATCGAAAACCTGCAGGGCGAGACACTCGTCAGCGAGGGCATCGACTCCAACTATATGGACATCATCAACTATGCGGTCTTTGGCGTCATTCAATTAACGGAGGACTAATACGGCTGAACATCGGGCATGAGGAAGATCGTTGTCAACATCGCACGGCTGCTGCTGGCCCTGACCTTTATCCTCTCAGGATTCGTCAAGGCGGTGGACCCGCTCGGCACGAAGTACAAGATCAGCGACTACCTCACGGCAATGGGCTTAGGACAGTGGATGCCCGACTTCCTGACATTAGGAGCATCGGTGGCACTGCTGGCGGTAGAGTTCATGATAGGCATCTGCCTGCTGTTTGCCATCCACAGACGACTGGTGGCGAAACTCACACTCGCCATCATGGTGGTGATGACTGCACTCACACTCTGGCTCGCCATCGAAAACCCCATCAGCGACTGCGGGTGCTTCGGCGATGCCATCGTGCTGACAAACTGGCAGACATTCTGGAAGAACGTGGTGCTGCTGGCGGCTGCCCTCATCATCTGGCGATGGCCGACGGAGATGATCAGGCTCATCAGCGCAAGCAACCAGTGGATCGTGTTCAACTTCTCCACGCTGTTCATCCTCTTCACCGCAGGATGGTGCCTCTATGACCTGCCACTGTTCGACTTCCGCCCCTATCACGTGGGAGCCAACATACAGGAAGGCATGGAGATTCCAGAGGGGGCGCCGCTGCCACAGTTTGAGACCACCTTCATCCTGGAGAAAGACGGACAGCGACAGGAGTTCACGACAGACAACTATCCTGACTCCACCTGGACGTTCATCGACTCGAAGACCGTCCAGACCGCTGAGGGCTACCTGCCGCCCATACACGACTTCTCCATCCTCACAAATGAGGGAGAGGACATCACCGAGGAGGTGCTGAGCCATCAGGGATACACCTTCCTGCTGATATCGCCGCACCTGGAAAATGCCGACGACTCACAACTCGACCTCATCAACCAGGTGTACGAATACAGCAAGGAACAAGGCTACCCCTTCTACTGTCTCACGGCAAGTACAGGCAAGACCATCAGTCGCTGGCAAGAGATGACCGGTGCCGACTATCCCTTCTGCTCGACGGACGAGATCACCCTGAAGACCATCATCCGCAGCAATCCGGGACTGGTACTGCTGAAACAGGGCACCGTCTTGCAGAAATGGAGCCATAACAACCTGCCGGTCATCAAGGAAGAACAGTATGCCAAGCCGCTTGAACAACTGGTACACGGACAGGTGCAGGCTGACAGCGTACCAGGCAAGATCGCAAAGATACTGATGTGGTTTGTCCTCCCACTGGCCTTGCTCACCTTAGCCGACCGGCTGTGGGCATGGACCAAATGGCTCAGAAGAGAAAGAAAGGAAAAAATTGAGAAATAAACGTAAATTGTAAATTTTAAATTGTAAATGACTTTATGAGAAAGAAAATTGTTGCAGGAAACTGGAAGATGAACATGAATCTCCAGGATGGTATTGCTCTGGCAAAAGAGTTGAACGAGACACTGAAGGCTGACAAGCCCAACTGTGGTGTGGTGATCTGCACACCATTCATCCACCTCGCAAGTATCGCACAGTTCCTCGACCAGGACATCATCGGTCTGGGTGCAGAGAACTGCGCCGACAAGGAAAAGGGTGCCTACACGGGCGAGGTAAGCGCTGAGATGGTGAAGAGCACTGGGGCACAGTACGTGATCCTGGGGCACTCAGAGCGCCGTGAGTACTACAAGGAGACTCCAGAGATCCTGAAGGAGAAGGTGCTGCTCGCTCAGAAGAACGAACTGAAGGTGATCTTCTGCATCGGTGAGAGCCTGGAAGAGCGCGAGGCCGGCAAGCAGAACGAGGTGGTGAAGGCAGAACTCGAAGGAAGCGTATTCAACCTCTCCGAAGAGGACTTCCGTAAGATCGTCATCGCCTATGAACCCATCTGGGCCATCGGTACCGGCAAGACCGCTACCGCTGAGCAGGCTGAGGAGATACACGCCTACATCCGTAGCATCATCGCAGAGAAATACGGACAGGCTGTGGCCGACGACACCACCATCCTCTATGGCGGATCCTGCAAGGCTTCAAACGCACCGGAACTGTTTGCCAAGCCCGACATCGACGGCGGTCTCATCGGCGGCGCCTCACTGAAGGCCGCTGACTTCAAGGGTATCATTGACGCCTGGAAGAAGTGAAACGCTTAGTAACTATATGGCTGTGGTGCGCTGGCGGCATACTGGCTGCCAGCGCACAGACAACCTTCACCCAGAGACTCCAGGAGGAGAAAAAGGGCGAAGGAAAAATCACCGTCACACAGGACAAAGCCATCGAGGATCTCGTCAACGGTCCACAGACCACCGTATCCACCCAACAGCAAAAGACCACAACAACACCTCAGACCACGACACGGAAAGAGGACGACAAGAAAGCAACTGCTACAACCGAACAACAGCATAAGCCCGACAGCGGGAGCACACAGCGCCCTGCCGTTGCGGAGAAAGAGCAACGGTCTGACTCTACGACCATCGACGATGGACGAAAGAAAGTAATGAGGGGCGGCTACAAAATCAACGGCTACCGCGTACAGGTCTATGCCGGAGGCAACTCCCGCGAAGCCCGCATCAAGGCTGAACGCACAGGCAGGGAAATGAATGCGCTCTTCCCGGGGGTGCCCGTGTATGTGCATTTCTACTCACCACGATGGATATGCCGCATGGGTAACTACCGTACCATAGAAGAAGCAAACCAACAACTGCGCGCCGTGAAGAATCTCGGCTACTCTTCAGCCATCATCGTCAAGGGAAAGATCACGGTACCGTATCTCATGCCCTCAGAACAATCATCAAACCCCACCACCGAATGAACCCGGAAAAAGAATACAGAGAAGGACTCGACAAACTCGCTGCGCACTATCGCGACATCCTGTCGCTCATCGGTGAGGATCCAACCCGCGAAGGACTGGAGAAGACACCAATGCGCGTAGCCAAAGCCATGCAGACGCTCACCAGAGGGTATGAGGAGGATGCCCACGAGGTATTGAGGCAGGCACTCTTCAAGGAAGACTACTCGCAGATGGTCATCGTCAAGGACATCGATTTCTTCTCGCTCTGCGAACACCACATGCTGCCCTTCTACGGAAAGGCCCATGTGGCCTATATCCCCAACGGCTATATCACCGGACTCTCCAAGATTGCCCGCGTGGTAGACATTTACAGCCACCGCCTACAGGTGCAGGAACGGATGACACTACAGATCAAGGAATGTATCCGCGAGACCCTGAAACCACTCGGCGTGATGGTGGTCGTAGAAGCCAGGCATATGTGCATGCAGATGCGAGGGGTGGAGAAACAGAACAGCATCACCACCACCAGCGACTTCTGCGGCGCCTTCAACCAGGCCAAGACTCGGCAGGAATTCATGAATTTAATCCATAACAACAAAATTTAATTACTTATGTATCGAGACGACAACTTTAAACAGAAGGAATCTGTTGGCCAGGCATTCTATAACAGTTGCCTTGGAAAACTGGTTATCTTAGCCATTGTAATCGTTATTCTACTAGTCATTGCCATCATTGCGAAGCCCAGCAAGACGACCATGATTGCGGAGACTACAGACGGCATCCTTGAATGTATCGAGAACAACGACAGTATCAAGGGCGACAAGATCGATGACTACATGGCAAACATTGCACATGTCTTCACCACGGCCGACACCACACAGATTAACCCAGAACTGATGGCAGGGCTGAGGAAGTACAACCGGATGGAAATACACGACCATACGTTCCTCCGCACGGCTTACATCCACAACAATGTACATCCAGAAGGCGTACGTGTGGCATGGGGCGCCTATGGTCTGGTGCTACCCACTGTGACCTATAGCGACCTGCTGCTTTACATCGGTAAGATGCACGGTGACTTCAACAAGGCCATCCTCCGTAACGGTGTCCTCGACGATCACGACCTCGGCGTGAATCCTCCCGTCAAGGAATTCCACTATAAGGGTAATCCGGAAGACTAATGGTATAAATGCAAATCCCCGCCAAGTGGCAGGGATTTGCTTATGCTCATTTTCCGATCAGTTTCAGGATCCGTTTGGCATCCTCATCGCCAGCGGCTGCTTCTTCGCGGATCTTAGCCAGGATTTCAGGACCATCCTTGGGGTTGTTGACGGCCTTGGAAAGCCATGACTTGGCCTTCTTCTCGTCGGCTTCAATACCTTTGCCCTTCAGATAACTCTTGCCTAAGGCGTACTGCCCGTCGGCATTGTCCTGCTTGGCTGCCTTTGAGAACCAGGCAACCGCTTTCTTGCGGTCTTTCTCCACACCCTTTCCGTCCTTATAGCATTTGCCAACGGCATACTGAGCCTTGGCATACTCCTGGGCAGCCGACTTGGAATACCACTTGAAGGCCTGCACATCATTCTCTGCCACACCATGACCTTTGTCATAACAGCGGCCCAGACGATACTGCGCCTTCTTATGACCTTTCTCGGCGGCAACCTTCAACTTCGGCACGGCCTCCGTGTATTTCTTGGCATCATAGAGTGCCTTACCATCCCTGTAGAGTTTGTCGGCACTCTGTGCACCAACAGCCATACAGACCGCCAGCGCCACCATCACGAAAAATATTCTCTTTATCATCTCCAATATAAAAATTAGAACTTAAACGTATAGCCAAAACCAAGGACATGACGGTCGCCCTCGTCGTCGTCATCACCGCACGACTTCTGCAACAGGTATTTCACGTCGAAAGAATGTTTCTTGGAAACACGGATCTCCGTACCTGCCGACAGACGATACTTTTCAATACCACTCCCTGCCAGAAATGTCTCGCCGTTGACGTAGGGGCGCCACATGCTGGTCAACTTGTACTTCAGTTGAAGACGGTTGCGCCACACACTCTTACCCTTGCCATTGTAGGTCTTTTCCTCTACCTTGCCGTTAGAGACCTTGGTGCGCTCCACGGTCTGCTCAGGACGATAGGTGTACTGCCAGCGCTCACGGAGCGACACACTGAGACGGCCAAAGTCGACGGAGCCCGTCAGTACCACGTTGACACGATGGCGAGCCCCCCAGAAATTGGCCACCTTCGTCTGCTTGTCATTCCATTTCTCATTATGATCATAGAGGTATGTGTAGTCGGCAGAGGCCTTCAGCCAGTTCGTCAGTTTGTAACTGGCACCCAGACCGACACTCCATCGGTCAACAGTCTCGTGACTATTACGCGAACGGTTCTCTCCAAATAACTCCAGACTGATCCTGTTCGTCAGTTTCTTTTCAACATTCAACTCCGTCCAGATGCCGAAGTCATCGCCTTCAGCCCTCACTCCCAACGATGACAGGAGCAGTGCAGACAACACCAGCGCTAACCTTACACTTCGTTCCATTGTGACTTCTTTACTGTGAATTGTCCGTCAATACCATTAAAGCGATTGTACTTCCTGTTATCACTCTCGTAGGTGATACGAATCACCACGGAATCCTTCAGGAAGTCAATGCCGCCGACGTCGATCTTCAAGATCTTCAGACCCGTGCGCATCTCCAAATCGGCTTTCAGTTCCTCACGCTTGTCAGGCTTCACCAGTTCCACACGGTCGTACTGGATGATTTTCGTGGGCTGGATCTTCATCGTCATCTCAAAGCCCATGACTGATGCGAGCACGATAGCGTCAATAACAAAGAGTTCGATATACTCCGAAGCCATAGCATGGACCACCGACAGACAGATGATGAGGAACAGATAGGTCATCTCGCGAACCGGCATGGCATCGGTGCGGTAACGCATGATACTGAAGATACCGAACAGTCCGAGTCCTACACCCATCGTAGCCTTACCGCGCTCCATACCCATCATGAAGAACACGAGGAAATAGATGGCGATTGACATGAGCATGAAGGTGAAGGAGAAGTCACGACGATGACTCTTGCGGAAATACAACTGGAAGATGATGATCCAGTTGACGACGATACAAATCAGGAATTTCACCATCGCCTGGGCGAATTCGGCAGAAAATACAGTGTCCATATTCTTTTTGGTTTTTTAATGTTTTATATTCATGATGATGTCAATGTCACGCAACTTGGTCTTGAAACGGTTGACAGGCAACTGGGGATTGGTGAGTGCCGACCCCATGCAGTACTTCGAGAAACCGTGGGGATGGATGCGTAACTGGCACAGCATTTCCAGCACGGGAGAAAAGACCTGACCGTCGCGCTTCAGTTCGATGATGACCAAGTCGCCCATATCCTTGTCGATGCCACTGACCAGATTGTGAAAGCGTAAATCGCTGTCGATGGTCAGGCGTTCGGTCTTGCCACGGTTCACCAATGTGATGCGACGGAAATGGTTGTTGATCGCTGGTTGCAGTGTATCGACTCCATAGTGCAGATGCTTCTCTAAGAACATACGCTTCTCTGCATCCATCAGACTCATGTCCGTCACCTCGATACGCTTCTTCTTCGTCCGACCGTGATTATTCTTCGTCTTCACTTCCATGAACTGCAAGTGGGAACTGACGTAGGTGCGGAAACGGATTTTCTGACGGTTGGCATGCCCATACTGATGCTGACGGTACATGTCAAACGCCTGGGTGTCGAAATAGGTCGTGTCATACTCCATGTTACGCTCACCGTCAATCTCCTGGATGTAATAGTCACTCTGAGCCATCTCCAACAACAGACGCAGACGATCAAGGGTCGTGACGAACTTCGTGTCGGTGCGGTTCATCAACTTCACCCCGCTCATCTGTTCCAATGTGATGGGATTGAACTTTTTTAGTAACTCTATCATCGGTTTATCGTTTTGATGGTGCAAAGATAGGAAAAAAGAAGGGATAAACAAAAAAATATCTGCAAAAACCCTATTTTATTCAATTTATTTTAGTATATTTGCAAACAAAACAAGAACTATTTAGAATAATGAAACTCATTTCTTGGAACGTAAACGGCTTGAGAGCCTGCGAGGGTAAAGGATTCAGCGAGACATTCAGACTGTTGGATGCCGACTTTTTCTGTCTGCAGGAAACCAAAATGCAAGAAGGACAACTCGACCTGCAATTTGAGGGCTACACCTCCTACTGGAACTCCGCTGAGAAAAAAGGCTACTCCGGCACAGCCATCTTCACCCGTCACCAACCACTCAGCGTGGCATACGGCATCGGCATCGACCTGCACGACCATGAGGGGCGCGTCATCACCCTCGAGATGGACGATTTCTATCTTGTCTGCTGTTACACACCCAATTCGCAGGACGGTCTGAAACGACTGGAATACCGTATGTCTTGGGAGGATGCCTTCCGGGCCTATCTGAAACGACTCGACCAACAGAAACCCGTCATCCTCTGTGGCGACCTGAATGTGGCCCACGAGGAGATAGACATCAAGAACCCCAAGAGCAACCGTCACAATGCTGGCTTCACCGACGAGGAGCGCGAGAAGTTCAGTGACCTCCTGGCCTGCGGCTTCACCGACACGTTCCGTTATAAGTACCCCGACGAGGTGAAATACTCCTGGTGGTCATACCGTTTCCAGGCCCGTCAGAAGAATGCCGGCTGGCGCATCGACTACTTTGTCATCTCCGACCGTCTGCGAGAACGACTGGCTGACGCTGCCATCCACACGGAGATATTCGGCTCAGACCATTGTCCCGTGGAACTGACTCTCAACCCGTAATAAGAAGGACAAACCCATGATCCGTACTCTCACCCGACAGATCAAGGAATACCGCACGGCCTCCATCATGACGCCTGTCTGGACGGCGACAGAAGTGGTGCTCGATGTGCTGATACCCTATGTCACAGCCTCACTCATCGACAAGGGCATCAACGCGGGGAGCATGGATAATGTGTATCTCTACGGGGCCGTCATGATCGGGATGGCGTTTCTCTCACTCGCCTTCGGTATTCTGGCAGGGCGAAGCGTGGCCTATGCAGCCTCGGGCTTTGCCGCCAACCTGCGTAAGGCTATGTACCGGAATATCCAGCGTTTTGCCTTCAGCGACATCGACAGGTATTCTACCTCGGGCCTCGTCACCCGTATGACCACCGACGTGAACAATCTCCAGAATGCCTACCAACAGATACTGCGCATCACTGTGCGAGCC
The DNA here is from genome assembly GCA_900320905.1 of uncultured Prevotella sp. Classification (GTDB taxonomy): domain Bacteria; phylum Bacteroidota; class Bacteroidia; order Bacteroidales; family Bacteroidaceae; genus Prevotella. The sequence goes on from ONTZ01000035.1 coordinate 14,393, forward strand.
CCGTTCCGACTGATACTGAGCATCGTGATGTGTCTCGTCATCGATGCCCGTCTCTCGATTATCTTCATTGTGGCGATGGTCATCCTCAGTTTCTCGCTCTACAGTATCATCTCACGGGTGGCACGACTCTTCCAACAGGTGTTTGTGAAGTACGACGACTTGAACCAGAGTGTGCAGGAGAATATCCAGGCCATCCGCGTGGTGAAGGCATTCGTACGCGAGGACTATGAGAACCAGAAATTCGGTAAGGCCGCTGAGGCCCTCTATAAATTATATGTACGCGCGGAGAGTCTGATGGCTCTCAACCATCCCATCATGAATCTGGTGGTCTATGGTTGCATCATCGCCCTGTCGTGGTGGGGAGCCCACTTCATCGTCGGCGGCACGCTGACCACTGGCGAACTTACCTCACTCTTCACCTACGTCATGTCGATCCTCCAGTCGCTGATGATGCTGTCGATGATCTTCGTCATGCTCACGCAGAGTGCTGCCAGTGCCAAGCGTGTCAGCGAGGTCATCGAGGAAGAACCAGACATCGTGAACCCTGAACAGCCCGTCTATGAGATCACCGACGGCAGCATCGTCTTCAGAAGCGTTCGTTTTGATTATAAATCCGAAAAAAACGGAGGATCCGAGACACCCGAAGTCTCCCCCAAGGTCTCACGCCGTTCGGCGCTCTTCAATGTCAGTTTCGACATCGCCTCCGGCGAGACCATCGGGGTCATCGGCGGCACAGGCTCGGGTAAATCGACGCTCATCAGCCTTATCAGCCGCCTCTACGACCCGTCAGAAGGTGAGGTGCTCGTGGGGGGATGCAATGTGAAAGAATACGACCTCACCTCCCTGCGCTCTGCCGTCAGCGTGGTATTGCAAAACAATATTCTTTTTAGCGGTTCCATCCTCGATAATCTGCGCTGGGGAAACCCCAAGGCCACTTTGGAAGATTGTCGCCATGCCTGTCATCTGGCCTGCGCCGACGAGTTTATCGACCAGATGCCCGAAGGCTACGACACCCACATCGAACAAGGCGGCACGAATGTCAGCGGTGGACAGAAACAACGTCTCTGCATCGCACGCGCCCTGCTGAAACAGCCGAAGATACTCATCCTCGACGACTCCACCTCGGCCTGCGACACAGTCACTGATGCAAAGATACAACGGGCTTTCCGTGAAGAACTGCCGAAGATGACCAAACTCATCATTGCACAGCGTATCCACAGCGTGAAGGACTGTGACCGCATCCTCGTACTGGATAATGGTGTCGTCACGGGCTTCGACACCCATGAGCACCTGTTGCAGACGAACGCTCTCTATCAGGAAATCAATGCCATCCAGAATGCCGATGTCGGTGACTTTGACCAGAAAGGAGGTGCCGCATGAGACAACCAAACTTCGGAGGACCTCGGGGGGCACACGGACAGGCCGGATTCCAGAAGGCCAGCAAAGAACAGCGTGCCATCATCTGGCGACTGACGAAATATGTGCTCAGCAACTACAAGTACAGCATCGTCACCGTATTGGCTTGCATCGCCATCACCTCTGTCACCACCCTCGCCTCTACCCTCTTCACCCGTACGCTCATCGACGACTATATCACGCCGCTGACGCAGATGGCCAACCCCGAATACACCTCACTCTGGCAGACACTCTTCAAACTCGGCGGTATCTTGCTCATCGGTGTCATCTGTTCCTACCTCTACAACCGTCTGATGATCAATGTCTCGCAAGGCACAATGCTCCGTTTGCGCAAGATGGTCTTCGAACGGATGGAGAAACTGCCCATCAGTTACTTTGACCAACACGCACACGGTGAGACGATGTCTGTCTATACTAATGATATCGACTCACTGCGACAGATGATCTCGACTTCTATCTCACAGGTCTTCAACTCTGCCATTACCATCGCCGTCACCTTCACCTCGATGATTGTGATGAGCGTACCCCTCACGATGGTCAGCATCGTGATGGCTATTGTGATGATGATCGTCACCACTAAACTCGGCAAGCGCAGCCGTACCTTTTTCCGTACCCAACAGGAGAGCCTCGCCCGTGTCAATGGCTTCATCGAGGAGATGATGACGGGACAGAAGGTCGTCAAAGTGTTCTGTCACGAGCAACAGGCCATCGACGAGTTCGAGCAGATCAACGAACAACTGCGTTCCTCGGCCTATAATGCCAACAAGATTGCCAATATCGTGATGCCCGTCAATGGCAACCTCTCCAACCTCGGCTATGTACTCATTGCCGTCGTCGGTGCCACTATTGCCATTGGAAATTTACAGTTTGGCAATTTACAATTTACTATCTCATTGGGAACGGTCGTGGCTTTCCTCACCCTCAACAAGAGTTTCACACAGCCCATCACCCACGTCTCACAGCAGATCAACTCCGTACTCAATGCCACCGTCGGAGCCGAACGCGTGTTCCGCGTCGTGGATGCCGAGCCGGAGACAGATAATGGGACAAAGGAACTGAAGAATCCTCAGGGCGACGTGGACTTCACCGATGTAGACTTCGGGTACACCCTAGAGAAACAAGTGCTCTACGACATCGACATCAACACCAACCCGGGACAGAAGATTGCTTTCGTAGGCGGTACAGGTGCTGGCAAGACCACCATCATCAACCTCATCAACCGCTTCTACGATATCCAGAAAGGACAGATCCTCTACGACGGTATCCCCATCACCGATATCCGAAAAGACTCTCTGCGCCGTTCGATGAGCATCGTACTGCAAGAGACACACCTCTTCACCGCCACCGTACTCGACAACATCCGCTACGGACGACTCGGTGCCACCGACGAGGACTGCGTCGCTGCAGCCAGACTCGTAGGTGCCGACGACTTCATCCGTCGTCTGGCCAACGGCTATCAGACCATGCTCAACGGCGACGGCGGCAACCTCTCTCAGGGTGAGCGCCAGTTGCTGGCCATCGCCCGCGCAGCAGTAGCCAACCCGCCCGTACTCATCCTCGACGAGGCCACCTCAAGCATCGACACCCGCACGGAGATGCTCGTCCAGCGCGGCATGGACACGCTGATGCAGGGGCGCACCACCTTTGTCATTGCCCACCGCCTCAGCACCATCCGCAATGCCGACCTTATCATCGTCCTCGACCACGGTCGCATCATCGAACAAGGCACTCACGAACAACTCCTTGCCCTCCAAGGCAAGTATTATCAACTCTACAAATGAAAACCAGATTTAAAAAGAACGCCAAGATCTTTGACATTGTCATAACGGCCGTTGCAGGTATCGTCTCGGTGGGTATTATGCTTTATGCCATTGGCCTTTTCGGCCTGCAGGAGTCATGGCCAGAACTAGTGCTCAATATGTTCTACATCGCCTGTCTGGTGATGATCGGGATGTACTTCTTCAACCGACTGGATACCCATCGGTTCAACTACTGGTGCTCCATCTCGGTGGGCATCACGGTGCTGTTGCGCGACATCCTCTTTCCGCCACCCCTGGCCTATTATTCTTTACACCTGGTCTGCCTCACGCTGTCGGTGCTGCTGCTCTGCACGCTCACCTTCTTCTATGCACGCAAGAACTGGCAGAGTTACACCAAGCGTAACCTGTGGGTCATCTTCATCATCGACATGATCATTGCGGCACTCTACAACTATGACATCTTTATTGAGCCCATCAACGAATACACAGAATATCTGCTGACCGAAATCTGGATACGTCCCACCATCACCTACGGGCTGGTGGCCTGTTTCGTGACGGAAGCAGAAACAAGCAAATAAATATAATAACCAATAAAAAAGATGATGAAAAAGATGATGCAATGGGTGCTCGCCGCCACCCTCGTTTGCGGCGCAAGTGTACTGAACGCCTGTAAGGAAGCAAAAGCACAAGAAGACAATCCTGCTCCCAAAGTGGTGAGCACAGAACTGATTCGTACCAGTCAGAGTTGGGACGGTGTGGAACTGCCCGACTACTTCCAGGGGCGTCCTGAACTAGTAGCCGTGAAATATGTATTCCCAGCAGGTCAGAAACTGGGTTGGCACCACCATGTGGCTATGAACTACGGTGTACTGGTGCAGGGCGAACTGACCATCATCGGACTGGATGGTAAGACGAAGGTGGTACACGAGGGCGAGGCTGTGGTCGAGATGGTTGGCACCGTCCACCATGGTGAGAACCGTGGGACGAAAGACTGCATCCTCTACATGTTCTACCTCTCGCAGAAAGACCTACCTCTGGCAGTGCAGCACCCGGATATTCCGTTGGAATAGTTAGAACTTGGCCATCTTGATGGCAACAACGGCGCATTCGTCGCCTTTGTTGCCATGCTTACCTCCAGCACGATCTTTTGCCTGTTGGAGGTCGTTGGTGGTCAGAAGACCAAAGACAACGGGGATGTTACTGGTGGCATTCAGACGGGCGATGCCCTCTGTGACACCCTGACAGATATAGTCGAAATGAGGTGTCTCGCCACGGATGACGCTGCCGAGGATGATGACGGCATCATAGCCGTCGTTGAGTGTCATCTGGTGAGCACCGTAAACGAGTTCAAAGGAACCCGGTACGGTCTTCACATGGATATTCTCTGGCAGTGCGCCATGCTTCTCAAGCGTAGAGACACAGCCGTCGAGCAAGGCTCCCGTGATTTCTGGATTCCACTCTGCCACCACGATGCCGAAAATCATGTTCGACGCATCGGGGACAGCAGAGAAATCGTAGTCGGAGAGGTTATGCAGTGCAGTAGCCATTACTCCTTCACACGCTCAATATACTGATCGATGGTCTGATACTGCATCGACTGGAAGTACTTATCCTTGATCTGCTGATACAGTTTCAGAGCCTCAGCCTTCTTACCCTGACTCTCAAGGATCTCACCAGCCTGAATGAGGAAGGTGGGAGAAAGCGAGTTATTGTCGGCCATCTCGGCAGCCTTCTTCAAATTACTGACGGCCTTGTCGAGTTGGTTCAGGTGAGCATAGGCGTTACCTAATGCGGCAACGGCTGCGGGAGAGATCATCTGGTCGTCGCTGCCATCAAACTTCTCAAGATAGTCGGCAGCCTCCTGCCACTTGTCGAGTTTGGCATAGCAGAGTCCTGCATAGAGGTTAGCCAGATTGCCGGCTGCTGTGCTACTATATTCCTTGGCGAGAGCCACGAAGCCCTTGAAGGTGGCACTATCGCCATTGAGAGCCTTCTGGAAATCGTTTGCTGCGAAATAATCCTGTCCCTTGGCGATGGCTGTGCTGGCCTTAGCCTCCTGAGGACCGGAGATATAAGTCTTGTAAAGTACGATACCTGCGATGATGACCACGAGGGCAATCACGGCAGCGATAATAGCCTTCTTATATTTCAGGAAGAAGGCCTCACTCTGACTGATGGTCTGCTCTTCCACGATGGGAGCAGCCTGTTGTTTGTTGTTATTTGCCATTTTTATTGTTAATTTTTTATTGTTTCAACGGACATAATCCACCCCTTAGGGCAAATTCGGGTGCAAAGTTACTAAAAAGAAGTGAAAAGTGAAAAGTGAAAAGTGAAAAATTTGCTACCACCATACATTTTTTCTTAATTCTTAACTCTTAACTATCAAATTATTCGTACCTTTGTACCATGATTCTCGAAAAACTGACACTGATAAACTACAAGAACATCGCGGAGGCAACACTGGAGTTGTCGCCGAAGATGAATTGTTTCATCGGTCAGAACGGAGCAGGCAAGACAAACATCCTTGATGCCATCTACTACCTCTCTTTCTGTCATTCAGCCAACAACCCCATCGACTCGCAGGTGATTCGCCACAACGAGGAGTTCTTTATGATTGAAGGACAGTATGACGAGGGGGGAGTGACAGCGGCGATGAAGCGGGGGCAGAAGAAACACATCAAGCGCAACAAGAAGGAATACAAACGGTTGTCGGAACATATTGGGCAGATACCCATTGTCGTGGTGTCGCCGTCGGACACCCTGCTGATAGAAAGTGGCAGTGAGGAACGTCGCAGACTGATGGATATGGTGATTTCACAATACGATCCCACCTATATCGATGCCTTGAACCGCTACAACAAGGCTCTCCAACAGCGCAACACGATGCTGAAAGCCGAGGACGAGCCTAATATCGATGTCATCAGTATCTGGGAAGAACAGATGGCCATAGCGGGTGAACAGATATACGAGTGTAGGGATGTCTTCGTGAGGGAGATGGTGCCAATCTTCCAGAGATACTACGAGACGATATCAGGCAACCGGGAACGGGTAGCCATCAACTATATCTCACACTGTCAGCGGGGATCGCTATTAGAGGTGATTCAGCGCGACAGGATGAAGGATCGTGCCGTAGGCTATTCATTACACGGCATCCACCGCGACGACCTGGAATTTATGATTGGCGACCATCTGATGAAGCGCGAGGGCAGTCAGGGACAGAACAAGACCTTTGTCATCTCGTTGAAGTTGGCGCAATTTGATTTCCTGAAACGCACCAACTCGAAGACCACGCCCCTACTCCTGTTGGATGATATCTTCGACAAACTGGATGCCAAGCGCGTGGAGCAGATTGTGAATCTCGTGGCAGGCGACGATTTCGGGCAGATATTTATTACCGACACCAACCGAGACCATCTGGACCAGATTCTCTCAACCTCATCGCACGACTATAAAATATTCTATGTAGAGGAAGGCCATGTTCAAGAGAGACGTTAAGGGTATCAAGGAACTGATTCTGAAGAATCTCCGGGAACAGGGACTGGAAACGCCTCTGTTGCAGAAACGGTTGATAGAAGCCTGGCCTACGGTGGCGGGCGAGATGATTGCCAACTATACGGATGGAGTAACTATCCGCAACCAGACACTCTACGTGCATCTGACGAATCCTGCCCTACGACAAGATCTCTCGATGCAACGATCAAACTATGTAAAACGGCTGAATGACTATGTGGGCAGTCAGGTGATTGCCGACATACGGTTTCATTAGATTACTTCATCCACAGGAACATCGTGCTCGTCAGTGGGAACTTCCGGCACTTTCTGAAAATCGAAACAGACACCGATAGATGTGGAAAGTGAAAAGTGAGAAGTGAAAAGTGACGAGAGGAAGCGGTCATAATAGCCGCGGCCTCTGCCTAAGCGATGGCCTGCTGCGTCAAAGGCGAGGCCAGGGACGAGAATCACGGGGACAGTCCCCATGATCTTCGCTACGCTGCTATCACAGGAACAGTCCCCATGATTCTCTTCTACCGGTTCCATAATACCGAAGGCACCTTCGCGGAGGTTCTGCCGACCTGTATAGCGACGCAGTTCCATCGTAGTGCCGCCCGTCACCTTGGGAAGAAGCACGGTCTTGCCCGCCGACACGAGTTCATCGAGGAGCGGACTGATATCTACCTCGTCAGGCAACGGATAATAGGCCACAATAACATCCCCCACCCCGTTGTCGGGAATATGCAATTCCAGACCTATCAGTCTTTCCCTGAGGCGGGCGACAATGGGAAGCGACAGTTCTTCCAACTGCTGCGGAGTGAACTGTCGCTTGATTTGGCGTATCTGCTGCCGCAACTCATCCTTACGCATGAGCCACTAAGTTTGCCGTGACATGGGTACCGCGATAGTCAAAGGCCATCGCCACCTTCTTGGGTTGCTCCGTATTCTCCGACTGGGGGAAGGCCTTGCCTTCGTGGAACAGGCGGAGCGTCTGGATAATGGCAGGATCGTCCTGATTCAGATACTCCGTCCAAGCCTGCTCGTCGAGCATATTATAGATAATACGGCTGTAAAGGTAGCGCTCCAAGAGTTTATATGACTTCTGAATCATCAGGTTTCGACGTTTCAGACCATTCTTGTCGGCAAAGGTAGCAAACTTATCGACAATATTCTGTCGTTTCAGATAGGCCTCCAACTGCTTGCCATCCTTCAGTTCTTTGAGTTTAGCGCGGTTCTCGTCGGTATACTGATAGGCATACTGCACAATGAGTCCGCTCATCGATGCTTCCTTATAATAAGAGGTGATACCCAACGTGTCTTCGGGAACGAAGATATCAGGTGTGATACCGCCACCGCCATACACGACACGCCCATTACTGGTGTGGTATTCCGGACCTGTGTGCTTGATGCTGTCCTGTGAGAAGAATTCTCCGTGCTGATAACGACTGAGCAAGTCTTCTTCATATTCACGGTCTGCTCCAGAAGTATAGGGCTTCTGTATACAACGTCCCGAAGGACTATAATAGCGGGCGATAGTCAGACGCATCATAGAATGGTCGGAAAACTCTATCGGCTGCTGTACCAAACCCTTACCAAAAGAGCGACGCCCAATGATGGTGCCACGGTCATTGTCCTGAATGGCACCAGCCAGAATCTCCGAGGCAGAGGCAGAACCTTCATCAATCAGTACCACCAAGGGCAGGTTCTGGTAAGAGCCGCGCCCGTCGCTTCGATAATCCTGACGGGGCGATTTACGACCCTGTGTATAGACAATCAACTTACCCTTCGACAGAAACTCATTGGCAATCTGTACGGCCGAGGCCAGATATCCACCTGTATTGCTGCGCAGATCAATAACCAAACTAGAAAAATCCTGCTGGGAGAGTTTGGCGAGGGCAATCAGCAATTCTGGATAGGTATTCTCACCGAAGTTCTTGATCTTGATATAGCCAGTCTCCTTGTCGAGCATATAACAGGCAGTCACACTCTTGGTAGGAATCTCGCCACGGGTCACCGTCACATGACGTACCTTCTTCTCGCCCCAACGCATGATGCCCAACTTCACCTTCGTGTCCTTCGGTCCTTTCAGACGATGCATCGCCTCCTCGTTGGTTACTTTCTTGCCAACAAAGACAGAGTCGTCCACCTCGACAATCTTGTCGCCTGCCACCAATCCAGCACGTTCGGCAGGGCCGTTGCTGATGACATTCTGCACACGGATGGTGTCCTGACGGATCGTAAACTCAATACCCACACCCGAGAACGAGCCTTTCAGGTCATCATTGGCAATCTGCACATCCTTCGCCGCGATATAGGTAGAATGCGGGTCGAGTTCGGAGAGGATTTGTGGCATCGCCTTCTCCACCAAATCGTTCACGTCGACAGTATCCACATACATATCACTGACATAGTGGAGCAGGTTGTTGAGTTTACTGCCATTGGAATTAATGATACTTAGCCGGTTGCCGGAGAAATGATTGGCATAAAAGGTCCCAACCAGTATGCCGAGTACGACACACAAAGCCATCCAAAGCGGAGCAAAACGGTTTGATTTATTATTCATATTAACTATTATACTTCTAAATAGACAACTTCGATTCCGGCTCGTTTCAAGAGATCGATGCCGTCGGTAAGACGGTATTTCTCACCATAGACCACCCGTTTGAAACCAGCCTGGATAATGAGTTTGGCACACTCGATACAAGGCGAGGCCGTGATATAGATAGTGGCACCATCACTGTTATTGTTGCTGCGGGCCAGTTTAGTGATGGCATTCGCCTCTGCATGAAGTACGTATGGCTTCGTCACGTTGTCCTCATCCTCGCAGATATTCTCAAAGCCACTCGGGGTACCATTATAGCCGTCGCTGATGATCATCTTGTCCTTGACCACCAGAGCACCTACCTGTCGACGCCGACAATAGGAGTTCTCTGCCCATATACGTGCCATCCTCAGATAGCGTTCATCCAGTTTTCTTTGTTTTGATTCCATTGCGTTTCAATAATGCATCAATCGTGGGCTCACTGCCCTTGAATCGTTTATAGAGTACCATCGGGTTCTCCGTGCCACCCTTCGAGAGGATATTTTCACGGAAGCGCTGGGCCGTCTTCTGGTTAAATATACCATGTTTCTTGAACACGGCGAAGGCATCGGCTTCAAGCACTTCTGCCCACTTATAACTATAATAGCCTGCCGCATAGCCGCCTGCCATGATATGTGAAAACTGCACAGTCATACAGGTATCCGGCAATTGTTCCGTCACCATCGCTTTTGCCCAGGCTTTTTTCTCGAAGGGAATGATATCATCGGTAAACTCATCCTTCTTGGTATAGTAAGCCATATCGAGCAAGCCGAAACTGACCTGACGCAGACAGGCATAGGCCACATTATAGTTACGGCTTCGGCGGATACGGTCTATCAGTTCATCGGGAATGGGTTCACCCGTCTGGTAATGGAAAGCAAAGGTACGGAGGAACTCTTTTTCGATGGCAAAGTTCTCCATAAACTGTGAAGGCAGTTCCACGAAATCCCACCACACGTTCGTACCACTGAGACTCTCAAAACGGGTATTGGCGAACATACCGTGCAGGGAGTGACCAAACTCATGCAGGAAAGTCTCCACCTCGCCAAGTGTCAACAGGGCTGGTTTCTCTTCTGTCGGTTTGGTGAGATTCATCACCACACTGACATGGGGTCTGATATTCTTACAGTTGTCAGGGCCGAAGGGTTTCTTCGTGTCGACACGTTCCTTCCACTGACTCTGGTATTCCGTCATCCAGGCACCACCCTGTTTACCTTTTCGGGGATGGAAGTCGGCATAGAAGACAGCCAGATACGAGCCATCCTTGTCGAACACCTCATAGGCTTTCACATCCGGATGATAGACAGGGATATCCTTGTTTTCCTTAAAAGTGATACCATACAGGCGATTGGCCAGTCCGAATACCCCATCAATGACCTTTGACAGTTCAAAATAGGGCCTCAACATCTCTGCGTCGAGATTATATTTCTGCAATTGGAGTTTGTGTGAATAGAAACTGAAGTCCCAAGGCTGCATTGTCTTACCCTTCACATCCTTCAGAAACATCTTCTCAATGGCGGCAACCTCTTTGATGGCAGTTGGCTTATAGGCGGCAATGAGATCATTAAGGAGTTTATAGACATTGCGCACATTGCCCGCCATCCGGTGCTTCAGCACGTAGTCGGCATAGGTCTTATGCCCCAACAACTGTGCCAGTTCGCGACGCAGGTTGATGAGTCGTTTACAGATTTCAATATTATTCTCCGTGTTGTTGTGAATACACTCAGTATTCTTCGCCATATACATCTGCCGACGGAGTTCACGCTGGGTGGAATAGGTCATAAAGGGCGAATACGAAGGGGTATCGAGCGTGAACACCCAACCATCCTTCTCCTGTTCCTTCGCGGCCAGCACTGCTGCCTCACGGGCAGAGTCAGGCAGTCCGTCCAGTTGTGCCTCATCGGTGATATGCAAAGTAAAGGCTTTGTTCTCTTTCAACAAGTTCTGCGAGAACTGCAGCCCGAGTATTGATGCCTCCTCTGTCAACTGGCGCAGGCGTTCCTTACCAGCAGCATCCAAGAGCGCACCACTCCGTACAAAACCATCATAGCAATTGTCGAGCAGCATTTTTTCTTCTGGCGTCAACTTACGATGATGTTGATGCACATATTTGATCCGTTCAAACAGTTTTTCGTTGAGTCGGATATCATTGGCATGCTTCGTCAGGATAGGACTCATCTTCTGGGCCAGAGCATCCATCTCATCGTTGGTCTCAGCCGACAGCAGGTTGAAGAACACAGTACTGACACGACTCAATAGGTCATAATAGCCCTCACCATCCTTCTCATCATCCACGCTGATGATGGTATTATCGAAAGTTGGTTTCTCGGGATTGTTGACAATCTTATCTATCTGTTCCTCGTCACGACGGATACCCTCCATAAACGCCTCCTCATAGTCCTCCAAACGGATACGGTCAAAGGGCACCGTGCCATGCGGTGTATTGTATTTCTCGAAAAAGGGGTTGAGTCTTTTCTCTTCGCTCATAACATACTTTACTTTTCAGCGTGCAAAAATACAAATAATTTCTGATTTCCAAAAGGATTACGCATTAAAAAAGTTGAAAGCGACCCTCTACGACATCAAAACACGCTCCAACAAGGGTATCTCAATACGCCCTCTGTGCAAAATAACCAGATTCTCCCTCTTCATCTCATTCAACACTTTACTGACATTCAAGCGACTGTCGTTCAGTTCACCAGCCAACTGGTTCATCAGGATATGAAACATCTTGGGTCCTGCCGGGTAGACGCAATGTTGAACAAAAAACCTGACAAGCCTTTCACGGAGTGACTGCGGATAACGACGCCAAGGCTGACGGGAGAGTTTCTGGGTCTGAGTGGCAAAGATATTCAGGAGATTCAAACGGAACACCAAAAAATCCTCCGAGAGCCGCACTACCTCATCTTTCTGTATAGTGATGAAATTGGTATCCGTCTGAGCCACGATGGTCTGGGTATATACCTGCTGATAGCCGAAGATGGACTCAGGCTGTAAGATAAAAGGTGCCTGCATCTGCTCAATGACCGTATAAGAGCGGTCATCAGAACGGCTCTCCACGCGGATGGTTCCATTAATCAGGAAATAAAGATGTGTGCAGGCGGCTCCCTCCTTGACAATTGCCTTTCCCTGCGGCACCTTGACAAACCCGAAACGGGTATGTCCAGCCACGAGTTCCAGATCATCACGGCTCATACCCTGAAACAGGGGAAACTGGAGCAGTTTGTCAAATATCTGCAGGGTTGCCATCGCCTCTCTCCTACTCTACAATCTTATCTTTCAGCGAAGGGGAGAACCATACTGCCAAGTCACCCTTCTCGTCACTATAAATGAAATATGCCATCAGTTCGGGATGTCGCTCCAACAGTTTTTGAGCCCGTTCGATACCCATCACCATAAATGAGGTGGCGTAGGCATCGGCAGTGGTACAGTCTTTGGCAAGCACCGTAGCCGACAGCAGACTGTGCTGTACTGGATAGCCCGTCTTGGGGTCAATGGTATGGGCAAACTTTTGACCGCCCTTATAATAAAACCTGCGATAGTTGCCGCTAGTAGCCATCGCCTTGTCTGTGACATTAAGAATCGTCTGCATCTCTTGACTTACTGAGAGAGAGTCATCCGTAGGCTTTGTCACACCAATCTTCCACGGCAGACGCTGGGGGTTCACACCACTGGTCACAATCTCACCACCTATCTCCACCATGAAGTTCTTCACGCCACGACTGCGAAAATAGTTGGCTATCACATCTGTGCCATAACCCTTGGCGATGGCTGAGCAGTCGAGCATCATCCTCGGATCTTGTTTGATAACCTTCCCATCGACCAGAGACACATTCTTGTAGCCTACGATCTGGCGCAGGCTGTCTACTTGCTGACGGGTAGGTTCGATACCGTTCTTGAACCCGAAGCCCCAGGCATTCACCAATGGAGCCACCGTGATATCAAAGGCGCCTTCCGTATCATCCGACACTGCCATTGCCTTTTTGAATACCGTCAGGAACATCTCGTCGAGTCTGACTTCTTTGTTCTGGTTCACAGCAGTAATTATACTCTTCTCATTGAATGGCGACAGGGAATTGTCCACCTTCCGCAACTCAGCCAGGACACCTTCGTTCAAATCGGAATCACACTGATAGGTCAGATTATATACTGTCCCGAATACCAGTCCAGTATTCTTCTGATAAGGCATGTTCCGCTGCTGACGGATAATCAGCACCGTACCTATTATCAGAAGCAACAGGAAAGGCAGTTGCCAGATCAGTTTCTTCTTGTTCATATATCGATGATTACATTGAATGTGCCACCAAGGCGGGTGTCTTCTTCAAGACCATAGCCCGGCACATACCAGGTACGTCCCATGACACCGTCCTTATGGGCGATGCGACGCTTGTACCTGACACTCCACCCCAAATGCAACGGGCCGAATATCTTCGCATCGACACCCAGCACAGCCTCCAACCAGTGATAATTACATGGCTCATCCTTCACAGCAAAGTCCGCCACCCGGTTCCATACCGGGTCAACAAGGTCCTGACAGTCCAAATCTACCTTGTAGGAAGTGAAAGCATAACGCAGTCCACCATACAGACGATAAGGTCCATGCTTATCCTTCAACAGGTTCTTGTCGACACCGATGCGGAAATACGGAGCCTGCGTCTTATAGGAGATGTGCGTCACCTCGTCAGTCTCATGGTCGGCCTTGCCATAGCCAATCTCCACAATCGGGAACCACTCGTCGTGGATGTTCACCCGGAAGGCACCTTCATACTCCCCATGATCAGACAACTGCATCGATGCAAATCCTACCAGATCAAAAGAGACGGCAAAGCCACGGAACAACGGAACAGAGTCCTTCTGCAATGTGAAGAACTTCCATTGTGCCGATGCACCTGTTGCCGACATCAGCAACAACAGACTAATTGCTATCCTTCGGAACAAGACGGAAATGGACGGTCGTCTGGTCATAAGTCACTGATTTGTTAAGAAGTACGAGCGAATCGATATAATGCCTAGTATACTGCACATTGGTTATTTCGTGGAAGAATGATGCATTACAGTCAACAGACTCAAAATGGGGGAAATCATCCTTCTCGATACACACCGTATCAACCACGATTGAATCATTATCTAAATTCTTGAAGCAGAAAAAGAGGACATCCTCTGGATAAGCATAACTGATGGGAATGCTGAATGAAGACTTGTCGCTCAATCGGTTGAGGACGACATAATCTCCATCTTGACGTGTGGATACGATTGACAGGGAATCCGTGATAGCCAATTCCTTCCCAGCCTTATCTCGGATCTCATACTGCACAGACACCGTATTCTCCACTGGACAATCAATGGTAGAACAGGCCGTCAGCCACACAACAACGACGAAGAGAAACATCTTCCTCATATCGTTTCCTCGATTTGATAGTCATTGCGACCACTCGACGAACGACTCACCAAGTCGGCCACGAAACCCGTCAGGAACAACTGGGTACCGATGATCATCATCGTCAGAGCGATATAGAAATACGGCGAGTCTGTCACCAACCGCTGCGGAATATGGTTGTAGAGACACCAGAGTTTATCGGCACCAATACAGAAGGCAGCCACAAAACCCACGAAGAACATCAATGTGCCTAAGAATCCGAATACGTGCATCGGTTTCTTGCCGAAGGTGCTCAGGAACCAGAGTGTCAGCAGGTCCCTTCTCACCAATCTTATTAAAGCCGGCATTCTTCGCCAGATAAGGAATATAACGGTGCATCTCACCATACACCTCGATATTCTTCACCACCGCCTTGCGATAGGCTTTCAGACCGCAGTTGAAGTCGTGCAGGTTCTTGATACCGCTCACCTTCCGTGCTGTGGCGTTGAAGAGTTTCGTGGGCAGGGTCTTCGACAGCGGGTCGTAACGTTTCTGCTTATAGCCGCTCACAAGGTCATAACCCTCTTCCTTGATCATCTTATAGAGTCCGGGGATCTCATCAGGCGAATCCTGCAGATCGGCATCCATCGTGATGACCACGTCACCCTGTGCCTGTTCAAAGCCACAATAGAGCGCAGGACTCTTGCCGTAGTTTCTGCGGAACTTGATGCCCTTCACCACATTAGGATTCTTCTGGTTCAGTTCACTGATAATCTCCCACGAGCGGTCCGTAGAACCGTCGTTAATGAAGATCACCTCATAACTGAATCCGTTCTCCTTCATCACCCGCTCTATCCACTCGTAGAGTTCTGGTATCGACTCCTCTTCATTATAAAGAGGTATAACCACTGATATATCCATCAAGACATTTACAATTTTACAATTTACAATCTACAATTTTGTCCTCTGCATCACCAGACTGATAGGAATACCCAGGATAAAACCCATACAGATATTGATGGTCAGCATGTTCAGTGCATAGTCTATCGGACGGATATTGGCCATCTCGTGCAGACTCTCGTCGACCATCTGCTGCATACCATACTGCTGCAACATCGCCTTACCTTCCTCGGAGGTGACCATCTTTGAAAACTGACTCAACAGGAACCCATTGTCCATGAATGCGAAGTAGAGATACTGTGCCACAGCAAAGAGGATGCCGCCATAGAAGAACACCAGTACGGTATAAGCATAGCCACGACGGAACGAGATCAGTCCTTCGCGACCATAGTCACGGAACTTCCCCAGACGCTTACCGACGAAGAAGGGAACATAGAATAACAGCAAGATAGCCGCCAGACCCAATATCTGGTTCGATACACCTATTATATATAATAAGAATACCGCCACTAAGAGCAGAGCCAACAGGGCACCATCCTGACGGGCGAAAGCCTTTAACTGTATATATTCGGCAGGAGTAATCATTTAACACTTAACGTTTATCGGGTGCAAAGGTAAGCATTTTTAATGAGAAATGAGAAATGAGAAATGAGAAATGTTGATTACCTGGCAATATAATGATTAAACTTTGTTAAATATGGGCATTTTCGCCACCAATCATATCATCATTTTTCATTTCTCATTTCTCATTTCTCATTTTTTTTGTACCTTTGCAGCCGCAAAACGGGTAAGTCCTGTACGGCCAGCTCCCTTTGAATCCCCCAGGGTGGGAACGCAGCAAGGGTATTAGGTTGTAGCGGCGCGATGCAGATCGCTTACCCAGGTCGTTGGTTCGAATCCGACAAGAGGCTCAGAAAATGAAGGATTGGTGAGAGCCAATCCTTTTTATTTTGCCGCAGCCAGTTGGGCGGCTTGTTGGCGTGCCGGCTTGCCTGTCTCGGTGAGGGGGATACGGTCTATATGAAGATAGACTCGCGGTTGATGGTACTTGGGCAGGATGCGCTCACAAATAGTTCGAGCCTCATCGACAGAGCCTTCCGTCAGCAGTACCATCACCTCACCAAACTTCACGTCGGGACGCTTTGTAATCAGATAGGGCTCGTGCAAGTGAGGACGTAACTGCCGTTCCACCTCCTCTGCCTGTATCTTGATGCCGCCAGAACAGATCACATTGTCCTTTCTGCCAAGGATGCGGAAAGTACCGTCAGGGCGCAACTCCGCGATATCGTTGGTGACGAGGGTGGTGGCGCACACCTCCGGCGCATCAATCACCATACAACCCTCCTCATTCAGACTTACCTTTACGGAGTCGAAAGGTGTGTACCACTCGGAGGCATCGGGGCCGTTGAGTCGGCGCAGGGCAATATGCGAGAGTGTTTCCGTCATCCCGTAGGTACTCCATACGGCATTCGGAAAGGATTTCAGTTCAGCAGCCAGTCCCTCGTCGATGGCGCCACCGCCGATAATCAGATGGCGAACCTGCATCAGCCGTTGCCGTTCCTCAGGCACCTGCAAAGAGTTAAACACCTGCATCGGCACCATCGCTGCAAAGTCCAGTGGAAATGAGAAATGAGAAATGAGAGATGAGAAATGTTGATTACTTAATGGATGCCCTGACGGCTCCACGCTGACCAGTTGTAGTCCACGCTCAATAGCCCTTACCACCATCATCTTGCCAGCGATATAGTCGAGCGACATACAGAGCAGAGCGGTATCGCCCTTCTTCAGTCCTAAGAAATCATTGGTACGACGGGCAGAGGCCACCATCCGCTGTTTCTCCACCAGCATCGGTTTGGGCTCTCCTGTGCTACCACTGGTATGCACGAGCACAGTCTCTGAAGCGTTATTCCACCCTTCAAGGAAATCCTCAATCGTCACTTTTCACTCTCCACAGTTTGTCTCCACGTATCACCAGTCCCATATCAATATTGTCCGTGAAGAGTTGTCCCGTACCCAGTCCTTGTGGCATACGGATAATGTCGCCATAGACATCCGAGGCAAACTGTGCGATGGCATTCAGACCGATATTACTTTCAAGTGCCGAGGTGATCCACGAACCGATGCCCTGTTCCTTGGCTACGGCAATCCACTCCAGACAACCCTGAATGCCTCCATGCAACGAGGGTTTTAGGATGATGTACCGTGGTTTGATGACATTCAGCATGTGACGTTTCATCTCTGGGTCATTCACGCCTATCAGTTCCTCGTCGAGAGCAATAGGCAGGGGTGACTCCCGACAGAGTTCCGCCATATAAGCCCACTGTCCTTGTCGAATTGGCTGTTCGATGGAGTGGATGGCGTATTGCGAAAGGAGTTCGAGTTTATAAAGCGCCTCCTCGAAGGGGAAAGCCCCATTGGCATCAAGTCTTAACTCCACTTCATGGAAACTGAACCGCTCTCGGATACGCTTCACCAAATCCAGTTCCTTGTCAAAGTCAATAGCACCAATCTTCAATTTCACACAACGGAAACCCATTTCCAGTTTCTGTTCCATCCGTTGGAGCATCTCCTCATAACTACCCATCCAAACCAGTCCGTTGATGGGGATGCCGGCCTCACCACGAGAGAAAGCGGTATCAAACAGCCTGTCACCGCGCTCTAAATTCAGCAGTGCCGTTTCGAGTCCGAAGAGCATCGAGGGATAGTCGCGGAGTTCGGGAATCATCGACAGGACACACTGGGGACTGTCCCCATTGTGTCCTTGACGGCAGAATTCCGCGCAGACTTTCTCTAAAGCCTCACGATAGTCTGGCCCAGCATCACAACTCAAATCCGGCAGGGGTGCACACTCCCCCACGCCCTCTCGCTGACCATCCGACAGATGAATCAGCCATATTTTCCTGGTGGTATACACCCCTCGCGATGTCCCTGCAGGCTGTTTGAAATGGAGCACACGTTCCTCAATCCGATAGTTCATCATTATTGCAGCGGTGTAAGGGGATAGACGATATTGACAATGAAGATGTTGGCGGCCAGGATAATGAGGTTCATCAGCAGGCCGATGCGCATGAAGTCACTAAAACGGTAACCGCCGGGGCCGTAGACCAGCATGTGGGTAGGTGAACCGATGGGCGTGGCAAAACTGCTACTGACGCTTATCATCAGGGCAACGAGGAAGGGGAAAGGGTCGTAGCCCAATTTCTCAGCGGCATCGTACATGATGGGGAAGAACATGGCACCCGCCGCCGTGTTCGAGATAAACTCCGTAATAAAAGTACCCACGAAGCAGACAGCAGTCATCACCACCAACGGGTTGGTACCACAGACATCGAGAATGCCGTTGGCCAACCACTCGGCAATACCCGTCTTCTGGATAGCAACACCGAGTACGGCACTACCGGCAAAGACCATCAGAATCTCCCAGTTGATGGCGCGCATGGCCTGCTCCATATTGCAGCAACGGAAAATGAGCATAGCGGCGGCAGCGAGGAAGGCACACTGTAGCAGCGGTAGGACACCGAGGGCCGAGAGTGCCACCATAGCAATCATAATGACGGTGGAGATAATTGTGCCGTAGCCGATATTGGGCACCTCGTCGGAGTCGAAGAAATGGAGGGCGCTTTTCAATGAAGAGGTGTTAACATTGATGTGCTTCGGACAAACAAACAGCAGTGTGTCGCCAGCCTGCAGCACCACGTCACGAGGTGCCTCGTTGATGCGCTCGCCACGCCGGGAGACTGCCGCCAGCACCAAATTATTATCCTTCTCAAACGAACTGCCACCGATGGTTGTTCCTATCAGCCGACTGCCGAAGTCGACGTATGCCGTGCGTAATTGGCAACTATTGTCTACCTCGCTCATGGAAAAGACATGATGGTCGGAACTCACCAACTTGTGCCTATACGCCATATCAATCAGTTCGTCTATCTGTCCGGCATAGACCAGATGGTCGCCGCCCATGATGGGTTCATTCTCCGTGATGGGCAATGGGATATCGTCGAAGTGATACATCCCTATCAGGCTACCACCTTTGACGTGGTAGAGACCAGCGTCGCCCAGCGTCTGGCCGATATAAGGATTATCAGACGGAACCTGCAGTTCCACCGTGTAGTCGCCTGTCGATTCGAAAGCACTCTCAGGCGCCTTGCGGTCAGGCAGCAAACGGCGCATGGCAATGACGGAGATCACGCCGATGGCCAGACAGAACAGTCCTGGGATAGTGGTGGTGAGGACGTTCATGGCCTCGCCCGTCTTCTCCTCGTAGAGTCCGCTGATGATGAGGTTCGGAGGCGTACCGATGAGGGTACACACACCGCCCATGCCCGAGGCATAACTCAGGGGAATGAGCAGTTTCGAGGGCGATACATTCAGTTTCTTGGCCCACATCTTGACGATATTGACGAAGAGCGACACGACTGTCGTGTTGCTCAGAAACGAACTGAGCACAGCCACAGGCAGCATCAGTCGTGTCACAGCCTTCGAATAACTGTTGGGCGTGCCGAGCAGATATCTCACAATACATTGCAGCACGCCAGTATGCATCAGACCTGCGACGACCACAAACAAGACACCTACGGTAATAACAGATGTACCGCTAAAACCCGAGAAAGCCTCGCTGGCATTAAGCACGCCCGTGACATAAAGCACGCCGATGGCTCCGAGAAACACGGTGTCGGTGCGCCACTTGGTGAATAGTAAGATAGTGAACATGCCTAACACTGTCACGATGGTGATCCAGGCGTCAAGGCCAAAACCTAAAAATATAAATGACTCCATACCTTATCTATTTATATACCGTTTTGTTACCTTTCTACGGCAGTTTTGGATATTTCTTAAAGTCAGGCTTGCGTTTCTCAAGGAAAGCCTTGCCGCCCTCCTGCGCCTCGTCGAGGAAATAGTAGAGCATCGTACAGTCGCCTGCCAGTTCCTGAATACCTGCCTGTCCATCCAGTTCGGCATTCAGTCCCGCCTTGATCATCCTTAAAGCCAACGGCGAACGTTCCATCATGATCTCTGCCCACTCTACGCACTCGTCTTCGAGACGTTCGATAGGCACCACCTTGTTCACCATTCCCATCTCCTCCGCCTCACGAGCCGTATACTGCCGACACAGGAACCAGATCTCACGGGCCTTCTTCTGTCCCACGATACGGGCCAGATACGATGAGCCGAAGCCGGCATCAAACGACCCCACCTTCGGCCCCGTCTGTCCGAAGATGGCATTCTCCGAGGCGATGGTCAGGTCACAGACGAGATGGAGCACATGTCCCCCACCGATGGCATAGCCGTTCACCATCGCGATGACGGGTTTCGGCAGGCGCCGTATCTGCATCTGTACGTCGAGCACACTCAGACGCGGCACACCTTCCTCATCCACATAACCGCCACGACCCTTCACATGCATGTCACCACCGGAACAGAAAGCATGTTTCACGTCGGCGAGTGTCTTTCCTTCCGGTACCTCACTCATGGCACCTGTCAACAGCACCACACTGATGTCCTGCATCTCCCGGCACTGCGCAAAGGCCTGACTCAGTTCCCACGTGGTCTTCGGTGTGAAGGCATTGCGGTAGTGCGGACGGTTGATGGTGATCTTCGCAATCCCGTTATATGCTTCGAAGAGAATCTCCTCGAATTCACGGATAGTCTTCCATTGTCTCTTTTCCATCATATTTATACCTTATTAATATTGCCTGCAAAGGTACAAAAAAGAATGCAAACAATCAAGAAAACAGCCCAAAAAGAGCATCGCAATCGAAAAACAGGTGCCGGCATCACTGCCAGCACCTGTCACAAAACTAATCCATTATATTTTTGATCAAGAAGATCCTTAGTTGACACTCAAGATGGTGTTCACAATCATGACGATGTCGGCGGCATTCACCGTGCCGTCATGGTTGGCATCAGCACCGTCGATCACAAACTTCGACGTGGGATTGTTCATAATGTAGTTGACGACCTCCACGATATCGGCAGCATTCACCGTACCATCGCCGTTGGCATCGCCGAGGGTGAAGGGAGCGGTAATCTCCACCTGGTAACTCACCGAGGCGGGAGCGTTGCGGTAGTCGGTGGCGGGACCGCTGAGCGTGATGGTAGCCGTGCCCGGGCCTACGATGGTGAGTGCACCGGTCTTGGCATCGACCTTCACCACCGTCTCGTCGCTCGACTTCCATTCCACTACGCCGTCATAGCCGTCGGAGTGGGTGTAGGTGGGGGCGGTCAGTTCCTCGCCCAACTTGGCTTTAAGTGTCTCGGTGGAGGATAGTTTCAGCCAGGAATCGGGCTTGACAACTTTATATATATGGAGGTTCACGGGCAGGTTGTTGTCCTTCGAGTTCCCGTCCATCCAAGCATAAGGCCACTTTGTCTCATACTCGTATGTGTTCTCGGCTCCCACCAGGCTCTCGGCGTTGGGGCCGTCATTAGAGAAGACGAAATATTTCACACCATCGTAAGTGGCCCATGCCGGTGTGACGCTCTTGTCAGCAGCCACGAGGTTCAGCACGCGCTCCACGTCGAAGCGCTCATGTACCTTCAGACCGACTTCCGTTGGCGACAGTTTCCAGGCTGTGACGCTGGGGTTCTGGTTGTTGAGTTTCAGGGAGTTCTCATCTGTTCCCGCCTTCTTCACACCTGTCAGGTCGAGCCACATCAGTTTGTTGTTCTCTGCCCAAATGCCGTTCATGTTCGGGCATTTGTCGATGATGAGCGTTTGGAGTTTGTTGTCGTGGCAGTCTAGTCCGTAGATGGCGGGCAGGTTGTTCAGCGTCAGCGTGCCGAGCACGTTGTTGAGGGCCTCGATGGAGCCAAGTTGCGCCAGGTCATCGACGAGCATACTGGTGATATCGCTATTATCCACGAGGATGGAGAGCACTTCGGGCAGGCTCTTGAAGGTAAGCGACTTGATGGTGCTGCTTTTGATGTCAATGTTCGTCAGCAGCGGACAGTTCGCCATGTTGAGCGAATTAAGTTGATAGTAATCATGTATGCCGTCAACACCGATGTCCTGTATTGACTTGTGGCCGCTGAAGTCCAAGTCGGTGATACCCGTCGTGCCCGTAAACGCGACTGACCGGAGGTCGGAGAACTGCTTCGGGTCGAAGGTCTTGATGAGGGGGGCGTTATTCAGAACGAGATACTTGATGCCGCTGGGCAGTTTCAGCGTTGAGAGGCTGGCAGGATTCTCGCCTGCCAAGAAAGTTTCCAGGTTGGTACACTTCGATGCATCTACCGTTGTCAATCCGCCGACCTGGTCCTGGATATCCAGCGTGTTCAGGTTCGGCAGGGCGTAGTCGAATGTCCTCAGGCAGGGCTCATCCGCGTAATTGACAAGATACAGTTCCGTAATGGATGTCAGCAGTTCGATGCCTTTCAGGTTGCTGACATTGTCGAAGGTGTGATGTCCGCCGTTGGCTTCCATCTCCTCGGCACTGATGATGTCGTCCTCCTCAATGTTGTCAAAGGCTTCTTTCACCTGCGCACGGAAATTGTCGTCAGGGAAGTTCGTAGAGTTAATCGCCACTTGCGCCTGTGCGCCGATCATTGCCAGTGTCAAGAATGTTGCTGATAGAAGTATTTTCTTCATACTTTATAATGTTTTTAGAATTCTTTTCGACTGCAAAGTTATGGAAATTGCGCGAAACGACCAAACATTTGAGGGATTTTTTCAGCAGCGTGACCTCGGGCACGGAAACTTAGTTACCCATGATGATATTGACAATCGCCACGATGTCGGCGGCATTCACCGTGCCGTCGTGGTTGGCATCGGCACCGTCAATCACAAACTTCGACGTGGGATTGTTCATAATGTAGTTGACGACCTCCACGATATCGGCAGCATTCACCGTGCCGTCGCCGTTGGCATCGCCGAGGGTGAAGGGAGCGGTGATCTCCACCTGATAACTCACCGAGGCGGGAGCGTTGCGATAGTCGGTGGCGGGGCCGCTGAGCGTGATGGTAGCCGTGCCAGGGCCTACGATGGTGAGTGCACCGGTCTTGGCATCAACCTTCACCACCGTCTCGTCGCTCGACTTCCATTCCACTTCGCCGTCATAGCCGTCGGAGTGGGTGTAGGTGGGAGCGGTCAGTTCCTCGCCCAACTTGGCCTTGAGGGTCTCGGTGGAGGATAGTTTCAGCCAGGAATCGGGCTTGACAACCTTATATATATGAAGGTTCACGGGCAGGTTGTTGTCCTTCGAATTCCCGTCCATCCAAGTGTAAGGCCACTTTGTTTCATACTCGTATGTGTTCTCGGCTCCCACCAGGCTCTCGGCATTGACACCGTCGTTGGAGAAGACGAGATAGCGGATGCCGTCGATAGTGGTCTCTGCTGCGGTCACGTTCTTGCCGTTGGCCACAAGGTTGAGCACGCGGTCAGCCTTCATACGCTCGTGTACTTTCAGGCCCACCTCTGTCGGCGACAGTTTCCAGGCTATGACGTTGGGGTTTTGATTATCGACCCTGAATTCGGTTTCCTCGACATTGATATCCTTCACGAGTTTGCTCATGTCGAGCCACATCAGTTGGTTGTTCATCGCTCCCAGCATCTGGAAGTTCGGGCTCTCATCAATGATGAGCGTCCGCATCTTATTATTGTTTGCATCAAGGCGGAAGAAGGCTTGGCACTTCTTAACATTCAATTCCCCGATATCGTTGTTTTCACAGCCGATACCTGTAAGTTCCTCACAGTTCTCCACCTTGAACGTCTTTATCTCATTGTCGCTAACTTGGATTTCGCCTAAATGAGGAAGGTCCTTCACGACCAAGGTCTCTATGGAAGTCCAGGCAAGTTCTATTTTCCAGAGGTTCTCACAACCCGACACGTTCAACGATGTCAGCGGATAGACTCCTTCTTCACCTTCTCCAAAGACTCCCAACCAGTTTAGTTGAGTGAAATTACTCAAATCCAGTTTCTTGACATCTCCTCCATTAACTAATCTCAGACTCACCAGACTATTCTGGCATGGACTCAAATCGAGGGAAGAAATCTTAGGAACGCTATTCAGTGTCAAGTCTTCAATACTCGCAGGCAACTTGATGGTGGTCAATCCACTCATGCCACTGTCAAGGTTAAGAAACTTCAGTTTGCCGTTCTGGCTGAAGTCGAGCGTGGTCACGCAGTGGTAATCTCCCATCGTGAATGAAGCCAGATTCGTGAACTTGCTGATATCGAACATGACAAAGCCTTCCTGGTCTGGAATGTTGGTTCCAAAGATAAGAAGATCCTGCAAATGATAGAAATACTCAATACCCTTGAAGTTCTGGACATCCCAGAAGGAAATCCCTTCGACGGCAGCAATCTCCTCGTCGGTGAGAACACCGTCGCCATTATCGATACCTTCCATCGACCACCTGAAGTTCTCGTCAGGGAAATTCGTCTCATTAATCGTCACGTCAGCCTGTGCGCTACCTATTGAGAGCGCGATGGCTGCAAAGGATAATAACAGTTTCTTCATACTTTGTTTCTTTTTGTATTTATAATGCATGGCACAAAGTTAGGAAAATCCCATCGCTTTACTACTCCTTTTGTTACAGAAATGTGGAAATCTGTCCGAAATACCACCCAAATGGGTGGTGGTACATGGTATATTGCATTAGATTTCGGACGGCCCATTCTTGTCTCCCAAAAAGGTCAATCGTCTCCTGAGGAACAGACTTCAAACTCGGAATTATTAGACCCAAATCTGGGGGAAGACATTCCGGAGTCGGAATTTTATGCCTCAGATCTGGGGCACATTTTTCTGGGTGTAGTGTACTGATTTTGGTTGACAGTTTTGTTTGTTATTCCTAACTTGGTTTACACTATTCTTTTTTTATTCCTATATAGGTTGTCTGTTTGAGACT
>ONTZ01000033.1 GCA_900320905.1 uncultured Prevotella sp.
CGATATTTATTTCATCGGGGCGTTATCCGCAGGGATGGAAAGATGTTCTTTTTGTTCGAAGCGCAACCGAGGCGGGCTTGCGCTCCGGGCCTTTGGCCTTCCTTAATATATATAAAAAGGTGGGGGCGATTGCGGGGAATTAAAAAGTTTTTCGTATCTTTGCAGGCGGAATGGGGCGACAGGCGGTCGGCCGATGCTCCGAAACGAGATGTGATAACTCTAAAAACTTTATGATTATGAGAAGAATATTATTTTCGCTTTTGCTGGCGGTCCTGGTGCCGATGGCGGCCGGGGCGCAGGAGATGTATGCCATATATGACTATGAGGCAAGGAGTCTCACGTTCTATTATGACAACGAACGGGGCAATCGTGGTTACGTCATTACTCCTAATGAAGACCCCGAATTTCGGAGTCAAGGTAGAAGCGCGACGAAGGTAATATTCGATGCTTCATTTTCCAATGCCAGACCGACGACAACCAAAAACTGGTTCAATTTGTTTATTTCTCTGGAGGTGATTGAAGGCCTGGAAAATCTGAACACTTCGGAGGTGACAGATATGAGTAGTATGTTCAGTGATTGCAGGGAGCTCACAGCACTTGACTTGAGTCACTTCGACACAGGTAAGGTGACAGATATGAGTGGCATGTTCTTTGGTTGCTGGAGGCTTTCAACACTTGACTTGAGCCACTTCAACACGGGGAACGTGACGGATATGAGTGGCATGTTCAGTAGCTGTTATGCGCTCACATCGCTTGACGTGAGCCATTTCAACACGGGGAACGTGACGGACATGAGTGGCATGTTCCATAACTGCGAGGCACTCACAGCACTTGACGTGAGTCGCTTCGATACGCAGAGTGTGACAGATATGAGTGGTATGTTCCGTGATTGCAGGAAGCTCACAGCACTTGACGTGAGTCGTTTCGACACGAAGAATGTGACGAATATGACTTGTATGTTCGAAGATTGCCGTGCACTCACAGCACTTGACGTAAGTCACTTCGATACGGGGAAAGTTTTATACATGACTTGGACTTTTCGTTTGTGCTCTGCACTCACATCACTTGACGTAAGTCATTTCGACACGAGTAAAGTGATGAATATGGAGGCTATGTTCTATGGCTGTACCTCACTCACATCGCTTGACGTGAGCCATTTCAACACGGGGAACGTGACGGATATGAGTCGCATGTTCAATGACTGTTATGCGCTCACATCGCTTGACGTGAGCCATTTCAACACGGGGAACGTGACGGACATGGGCGGTATGTTCTCTCGCTGTTCCGGCCTGACGAGCCTTGACGTGACGGGATTCAATACGGAGAATGTGACGGACATGTGCTATATGTTCTATGGCTGTTCCGGCCTGAAGAGCATTGACGTGTCGGGCTTCAAGACGGAGAATGTGACGAACATGTACTATATGTTCGCTGGCTGTTCTGGCCTGACGAGCCTTGACGTGACAGGATTCAAGACGGACAATGTGACAAGTATGAGCAGTATGTTTTCTGGCTGTTCTGGCCTGACAAGTCTTGATTTGTCGGGATTCAATACGGGCAATGTGGAGAGCATGAACGGTATGTTCCAGCACTGTTCCAGCCTCACGACCATCTATGCAGGCGACCGATGGAGCACTGCAGAGGTTCAGTATGGTGGAGATATGTTCAATGGCTGCACGAGCCTCGTAGGCGGTGCTGGCACGCGCTATGACGAGAGCCATATCGACCACACCTATGCTCATATCGACGGCGGAAGCGACAACCCCGGCTATTTCACTGCGGCTGGCGCAGAGCCTTGGCATGGCTCAGAGCAGCCCGAAGGCGACCTGAGCGGCGACGGTAAGTTGGATGCCGATGATTTAGTGACGCTTGTGAACGTGATAATGGGCGGCGACAAGGACAAGTTGGCCGATGCCGACCTGAACGGCGACGGAAAGGTGGACGTGGCCGACGTGATGATGCTCGTGAAAATGATCGTGGATGGGAAATAGCAGACCTCACAAGGTGTCTGACACTTTGTGAGGTTGGAAATAGCCCACGGAGTGAAGGCAAACGCCTCGCCGAAAACTTAAATATTCATAAAATCGCCTGCGGAGAGAATCACGTAGGCGATTTTTTAATATATTTGCAAGCGAGTTAAGGATAAATACACTAAAATGTTTCACGATAAAGATTCACGACCTCCGCCGGAATAGCCTCCGGAAGCCCCGGCAGGCAGAATCGACCCTCGATTCCGGCTTTCGGGAGCCCCGGCAAACGGAATCGACCCTCGATTCCGTCTATCGGGAACTCCGGCAGGCAGAATTGACCCTCGATTCCATCTTTCGGGAACCCCGGCAGACAGAAATGACCCTCGATTCCGTCTTCCGGGAACCCCGGAAAAAGAAAATGGCGATAATCCCAATAAAAAAATCAAAACTCCTAAAATAAATAGAAGAATATATGATAAACCTGAATGCAAAGCAAATAGCAAATCTTGACTATACCCGCCTCGACAACGCCACGCTGCTCTCGGCAGTCGACATCATGAGCCAGCACGTGCAGCACAGCGAAGCGGCGCGCACGAAACTAGGCACCATCGCCGATACCTTCGTCAGCGCAGCCGCAGGCTACGACGAGGCCTACAACCCCTCGCAGAAAGACCTGCTCACCGACGTGCTGAAGGAAATGGACAACGTGCGCGACAAGGCCCAGACCGCCTGGCACGAGAACATACTGGCCGCACAGCGCTCGCCCAACGAGCAGAAGGCCGCCGTGGCACGCCAACTGGTGCAGTACTACAAGGACTACAAACTCGACACCGCTGACGAGTATATGAAGCAGACCACGAACATCCGCCAGATGATACAGGCCGTGGATGCCAGCGCAACCATCACCGCCGCACTGCCCACGATGGGACTCGACGACTACCTCACTGACCTGAGGCAGAAGAACGAGGCCTTCGCCGACAAGATGGCCGAGCGCACGGCAGGCACCGTGGGCCGCGAGAAGGGCGTGGTGGCCGCAGCACGCACGGAGGTGGAGAAGCGCCTGCGCGACCTCATACGCGCCACCAACGTGGTGAGCATCTACGAGGGCGACGGCGGACTCGACCAGTTTATCGACACGATGAACGCCGAGGTGGAGCACTTCAAGGACATCCTCGCCCGCAAGGGCGTATCCTCAGGCGGCAGCGGCGGCGGTGGCGGCTCCGACGACGGCGGCGACACGCCAACGCCCGACCCGACACCTACGCCAGACCCAGAGCCCGATCCCGATCCGACACCCACGCCCGACCCGACGCCCACGCCCGACCCATCTGGCGGCGGCGACGACGAGCCCGACCAGTAAATCGGACGATAACCCCACCCCGCCCTTCGGGCACCCCTCCCCTCAAAGGGGCGGGGAGCGGAGGCGACAAAAAAGAAAAAAAATCCTCCCTATCGCACGCGGTATGGAGGATTTTTCGTAACTTTGCCGACAAAATGCGAAACGGTATGAACAGACAGCCACAACTGATGGACGAATCACGCATGCGCGACATCCTCACGCCCCACCTCGCACAGATCCGTGAGCACGTGTTCATGAACAGCGAACTGGGCATGGTGCGCGGCGACCACACCGTGTTCAGCCTCCTGATGCGCCACAAGCCACCGTTCACCATCGACGACCACCGGCTGGGCATCGTCATGGGCGGCGAGGCCGACATCAGCATCAACCTGCAGGACCGCCACATCAAGGGCGGCACACTCGTATACATCGGCCCAGGCACCATCATCCACCCCAGGCACCTCTCGCCCGACCTACGCATCTTCGGCATCGGACTCTTCAGCCACTTCACCATGCCCTTCGCACAGCAGCAGATGCCATCGGCATTCTGCGGACAGGTGCGCGACTTCCAGTTGCCCGTCGGCGACGACGACCTCAGTACCGCACGGCAGATACTCGACACAATCTGGCACGTGGTACACGCCCATGCCGACTATCACCGGCCCACCGTCACGGCACTCATGGCAGCCCTGATGCACCACTACGACCGCCTGTTCCGACAGCAGGCCGACCAGACGGCCGCCAGCCGCTCGCGCGAGCAGACCATCTTCGACCGCTTCATACAACTCGTCACGCAGCACTGCGCCGAGCACCACCTCACAGCCTACTACGCCGAGCGCATGTGCCTCAGCGAGCGATACCTCACCACAGCCATACGCCAGGCCAGCGGCACCACAGCCAAGGAATGGATAGACCGCGCACTCATCACCCGCATCAAGATAGAACTGCGGCACACCGACAAGCCCGCCGCACAGATAGCCGACGAGATGCACTTCGCCAACCCCTCATTCTTCTCAAAATACTTCCGCCGCCTCACCGGCATGACCCCCGGCGACTACAAGCGGGCCTGAGCAGACAATAAGAAAGACAAACGAAACATAAAAATAAAACCCTAACAAACGATGAAGAAGATTTTCACCACACTGCTGATGATGACAGCCATGACGGCGGCATCGGCACAGACAGAGAAGACAAGAGCCTTCGACGACCTGTATCACTACATCGAGAACCTCGACGTGTTCGAATACGGCCAGGAGGAAAGCCGGGCCTACTACATCCCGGGCCACAGCATCAGGCTCAACGGCAAGTGGAAGTTCTGCTACGCCGACACACCACAGCAGATACCCGACAGATTCTACGAAGAGAAATACCCCGACGCCAAATGGGCCACCATCGACGTGCCCTCGAACTGGGAGATGAGAGGCTACGGCGACCCGCTGTTCCGCAACGTGGCAGCACCCTTCAGGGCAGAACCGCCCATGACGCCCCACGACTACAACCCCACCGGCGCCTACCGCACCACATTCACCATCCCAGCAGAATGGAGCGGCGAGGAGGTATTCCTACGGTTCGAGAAAGTGGCCTCAGCATCATTCCTCTGGGTCAACGGCCACGAGGTGGGCTACAACGAGGGCGCACAGGAGCCTGCCGAATACAACATCACACCATACCTGAAGAAAGGACGCAACACGCTGGCCATGAAAGTCGTGAAATACAGCGACGGATACTACCTCGAAGGCCAGGACTACTGGCGACTGGCAGGCATCTTCGACGACGTATGGCTCTACGCCACACCCAAGACACGACTCTTCGACTGGTACGTGACCACCGACCTGGACAACCAATACCGCGATGCCGAACTCAATATCGAGGTGACCCTCAGAAGTTACGACCCACAGCCCACAGCCGCCCCACTCAAGGTGCAGGCCGTGCTCACCGGAGCCGACGGGCGCGAGACGGCACGGCTGGAAAGCCAGAGCGCCACATTCGACGGCAAAGCCACACTCACGCTCAACATGAGCAAGCACATCAGCAACCCACTGAAATGGACGGCTGAGACACCCAACCTCTACGAACTCAAGATGTACCTCGTGGACGCCGCCACCGGCAGGCGAATCTCCGAAGCCACGCCCGAGGATGCACGGCAGGACGTGGGATTCAAGGAGACAGAGATACGCGACAACGTGTTCTACCTCAACGGCAAGCCCCTCAAGGTGAACGCACAGTGCTCGCACATGCAGGATCCCGACAACGGCCACGCCGTCAGCGACGAACTGGTGAAGAAAGACATGACCATCCTCAAGCAGTTCGGATTCAACGGCGTGCGCACCAGCCACTATCCACCCGTGCCCCGCTATCTCGAATACGCCGCACGCTACGGACTCTACATCATCGACGAGGCCGGCGTGGAGGCACATGCCACAGAATGGGTGTCGAACGACAAGCGGTTCATACCCATGTACCGCGAGCGAGTGCGACGCATGGTGCTCCGCGACCGCAACCAGCCCGCCGTGCTCTTCTGGAGCGCCGGCAACGAGAGCGGCGAGGGACCGAACATCGGCGAGGTGATAGCCGAAGGCCGCAAATACGACCACACGCGATGGTGGATGTACGGCGGCAATGCCTACAGCCATCCCGCCGAGGACATCATCGGCCCGCGCTATCCCACGGCGCTGGCTCTCGACCTCAGGGTGGGCCGCCACGGCGACGGCGACGTGCGACCCTCGTTCATGGATGAATACATCTCCGTGGCAGGCAACGGCGGAGGCATGTTCGACGAGATGTGGCGGGCCATCTATACCCACGAGCGCTCAATGGGCGGAGCCGTATGGGACTTCGTCTCGCCAGGACTGACGCAGCCCGCACGCCGCCTCGCCGACAAGTCGGGACACGACGTCATGGCCCACATCATGGGCAACGCCAAACTGGTGGCCGACAGCCGCAACCGCAAGAACCACGTGATCGACCTGAGCGGCCACGACGAGTGGGTGGAAGTATATCGCGACGACTGCCTCGAACTCACCGGCAGCACACTCACCGTCAGTTTCGACGTCTGCCCCCGCAAACTCATCAGTTCCTGCGGATCATTCGTCACCAAGGGAGAGTGGCAGTTCGGCGTGCAGCAGAACGGCAAAGACCAACTGCAGTTCTACATCAATACCGACAAGGCTCCAGCCGCACAGGGCGACGCCGGCGCACGGCCCTTCGGCAGAAGGCCAGCAGCCACCAACCACAAATACGAACTCACCGCACCGCTGCCAGCCGACTGGGAGGATAAGTGGCACCACGTGGAGGCACGCTACGACGGCAAGCAGATGACCGTGAGCATCGACCACGAAGAGGTGGCTCGGATGGAGGCACAGGGCAACATCATCAACGCACCGTTCCCCGTGAACATCGGCCGCAACGAGCAGACGCACGGACAGGACACACGGGTGTATATCTGCGACGCGCTGATGGACAATGTCATCATCGCCGACGCATCGGGACAGGTGCTCAACCTCGACTTCGAGACCGAACAGCAGGAAGGCAAATTCTTCAGTTACGGCATCGGCGCACGCACCTACGGCACGATATGGCCCGACCGAACCGTACAGCCCGAGATCTGGCAGATGAAGAAGGCGGCACAGCCCATAGCATGCACGCTGCTGAGCGCCGACAACGCGACGGTGGAGATTTGGAACAGGAACCACTTCCTCAATACCTCTTACTATGATATGAAATGGGAACTCTATGAGGACGGCACCTGCCTGCAGCAAGGCACATTCAGTCCCGACGTGGAGCCGCTCAGTAAGAAAGTAGTCACCCTACCCTACAGCCGGCCCGACGTCAAGCCCGGCTGCGAATACCGCCTGATGATAACCAGCGCACTGAAGGCCGACGAGATATGGGCGAAGAAGGGACACGTCGCTGCCTGGGACCAGTTGGAACTGCCCTGGCGACAGGCGGCCGTACCTTCCGACA
Source organism: uncultured Prevotella sp. (assembly GCA_900320905.1). Taxonomy (GTDB): domain Bacteria; phylum Bacteroidota; class Bacteroidia; order Bacteroidales; family Bacteroidaceae; genus Prevotella. Next base: position 7,273 of record ONTZ01000033.1, read on the forward strand.
AGACCGTAGGCAAGGCGACGCTCAGCAGGACCGACGACGCCATCACCGTGAGCGGCGACGGATTCGCCTATACCTTCACGGCCGACGGACAACTCTTCAGCATCCGGCAGAACGGGCGGGAACTGCTCAAGTCGCCCCTCCAGTTGAACGTCTGGCGCGCACCGCTGGCACTCGAAGTCGACGGCTGGGACCAATGGAACATCACCTACAACAACCGCAAGGCCTGGAACGGCTCGCAGATAGCCAACGAGTTCTACAGCAACAACCTGGATGCCATCACACGCATCCCAATCTCCTGCCAGGCATTCGAGGCCGACGGGCAGGTGTATCTCAACGTGCGCTGCTTCTCGCAGTTCGGCGCGCCCGTCAACACCACACTCGACGCATACATCACCGGCCTGCGCTATTCGGGATTCTCAGAAGTCTATGAGTACCGCATCAACGGCGACGGCACCATCGCCCTCCATCACATCCTTGAGCCAGAAGGCCCCATGCCGGCACTACTGCCACGCATCGGACTCACCATGACGCTCATCGACCCGATGCAGCAGGTGAAGTGGTACGGACGCGGCCCTGAGGAGAACTATCCCGACCGCAAGACCGGCTATGCCATCGGCATCTATGAGCGCACGGTGGACGAGATGTTCGAGCCATACCTCATACCGCAGGACTGCGGACTGCGCTGCGACAACCGCTGGCTCGCCATGAGCGACGCTGCCGGGCGCGGACTGCGATTCGCGATGGACGAGCCGTTCAACTTCAACGCCTACCACTACAGCACCGACCACCTGACGAAGGCGGTATATACCTGCCAACTGCGACAGCAGGACGGCATCACCCTGAACCTGGACTACAACACCACTGGCGTAGGCTGCACGGCATGCTACGTGCTGCCCGGCTATCAGGTCAAGCCCACCCGCTACGAGCGCCGACTGACGATAAAGCCCATATCCGAATAATTCCGAATGAAGACCATCTGCCATTACATATCGGAATACATGGGCGTGCTGGTGCTGCTGGCGGCTGTCGTGTCGCTGTGGTGGCCGGCATCGTTCGCGTGGATCGACACATGGGTCATCAACCCGACGCTCGGCGTCATCATGTTCGGCATGGGCCTGACACTCTCGCCCCACGACTTCCGCATGGTGATGAGCCGACCCAAGGATATAGTCATCGGATGCCTGGCGCAGTTCACCGTGATGCCGTTGCTGGCATTGGCACTGACGTGGGCGTTCTCGCTGCCGAAGGAGTTGGCACTGGGTGTCATCCTCGTGGGCTGCTGTCCCGGCGGCACGGCCTCCAACGTCATCACCTTTCTGGCAAAGGGCGACCTGGCACTGTCCGTCGGCATGACGGCCACCTCTACGCTCCTTGCTCCCGTGCTCACGCCGCTACTCGTATGGCTGATGGCCGGGACGATGGTCGATGTAGATACCGTAGGCATGCTGCTGAGCATTGTCTATGTGGTCATCGCCCCGATAGTCATCGGCCTGCTGTGCCAGCGCTTCCTGCCGAAGATCACTCAGGCCATCGTGCCCTATCTGCCGGCACTCTCGTCGATAGCCATCACGCTCGTAGTGTGCATCGTCGTGTCGCACAATGCCAGCCGTCTGCTTGTCGGCGGAATGATCGTGGTATTGGTGGTCGTGCTTCATAATATCTGTGGCTTGGGGCTCGGCTATCTCATCGGGCGAGTGTTAGGGCTGGCCGAGGCAAAGAAGAAAGCCCTCTCCATCGAGGTAGGCATGCAGAACTCCGGGCTGGCCACCAGTCTGGCCACACTGCATTTCGCCGCCTACCCCCTGGCCGCCATCCCCGGGGCCGTATTCAGCGTATGGCACAACATCAGCGGTGCCATCGCGGCCTATTTCTATCGCAAGGACTGACTTTACAACTTCACGCTGGAGATGTCGACCAGACCATTGACGATGGCATAGATGGTCAGGCCGGCGGGGGAATGGATCTGCAGTTTGCGGGCGATGTTGCGCCGATGGGTGATAACGGTATTGACGGAGATGCAGAGACGGTCGGCTATCTCCTTGTTCTGTAAGCCTTGCACGACGCCGATAATCACATCCTTCTCCCTGTCGCTCAGGGTATCACTGTTATCCTGCCCGCCCTTAAACACCATGGCCGAGATATTCTTCGAGACATCGTCCTGCCTGGTCAGTCGCTCCAAGCGCTTGATGGCAGGAGTGAAGATATGATCCTCCACCTCGGCATGCTGGCAGAGCCATTCCTCGTTGTTGTAGATGTCGTAGAGGGTGGCGGTCAACTGGTTGTTATGGAGTGCATCGGCAGGCAGATACTTGATGATCATGAGTTTCAACTCACGTAGGATCTTATCCGTCTGCTCGTGGTTCTTCGAGAAGGTTTCCACATTATAGTCGTTCATGGGACGACCATCTAACAACGACTCGACATAAGGGAAGAGCGTCTTCTCCTCGTACTTCATGTGGCGGCGAATCTCAAGTGCATAACCCTCGTAGAGTTTCATGATGAGCATACCCAGAGGATCGTCCTCATTGATGCTCTCCTGCAACTCGCGACGGATAAAGGGCAACTGGAAGTCGAGGTAGTAGGTGTGGCTGGCTTTCAGGTAGTGCAACAGCGTGGGGACGCTGATTTGCTCATCGTCCTCAAAGTCACCATACCCATTAATAGTGAAGTTGACGACTGCCAGAAATGTGTAGGTATCCACTTGATTCATTTCGCATGTCTCGCTGACGGTCTTGTCGCCAAAGCCGAGAGTGATACCAAACGAGCCTAATGCCTGCAGCACACTGTAATTGTCCTTAATCAGCGTGATCATCTTATCACCGGGTTCATACATCTTCAAGTTCTTCATCGTTCTTGTCCCTTTTCTTTTAATGGTGCAAAATTAATCATTTCCAATGAATCCCGCAAGAGTCTGAAAGCGATTTCATCATTTTTAGGTATTGTGGTATTTCTTTAAACTCCGTACCTTTGCACCCGGTTTTCAGAAGTGAAAAGTGAGAAGTGAAAAGTGAGAAGTGAAATGAAAAGAATTGTATTCACATTATTGGTCATGGCATCTTGCCTGGCAGGACATGCTCAAGAGAGCAGTGCCGACAGCACACAACAACAGAAGAAAGTATCGCGCCTCAGCGTGGGAGGCTACGGTGAAGCCAACTTCACCCGCAATTTCTTTAGCGACCACGTAAGCCGATACAGTCAGCCCGAGGCGCATAAAGACGATCCCAGCCATGGGCGATTCGACATACCCCATGCCGTCATCTATCTTGGATATGACTTCGGCAAGGGATGGTCGTTTGGTACGGAGATAGAGTTCGAACACGGAGGGGCCGGCATTGCCTACGAGAAAGAAGACGAGGAAGGCGGCGAATGGGAACAAGAGACCGAGAAGGGCGGCGAGGTGGAACTGGAACAGTTCTGGCTCCAGAAGTCATTCGCCCCCTGGGCCAACATCCGCGTCGGTCATATCGTGGTACCCGTAGGCCTGAACAATGCCCACCACGAACCCCTGAGTTATTTCACAGTCTATCGCCCTGAGGGAGAGAATACCATCATGCCCTCCACCTGGCATCAGACGGGTGCGTCGCTCTGGGGACGCTTTAAGGACTTTCGCTATGAGGCCCAGTTCTTAGCAGGACTGAATGCCGACCAGTTTACCAACGTGGGATGGATTCACAAGGGACATAAGTCGCCGATGGAGTTTGACGTCGCCAACAAATATGGCGTGGCACTACGCATCGACAACTACTCCGTTGCTGGCTTGCGCATCGGACTGAGCGGCTACTATGGCCACAGTATCGGCAACACCTATCCCAACGATGCCAACGGGGCCGGTGCAACCTATAAGGGCAAAGTGGCCATCGGATCTGTAGACTTCACGTATGATGCCCACAACTGGATTGTTCGCGGACAGGCCGACTACGGCTATCTGGGTAATGCCGGCGAACTGAAATATATGTATAACCGACTGAACTCCAAGTCGCCTTACAAGCATTCCGCCTTTGTCAGTAGCAATGCCTATGCCATCGGCATCGAGGCTGGCTACAATATCTTCTCGCAGATACAGCCTCTGCGCCAGAAAGGTGAGCGACTCTATCTCTTCGGACGCTATGAAGCCTACAATCCATACGCCAGCAAGACCAATGGCGTGAGTTATGACTATACGGAAGTGAAGCGGATGGTTGTTGGCTTCAACTACCGCCCTATCCGTCAGATTGTCATCAAGGGCGAATACTCCAAGCGCTTCCTGAAGAGCCTGTATAACGATGAGCCCTCGGTGAATATCGGCGTGGCGTATGAAGGATTCTTCCTGTAAAAGAAAAAGGTATTATTACATAAATGTTATGACAATGAAAAAAGTTTTTTACTCTTTGGCCCTGATGATGGGCGTAATGACGTTCACTGCCTGTAGCAGTGACAGTGATGACAATGGTGGCGAAAACAACGACTCGTTTAGCATTGTAACCACCGCTCCCATTGTTGACAACGATACTTATGCAGCCAACACCACCGCTGCCAACTATGCCGACAAAGCCTTCGGGCAGGCTGCCATCGATGGTTGCATCGGTCTGGTAGGTCAACTGGAAAGCGCCAATGCAGCCATTGCCTCTTCCAAACTCTCAGAGACCCAGGAGGCCTATCTGCGCAAGGTGCTGGAAAATCTGGTCAGCAACGTGATCGTTCCTACCTACACCAAACTGGCCGACGAGACCGAGGCGCTTGAAAACACCCTCAAAGGACTGACCGTCAACACCATCACCCAGGCACAGATCAACAGCGCCTGTGATGACTTCAAACAGGCTCGTAAGTATTGGGAGCAGTCGGAGGCCTTCCTCATGGGGGCTGCCAGCGACTTCGACGTCGATCCTACCATCGACTCCTGGCCATTGAACCGCTCGCTGTTGCTGAACTACTTCAACAACGGTATGGATGACGAGATGCTGGAGGATGCCACGATCCTGGGGTTCCACGCCTTGGAGTTTATCCTCTTCCGCGACGGTCAGCCTCGTAAGGTGGCTGAGTTGCAAGGCAACGATACCTACAAGACCTTCGAGAATATCAGCGGCGAAAAGGAACTGGCTTACGCCCAGACCATCTGCAAACTGCTGAAGGAACGCTGCTTCCAGTTGCAATGTGCCTGGGACGGCGGAGCCAACAGCAGTCGACTGAGCGTTGTCAAAGCCGCAGGTCTGGACTATCAGACAGAGAATGGCCTTTCGTTCGGCGACAACCTGACCAAGGCTGGCATCAGCGGTTCAAACAGCACGTTCGCCAGTCTGAAGGCTGCCATCGCCCAAGTGCTGAGCAACGATGAGGGCTCGTGCGTGGCTATTGCCAACGAGGTGGGTACCGCCAAGATTGCCAACCCCTTTGCCAATGGCGATGTCTCTTACGTAGAGTCACCTTACAGTTACAATTCCATCACGGACTTCCGCGATAATATCCGTTCCATCCGAAACATTTGGCTGGGATCTACCAACAAGTCAGCCAACCAATACAGTTTCCACACTTTCTTTGCCAGCGTTAAGAGCGAGGCAGTCAACAAGGCTGTGGAGAATGGCTATGTCGCTGCCATCGAGGCTATCAGCAATATGCCGTCGCCTTTCGTGAAATACTGCTGTACCATCTGGAACATCAACTTCGAAGATGACGACGACTGGGAAGTAGAAGAATAATATATTAAACAACAGATATGAAGAAATTATCACGACTATTTTTCGTGAGCATGCTGGCAGCCCCTGTGTTGTCAGCATGTTCCGACAGTAATGACAGCCTGACGGACTTAGGTCCACTCACACCAGACGAACAGTTGTTCGGCAAGGCCACAGGCAACTTCACCGCTGAGGAATGGTATCCTGGCGGACAGTTGGGAACAACGGAAAAGGCCAGTTATTCGGCTCCTGCTCCTGCAGTGACTGATCAGGCCGGTATGGAGGAAGACTTCAACGTAGGCGAAGGCTTCTTCGAGAAACTCTACACCTTCGAGCAGGAACCTCGCAAGGGCTTGGGGCCTGCCTGGGTGCGCAACTCATGTATCGCCTGTCACCCGAGTTATGGCCACGGCAAGCGCCAGATGGATTATCGCGCCAACCAGATTGGCAACGGCTATCTGCTGGTGATCTATCATCCCGACAACAATGCCTATATCTCTGAAGTGACGGGTATGCCTCAGACACAGGCCATGTCGCCATTCAAAGCCCCTATCGACGAGAGTCAGATTCAGATTGAATGGAAACAGGTGACGGCGATGGAGAGCGGACTGCCCATGCAGTTTGAGGATGGTGAGAAATACGCACTCATCTATCCGGAGGTACGTATTCCTCAGTCGGCCTTCAACACCAATCCCAAACCCCAGAACTACGACGTGCGACTGGAGTCCACCATCGGTGTCTATGGTACCGGTCTGCTCGATGCCATCAGTGATGAGGATATTGAGGCACAGTGGCTGGCAGAGTCGAAATACGTTGAACTGAATCCCGCCATGTGGGACAAGGAGGCAGGTGCCTTCAAGCCCTCTGCCTACTATGCCGCCGGCTATAATGACACTGGTACCCATCGTGGTTCGCATGGTCCGTTGAAACGCTTCACTTATGCCATGACACGTGGCACGCTCCAAGACGGTGCCGGTGCCAATGCCATCTGGAACATCACCAATGTGACACGTTCCGACCGTCACTGGCTCTATACCACACCTGCCTGGGCAAAGGCACAGAGTGAGGATGCGGAGGTCATCGCGTATATCAAACAGCATGGTGCCGATGAGTCGAGCATCCTGCATCCCTACTATGCCGATGGCACCGATGAGGGTATCGCCGAACGTGTAAACGAGATACTGAGTTGTTCGTCGATTGCCAAGAAAGATGTGTTCGATAAATACCTGTTTAATGGTGCGCCCTACAACGGTCAGGACGAGATGAGCGACAAACAGTACTATCAGTTCATGGTGTGGCATCGCGGACTGGCTGTGCCTGCTGCCCGTAACCTCAACGAGGCCGACGTGCAGCGCGGTAAGGAACTCTTCACTCAGATTGGCTGTGCCCAGTGTCACCGTCCCTCGTGGCAGACTGGTTCTGATGATATGTGGGTCGATGCCGCTACAAAGGCCTACGCCCAGAGTATTGGTAAGAATGCTTCACAGATACTCCCCAAATATCCTAACCAGACCATCTGGCCGTACACCGATATGGTGCAGCACCGTCTGTTCATGATCAACGATATCCGTACAGGCTGGTGTCGTACTACACCGTTATGGGGTCGTGGCCTGAGTCGCCAACTGACAGGTGCAGACGATAGATTACACGACTGCCGGGCCCGTACTGTCCTGGAGGCGATTATGTGGCATGCCTACTCGAAGCAGTCGGATGGCTATCGCGCCACAGAGAAGTTCTATTATCTGCCGAAGGCCGATCGCGATGCTGTCATCCGTTTCATAGAATCAATCTGATGCGTAGATTCTGTTCCATACTCTATGCAGCGACTGTTGCCTTGGTCGTGAGTGCTGCCGAGCCTCAATCACTCAGCACGCTCCCCCGGGCAACAGCCGCCCATTTCTGTCAACTGCTGGTGTACGACAATACCGGTAACGTCCAATCGCTCAACAGTTATATCCGCCGGAATCAGGGGGACGGGTTGTTTGATTCCGTTCAGGATCAAGAATCTGTCCCCATGAATCCTGCCCAGTTATTTTGCTCATACATCTTCAACTACGGTGGCTGGCAGTCATTGCGTATCTTTCCCCACGCAAATAATAACGGAACCATCACGTGGCATGCTGCCGACGAACGGTTGCCTAACGATATCGGCTCTGAACACCAGAAATATATCCACGACGTGTTTCCCCGTCTCATCGTTGAAATCGAGGCAGAGAACTGGTCGCAAGTCGATGCCTATATCGACCGTATGCTGAAATACCAGACTACCTTTGCCTCAGACCAAACACATCAGACCAAGCACCACACACCACACACTGCACTGTTGTTCCTTCCTTTCGTCCTTTTTCTCGCCCTTCCTCTCATCAGCCTCAAAAACAGCAACAATCCTACTAATCTGGCAAGGGTTTGAACAGACTAATATATCGTGAATAATATTTTGTCCATCCGTGTCTCCTGTAAACTCCTTCATGCGAGCCGTCGCATCATAGCATTCACCTGCTCCAAAGGCTACGATGCGCTGTAATCTTGGCCACAGTGACTTAGCCAAAGGCTGTTCAGACAGGATGGCGTCCTCTACCTCGTCGGTCCGCTTGGCATCAGCCTCACGAAGTCTGACCATCAGTTCGTCGCGATGTGCTGTCATATAGTTGAACATGTCAGCCACACGACGTGTGTTGAGAGCCCAGATACCTTATACATAAAAAGAAACTTTATTATTTATCCATTATTTCAATGTCCCTTTGAAGTATTCTATGGTCTTGGCTAATCCCTCATCGAGTTTGACCTTTGGTTCCCAGTCGAGTTTTTCCTTAGCCAAAGAGATGTCCGGACGGCGCATCTTTGGATCGTCAGAAGGCAGGGGACGGAATACAATCTTACTCTTCGAACCTGTCATGGCTATCACCTTCTCTGCCAGTTCCAACATAGTGAATTCACCAGGATTACCAATATTTACAGGCCCCAGGAAATCATCGCCACTATTCATCATACGGACCATGCCTTCTATCAGGTCGGAGACATACTGGAACGAACGTGTCTGCTGACCGTTGCCATAGATGGTGATATCCTCTCCACGAAGCGCCTGCATGATAAAGTTAGAGACGACACGCCCGTCATGCTGAGCCATACGTGGTCCATAGGTGTTGAAGATGCGAATAACCTTAATGCGGACACCATGCAAGCGATGGTAATCGAAGAACATCGTCTCGGCGCACCGTTTACCCTCATCATAGCACGAACGTATGCCGATGGTGTTCACATTACCCCAATAACTCTCTGGCTGAGGATGGACGGCAGGGTCGCCATATACCTCGCTGGTGGAGGTCTGCAGGATCTTACACTTGGTACGGCGTGCCAGACCTAGCATGTGATAGGCTCCAAAGACAGATGTCTTAGTGGTCTGGATAGGGTCATTCTGGTAGTAAATCGGTGACGCCGGACATGCGAGGTTATATATCTCATCAACCTCAGCCCAGTACGGTTGACACACATCATGCCGCACCATCTCGAAATTCGGTCTGCCAATCAGATGCCAGACATTCTCTTTCGACCCAGTATAGAAGTTGTCCAGACAAATCACATCGTTGCCTTCATTCACTAGACGTTCACAAAGGTGGGAGCCGATGAAGCCCGCGCCACCAGTCACTAATATACGTTTCATCATATTCAGTTAGAGTTTAAATGTGAAGAGCCCCGCCGGCGGGCGAGGCTCTTGATAATATACCTTTACTTATTACTTCTTGTTGATAGCAAGGTCGATAGCAACGGCTACAGATACTGTAGCACCTACCATCGGGTTGTTACCCATACCCAGGAAGCCCATCATCTCAACGTGAGCAGGCACTGAAGAAGAACCTGCAAACTGAGCGTCAGAGTGCATACGGCCCAGGGTGTCAGTCATACCGTAAGAAGCAGGACCGGCAGCCATGTTGTCCGGGTGCAGGGTACGACCAGTACCACCACCAGATGCTACAGAGAAGTAAGGCTTGCCAGCGAGCACGCGCTCCTTCTTATAGGTACCTGCTACAGGGTGCTGGAAACGAGTTGGGTTGGTAGAATTACCAGTGATAGAGACATCAACATTCTCCTTCCACAGGATAGCCACGCCCTCGCGAACATCGTCAGCGCCATAGCACTTAACCTTCAGACGGTTGGGGTTGTTGCCATAAGGAACCTCCTTCACCACAGCGAGGTCGCCAGTGAAATAGTCGAACTTGGTCTGTACGTATGTGAAACCGTTGATACGGCTGATGATCTGGGCAGCGTCCTTGCCAAGACCGTTCAGGATGACACGGAGGGGCTTTTTACGAACCTTGTTAGCCATCTCGGCAATCTTGATAGCACCCTCGGCGGCTGCGAAACTCTCGTGACCTGCCAGGAAGGCGAAGCACTCCGTCTCCTCACGGAGCAGACGGGCGGCGAGGTTACCATGACCGATACCTACCTTACGATCGTCGGCTACTGATCCAGGGATACAGAAACTCTGCAGACCGATACCGATGGCCTCAGCAGCCTCGGCAGCAGTCTTCACACCCTTCTTGATGGCGATGGCAGCACCGCAGACGTATGCCCACTTGGCATTCTCGAAGCAGATGAGTTGAGTATCCTCACACATCTGATAAGGATCGATACCTGCCTTTTCACAAATCTCATTGGCCTCCTCGATAGAGTTGATGCCATTCTCCTTCAGAGCAGCAAGAACCTGGTTGATACGGCGCTCCTTCACTGCACCCTGCTCCTCGCTTGTGCGACCGTATGAGCCGGTGAACTTCTTCAGAGCCTCGTTGGCATCCATGCCATTCTTAATGGCCTCCATCATCTTGCCGAGGTGTACGTACTCATAACCGCAAACCTCATTGTTAGCGTCGAGGTACTGCTTGGTGATGTAACCCTCAGTCAACTCAAGATAACGTGTACCCTTGGCAACAGTGCCATAGAGTGTACCAGTCTGTGAACGAAGACCCTTACCCAGATCCTCAAGACCAGCACCGATAGCCAGACCTCCCTCAGAGAAAGCACTCTGTGTACGGCCGTAGACAATCTGCAGGAAGAGTTCGCGCATGGCCGTGTTGATGGCATCGCACACGAGGTCGGTATTCAGAGCCTCGAGGATGGTCTTGCCAGGCAGAATCTCAGAAGCCATAGCGGCTGAGTGAGTCATACCGGTGCAACCGATAGTCTCTACGAGAGCCTCCTGAATGATGCCGTCCTTCACGTTCAGGCTCAGTTTACAGGCACCCTGCTGAGGGGCACACCAGCCGATACCGTGGGTGTAACCGGAGATCTCCTTGATTTCCTTTACTGCAACCCACTTGCCCTCCTCGGGGATAGGTGCAGGTCCATGATAAGCGCCTTTGCAAACGCTACACATGTTTTCAACTTCTTTTGAATAAATCATTGATAATAAAACATTTAAATGTTAAACAACTTACAGTTTCCTACTTTGGACTACAAAGTTAGTCTATTTCTTCGAATCAGCCAAGCCTATGCCATTCCATTTAGAAATAATTAACATCAGATAAACAAAAGACTCACCGGAATTCTCCGATGAGTCTCTGCGGTGCGTACGAGATTCGAACTCGTGACCTCCTGCGTGACAGGCAGGCATTCTAACCTACTGAACTAACGCACCAGTCTTAGTCTTTTTCGTTTGCGGGTGCAAAGGTAGGAATAATTTCTGAACCCACAAAACTTTTTAAGGATTTTTTTCAGAAAACATCGAAAAAAGTTTAGAAAAGCCTTTGCATCACGATGGCATCGTGATAATTTCGGCCATCAAACAGCCATTCTTTCAGTCTTGCAGACTCAGTATATCCCAACTTACGGAAGAGTTGCAGACACGCCTCGTTAGTGGCATCGATAGTGGCAAAGAGTTGGTGCAGATGCAGGATATTGACGGCATAGTCTGAAATTTGTTCCATCGTACTCTGAGCATAGCCGGCGTGTCGGAACGGTGCTTCAATAATGAGTCCAAGTTCTGCCCTACGGTTGGACGGGTCGAAATTGACAAGGTCGACAATTCCCACAACAGCCCCCTCCTCATTTTCTATCATCATCCTTACCTGACGGTCTGTATAGATGTCGCCCGAGGCTGTGGCGATATAGTTGTGAAGGGTATAACGGCTATAAGGAACATTGCTGCTGCCGACATTCCACAGATCAACATCATTCTCTATACGATAGAGCAAATCCAGATCCTCCGGCTCTAAGGCACGGAGACGTATTTTAGGCTTCTGACTCATAATAGTCTCTGTTTTTATTCGGATTCAGGAAGGCACGCATTCTATCGCCAAGCATCTTCATCAGGGCCATAAAGGCACGGAAGTAGATAGCCGCCTGGATAGGCAGCGAGAGCAGGAATGAGAGATGTCCATAATGCTTGCGGAAGAAGATGAGCATCGCCTGATAGAACACATGGACATAGCGGAACGAGGACTTTTGCGTTGACTCACCCTTATAGTGGATGATGTCGAGTGGCAGATACCAGTTCTGCCAACCGCCTTTCAACAGACGGTACGACAGATCGATATCCTCGCCATACATAAAGAAATCCTCATCCAACAATCCTATCTGATCAAGAGCCTTTCGCCTGAGCATACAATAGGCGCCACTGATGACCTCAATCCTTCCGGGTTTGTCCCAAGGCAGATGACTCATGTAGTACCTCTTGGAAAAACCGATCATCTTCAGGAAGGCAACCCAGGGCGTTGGTATCGCCCGCCGCGACTCTGGGGCAGCCTCACCCTCACGAGTCAGCATCCTCACACCTACTCCACCCGCCTCCGGATGGCTGTCCAAGAACGCCACCGACTCCCGAAGCGTGTTCTCATAGACCACTGTATCAGGATTGAGCAACAGCACATACTCCGCCTGCGACTGACGGATGGCCAGATTGTTGGCACGTGCAAAGCCCATATTCTCTGTGTTGGCAATGAAATGCACCTTCGGAAACCGCGGTTCCAGATACGCCACGCTATTGTCGGAGGAGTGGTTGTCGACGACGAATATCTCTCCTTCGATACCCGTCAATGCCTGCTCAACACTCTTCAGACATGCTTCAACCAGAAGACGGACATTATAGTTGACGATAATAACAGACAGTTTCATTCTTCAGTCGTATCTGAGACACAACGGTTATAACTCGGAAAGACAAACGGCAGGCACAGCAGGAGAATGATGGCCAGATAGCCGAATGTGGGATTCATATATATATAATATAATAAGGTGTTGATGACCATCGGTGCTTCGAGGATGATTAGTCTTGCCATACCCCACTTCCACATCGCAATTTCCTTGCGGGTTACCAGGTCATTATGGATAGCCTTGAACTTAAACAGGCGCAGTCCCAAGAATGCGGCACCTAACGTAATCAGTTCCATCACGGATGTCAGGGCGAATTCCGACTGTTTGTCGTCTGCCTTAATGCCAGCAGGCAATACATCCAGTTCAAACAGGACGATAGCCACTAACGCCAAAGCAACCTGTGCTGTGTAGAACACCATCAGTTGTTTACTTACTTTCTTCATATCTTCTGTTTTTATTTTCCTTCAAACAATGTCCTGTTCAGGATAGACCGCCCAAGGGTGATCTCATCCGTATATTCTAACTCATTACCCACAGACACGCCCCGTGCAATGATAGTTATCTTCACATCGCCATAGGGAGCGAGTTTGCGGTAAATATAGAAGTTGGTGGTGTCGCCCTCCAACGTCGGACTGAGGGCAAGGATCACCTCCTTCACGTTTCCTTCCGCCACCCGACTCACCAGCGAGTCAATCTCTATATCACTCGGGCCCATACCGTCCATCGGTGAGATGACACCTCCAAGCACGTGGTAGAGACCCTTATACTGCATCGTATTCTCTATCGCCATCACATCCTGTATATTCTCCACCACACAGATAGTCTGGGCATCGCGCCTCAGATCGCCACAGATGGGACAAATGTCAGTGTCGCTGATGTTATGACAGACATGACAGTACTTAATCTCCTGTCTCATACGAAGGATCGTCTCAGCAAACTGTTCCACTTCCGTTCCTTCCTGACGAAGCATCCAGAGCACCAGGCGCAAGGCTGTCTTACGACCGATACCTGGAAACTTCGAGAACTCTGTCACGGCCTTTTCCAACAGTTGTGATGAGAATGGTTGCTGTATCATTCCAATTCCTAACTCTTAATTCTCAATTTCACTCAGTTCCAACCAACGCATGGTCTTTTCGTCGAGTTCATCTTTCAATTGAGGCAAAAGCTTGCTCTTCTCCGTGAGTTCATCTATAGAGAGGCTTCCGCTGCAAAGAGCCTCCTCCAACTGATGCTGCTCTTCTTCGAGTGCGGCAATCTCCTTCTCTAAACGCTCAAACTCATACTTCTCCTTGTAGGTCATCTTCCGCTTACCATTGACGTCCCCTCGGTTTTTGTTCTCCCGAACAGTCTTCTGCTCTTTCTGAACCTTCTCCGATGTCTCTTTCGGCTGAAGCGTGAGCCATTCCCTGTACTGCGTATAGTTGCCAGGGAAGTCCTTGATCTCGCCATTGCCCTTGAATACCAGCAGATGATCCACCACCTTATCCATAAAATAACGGTCGTGGGAGACCACAATCACACAACCCGGGAAGTCCTGCAAGTATTCTTCGAGTATCTGCAAGGTCACGATGTCGAGGTCGTTTGTCGGCTCGTCGAGTACCAGGAAGTTCGGGTTCTTCATCAGCACCGTACAGAGATAGAGTTTCCGTCGTTCACCCCCAGAGAGTTTATAGACATAGTTATGCTGCTGTTCGGGTGTGAAGAGGAAATATTGCAGGAACTGCGTGGCGGTAAAATGTTTCCCACCGCCCATATCGATATACTCGGCAATGTTGCGAACCACATCAATCACCTTCTGACTCTCGTCGAACTGCAAACCCTCCTGTGAGAAATAGCCGAAACGAACCGTATCGCCGATATCGAAACGACCTTCGTCAGGCTGCACCAGTCCCAACAGCATCTTCAAGAATGTGGACTTGCCCGTACCGTTGCTCCCCACAATACCCATCTTCTCGAAACGGGAGAAGTTATAGTAGAAGTCCTTCATAATGACCACATCGTCATACTGCTTCGAGATATACTGGCACTCGAATATCTTACTGCCGATATAGACATTGTTCGATTTCAGGCGCATCTGCCGTTCCTCGATGCGCTGCTTGGCGATGCGCTCCAAGTCGTAAAAGGCCTCCTCACGATAACGGGCCTTGTGTCCTCTGGCCTGTGGCATCCGGCGCATCCATTCCAGTTCTGTACGGTAGAGGTTGTTGGCACGGGCTATCTCGGCCCGTTTAGCCGCGATAGGTATAGATGGTCTGATCGTCGAGTTCAAGGATGACGGAGCACACACGGTCTAAGAAGAAACGGTCGTGTGTCACCATCAGCAGGGTTTTGTTACCTCGACCCAGATAACCCTCTAACCACTCTATCATCTCCAGATCCAGATGGTTCGTCGGTTCATCGAGTATCAGCAGGTCAGGTTCTGTCAACAGCACGTTGGCCAATGCCACACGTTTCTGTTGTCCTCCAGAGAGTTGTCCCATCGGTTGGTTGAGGTCACGTATCTTCAACTGCGTCAGCACCTGCTTGGCCTTCAATACCCTTTCATCTTCACCCTGATGGTTGACTTCGTCGAACGCCGTCACGACTCGGCCATTTCTGCGAGCAGTATGTCCCTCGCTGCTATGTCGATAAAAACAGGCATCGAGCACACTCTCTTCGGGATTGAAGACAGGCGACTGTTCCAGCATGCCCACCTTTAAGTCTCTGCGGAAGATGATATCGCCAGAGTCATATCCTTCCTTGCCTGAGAGTACGGAGAGCAGAGTCGACTTGCCAGTACCGTTCTTGGCTATCAGACCCACTTTCTGTCCTTCGGCAATTGAAAAACAGATATCCTTGAACAACACCAGTGCGCCAAACGATTTCGTCAGGTTCTGTACGTCCAGATATGGGGTGTCTTTAGCCATTGGCTATGTCTTTATTGATTTGGTCTATATAGTCGAGCACCTCATCCCTGCCCAGTTTCTTCTCTGCCGAAGTCACAAACATCGGCGGCATTTCCTCCCAGGTTTCAGAAAGAACCTTCTTATAGGCCTCCACACTGGTGTTCACCTTATTGGGTGTGAGTTTGTCCGCCTTTGTAAACACAAGTGCAAAGGGGATGCCCGACTCTCCCAGCCATTGGATAAACTCCAAGTCTATCTTCTGTGCTTCCAACCGCACATCAATCAGCACAAACACATTCACCAGTTGCTCCCTTTGCAGGATATAGCCACGAATCATCTGGTCCAGTCTTACAACCTCTTTCTTCGAACGCTTGGCGTATCCGTAGCCAGGCAGGTCTACCAGATACCACTCGTTATTAATGATAAAATGGTTTATCAATAGTGTCTTACCAGGTGTGGATGAGGTCTTGGCCAGTTTCCGGTTGTTGGTCAGCATATTGATAAGACTCGACTTCCCCACATTCGAACGTCCGATAAAGGCGTATTCCGGTTTCGTATCTTTCGGACACATCGACACCATCGGTGCACTCAGGCTGAATTCTGCTTTCTTTATTTCCATCTTTTTTAAATTTGGGTGCAAAGATAAGAAAAAAACACGGATTATAAGGATTATAAAGAGGAAAAACACTAAAAAATCCATAAAATCCATATAATCCTTGTTCTAAAAATTTGGTAAATTAAAAAAAAGTATTACCTTTGCAACGTTTTTCGAAACAGCGTTTCCGTTCGCGAAGCGTTTCTACCTCAAATTTATCATTTCAAAAGACATTTTGGTTATAGTATTATGTATACGAAAGAAGAATTAGAAGCAATGGATATACCCCAGTTGATGGGTATTGCTGACGAATTAGGCATAAAAGTAAAGCAGAGCGACGACCTTGAGACGGTGGTCTATGCCATCCTTGACAAAGCCGCAGAAGAGAGTGCCTCACCCAAGCGTAAGCGCACCCGTATTCTGAAAAAAGATACCAACCGCGTATATACCGTAAAAGGAAAAGAAGGTGAGAACTTCGACGTGCTGAACAACCGTAAGCAGGCGAAGCCTGAGACGCCCTCCCTTTTCAGTGACATGCCGATAGAGGTTCCTGCTGCAGAAGAGCCTCCTGCAGAAGAGCCGGCTCCCGCTCCAAAGAAGCGTGGGCGTAAGTCGAAGGCTGAGAAAGAAGCCGAGGCCGCTGCCGAAGCAGAGGCAAAGGCTGCTGCTGAAGCCGCCGAAGCCGCCAAGGCCGAAGCAACAGAAGAAACCGTTCCTGAGGATATTATCCCTGAGGAGGCGATGGATGTCCCCGAGGCAGAATTCGCCACAGGTACGACAGACGACGGCGAGGCCGAAGAGCAGAAGAACCTGCTGATGCAGTTGCAGGAGAAGATGGCTCAGCGCTCCCGTGAAGAGAACAGGGAGATACCATCAGAAGAACAAGAACCATCCGAACTGTCTGATGCTGTCTGGGAAGGCGACCCTGGCGACGGCACTGACTTCATCACGGTGATCGACATCCCCATCGAGGATCAGGCAGCCATCCCGTCACTCGACATCTTCGACCGTCCCGTCATCAACAATACACAGGATGCACCCGTCAACAACAACCGTTCAAACGAAGAGAGATTCGATTTCAACGACCTGATTCCGGGCAATGGCGTCCTCGAGGTATTGCAGGACGGCTACGGATTCCTCCGTTCCAGCGACTACAACTACCTCTCGTCGCCCGACGATATCTACGTGGCTCCAGGCCAGATCAAGCAGTACGGCTTGAAGACGGGTGATGTCGTAGACTGCACCGTGCGTCCTCCCTACGACAATGAGAAGTATTTCGCCCTTTCCACCGTCAAGTCCATCAATGGCCGCAATCCCTCTGAAGTACGCGACCGAGTGGCCTTCGAGCACCTCACCCCACTCTTCCCTGAAGAGAAATATACGCTCTGCGGTGACAAGGCAACCACCAATCCCAGCGTGCGTATCGTCGACCTCTTCTCGCCGATTGGTAAAGGTCAGCGTGCCCTCATCGTGGCACAGCCCAAGACCGGTAAGACCATCCTGATGAAGGATATTGCCAATGCCATCGCCGCCAACCACCCCGAGGCATATATTATGATGCTGCTGATTGACGAGCGTCCTGAGGAAGTGACGGATATGGCCCGTACGGTAGATGCCGAAGTGATTGCCTCTACCTTCGACGAGCCAGCCGACCGCCACGTGAAGATTGCCGGAATCGTGCTGGAGAAGGCTAAGCGCATGGTAGAGTGCGGACACGATGTCGTCATCTTCCTCGACTCCATCACCCGTCTGGCACGTGCCTACAACACGGTGGCTCCCGCCTCTGGCAAGGTGCTCACCGGTGGTGTCGATGCCAATGCTCTCCAGAAGCCGAAGCGTTTCTTCGGTGCAGCCCGTAACATCGAGGGCGGCGGTTCACTGACCATCATCGCTACGGCGCTTGTGGATACCGGTTCTAAGATGGACGAGGTGATCTTTGAGGAGTTCAAGGGTACGGG
This sequence comes from uncultured Prevotella sp., assembly GCA_900320905.1. Classification (GTDB taxonomy): domain Bacteria; phylum Bacteroidota; class Bacteroidia; order Bacteroidales; family Bacteroidaceae; genus Prevotella. The sequence continues at coordinate 25,442 of ONTZ01000033.1, forward strand.
TAACTCTGAGATCCAACTCAACCGTTCGCTCTCCAACAAGCGTATCTTCCCGGCTATCGACCTGGTACTGTCTTCTACCCGTCGCGACGACCTGCTGCATGATCAGACCACGCTCAACCGCATGTGGATCATCCGCAAGTTCATTGCCGAGATGAACCCCGTAGAGGCCATGAACACCATCCGCGACCGTCTGGTCAATACCCACGACAACGAGGAGTTCCTCATGTCGATGAACGGATAACATATACCCTCCAAAAGTCTGCCCGGAATCCGAAGGAAGGTTTTGCAACCCTTGCAAAATCTGCTCTGGATTCCGGGCAAACCATTTTGGAATCTCATTTATATGCCCCAGATCCGGGGCTGGTTTTTCAAGTTTTTGGATGTTCTGTTCCAAATCTGAAGCATGTCATTTTTACCTGTTAAAAATCAGCCTCAAATCTGGGAGAAGATATTCCGACCTCGGGAAAATCTGCCTCGGATTTGGGTGAAGAAATCCCGACCCCGGAAAAATATGCCTTGAATCTGGGGCAAATAATTCCGACCTCGGGAAATCATGCCTCAGATCTTGGGCAAGATATTCCGACCCCGGAAAATTCTGACCCAGTTTTGGGTGAAGAAATCCCGACCCCGGGAAAACATGCCTCAGATTTCAGGCAAACAATTCCGACCTCGGGAAATTATCCCTCAGATCTGGGGCAAGAAATTCCGGGGTCGGAATTTCTTCTCCCAAATCCGAGGCAGATTTTTGCCCACGCTTTTTATTATTTTTGTCAATTCACCTGCTCAAATAGCCTTTTTCAAATGCACTCGGATAAAGGAACTTAGACTCGCGGTCTTGGAATCTGACAAAGAGATAATTTTCATCGAGCGAAACAATTACTCCCTCACCAAGACTTTTGTGCATAACTTTGTCACCCACACTCAGACCTTCCCACGGCTTAGTCTCTGATTCTTTTTGGATTTCAGGAATGACTTGCTCCTCACTTTGAGAAATGACATTATCTGTTTCGTCATTCTCCTCTTCAGTAATTTCTTTCACGGTATCCCATCCGCCAATAATCTTGCTCGTATGCTTATCTATTCCGGTATAATTCAGCGACGAGTCTTCATACCGTTTGAACTTATATACAGCGTCGTTCATCAAGTCGCTGTTAAACACACCGAGACTCACCAGCAGACTGAAATCATCCAGCGTAAGACCTGTCACCTTTCTGAACAACTCTGGTTCCAATTGCATGATCACGTCTTTCAGACTATACTCGCGGAAGTCTGTCAAGTACATAAACACAGGGATTCGAGTTGCAAACTTGATGAGTTTCTCCTGAATCTCCTTACGTTTGCTCTTATATTCCTTCTCCTCGTTAGTCAGTTCTTTCTTCTCCTTTGGAGTTAGGTTGTCGCCCTTCTCTTTCTTTGTTTTCTTTACATGCTCTGATTTGTTGATGATGGTCTCAATGTCGCTGTTCAGGTTGCGGAAACCCTCGATATTCATCAGAGCCTTCATCGCCTCTGGGTTGTTCATCAGCCGCTGAAGTGTGGCATTATCCACATTTACAAGCACGGCACTCTCCCAACGACGGGCAAGCAGAGTGGCCGTTGTACCACTCATAGCCATATCCAGCACACCTGCGGCATCAATCTCTTTCATCGAAGAACCATCGAATGCCAATATCGGTAGGAACTTGATAAACTCATCAACCTTCTTCTCCGGGTTGCTTTCCTCGACATTCAACTGGCAACTGTATTCTTCAACCTGACGCAGCGCACGGTTGGGGGCAAAGTCAAATACATAGCAGAGAGGTTTCAATATGATTTCCTCGCCCCATTCGTCTTTGGCCGTCCAAGGCGACTGAACTCGGAATGCTGCCTGGAAATAAGTTTCGGGCGATGTGGTATTGCGAAGCATCAGGATGCCTGTCCAAGGTTTTACCGTCACACCTGTGGATAGTTTTCCACAAGACAGCGTAATTGTCTTCGTCTGCTGAGGGTCACCCATTGCATTATATACAGGCTCGACAGCCTTGGCTCCCATGCCCGCTTCATTACCAGCAGCGACTATCACATCGTAATCGTCAAAGAACCGGTTGTTGCGTTTCCTCAGCAACTTGGCCATAGCCTTACAGGCAGCTACTGACGGCATAAACCAGTAAGTGTGCTGTAAGTAGCTAAGCAGTCGACTATCCGAGAAAGGCATTGGTGGCTTCTCCGTCCCAAGCTTCAGTTCCGTGACTATATCATCCGCAAAACTACCGCGAATCAGGTCAAGCCATTTCTGTACATATTCCTCATGAATAAACCCTTTGTCGTCGGCACGGAAAAACTCATTGAGGTCAAACTCGTCAAACTCACCTTGGGATGCTATTTGCCGTATGCTGTCTGGCAACTGATAGGTGAGCATCACCATCTTTGGCAACTGTGCGTATGGATTATGATCGCCCTTCCATTTCTCCTTTGCAGCCTGTTCGTCACTATATGTCCAGTTATATATTTGTTCCTCGATAAACTCACCGGTAGAGATGGCACGGAAAGGAGTTCCTGACAGATACAGATATGCTCCTGTGCGCAGAGGCATCAAGCCCTCATCATAGATTTCACGGGCTTCCAATTCACGAACATTGTCTGCATCCTCGCTGATGATGGCGCCCATCTCCTCAGCCCGTTTCAAGGCTGGGTCTTTCTTGTCGTAGAAGTTCTTGGCATTCTTGCCCCATGCTCCGTAGTGATACTCGTCAAGTACGATGCAGTCCCAGTCCACAGTCTGTATCCACTCGTTGGTAGCCTTGATACCGCCAACAGCATTCTTGCCCAATACGTCTTGGAAAGATGCAAAGCAGACAAACGGTTTCCGCTCGTTCACATAGTTAAACTCGCGGTCGTCCTGTTTCTGGCAGAATTGCCAGCCATCAAAGTCCTTATGCGTCAACAGGTCTTCCTCCCATGCTGTCTTTACAGCAGGTTTGAAAGTCAATACCAGCACCTTCGTCCATCCCATTCGTAGGGCCAACTGGTAGGTAGTAAAAGTCTTGCCAAAGCGCATCTTGGCGTTCCACAAGAAATGCGGAATCAGTCCTCGGTTATCTGGGGCTTTCTTGAACGCTTTGAAATATGTAGAGGTCTTATCCACGGCCCGTTCCTGTTCAGGTCGCATGGGGAAGTTGTAGATACGATCCGCCATAGTATTCTTTCCCTCTATGGCCGCAGCAATGGCACGCTCTACTTTGTATTCATCGCATAAGAACCACTCGCCTTCAGGATTTCTTACATGGTCTTTTCGCAGGATGCTATGTATCAGATGGTCGTCAAACGAAGTGCCGTCATGCCTCATGGCTGGTCGTGCCAACACGATGCGATATTGGATATTGCCAGTCTTATTCTGTTCTTTGACGCGGGTTTCCACATCGCGAGTGGTATAGCCCACCTTCAGCATACCCTTATGTGCCGGCACTCCTATATGCTCATAGGCATATATGGTAGGAGTCTCAGCGACCTTGTTCCTTAGTAGATCTGTAGTTGCCATAAGCTATTCCATTGGGCGTATAATTGATTCTATAAATGCTATTTCTTCATCCGTCAAGCCATACTTCTTGTAGAGCATCTCATCAGTCCAGGGATGAGAGAAGTCTTGAAGTGGAACAAATTGATAATTCATCTTGACAATATGCATTGAAGATAAAGTTAGTGCAATCAGGTAGCGAGCAAATTTTGTCTTAAAATAGGTTGCACAATTATTAGCTTCTTCTTCGGTATCAAAAGTGTCAATTACAATATATGTTTCTGTAACAACTTCATTTGGTTTTAGTATTCTCACTTTAGTTGTTACATTCATCATTCCATCTTTTGCATTGTTTACACCTCCTCTGTCAGGGTTTAATGTACCAACACTTATCTTATATTTATCAACAAGATCATTATTTCTTGTTACGTCACTTTGACTAACATATGTTGTACCTTCGCTGCTTATTAATGAAATTGCACCTTTGAAAGGCTCGTTTTGTCCCCTACTTGATGAAGTGAAACCAAAGGAGTTACGTGGTAATACTCTGTCTGAATAATTTTCTGTAGTCAGATCTCTAACCTTATATATTATATCAACTCCCATATTGTCTGAAATAAGAACATCAAATTCATTCAGATAGCGGTGTCTGATAGTACTCGTATCCCCCTTTATTTCTTTAAATTCACACGAACCATGATATGATTTGTCTCTCAAAAAGTAACATACACCTCCTGCAATATCAACTCCAGCAAAGCATTCACGACTCTTTGGATAATTCACCATATATTTTAGGCTATCGTCTTTCATCATTTCGTTTCTAAATTCCAAAAGTCCCTTTCCACCTGCAAACCAGCGAGATGGTATAATGACAGAAAGGTATTGGACGTTTAGTTTCTTTGCTTGTTGAATAAACAGGTGATATATAGGTTTCGCACTAATACCATTGCTTCCTCCTCCATCATTAAGTTGATATGGCGGGTTGCCAACGATTACGTCAAATTTCATATTTGGAAAGAATTGTTTGGGATTATCTGTGTGAATGAACATGTAGGCATACTGCTCTGCCTCGGAGCCTCGGTCATAGACCGCTTGGGAAGCACCGCAGTACTTACACTTGCCGTTGACCCAAGTATGTTTGATGTTCTTATATATGATGTTGCCACTCGATGTGGGAAACTTGCTGATGCAGAACTTGCCGCTGGCATCCTTTGAACAATAGACCGAGCGCCGGGCCAACAACGAAGTCAGTTCGGTGATGGCGATGCCAAACACCTGATGGTGCAAAATGTGGTCAATACGCTGCTGACGGTCAGGAATCTTGTCTGCAATCCCTACGTCGAGCCGCTTTACTATCTCACGGAGAAATACGCCACTCTTGGTAAAAGGATCGAGAAACGTAGTGTTGGGATTTTGGAAGAGATCCTGTGGCAACAAGTCGAGCATCTTGTTGGCTAACTCTGGCGGAGTGAACACTTCGTCGTTACTCAAATTGGCAAGACAATTGAGCACATCTGGATTATAGTTTTGGTTTCCATTCATAAATTATTGTTTTATCAAATCAACGTATCTTACTTCTTTGTTCTTATCCCAGTCGCGAATGACACAATAGGTGGTAAACATATCGGGGATAGGATTATCAAGCAATTCACCTGGTGACGGATAGTCGGGTGGCACACCACGTAGCCCATCCATCTGCCATAGATTCCATGAGATGGTTTCGGCTATTTCGAGAATGTTTGCCTCCGTTGGATCCTCACTAAATTTCGCCTGGTAATAATCAATAAACGTGTAGAGCAGAGCCTCGCGAGCCAGCAACAGATTATCTCCCTGCCACTCGTAACCGTAGGTATTTTGGTAGGCTATCAAAGCCCACTCTAACCAATCTTCCTTTGTTTCCGTTTTATCGTTTACCAGGCGCAACTTGCGGTCGAGCAGTCCGATGCGTTTTCCCAAAGGGATTTGTTCGCCAGTAGCAGCATCGTAGCGACTTGCCAGATAAGGAGCCTCGCCACAAGTTATCTCCATACAAGTTAGGCGTACATAGTCCTGCCAAGTCATGTCGACGGGCAAAGCATCTTCGACGAGATTGTTCTGGGCATTGCAGATCCACGAAGGTGTAAACACCTCTGCCATATCCTTGGAACGGTCCGTCTGATTCTCCTTAGATTTAAGCACACGAGGACGGATTACCATTCCATGCTCGCCTGTAATCAGTTCTGGCAGTATCTCCGAATGGTAATCATATTCACTTCCAAGCGCCTCATAATCATGAGTTGCCCAGAAGATATTTTTGCCTGTGGTATGGTCACGCAGTAAGGTGGCTAACACCTCCGGCGATATATCCGACAGGTCGTCCTCCCTGATATCAATACAGGAAGGACCAGTCTCTTTATCTGGCATTCTTTGCGCTTATAGCTTTAAGCAAAAGCACTTATCGGATTCTTTGGGCTTAAAACGTCAAGACCCCTATGTACGAAAGAAGCGTGTCCGCTCCTTACCGAACATAGAGGCCCTGAGAAAGCCCACCAAACTGATAAGTGACGTCCACGCTATAAACGCAGACATTCACAATTATCGGTTGTTTGGATTTGTTTTAGAAATTTCTCAGGTTTCTATGTTCTCCAAGATAACTGCTAATGCTGTTATTATTTACCCACAATGTCGCACCGGCACCTCCACCGAGGCTATGCGCCGATGTTCAAGGGGCAAAGATACAAAAAAGTTTGGAAAGAAATGCTTTTTGATGCGAAAAACTAAAAAATATCCCAATAAAAACTTGGAAGATTAAGATATTTGGACTATCTTTGCACCAAATTAGAAATAAAAGGATGAGCAATGACAACACTCAACAAATACCACTACAAGGTGACAATGGAGAAAATAAAGTCGGTGGCCTATTGGCAGCAGCATCCGATTTCGCACGAAGCGTGCTTGAATCAATTCAGGCGCTTGCGGGAACAACGTCTTGCAAGGGAGTCCAAATTGCAAGACTAAAAGACTGGGCTATTTCCAACAATTGTTGGATCAGCAAAGATTTTATTGGCACTTACTCCGACCGAGGTTCCGAAAATGAAGTCTATGCTTCATTGGATAGCAGGTATGTGTACAAACTGAATGATTTCAGATATTCAGACGATAATCTCACTCCATTCTTTGAGCGTATCCATGAACACAACCAGTTATTTCCAGATTGTGCTTATGAATTTCTCGGTTTTGCTGAGAATCGTGACGGAAAAGTGTGTGCCGTTCTCCGCCAGCCATTTATCCTTTCCCAGCGTGAGGCCACTCAACAGGAAATAGATAAAGAATTAGAAAACCTTGGTTTTAGCAAAGAACTTGACGGAGGTTATTATACTAATGGCAACTATGACATCTTCGATGCCGTCCCAAACAATGTGTTAATGGGTGACGACGGTCATCTGTACTTTATCGACACCATCATCTTCAAATCAGGGACAGGAGGATATGATACTTATCACAGCCTCTCGCCCCGTGCTAATTCTTTAATTATTCGGACGCCCCAAAGGTGAAGTCCACTTTCTCCACACCAGGGCCGTAGATAGTCTTGAAGTCGTCACGCATAGATATGACATAGTAGCCGGCTTCGCGCCATTTCTCCCCCAACGTGAGGGCCTTCTCGCGGTTGGCATGGTCGCGGGCATCATCGTCGGCTATGAGCATGAAGGCTGCGGTACGGTACTTTTTGTTGCCCAGACAGTAGTTATGCATGGCACTGTCGCCACCGCTGTTACCGAACGACAGCACGGGCACCTTTCCTATCTCCTGAGTAATCTGCAGAACCTTGTTTGTCTTCAGGTTCTTGATAAGAAGACTGTCCGTACGGACAATATCCTCCTCACGTCCCATGGTGTAGTTGACACCGGCCTCTTCGCCCTGACTGCTCGACACGAGTCGTACATCCATGCCAATCACCCTATTTGGTTCAATGCCGATAGACTCGACCAAAGCGCGACAGATGAAGCGGTCGGAACCAGAGACGACATAATAGGTGAAGCCGTTGGCTTTCAGATAGTCGAACACCTCCAGCATGGGGCGGTAGAAACTCTGTCCGTAGGTCATGCCTGTGAACCCGTTGGCTGGAAAGGCTGCGTAGGCTTTCACGTAGGCATCGAACTCGGCGATGGTCATCCCCGCGTAGGCCTTTGCTGCCGCCCGGGCATGGATCATGTCGAAATGGTCGGGCAGGGCTTTCCCGTTGCGCACGAAATCCCGAATGTTCTGTGCTGCCTCGCGCACATCCTCCGGTGCCTTGTCACGATAGGTGGCATCGTCGAGTACGCGGTATTCCAGCAGATTATATTCAAAATAGGTGGGATAGAGTTCGCCGACGAAAGTGCCGTCCATGTCGAAGGTGGCAATACGGTCTTCCACACTGATAAAGTTGGGCGACTGCGGGTTGGTCACATCTGCGACGTATTGCTGCAGGGCCGTCAGTGCCTCACACTTATTCCAGGAAGGGAAATAATCCTTCGTGATCGGAGTGACTATTGGATTGTCGGCTTTGTCACACGATGTCAGTACACTTGCGCCGCAAAAAATGGTGAGGATGGCGGCGAACATCCATTGTCTGGTCTGTTTCATTATTTTAATATTTATATGTGTCGAGACTATTTCTTGTATCTTTCGCCCCAGTAGTTGATCATACGCTCCAGGAGTTTCTCTTCTGCCGGTGAATGCTGACCATGCCAGATGCGCTCACTTACCAGAGCATCGGGCAGATACTGTTGTTCCGTGAAATGACCGGGGAAATCATGGGGGTATTTATAGCCGTCGTGATAGCCCAGTTCCTTCATCAACTCCGTCGGGGCGTTGCGGATTGGCAGTGGTACGGGCTGGTTTCCCGTACGGCGCACCAGGTCGAGGGCAGCATCGATACCGAGATAGGCAGAGTTGCTCTTTGGCGAGGTGGCGAGATAGACGGTGGCCTCTGCCAAGGGGATGCGACCCTCCGGCCAGCCGATCTTATTAACGGCATCGAAGGCGGCATTCGCTAAAAGCAGGGCATTGGGATTAGCCAGACCGATATCCTCCGAAGCAGAGATGACCAGTCGGCGGGCAATAAACTTGGGGTCTTCCCCACCCTCTATCATCCTTGCCAACCAGTAGAGGGCAGCATCGGGATCACTGCCACGGATGCTCTTGATAAAGGCGGAGATGATGTCGTAGTGCATCTCGCCGTCTTTGTCGTAGGCCAGCGGATTCTGCTGGAGGCGCAGGTTCACCAGTTCGTCGGTAATGATAATCTTATCACCACTCTCTGCCTCAACCACAAGTTCCAGAATATTAAGCAGTTTCCGAGCATCGCCTCCACTAAACCTTAGAAGAGCGCCCGTCTCTTTCAGTTCGATGTCTTTCTCTTTGAGAACGGCATCCTGCGTCAAGGCGCGGTCGAGCAGTTTCAGCAGATCATCTTTCTCCAACGACTTCAGGACATAGAGTTGACAGCGGCTCAACAAGGGGCGGATGACCTCGAATGAAGGGTTCTCCGTGGTGGCACCTATGAGTGTGACGACACCCTTCTCCACAGCCCCCAACAAGGAGTCCTGCTGTGACTTGGAGAAACGGTGGATCTCGTCGATGAACAGGATGGGCGAAGCCTCATTGAAGAACCTTCCCTTCTGCGCCTTCTCAATCACATCACGCACATCCTTCACACCACTGGTCACGGCAGAGAGCGTATAGAAGGGCGTTTCCAGTTTGTGGGCGATGATCTGCGCCAGCGTCGTCTTACCAACACCCGGGGGGCCCCAGAGGATGAACGAGGAGATGCGTCCTGCGTCGATCATCTTCCGCAGCACGGCTCCCTCGCCCACCAGATGTTCCTGTCCGATATAGTCGTCGAGGGTGCGAGGACGCAGTCTTTCAGCCAGTGGTTGTAACATATCCTGTGCAAAGATACAAAGAAAACCACAGATTACACATATTTCACAGATTTTTTTGCAAATTTGCAATAAAATCACATTTAACATAAAGAAATCCTTGATTATACTTTTCACTTTTCACTTTTTTTATTATCTTTGCACGCAAATATCTAATTTTATATGGCAAGACAAAAACAACAACCCGAGGACAGCAACGCTCTGTCGCTCAAATCACTTACAAAGAGTTCCGTTTGGGACGTCCAGGAAAACGACATCTTCCGTATGCTTGAAGCAGGTCTGAAAGATGCAGATATCAAGGAGAATTTCCGTCACTATGTTGACATCATCCGCTGTGCGTTTGAGATTGTGGAGATTCAGGAAGTCACACCTGCCATCAAGAAAGCCTATACCAAACAAGGCTATAAGGTGGGCGAACTCAAGATGGATGAAGAGAATAAGGTGACGTGGGGTATGCGCAAGAAACCCATCATGCGCGTCACAGACCTCACATACGAGAACATCCGCCACATCTCTGCCGCCAAACTCATCGAGGTGTTAGACCGTAACTTCGGCGGCGGATGGGACTCCCTGTCGCAGTCTATCCAGGACATCATCCTCAGCGGCTTCGACATCTCCACCACCACTCTGCCAAAAGACCGTCTGCACAAGAAGGGCGGCATGTACGAGAAGAAGGTGGAAGACGGCTACGAGGTGCTCGAAGTGGCAAAAGGCAACTGGGTGGAGGCGATCTTCGCCAAACTCAAGCCCCAGCAGGAGAAACTCCGGATGAAGTTCAACGACGAGGACGAACGCGACAATGAGGAAGATGACGAGGATGCCGACGTAGAGGTAAAGGACGACTACAAGAATCACGATGACGACGATTCGATGGTCGAAGACCCCAACGACGACGAGATCACCGAAGAGAACTACTCGACGATGATGGACCTTGGTAGCGACGATCCTGACGACGAAGCCGCCCAGTTGATTGAATTCGTTGACGAATAAAAGACAAATCATATAGATCCAACAAACTTAATAAAACCATTATGAACATCCCCTCAGTATTCTGGCTCGTGCCCATCGCATCGATCGTGGCACTGAGCATGGCGTACTACTTCTTCCGCAGCATGATGAAGGCTGACGAAGGTACGCCCCGTATGAAAGAGATTGCACTCTACGTGCGCAAAGGTGCAATGGCCTATCTGTGGCAACAGTACAAGGTCGTGCTCATCGTCTTCGTTGTGCTCTGTGCGCTCTTTACCTTCATGGCCTTTGGCCTGAACGTACAGAACCGATGGGTGCCGTTTGCCTTCCTCACCGGTGGTTTCTTCTCCGGACTGGCAGGCTTCTTCGGCATGAAGACAGCCACCTATGCCTCTGCCCGCACCGCCAATGCGGCCCGTGAGAGTCTGGATGCAGGCCTGAAGATTGCCTTCCGCTCAGGTGCCGTGATGGGTCTCACCGTCGTAGGTCTCGGACTGCTCGACATCGCCGTATGGTTCGTGGTGCTGAACCGCTTCGATCCCGACGGACTTATCTCCATCACCACCACGATGCTGACCTTCGGTATGGGTGCATCGACACAGGCTCTGTTTGCACGTGTCGGTGGTGGTATCTATACGAAGGCTGCCGACGTGGGTGCTGACATCGTAGGTAAGGTGGAAGCCGACATCCCTGAGGACGACCCGCGCAACCCCGCTACCATTGCCGACAACGTAGGTGACAATGTGGGTGACGTGGCCGGTATGGGTGCCGACCTCTATGAGAGTTATTGCGGTTCGGTGCTGTCGACAGCCGCCCTGGGTGCTGCCGCCTTTGCCGTCGCAGGCACCGAAATCCAACTCAAAGCCGTCATCGCCCCCATGCTGATTGCCGCTGTGGGAGTGTTCCTCTCGCTCTTGGGAATATTCCTTGTCCGTACGAAAGAAGGTGCCACGATGAAAGACCTGCTCCGTTCGCTGTCACTCGGCACGAACGTGTCTGCCGTTCTCATCGCCATCGCCACCTTCGCCATTCTTTACCTCTTAGGTATCGAGAACTGGCTCGGTCTTTCCTTCTCCGTCATCAGCGGTCTGGCTGCCGGTGTCATCATCGGACAGGCGACGGAATACTACACCTCGCACAGTTACAAGCCCACCCAGAAGATCTCTGAGGCTGGTCTGACCGGTGCCGCCACCGTGATTATCAAAGGTATCGGTACGGGTATGATCTCTACCTGCATCCCAGTGATCACCATTGGTGTGGCTATCATGCTGAGTTACCTCTGTGCCAACGGCTTCGACCTCTCCATGACTTCGGAATCGCTGGCTCACGGACTCTACGGTATCGGTATCGCTGCCGTAGGTATGCTCTCCACTCTGGGTATCACCCTGGCTACCGACGCCTACGGACCAATCGCCGACAATGCCGGTGGTAACGCCGAGATGTCGCAACTGGGTGAAGAGGTGCGCCACCGTACTGATGCCCTCGATGCCCTTGGCAACACCACTGCTGCCACTGGTAAGGGCTTCGCCATCGGTTCTGCAGCCCTCACGGCTCTCGCACTCCTCGCCTCTTATATCGAGGAAATCAAGATCGCGATGACCCGTGCCGGACAGACACTGACGAATGTGGCTGGCGACGTGATTGAGGCTTCCAATGCCACCATCCCCGACTTCATGAACTACTACCAGGTGAACCTGATGAACCCGAAGGTGCTCGTGGGTGCCTTTATCGGAGCAATGGCTGCCTTCCTGTTCTGTGGTATGACGATGGAGGCTGTAGGCCGTGCAGCAGAGAAGATGGTACAGGAGGTGCGCCGACAGTTTAAGGAGATTGCCGGTATCCTCGAAGGAACAGGTACGCCCGACTATGGCCGTTGCGTGGAGATCTCCACCAAGGCAGCCCAGCACGAGATGATCATCCCGTCTGTCCTCGCCATCATCATCCCCATCCTCGTGGGTATCATCCTCGGTGTGGCTGGTGTACTCGGACTCTTGGTAGGCGGTCTGGCAGGTGGCTTCACACTGGCAGTCTTCATGGCGAATGCCGGTGGTGCCTGGGACAATGCGAAGAAGAATATCGAGGAGGGTAACTTCGGCGGCAAGGGTTCGTTTGCCCACAAGGCCTGTATCGTTGGCGACACCGTGGGTGACCCGTTCAAGGATACGTCTGGCCCGTCGCTCAATATCCTCATCAAACTGATGTCGATGGTATCGATTGTGATGGCTGGTCTGACAGTCGCTTTCTCATAAGTTAGATAGCACGCAAATGAAAAACGCTCCCGATTGGGAGCGTTTTTTTGTAGGGGGATATAACGATATCACTGTTTGATGGCTTCCGCCACGAGTTGGGCGAGCCGTTGTGCACCCTTGTCGTTGGGATGGATACCGTCGTCCAGCACCAGACTGGCATCGGTAAACAGCGAATGCAGGTCGAGCACCTGTAGGTTGTACTGGGCAGCCACCTCTTTCTGGATGGGGATAATCTCGTTGGCAATCACCTGGTCGCTGATATCCCATGTCGACTTGAAGGCGGGAATCGGCGTGCAGAGGATGATACGGGGCTTCACGGGTTCTGCCACCTGTCCCTTCTTGGCTTTCTTACCCTTCTTGGCGGGCTGTGCCAACTGCGGACAGAGCGTGGTGATCATCTGCTGCAAGTCCTGCTTGAACTCATCCTTGTGCACCCAGTTATGGGGCTTCGAGTCGTTGGTGCCTAACTTGATGACGACAATATCGGGCTTGAAAGCCTGTGCATCGCGCCAAGCCATCTCATTCATATAAGGCACATCGCCCTTGTTCAGCATCGTACGGGCACTCAGTCCGAAATTCTTCACAGAATAGCCGTCGCCTAAGAGTCGCTGTAACTGGGCGGGATAGCCATTGCGGGGTGCCAGGTCGATACCGTGTCCGTCGGTGATGCTGTTGCCGATACAAGCCACACGGATGGCATCGGTCTTTGGCGCCTTCAACTGATCCAGCCACTTGCCGAGGGTTGCCAGCATCTCGTCGTGATAGGCGAACCACTGTCCGAAGCCGTAGCCGTGACCACCCGTAGGATAGAGCAGCAGCATACAGTCATTGCCGGCATTACGCATGGCGGTATAGTAAGCCAGACCATTCGTCAGCGGTGGCACTAAGTTGTCGTCACCCGACATGATGATGCAGGCAGGCGGTGTCAGATGACGCTGCACGGCATTGTTGGTAGAGAAATCGTGTACCAACTTAGGATCCTTCTGTCCAGCCTCGCCGAGGAAGTTGCGGCACGACCATACATGCGACACACGTTCATCCATCGAGATCACCGGGTAAAACAGGATCGAGAAGTTCGGACGTACCTCGAAGGGAGAATGGGTAGAGATGACAGAGGCCAGATGACCGCCTGCCGAGAAGCCCATGATACCCACGTCGCTGGGATTGATGCCCCAGAGGGCGGCTGAGTCACGTACGATACGGAAGCCCTTCTCTACATCGCCCATCGGAATAGTACGGTCGCCTTCCGGCAGACGGTAGTTCACAACGAAATAGGCAATGCCCTTCTTGTTCAGCCAGTCGGCAGCCATCGTTCCCTCATGGGTATTCGACAGCATCGAGTAGCCACCGCCGGGGATGCCGACAATTGCCTTGCCCGACGGTGTCGTGGGCAGGAAACAAACCATCTGTGCCTTCCCGTCGTCGGTCAGGTCGAGTGTGAACTTCCTGGCTGTCTGGTCTGTGAGTCCAGGCTCTGCCATCCGAGGCCTCTGACCCCATTGTGCCTGTGCTGTCATCCCGATCAGCAACAGGGCGAAAACTAATAATTTCTTCATAATCATTGATGTTGAGTTAATTGTGAGGGCAAAATTACGAAAAAAGCCACAGATTACACAGATTTTCACAGATTTTTTTAGTAATTTTGCCATCAGAATGAAGAAATCACTCCGATATACGCTCCTCCTACTAGTTGTCGCAACGGCAACAGGTTTCTATCTGGGCTGGCGGCATCAGACGAAACGACAGCAGGCTGAGGCGAAGGGCGACACGCTGACCAGCAGGACTTTCAGCATCTCCCCCGCCCTGCGGCTCGACTCCATCCTCAAACAGATAAAGGAAGACCGTCAAGACGAACTGGACTACTATCTGGACCGTCACAATGTGGAGGACGAGGGCTACGAGATGGTGGCAGCCTTTGCCGCAGGGAAACGACACAACGAAGTCATCGACACTATACCTATATATAATATAGGGCGCTGGAAGGGTAAGAAGCGCCAGGGTACTGCCATCAGCCGCGACTCCTTGGGGCGTATCACCATCGGACAATGGGATGAAGACACACTCACCAGCGGTATCCGCATCGACTCGGCGGGAATCTATCAGGGAGCCTTCCGAGGTGGCAGGGTCGGCACCATCGTCGATGCCAAGGCGCAGGGGCACGGCTCGTATATCTCTGTGGAAAACCACTATTTCGAGGGACACTGGGAGAACGACCTGCGTCACGGCTTCGGCCTGCAACTTCTGGAAAATGAGGTGGCCACGGTGCTGAAGACCGGACAGTGGCAGCAGGGCGTGTTCAAGGGTGAGCGGATGAACTACACCTCGGAGCGCATCTACGGTATCGACATCTCCCGCTACCAGCACGGCAAGGGACGGAAGAAATACCCCATCCTATGGAACAAACTGCGCATCACCCACCTCGGGTCGAAGAGCAAGAAACAGATCTCCGGCAAGGTGGACTATCCCGTATCATTCGTCTTCATCAAGTCGACGGAAGGTATCAGCGTGCGCAACCCCTACTACGTCCACGACTATGCTGCCGCCCGTAAGGCTGGCATCCCCATCGGGGCCTACCACTTCTTCTCGACTAAGCGCACTGGGGCGGCACAGGCTGAGTTTTTCATCAACCATACCCTGTTCCGCAAGGGAGACCTGCCCCCCGTACTCGACATCGAACCCTCCAACAGCCAGATTGAGGCAATGGGAGGCTCGAAGGCGCTGTGGAGCAATATCCGCACATGGCTGCAAGCCGTCGAGAAGCGCTGTGGCGTGAAACCCATCCTCTATGTCAACCAGATGTTCGTCAACAAATACCTGCCCGATGCGCCCGACATCAAACGTGACTACAAGGTGTGGATAGCCCGCTACGGGGAATACAAGCCAGACATCCATCTGATTGTCTGGCAACTGTCGCCCGACGGACGGGTGCAGGGCATCACCGGCGAGGTGGACATCAACGTGTTCAACGGCTACCAGACACAGTTCAATGAGTTCATCGAAAAAGAAACGATACAATGAAGACAATTCTTATTTTGGTTGGCAAAACGGTAAACAAGCATTTCGTCGCAGGGATTGACGACTATGCCGGACGCATTACCCACTACATGCCCTTCGACATCGTGACCATCCCGGAACTCCGCCAGACCAAGAGTCTCTCCGAGGAACAGCAGAAGGCGGCGGAGGGTGAACTGATCCTGAAACAGATACAGCCATCCGATACGGTGGTGCTTCTCGATGAGCACGGCAAGGAACTGCGCAGCATCGAACTGGCCCGTTGGCTGGAGCAGAAGCAGCAGACCGCCCGCCGCCTCGTATTTGTCATCGGCGGCCCCTACGGTTTTTCACCAGAGGTCTATGCCCGTGCCAACGAGACGCTCTCCCTCTCACGCCTCACGTTCTCTCATCAGATGGTGCGCCTCGTATTCACCGAACAACTCTATCGCGCCTGCACTATCATCAAAGGTGAACCCTACCACCACGAGTAAAACAATAACCCGCCATTATTGAGCAATAAGGGCGGGTTATTCAAAAATAAGGACGGGTTATTGATCAGAGGTCGTTGTAGTTCTGTACGTTGAAGGTAGAGGTGCGCATATCGCCAGTCTCGTAGCCACGACGGAGCCAACGCTTGCGCTGCTCGGAGGTGCCGTGGGTGAACGACTCGGGCGTTGCCCTACCCTGCGCCTTTTTCTGCAACCAGTCGTCACCGATGGCCTTGGCCAACTCAAGACCCTTCTCCAGATCGCCATACTCCATCGAGTGGTTCATGGCATCCTCATAGTGGGCCCAGACACCGGCGTAGTAGTCGGCAAGGAGTTCCAGACGCACGCTGATCTGATTGGCAGTCACCTTGTCGGTTTGATTCATCTGCTGATGGGCCTTGCCGAGAATGCCGAGCGAGTACTCCACATGGTGGCCGATCTCGTGGGCAATGACGTAGGCATAGGCGAAGGTATTACCCTCGACACCCAACTGGCGCTTCATCTGCGTAAAGAACGACAGGTCGATATACAGTTTCTGGTCACCGGAGCAATAGAACGGGCCTACCGCAGCCGTAGCGCTACCACAGGCAGAGTTGACCTGATTGGTAAACAGTACCAGCGTGGGCGACTCGTAGGTACGGCCCAGTTCCTTGAACACAGCCGTCCAGACATCCTCCGTAGAGGCGAGGATCTGCTTGCACTCGGTAGCGAGTTGCTGTTCTTCCTCGGAGAACTCCTCAGGATTGACACTCTCCGTACGGGCTGACATCTGCTCCTGAGCGGCCTGCAAACCGGCTGACACAGGATCGCCGCCACTCATCCAGGCAAACAAGGCTGCCACGATGATAGCACCGATACCGCCAATACCGGCCTTCGCACCGCCACTCAAACCACGGCGGTCTTCTACATTACTACTTTCTCTTCTTCCAGTAAGTTTCATAATTTCAATTTTTTAATTATTCACGGAGCCTCCGACGATGTCGAGAAGTTCGTTTGTAATAGCCTGCTGACGACCCTTGTTGTACTGGAGATTCAGTTCGCGAAGCAGTTCGTCGGCATTATCAGTAGCGGTCTGCATGGCCACCATACGAGCGGCATGCTCCGAGGCATTAGAGTCTAACAGCGCCGTGTAGAGCATCAGGTGAGCCAACTTTGGAACGAGTTGCGAGAGCACGGTGTCCATATCCGGCTCCACGATGAAGTTATCGTTGAGCGGCTTCACCTCGGCCTGTTTCTCTCCTGACTCCTGACTCCTGTCTCCTCTCTTCTTCAGGTACTCCTGACTCTCCTTGGTGGCAATGACCGACTCAAGATCGCGCTCCTTATCGGCATTCAACTCCGACTCAATGTCGATGGGCAGGAAGGTCTTGCGGGTGAGTATCTGCGAGCCTGCACTCTTGAAGTGATGATAGATGATTTCGACCTTATCTATCTTACCCTCCATGAATTTCACACCCAGTTCCTGCGCGATCTCGATGCACTGCTGCACGTTGGGCTTGTCGGCGAGTGCCGAGAATTCGCCCTGTACGGCGAGCCCCATCTTTTTCGCCTTCTCATACACCTTACGGCCTATGGGATAGATCTCGATGTTGTCGCGCCCGATGGTCTGACTGTACTCATCGACGGCATGCGTCATCATCTTGATGGTGTTGGCATTGAAACCGCCACAGAGCGAGGAGTTGGAGGTAAAGACCACCAGGGCGGCCCTGCGTACGGGACGCTCCTGGTCGAAGATGGTCTGTGCCTCCGCCTCGGCAGCGAGGAACGACTTGAGGATGTGCTCCAGCAACTCCTCATAAGGCAGCATGTTCTGGATGGCTACCTGAGCATGATGGAGTTTACTGGATGCCACCATCTTCATCGCCGACGTGATCTTTCTCGTGGATTTGACTGAGGCGATGCGGCCCTTGATTTCTTTCAGACTTGGCATAGGCCGTTAGGATTTATACGTTCCTGCGATGTCGGCCATCACAGCCTCGATCTTTGCCGTCGTCTCGTCATCAATCTTACCACTGGCCAGTGTCTCGATGACCTCGGGGTTAGCAGAACGCAACTTGTCGAGGAATTGATTCTGGCACTCGCGCACCTTCACGATAGGCACCTCACGCATCAGACCATGCACACCACAATAGAGGATGGCAATCTGTTCGCCTACGGGCATCGGGCTGTACTGCGGCTGAATCAGCAACTGATTGTTCTTTCGTCCACGATCAAGTGTCATCGCCGTTACGGCATCCATATCACTGGAGAACTTCGAGAAGGCCTCAAGTTCACGGTATTGTGCCTGGTCGATCTTCAGCGTACCAGCCACCTTCTTCATCGACTTGATCTGTGCCGAACCACCCACACGGGATACGGAGATACCCACGTTGATGGCGGGACGGAAGCCCTGATTGAAGAGGTCTGACTCCAAGAAAATCTGTCCGTCGGTGATGGAGATCACATTTGTAGGAATGTAAGCCGACACGTCGCCTGCCTGTGTCTCGATGATCGGCAGGGCAGTCAGTGAACCGCCACCCTTCACATGGCCCTTCATGCACTCAGGCAGATCGTTCATCTGCTCAGCCACCTCCTGCTGTTCGTTCATCTTGGCGGCACGCTCCAACAGACGGGAGTGCAGATAGAACACATCGCCGGGATAGGCCTCACGACCTGAGGGACGACGCAGGATCAGTGACACCTCACGGTAGGCCACAGCCTGCTTCGACAGGTCGTCGTAGACCACCAATGCCGGCAGGCCCCTGTCGCGGAAATACTCGCCGATGGCGGCTCCTGCAAACGGTGCATAGTACTGCATGGCAGCAGGATCAGCAGCGGTGGCAGCCACCACGATGGTATATGGCATGGCACCGTGCTCCTGGAGCGTGCTGACGAGGGCGGCCACGGTACTGGCCTTCTGACCGATGGCGACATAGATACAATAGACAGGCTTGCCTGCCTCATAGAAACTCTTCTGGTTGATGATGGTATCCACAGCAATGGCGGTCTTACCCGTCTGACGGTCACCGATGATCAACTCACGCTGTCCGCGTCCGATGGGGATCATCGAGTCGATAGCCTTCAGACCCGTCTGCAGCGGTTCCTTCACAGGCTGACGGTAGATCACACCGGGAGCCTTACGATCCAACGGCATCTCGAAAGCATCGCTCAGGTCGATGTCACCCTTGCCGTCGATAGCCTCACCCAGCGGATTGATAACGCGCCCCAGCATGTTGTCGTTGACACGGATAGAGGCGATACGCTTGGTACGCTTCACCACCATGCCTTCCTTGATACCTGAAGTGGCGCCGAGAAGCACACAACCGACGTTATCTTCCTCCAGGTTCATCACGATAGCCATTGTCCCGTTCTCGAACTCCAACAGTTCATTGGCCTCCGCATTGCGCAGTCCGTAGATACGAGCCACACCGTCGCTGACGGTCAGCACGGTACCCACCTCATCGAACTTCTCGGCATTGGAGATACCTTTCAGTTGGTCGAGCAGGACCTGGGATACTTCGCTTGGTTTAATTTTATCTGACATTTGTTCTATTTTTTAAGGGTATTAAGAATTGAGTTGAGTTTCGACTTGACACTGGCGTCCAAGCGGTAGGTGTCGTATTCGAGAATGAAGCCACCGATGATGTCGGGGTTCACCTCCGTCTCAAACTCCACAGTTCCATTAGTCTTACTCTCCACCATGCGGCGCATCTTCTGCTCTGTGGCAGGCGATACCTGCGCCGCCGTGATGAGACGTCCTCGGATGACGTTCTTCTGCTGGCGGTAAAGTGTGACGTACGAATTGGCGATGAACTGCATCACGCTCTCACGATCCTCCTTCAACACAAGTTGAACGAAGGCCTTCGTCAGATTGGAAGGCTCCTGGCCGGCTGCCGTCAGCAGAAGGGCTTCCTTCTTGTCCTTCGAGAGCATCGGATTGTCTATCGTAAACCGCAGTTGCGGCACCTCGACGTAACTCTTGGCGAGTTGCTGCATCTCGGTGTAGACGGCATCTTCGATTTTCGCGTCAGTGGCACTCTTCAAGAGCGCACGGGCGTATCTTACCGATATGACTCCTATATCCATACGTTATACCTTATTAATTATTAGCAGAGACATCATCCAGCATACGGTCTATCAGATCCATCTGCGACTTGTCGTCTTTCAGGTTCTGCCTGAGAACCTTCTCGGCGATCTCGACACTCAGCGTGGCTACTTGTGCACGGATATCGGCGATGGCGGCTTTCTTCTCCTGTTCGATGGCGATCTTCGCATCATCCAAGAGTCGGGCACCCTCTGCCCTCGCCTTCGTCTGTGCCTGTTCCACAATGGCATCGCGCGTCTCGGCAGCCTCTTTCAGTATCTGAGCCTGCTTCTCGCGAGCCTCCTGCAAGATGGATTCACCTTCCTTCTCGATATTCGCCAGACGCTCCTGAGCCTCATGGGCCTTACGGAGACTCTCGTCGATAAAGTTCTTGCGTTCCTCCACCATACCAGTGATGACGGGGAAGCCGAACTTAGCAAGAAGGACAAAGACCACCAAGAACGCTATCAACATCCAGAAGAATAATCCGAAGTCGGGCGTCAAGATGGCAGGTAAGTTCAATGACTCCATTTGCACAGATGATTTTGAGGATTAAAGGAATACGCAGAGTGCGCACACAACGACAGCGAACAGGGCTACACCCTCTACGAATGCGGCTGTCAGAATCATGTTGGTACGGATGGTGCCTGCTGCCTCGGGCTGACGGGCGATGGCGTCCATGGCGTTACCACCGATACGACCGATACCCAGACCGGCTCCAATTGCTGCAATACCTGCGCCGAGACCGGCACCAAACTTAGCAAGACCAGCAGCGGCTGCTGCCTGTAATAACAATGATGTAATCATAACTTTTAATTTTTTTAGTTGTTAATTATTTAATGTTTATTGTTTAATCTTTAATGTCCCTCATGTTCGGGATGAGCCAGTCCGATGAAGACGGCACTGAGCATAGTGAAGACATAGGCCTGGATGAAGGCCACCAGAAACTCCAGGCAGTTCATGAAGAGCATCATCACGAAACTGAGCAGTGTCAGGCCGGAGCCAAGAAATGCATTCAGAGACCATCCGATGAAGATGATAGCGGTGAACGACAGGATAATGGCATGGCCAGCCATCATGTTGGCAAAGAGACGGACCATCAGGGCGAAGGGCTTGGTGATGATACCAAACAACTCGATGATCGGCATGATAGCCACCGGATAGGCCTTCAGGAATGCAGGCACATCGGGCCAGAAGATCTCCTTCCAGTACTCTTTGTTGCCAAAGAGGTTGATGGCCAGCATCGTACAGAGTGCCAGGAAGAACGTGATGTTGATGTTGCCCGTCACGTTGGCACCACCAGGGAAGATGGGCAACAGACCCAGCATATTGGTGATGAGGATGAAGAAGAAGGCTGTCAACAAGTACGGTGCGTAGGGACGGTAGTGCTTCTCGCCGATGGAGTCCTTGATGAGGTCGTCGTTAATCGACATCACCAGCATCTCCACCATGCCTACGAATCCCTTCGGCACATCCTTGGTGGGGTCGTGCTTCTTGTACCAACGGGCACAGCCGAGGAAGATACACAGCATGATGATCACGACAATCCATATCTGCAACACACTCTTGGTGATGCTGATATCCCACGGACGCACACTCGTGCCGTCGGAAAGCCGTTCATAGATCTTGCCGTTCTTCTCCTCGTTGAAGTAGAAGCCCATATAGTCCTTTCCCTCTTCCATCGCCTCCTCGATGCGCGAACTGCAGAAGACGTGCCACTCACCGGTGGCTTCGCTCCTGACAATCACAGGCAGAGGAATGCTGATATGCTTGCCGCCGATGGTGGTGATGTGCCACTCATAGGCATCAGCGAGGTGTCCGAGCACTATCTCCTTCACGTCTATCCCCTCACTCTCACTCGCCGACAATGGCGTGCCGGCAGCGAAAAGGAAGGTGAGGCATAAAAGCAAATATCTCATTTTCTTTAGTTTATACGTTTTGTTTGAATCTCTTCTCTATCTTGACGAAATACCAAGTATCGTAGATGAGAATCACGAAATAGTAAATCAAGAAGGTGACGACGAAGAACTTGATGGAGGTCTGATTGTCCGCCACAAAACAATATGCCAAGACGATGACAATACCGACAAACATCCGGAATGCCGATGCTGCCATGTAGAGTGTCGGCAGACTGGCTGGCGATGACGTTGACACCCACTTCCATACGAGGCCGTAGGCGATACAGGCCACCAGTTGAAACACCGCTGAGATAAATATGGGCATCGTCATCAGTCCCATGTCGCCTTTCAGGTTGACATAGAGCAGTGCCAGCAGGGTCAGCCCCGCTATCAGACAGATGCTTTGTCTCAGATAGGTATTTACAACGTTCTTAGTCATGCGGATGGAGTTCTACACAAAGACTTACCTTATTCTTCTGTACCTCCACGAAGCCTCCGGCAACCACGATAGAATGCTTGCCGTCGGAAGCGGCATAGATCACCTCACCCTCTCCCAGCAACGAGATAATCGGTGCGTGGTTGGTGAGTATCTCAAACTGTCCCATCGCGCCAGGCACTAAGACACTCTCGACGGCTCCGTCGTACTCAACCTTCTCAGGGGAAACTATTCTCAACTGCAGCATAACTCCCTTAGTTCTTAGTTCTTACTTCTTAGTTCTAAGTTCATCACCCTTTTGCGGCTTCGAGCAGTTTCTTGGCTTTCTCCTTCGCATCTTCGATGGTACCCACATTGAGGAAGGCCTGTTCGGGCAGGTCGTCCACCTCGCCGTCGAGAATAGCATTGAAACCCTTGATGGTCTCCTCGATAGGCACCATCACACCCGGCAGGCCCGTGAACTGTGAGGCCACGGAGAACGGCTGCGAGAGGAAACGCTGCACACGACGGGCACGGTTCACCGTCAGTTTATCCTCGTCGGAGAGTTCGTCCATACCGAGGATGGCGATGATGTCTTGCAACTCCTTGTAGCGCTGCAAGATCTCCTTTACGCGCTGGGCACAGTCATAGTGCGCCTTACCCACAATCAGCGGGTCGAGGATACGGGAAGTAGAACCCAGCGGATCCACAGCCGGATAGATACCCAACTCAGCAATCTTACGATCCAGCACCGTCGTGGCATCCAAGTGCGTAAAGGTGGTAGCAGGTGCAGGGTCGGTCAAGTCGTCGGCAGGCACATACACAGCCTGTACGGAGGTGATAGAGCCCTTCTTCGTCGAGGTGATGCGCTCCTGCATCGTACCCATCTCCGAAGCCAGTGTCGGCTGATAACCTACGGCTGAAGGCATACGGCCCAACAGAGCCGACACCTCAGAACCTGCCTGGGTGAAACGGAAGATGTTGTCGATGAAGAACAGGATATCGGCAGCACCGCCGTCCTTACCGCCACCGTCGCGGAAACCCTCGGCTACCGTCAGTCCGGAGAGAGCCACAGAGGCACGTGCACCGGGAGGCTCGTTCATCTGTCCATACACTAGGGTGGCCTGACTCTTCTTGAGTTCCTCAGGATCTACGAGACTCAAGTCCCACTTACCCTGATCCATTGCCTCGCGGAACTTCTCACCGTAGCGGATCACGCCCGACTCAATCATCTCTCGGATGAGGTCGTTACCCTCACGGGTGCGCTCTCCCACGCCTGCGAAGACGGAGAATCCATTGTGCCCCTTGGCGATGTTGTTAATCAACTCCATGATGAGCACCGTCTTACCCACACCGGCACCACCGAAGAGTCCGATCTTACCACCCTTCATATAGGGCTCCAGCAAGTCGATCACCTTGATACCCGTCGCCAGAATCTCCTTCTTAGTGGAGAGTTCCTCAAACGAGGGTGCCTCACGGTGAATGGGATAGGCTCCCGCCATGTCGAGTTGTTTCATACCGTCGATAGGCTGTCCGATCACGTTCAGCATTCGACCTTTAATCTGATCGCCGGCAGGCATCACGATTGGTGTGCCCATCGGGATCGCCTCCAGTCCACGGTGCAGTCCGTCAGTATTGTCCATAGCCACGCAGCGCACCGTATCCTCGCCGATGTGCTGTTGCACCTCGACAACCAGGTCGCGCCCGTCACCACGGTCAATCTTCAAGGCATCGTGAATCTTCGGCAACACTTTTTCCGCCTCCTGCCCCTCGGTGTTGAAGTAAACATCGATAACCGGGCCGATAATTTGCGAAATGTGTCCTGTAATTTGTGACATACGCTGTTAGTATTTAAATGAAGTAATTGTTTTTAGAAATCAAGTTAGAAAACAAGTCGATTGCAAAGATACAGATTATTTTCGGAACAAAAAAACTTTTTGGCAAAAAATTACTCAAAAAGTTGCTTAGGGCCTGCGGCTTTCTTGTTTTTATTCATATTCATAGTAGTACCAGTAAGTGTCATGGTATTGCTCCTCTACCCTCCCCTTACGTTCTGTGAGGTCGGGGTACTGAGCCTCCAATTCTTGCAGATTCTTCCAGTCCTCGTCCATCACGCTGTTGTAATAAACCACGACGGGTCTGGAACGTAAGTGTGTATAAAGGGTCATCGCCTCACGGTAGTGACGGGGCAGACGGTCTATGTCCAAGGTATCACCTTCGGAATAATAGCGGCGCAACTGACAGACAAAGTCGTCGATGCGCTTATCAATCAACAGTCCACACAACTCATAGTCAGCAATACGATGGTCGACAGTACTGTCGCGTCGCTGCATCAGTTCCAGATAACGGGCAGTGGTCATCTCACCCTTCGGACGGGCACCCAAGAACTTATATAGGCTGTCGCTGGGATACATCACGAACTTTGACTTTCCCTCAACGGGCAGCATAGCCTCACTATGGCTGGAAACGGGATAAGCAAACAAACGCTCACCCAACTCACCGGTGCGTGACAAGGCATACATACGGATCATCTGCAGATCGGCATCACTCTCCAACGACTTGGCACCCATCTGCAGCGCGCCCTCGTAGTCGCCGCTGAGAAGCCGTGCCTCAGCCCGCATACGGTAATGGAATACGGCATTGGAATTGCTGAGGGCGACGACAATGATAATCAGCAGGGCCATCGTCAGCATATTGATCCACATGGCACGGGAGAAAAGCCCCTTAGGCTCTGCATCGGGTTCGACGCTTTGCAACATGCGGGCCACAAAGACCAACAATAGCCACAGTGCGATGACTATGGGGAGAATCCACCACAAAGGTCCCAGAGTGTATTGGCCATCGACATCACTATTGACATCGGTAATCACAGCCAGAGCCAGCATCGACGGCAGATAGGTCAGTGCATGGCTGCGCTTACGAAGGCGGGTCAGAGCATAGACTATCAACTGGAGCGATTGCAGGACCAGCGTGATGAGTATCGCACCCACGAAAGGCTTGTAGGTTGTTAGGCCCTTGCTCAGCACATGTTGCGCCGCAGCAAGGACGTCTGCCTGAAAACAATAGAGCCAGACAAATGAGAATGAAAGAAAAACAATAGCACACATCAGCCTGATAGCGACGGTGCTACTGTTCTTATTAAGGTGATTGTAATTCATATCAGTTTTTTTTCAGGACAACAGCAGAGCGCGCTGGGATGTAGAGTTTCAGCCACTCCTTCTTATCCTTCACATAGAGCGGGTCGTAATTGGTGAAGTGGGTTACCGTATCATCAGCAAAGCCATTACCACCAAAGTCCTTCGAGTCGGTGTTGAGCACTACATCGTAGGAGCCTGTCGGCACGAGGAATCCGTAGTCGGTATAACTGCGCGTCGGCGAGAAATTAAATACAAACACGAGGTCGCCACGCATGAAGCAGAGCACCTGGTCGCCATCGTCGTGCCAGATTTCCACAACAGGCTTGTCTTGGAAATTACGTACGCTCTTGATGGTCTTCAACATCGCACGATCGAAGTCGCCAAGCCAGTGATAGCAGAGATCTTTGTTATCGACAAGACTCCACTGACGACGGGCATACTTATACGACCAGCCATTACCCTCGCGTGGGAAGTCAATCCACTCAGGATGCCCAAACTCGTTACCCATGAAGTTCAGGTAGCCGCCGTTGATGGCAGCAGCAGTGACAAGGCGGATCATCTTATGAAGGGCAATACCACGCTGGGCTATATCATTGACATCCTTCTTGGCGAAGTGCCAGTACATATCAGCATCGATAAGGCGGAAGATGATGGTCTTATCACCTACCAGTGCCTGGTCGTGACTCTCGCAGTAAGAGATAGTCTTCTCGTCGGGACGACGGTTCTTGACCTCCCAGAAGATGGAGCACACGTTGATATCCTCATCGCGTACCTCTTTAATAGTCTTGATCCAGTAGTCGGGGATGTTCATCGCCATACGGTAGTCGAAGCCATAGCCGCCATCTTCAAATTTTGCAGCGAGACCGGGCATACCAGACACCTCCTCGGCAATGGTGATAGCATCGGGGTTCACCTCATGGATCAGTTTGTTAGCCAATGTCAGATAGCAGATGGCATTATCGTCCTCGTGTCCGTTGAAGTAGTCGCCATAGCCTCCGAAGGCCTCGCCCAGTCCATGTGAATAATACAGCATCGAGGTGACGCCGTCGAAACGGAAGCCATCGAAATGGAATTCCTCGAGCCAGTACTTACAGTTGGAGAGCAGGAAATGGAGCACATCGTCCTTGCCATAGTCGAAGCAGAGCGAGTCCCAGGCGGGGTGTTCATGACGGTCACCAGGATAGAAGAACTGGTTCGGGTCACCAGCAAGATTCCCCAACCCCTCCACCTCATTCTTCACAGCGTGAGAATGGACGATATCCATAATCACGGCAATGCCGTTTTTATGAGCGGTATCAATGAGTTCCTTCAGTTCCTCAGGGGTTCCGAAACGGCTCGAAGGTGCAAAGAAACTGGAGACGTGATAACCGAACGATCCATAGTAAGGATGCTCCTGGATAGCCATCACCTGAATGCAGTTATAGCCGTCTTTCTTCACACGAGGCAGGACATTTTCCGTGAACTCCTTGTAGGTACCAACTTTCTCGGCATCCTGACTCATACCCACGTGGCACTCATAAATCAACAGCGGAGCCTTGTTGGGTTTGAACGATTTCCTTTTCCACTCGTATTGCTTCTCAGGGTTCCACACCTGAGCGGAGAATATCTTCGTGTTGTCGTCCTGTACCACACGACGGCACCAGGCAGGGATACGCTCTCCTTCTCCCCCATTCCACTTCACCTTCATCTTGTAGAGTTGCCCATGCTTCAATGCCTTTTCGCTGAGTTTCAACTCCCAGTTGCCGGTACCTGCAATACGCT
The DNA here is from genome assembly GCA_900320905.1 of uncultured Prevotella sp. Taxonomy (GTDB): domain Bacteria; phylum Bacteroidota; class Bacteroidia; order Bacteroidales; family Bacteroidaceae; genus Prevotella. The sequence continues at coordinate 52,812 of ONTZ01000033.1, forward strand.
TGCAACGATATTTCTCAGACTCCTGCCAGTTGTTGAAGTCGCCAATCAGATAGATGTCCGTCGCATTGGGAGCCCACTCACGGAACACCCAGCCCTTGGCAAGTTTATGCAGACCGAAATACAGATGGCCTGAGGCAAAATCAGAGAGTGTCTTCTTTCCATTCCTGGTCAACTGATCAATCTTCCATACAGCATGATCGTGCCGTCCGCGGATGGCACCCTCAAAGGGTTCCAGCCAACTGTCATTCCTTACAAGTCCGATGTGCTCAGGAGCAGCATCCGCTACATTCTTGACTATAGTCTTCTTTTTCGTCACTGCTTTCTTCGTTGCTTTTGTTGTTTCTTTCTTTGTTGCCATAATTTTGTTCTATACTTTATAGTTTTAAGTGCTTATTTGTCTAACTGGCGGTGTCCGCGTTCGTAGATACCGGAGGCAATGACTTTGCCGTTACGGTCTTTCTCCACGAATTTGCCGTCGCGTACATCATCTTTGTATGTGCCTTCGAAACGCTTGCCGTCCTTATCCTCCTCAATGGCAGCACCATTACGCTTACCGTCCTTAAAAGTTCCCTTGAACTTCGAGCCGTCAGCATAGCGGGCGATACCCTCACCTTCTATCTTGCCGTTCTTGAACTGCCCCTCGAACACGTCGCCGTTCTTGGTGGTGAGTTTACCCTTGCCGTTCATCTTATCACCTTTCCACATGCCGACATACTGATCACCGTTCTTCCAAACCATCGTACCTTGGCCCTGTTTGTCGCCCTCAAAGAACTGACCCGTGTACTTGTCGCCATTAGCATACTTCGAGATACCCGTTCCTGTGCGCTCGCCGTCCACATAGTCGCCTTCATAGACATCACCGTTTTGGAACTTATAGATGCCGCGTCCGTTCTGCACATCATTGGCCCATTGTCCGATATACTGGTCACCGTCGGCATAGCGGAAGGTTCCCTTGCCAGAGCGCATATTGTCGGCCCACTGTCCATCGTAACTGGAACCGTCGCCCCAGTCGTAGAAGCCGTTACCGTTTTTCTGGTCGTCCTTCCATTCACCTTTATAATAGGCGCCGTTGGAGAAAGTATAGGTACCTTTGCCAGAGCGCTTGTCCATCTTCCACTCGCCATCGTAGATGTCGCCGTTGAAGTAGTACATCACGCCGTGTCCGTGCTGATAGTCACGGAACCAGAGTCCATCATAACGGTTGTTGTTGGAGAAATAATAGACACCCTTGCCGTGCTGTTGGTCCTGGAACCACTCCCCTTCATACTTCTCACCGTCGAAGAAGGTATAGATACCAAAGCCCTGGCGCTTGCCTTTCACATATTCGCCCTCATACCAGTTGCCGTTCTTATAGACGGCCTTGCCTTTTCCATGAGGTTTTCCCTGCATCATTTCCCCCTGATACTGGCCACCGTCTTTTGTGGTGGCGGAACCGAGGGTTATCTTCTGCGCACTTGCCGAAAATGGCTGCAAAAGAAGGACGGATGTCAATATTGTGATGATATAGTTTCTACTGTTCATTGCTTTCAATTTTACATAAATCTTTGCAAAAGTACGAAAATAAAGCGATATAGACAAATCTTTTAAAACTATTTTGAACCTATTGTTATGTTTTACATATTTTTTTTATAACTTTGCAACCGTTATGAAATATATCGCCATCATCCCCGCCCGTTACGCTTCCACGCGGTTTCCGGGCAAGCCGCTGGCTATTTTAGGCGGCAAGACAGTGATCCAGAGAGTGTATGAGCAGGTTTCAACCTTGCTCGATGAGGTATATGTGGCTACCGATGATGAACGCATTTTCCAATGCGTCGAAGCCTTCGGGGGGCGTGCCGTGATGACCCGCGCAGACCACAAGAGTGGTACAGACCGTATTCAGGAGGCTGCCACGACAATTGGTACGGATGCCGATGTCATCATCAATGTGCAGGGCGATGAGCCTTTCATCCAACCCTCACAAGTAGAGACGCTGATGCACCTCTTCGACGATCCGCAGACACAGATAGGCACCCTCGGCAAACTCTTTGAGAGTATCGAGGCCATCGAAAATCCCAACTCACCGAAGATTGTGGTGGATAATCGTGGCTTTGCCCTCTATTTCAGTCGGAGCGTGATACCTTTTATAAGAGGTAAGGAGCACAGTGAGTGGTTTGGTGAGTATCCCTTCCTGAAGCACTTAGGTATTTACGCCTACCGCCGTGAGGTATTGGCAGAGGTGACGCAACTGCCACAGAGCAGTCTGGAGAAAGCCGAGAGTCTGGAACAACTGCGCTGGTTGCAGAACGGCTACCGCATCCGTGTGGGTATAACCGATGTGGAGACCGTCGGCATTGACACCCCAGAGGATCTCCAACGTGCAGAGGCATTTCTACATTAAAGACAGATATTCTATGATTTACGACAATTTAAAACATTTAGAGTTATATAAAGGGCTCTCTGAGGATATCTACGAGGGTTTGAAGTTCCTGCGGAATGTGGATGCTGACATGCCTGTGGGTGTCTATCATATCAATCCCCGGGTGAAGGCCATTGTGTCGGCGTATGAGACGAAGAGGCTGAATGAAAATGGTTACGAGGCACATCGGATGAATATCGACATCCAGTATCTCATCAGTGGCACAGAAAAGATTGCCTGTCTGCCTATTGAGAAGTTGAACGAGACCAAGTCTTATTCCGACGAGACAGATGCCGCCTTCTTTTCTTCCGACATTGACATCCCACCTCAGGAGATGCTCTTAGGTGATGACTATTTCGCCATCCTCTTCCCTCAGGACGGCCACATGCCCCAGTTATGCATCACCACCCCCACCCCAGTAAAGAAGGTTGTGGTAAAGGTGCAGGTTTAATGATTTTACATCGTCCCTCCCTTTTTTCTTCCTAAATTTGGAACTTATTAAAATAGTTCGTATCTTTGCAGCCACAAAACCAATATTTACACATAATATTAAATCGATATGGAAACAATAAAAAAGAAAAGAACACGCGAAGAGGTGAGAGCCGCCGTCAGAGAGACGATTCGCAGAAAGAAAGAGTGGATCGAGCAGACTAACAAGGAGTTTGAGATGATTCGAAACGGAGAGTTGAAAGTAGAAGACATCTACAAGTTCAGTTAACATTCATCAAAACCCCTTGAATCGCTATGAACACGGAGGGTAATTTCGATGGTGTGAAGAACTTCACGGCATTGTTCTCGCGCAAGGACAATCCCCGGCTTGATGAACTGCTCGCCGAGTTTGAAGAAACAATATCCATAATATTCGACTGACTTTATTTTTCACGGGAAGGTTTTGCACACTGGGCAGAATCATGCCCTGGATTTAGGGCAAACCATTTTGGATTCTCATTTATTTGCCCCAGATCTAGGACAAACAATTCCGACCTCGGGAAATCATGCCCCAGATTTCAGGCATATAATTCCGACCTCGGGAAAACGTGCCCCATATCTCAGGCAAATAATTCCGACCCCGGGAAAACTTGCCCCAGATTTCAGGCATATAATTCTGACCCCAGGAAAACGTGCCCCAGGTTTCAGGCATATAATTCCGACCCCGGAAAATCTTGCCCCAGATTTCAGGCAAATAATTCCGCCCTCGGAAAATCATGCCCTGAATCTAGGACAGGTTTATGCACACTGACGTGTACTGAATAAGTTGACACTTTTGAAGTTCAAAAAGTGTATCAGTATGCGACAAAATCGTGGAATGACAGATGAAAAAAGACTTGCATTATT
>ONTZ01000090.1 GCA_900320905.1 uncultured Prevotella sp.
TCCATCAGTATCAGTTTGCCCTTGTACGGCTCAATAATCTTTCGCAGTATCTTCTCACCGTCGCTCATGTCGGCTACATCAGAAGAAGGGCGCAAACCTATAAATGTCATAGGCTTATTCTGTAGGGCTGTCAATTCCGCGTTCTTCGCCAAGATGGCGTTCCTGGCGGCAGACAGTTGTATCCTGTTGGCAGCCTCCAAGTAGGATTTGTTGAGGGGCCGATTCGTTGCATCTAGCATGCCATAGACACGGTTTGCTTTGGCACATTCTCGCAGCACAGGGTCGGTGAAGATGGAATCTGCCAACTGGAATTCCCATTCTATCACTTCTGCTGCTGTCTTTTCATTCAAGGCTTTTAAAATAACATTCCTAAGCGATTTGATATCTTTCTTTTCTAACAGTTCACGATTTTCCTCACTTAACGTCAACCACCCTTCCTTTTCTAATTGTAGAGCTAAGGCCGCGTTTAATGTTATCGGATTATGTTTCCGGGGCGTGGAGAAGATGGCATGCTGCAAGTACATCCAAGGGAAATCGTAAAATTCATGCCACATAGAATAGGGCTTGCGTACATTCTTCCTTACCTCTGCCAGCATGTTGTCAATCACAGTTTGTGGAAACTCATGTCCTGTGTTGGCATCCATATCAAATATGTCACTAAGCATTCTGCTAAGGTTCTCGTCAAAAACACCGTTATACTCCATGTTATACATTTTCGCGAAATACTCTTCACTTACTGCGAAGAATTCATTCTGCAAACGGGCGTTCCTGCCCATAAAGAGCAGCTTGTCGTTCTTATCGTCATTCAGGATAAAAATAGTGTCGCCAGGCTCCACACATGGATCCATGAAATGGTGATCTGCGTGAACAAATACCACTTGTGTGTTCTCCACGGGAACTTTTATCGTGAAGTGTCCATTTGAATTGGTCTGTCCTTTGAGCGTTGAACTTTGTCCAGGTACGAATCCTCCGAACCTTGCTTCAAATGCGAGGCTCTTTCCTTTCGATTCAGGATAGTCTTTTATCCAACCAATAATTGTAGCGGAATCGCCTTCCTGAAAGCCGTTGTCTATAAACGGCGTTTGGTCTGGCTGCGGATAATAAGATAACGTCCTTGTGGTAATGAGGCTATATGTCTGTTTTTTCTGCTTGCCAATGCTCATCTTGCACTTGCCTCCTCCTTGTTTTCCAATGGTCACGCCGAGCGTCTTGTTGCCATTATTCAAAGCAAGAACAACTTTTCCATTCTTTTCGTTTATATTGCCGTACTGCCATATTTTGCAGTCATAGATGGCACAACTTTCTGTGAATCCAATTTCCCAATCGTTTGCGCCTGCCCCGCCATTACGACGAGGGCGAGCAGGATAACGATGATGGATTCCTTGTTCATATTCGTTTCGTTCTAATGATATTCTTTACTTCATCCATGATTTGCCGACAACGCTGTCGCGTCATCCGTATGTTGGTTCCTACGGCTATCAGGTCTTCATCAGTGGGAATACCTTTATAATTGATGGTCGAGGCGTGCTCCCCTAACGTGTTGTCATTGGTTAGGTCGTAGGCCGGTGCAAGTGTCCACTTCCCATTACGGCAAATGAAACTGAAATTGCGGGCGTGATCATCGTAGTTTTCTGCATATACATTGAATGCCATACGGCGGAACTGCTGCTCTACCGCTTCTGGCGACTGTGTTAGGAAGCCAGTCAGTTGCAATAGGCTGTGATAGTCCATCTTAGGGGGAGAAATCGGCTCGTTCAGCAGCGCACTGGCTGTTGCCACGTGTAGCCGAATGCCGTCCATTCCCGACGTTCCGTCGCCTACCCGTAGCCTTTCAATGTCAAACCGTCGTGTGGCGAAGTATTTCCCATCTACCAGTTTGAAGTCGGGCACGTCAATGCCGCACCTCCGAGCCATTTCGTTGTAATGGAACTCTATCTCCCCCATGTTCTTAGGGTCGTAGGTGTGGCGGAACTTCACCAGCCAGTGTCCTTCGGCGTCTGTATATAGGCACTTGGGCCGAACGCCGCCGGAGTTGCCACTTCGGAAATAAAGCTCATCGGCATGTAAATCCGTTTCCTCCGACAGCACATCGAGTGCCGTTTTCTGCATCTCGTCCAATGTCAACCGTGTTTCTTCCTGCTGCAACTTCGTCTCAGGCACATAGCATAATGCCCCCATTCCTGAACTGCCTACAATACTGAGCCACTGCACAGGCGTCATGTTCTTACAATCTATGCCAGACCTGCTGAGTATCTTCCGCAACAAGTATTCGCCATAACCACCAGGCAGACTATCTTCGAAGATGCCAAAGTTCCCATTAAACGGCATATAGTCTGCCGTGAAGAGACCAGCCTTCATCGGTAACTTCAGGGGTGATATGGAGAAGCCATCGGCAAGCCAGTTCTTGTCATACTCAAACTGACAAACCGACCTGCTGCCCATGGAGAGCGTACCCACCTTTCGGCCGTGGTACATCACGCTGACAGACTGTATATTCCTCATCATACGCCACGCTTTCTTGTCCGGTTCTTGTTAATCTCTATTAGTTCTTCCATGGTGTCGTACTTCGGCTCGGCCAACATCTGCATGATTTCCTCCGAATAACCCAATGCTTTGGCCAGTTTGACGTATGACTCCAAAGAGATAGAGTGCTTCAGCTCAAACCGCTGAATGCTTGAGGCTGGCACTCCACTCATTTCCGCAAGGCTCTTCGTCGAGAGTTTCTTCTCCAATCGTCTCGCCTTCAGGTTTTCTGCTAACCGCTGCATCGTTACTTGCAACGGATAAGGGTCAAATACATATCTGTTCTGCATCATATATTAAGTGTATTTCGTTATTTTTGCGATTTACGCATCAGATATTATGTGCAAAGATACAGATAAATCTCCAAATCACCAAATAATTTGTCACTTTTCTTTCTGTTGGCACCATACTTAGCAGCCTTCCAAAGATGCCCGTCAGTCTATCGGCTCGTAGCCCCGTGTTATGGTGGAGCGTGAGGCGGAGGTGTTGTCCCGGGCCTGCTTGGGCGTCAGGTTCTTGGAGGCCTTCTTATCATAGACAGCCTTGCCGTTTTTCCAACTCTTCAGAATTTGCCATTCCATGGGCACCATCATGTCGCCCTTGCTTTCGATGAAGACGATGTGATGTTCGGAGTCTGTCGTGCTGCCGGGTATCGGGCTACGGTGAACATAGATGTAGAAAGAAGAAGGCAATCTCTTGGAGTCGAAGGTATGGAACATGTTTTCCAATGCCCTTGAATGGTATTCTGAACTGGGATTGAAGGAGAAGTCCATGCCGGGATGTTCGTTCAGGAAAGCCCATGTGGCCTGCTTGATCTGGCTCAGCACCGTGTCGGCCTGTGCGTTGGAGCCCAGCGTGTAAACAGTTCCCCACGTCTCGCTCTTCAGCTGGCGGGGCGAAATCGTGTTCGAGCGAATGACAAACTCCTCGTTGTTCCAATCTTTCTTCTCAATGACATAGGTGCTGTCGTGATAGACGTAGAACTGGCGGGTGGTGATGCCTTTTTGTTTCAGGATGGGCTGAAGCAGCCGTGTGTATGCATCCTTGTCAAACGGTGTGCGCTCTTTCGGCATCTTGCTCACGCTGTCGGGCGTGTACTCATATCTGAAAGTGGCATATCCCTTGAGTCGCCACGGACTCACGTCACTTCCCGGCCAAGGGTCATAGCCGAAGGTGATGATTTCAGGCGCATGATAGTAAAACACATCCCTGTTTCGCCGATAGGTCTGCATGGTGTCGCCGTTAACGTATTCTCCCAAGGCGATGGTATAGCGGACGCTGTCCACCCCGCCACGGTGGTACTCCCAACTGTAACTCTCCTTGGCCTCGTCGGTGAGCTGCTGGCAGGTGCGGCGCATGGTGTCATACGCCCGTTTCAACCGCAGAGTCTCCATCTTTCGCACGCTGTCCTGCTTGTGCGTCAGCGAGTCCCGTTTTGGGTCACCCGTCGGAGGCGTAGGCTGGTAGTCTTTCATCAAGCCACTGCCTATCATGATGGTCTTATGGAGCCGACCGTCGTAATAGTAAGAAACGCGAACATTTCTTCCCAATGTCTCCATCTCGCTCACGAGACTGTCAATCTTCGGATGGCCTTGCAGGCGCTGCTGTATCGTTCCCTGACCCATTATGGTGAGGGCGATGAAAGTGGCACAAAGTGCAAATACTGTTCTTTTCATATCTTGTTCCTCTTTAGTTGCTGATTAATATTCGTTGTCATTGATAGCCATCTCTACCTTTTGGTTCATGCGTTCACCGCGTTGGCGGATTTCCTTTGTCATCTCTTGGAAGTCGGCTTGTAGGCTGCCGTTCATTGCTGCCATCATTTCCATTGCAAAGCGTTGGTTTTCCTCTGCCATGGCTCTTTCTGCAAAGTCGCTTGCATCTATAACTTCAGCCTCGGCGCGACTTTCAGCCTTTGTTTCCTGTCTAGCCATGTAGTGCCTGGACGGTTTGGACATTTGAAGAATCTCCTTCACCCTTTTCACCGTGTCAACCACCTCCTTGCTTCCTTTCTTTTCCTGCGGGCGAGTCTCTATTTCCTTAGCCCCTGTTTGTGGACTGACAATCGTGGTGTCTGTTTGTGCCACAAGGTTGTTTCCTTCATCATTTTGATTATTGGAAACGATGCCTAAGGAGATAAGCAGCAGTACACTGGCGGCTACGGCTATTGCCGAAACGATGTAAAGCCTGATACGTCGTGCGGGCTTAGGCTGCTCAGTGGGTAAGTCTGGCAGACTGTCCATGATGCGGTCGGTCAGTTCGTCAGGGTTGCAGACGTCGGGCTGCTGTTCCTGCAATCGGCTCAATATTTCATCAATCTTCATCATATCCTAAATCCTTTAGTCGTTTACGTATTGTCTGTCGGGCTACATAGAGATTGCTCTTTATCTGCCGGGCATCCATGCCGGTTATTTGTTCTGCTTCTTCAGACGAGAGACCTTCCAGTTGGCAGAGGGTGAATACCAGCCGTTGCTTCTCGCTCAGTCCTTCGGCCAGTGCCCTTACGATGGCTATCCATTCGTTGTTTTCCAGCTTGCGTTGTGTGTCGTCGCCCGAAGCAAAGCGGTGTAGCACTGTCAGGTCTTCTGGCTGCATTGCAGATGCCTTTACTGCCTTCATACGGTTGAGACACAGACGTGAGGCTATTGTGTAGAGCCACGAGGTAAAGGGCTGCTGGGAATTGTAGCTTCTGATAGCCAGCCATGCTCGGACAAACGTTTCCTGCACCACGTCTTTCGCCTCTTCTTCGTCGGCCAGCATCTTCAGCGCAAGCGAGAACAACATGCGCTGATAGGTCTGTACCACCCATCGGAAAGCGCAGTTTCTCCTTTCCTTTGTATTTCGTCATGTCGCTGACGATGACTTGTTCGCCGGCTTCCAAGCCACTGATGACTTCAATGTAGTCGTAGTTGCACTCGCCGAGGCGGACTTGGCGGGGATGGAGCATGTCGCCGTCGAGGACAAAGAGGGTGTAGTCGCCGGGACCGCTGTAGAAGGAGCCGTTGCGGATGCGGAGCACGTCGTCCTTGATGCTGGTGATGACGAAGACCTCGGTGCGGAGGCCGGAGCGGAGGCGCGGGTGCGACATGTTGTCGGGCACGACGGTGAAGGTGATGGCACCGCTCTGGCTCAGGGGCGTGACGGTGTTGATGATGCCCGTG
>ONTZ01000030.1 GCA_900320905.1 uncultured Prevotella sp.
CCACCTCTACTGGCACGGGGATGTTCACCTCTTCCTCAGATGAGGGGTCGAGCGTGGCGGTCAGACCTGAGCCGTCATCCGTCAGCGTCACGCCGGTGATGGGCTGCAGCGTCACGTTCTCCAATGCCGTCAATGTGGCCGATGGCGTGGCGGAGGTGTAAACGTTCATGCCGTCGGTATAGGCCAAGCCGTCGGCAATGGTGACGCTGCTGGCGTTTTGCCAGGTGTCGAAACTTCTGGTGGTGAGGGTGCTGCCACTGAGGGTCACGTTGCCTTTAATGCCATATCCAGTGGAAGCAGAGTTATTGGCAGTGACAGTGCCGCCATTCAGATAGATTTTGCTACCTCCGCTGATGACTGTGCCCCCAGTACTGGTGGCATTAAGGATGCCACCACTGACGGTGATGTCGCCCTTAACATTGATATTTACACTTGAACCGTTGGTTTTTTTGACATTGACGGTACCGCGGCTAAGGGTGAAGGTGCCTGTGGCATTGATGCAGAAGGATAATAGTGATGAACTGATGGTTAACACGCCACCACTAATGGCGACATTGCAGGCTGCGATACCAGTAGCACCATAGTTGCTGGTCATAGTGCCGTCGATGGTGACATTGCCGCCATGCTGAATATAGTTGCCTTTCAGTGAGATACCTTTGCCTTCAGATTGTGAATATTCACTAGCCGTGTAGGTGGCATAGACTTTAAGGCTGCCCGTACCTTCACTTTGGCCATAGACGGTGAGGGCGCTGGTTGTGTGATCTCCTCCGTTAAGGGCATAACCGCTAATCTTGTCACTATTCGAACCGATGTTCATGGTCTTGCCGTCGGCCAAGATGAGGTTCACGGGTCCCGTGAGTGTCACCGAATGGTCGAAGCTGACATCGCTGTTCACCACGTACCAGCCTCCGGTCAGTGAGGTCTCGCTGCCAGTGAGTACGGTATAGTCTGTGCAGTAAGCCATTTTGCCGTCGGCATCGATATAGGGGACGGCACCTTTGGCACTTTCCGGCAGAATAATTGCGGCATAGGCTGGCAAAAGGTCACGGTAGAAGTCAACATTGTCCTCCGGCACATAGATGATAAGGTTCTCATTACAACCCTCGAACGCATTTTCGCCGATGCTCTCCACGCTGGCAGGGATGGTGATCTCTGTCAGGCCACTGCATCCCGCAAAGGCATAATCGCCGATGCTCTCCACGCTGGCAGGGATGGTGATCTCTGTCAGGCCACTGCCGCTAAATGTTTCTTCTTCGATGTACCTCAAACCAACAGGAAGGACAATCTCAAACAGGTTGGTACAGTTCTTGAAAGCACGTGCACCAATAATTGTGATATGGCCTGCTTCAGGATAAAGTTCTATTGACACCAGTGAATTGTTGTCCTTGAAAGCTCCCTCGCCTATTTCCGTCACGTTGTACGACACGCCATTGTGCTCTAAGCTCGGGAGAATGGTAATAGATGTCGAAGCGCCGTTATATCCAACGACCTTGACAGTCGTTTCGCTCGTCCATTCGTAGGTGATACCGCCTTTTTCGAAGTGGATAATCTCCCAATTGGCCGTCAGCGTCAGGTCGCCGGCCACCGGGGTGGCGAAGTCGTAATCGTCCTCACCATTCTTCCAGCCTGCGAAGTCATAGCCCTCGCGCGTCGGCGCGGTAGGCTCGGTGGCATAAAATCCGTAGAGGACGGTCTGCGACTCGGGGGCATTGCCCTCGACCTCGATGTCGAAGGTCACAGTGCAGGGCACAGGCTCCAGTTTGATACCATTAAACTGGCATATACCGTTATTATATGCAGCCATACTATTGTACTTGTCATATATGTCACTGTGGTTCCTCATCATCAAGCCATCCTTAATCCTTGCGATATAGCCCTTATTAATGTCTGTTCGATAACTGGATGCATTCACGAAGTCGCTGGCATTGGCGTAGCCGAGGATGATATCGCTGTTCGCAGAATAGATGCCGTAACTAGAATTGCCATTGCCGGTAGAGATAGCCGTGACTTGGCCGCCGTTGATGCGGACCGTACCGCCTGCATAGATGGCTGCATCAGTAACGTTGATGTCAATGGTGCCGCCATTGATGGTAAGGTCGCCATTGGTATGGATGCCCTGACAATCAGAATATTCAGTCCTGACATAGACGGTACCGCTATTGATGGTAATACCGCCGCCCACTTCAAGGCAGTAGATGTTGCTGTTATTACAACTGAATATCATTTCTCCGCCGTGCTGTGTCTGTCCATAGATGGTGAGCATGGCAGAGTAGCCACCGTAGATGGGATAATTGGAGATATTCATCTCTGCGTCATCGCCGAGAATGATAGTTACGTTGCCATAGAGATCAATCTGGTGGTCAACATTGATATCGCTTTCAACGAGGTACGTGCCCTCATTAAGTGAGTTCTCGTAGCCGCTCAGCACAATGGCAGGGATATTATCGTGGCGAGTGCCGTCAGCATCCACATAGTAAGTATTAGCAGTTTTATAGATCAGGAAGTGCACTGTTGTCGAGCCGGCATAGTCACTCCCATCCTTCGCAGTGATGGTTATCGTAGCCTGACCGGCATCCGTGTTATCACTATAGGAGATATCGCACAGGTCGGTGATATCCATCTCGCCGTCCTTCACCACCACGGCCGGTGTAATAGCGCTGCCAGTCCACGTCTGGTCGTCAATGGCTTCGACGGAGATATTATTGTGCGTGAGCAATCTTCTGTTCTTCAACACCAGCACGGTATTTCCTTCTTCATCAGTAGTTGTCGTGCCAGTGGTAGCAACCTTGCCCTCAGCATCGATGGTAAAGGTGATGTCTGAGGGGATCATGTAGCCCTCGGGGGCAGCAGTCTCACGGAGGGTATATGTTTTGCCAGCCTTGAGGCCATCAATTTTATATGCCGACCCGCCAGAAGTCCAAAAATCCACTCTTTCTTCACCGTCTAACACTTGGACGTATGCACCATCTAGTTTTACATTAATAGCGTCAACGACGCTGACTTTCACAATGACCTCCTTGACAGTCAGCGCGCCTTGTCGGAAGTGAATGGCGTAGTCAGCGCTGGTCAGGCCACTGGGGGTGATGGCATATTTTTCGCCAATTTCGCTATCCACACTGTAGTCGCAGTCTATGGTAAGTGTGCCTTCCAGCTTAGAAATATCATCCCCTTCTTGAAAACCATCACAACTAACGGTAAATTCCGGGGCTGCAATGCTGCCCCAGTAAACACTTAAATCATCGGCCGTGATGATCAAGCGAATCTTCTCGCTGAACCTGACATAGACGGTGACGTTCGTCGATTCGTCTTCAGGCAAAGTGAGGGTGAATTCATTGGTCTTCGTGCAATTGACATCGACAGGCACGCCATTGCCCGGGCCTTCGGCTGATGTACGGCGTCGTGCTTGCCCCATGTTGCTGTTGATACTCTGCTCGGCGGTGAGGTCGCCGTCGATGCAGCGGAAGTCCTGGCCTTCGTTGATAGTCACTGTGATGGTCACCTGGCCTGTCTGGTCGGCATCACTGGCGAATGCGATGCCTTTGCCACTATTGAGCGCGTAGTTGTCTCCTTCGACATAGACGAAATTCACTCGGGGATTGCTGTCAGCATCTGCCCAGGCATAATCAGTGCCAAGGACGAGAGCCGCGATAAGAATGAATAATCTGATTATATGTTTCATCTTGTTGTCCTCCTTCATTTATTTGATAACGTGTTTCTTACCATTATATATATACAGTCCCTTCTTCGTGGGCTGCTTGTCGAGTTTGCGGCCGTCGATTCCATACCACGCACCAGAGGAATTCGCGGAATTCGTGAAATTCGTAGTCTCTATTCCCGTGCTCTCGCTGTCAGTGTTTATGCTCAGCAGGCGGGCTCCGTTGGTGGTGCTCTTAGTGACGTTCAGCCAGCAGCGGTGGGCACCGATGCCGCCGTCTTTGTCAACTGCCACGAAATTGCCGTTGCGGAGCACGTAACTCTGAGTGTCGCTGAAGTCGCTGACGGCAAAGATGTTGTTGTCGCTTCCAGAGTCGTAGGCTCCATTGCCAGAATTGCCATAGAGAGTGACATTATCACTAAGATTTGCCTCGACGATGCCTGAACTGTTGTCATAGCCGTTCGCGGGAGCCGTGCCTACCGCGCTGTAAGTAGCTGTCACGACATCCTCGCCAGCCTCCGCGCGATAAAGAAGCACTGGCGTATAGGCCGGAATCACGTCGCTCACTTCCTCGAGCGTCACCGTGTTATTTTCCACGCCGCTAACCGTATATACCGTCACGCCCTCGGGCTTCACATAATCATACTTATCGCACCATGTCATCCACAGATTTGATGAATTAGCGGCAAAGAGAGGAACCGTGAACGGATTCTCCAACACCAGCACAGTATTTCCTTCTTCATCAGTAGTTGTCGTACCGTCGGTGGTAGTAACCTTGCCAGTTTCATCGATGGTAAAGGTACAGGCAGCAGGGGCAGCATATCCGTTAGGGGCAACTGTCTCGCAGAGGGTGTATTCTCTATTAATGAAGAGGCCTTTGATGATATGGTTCTCCGTTCCAGAAGTCCATTCCTCGACAACCACCTTATTATCAGAGTCTATCACCTGAATGGTTGCGCCTGCTAAGGCTGTTCTATTGGCTTTGTCAACGACGCTGAATTCAACGTGCGTCTGGCCGCTCTCCACCAGCAGCACAGTATTTCCACTTTCATCAGTAGTTGTTGGGCCGTTGGAAGTAACACTGCCATCTTCATTGATGGTAAAGGTGTATTCTGCGCAGTGGGTATAACCATTGAATTCTAACCCTTCGATTGAGTATTCTTCGCCAGCCTTGATACCTTCGATGATATGGTCCTCCGTTGTAGAATTCCACTCATGGATAATTTTTCCATTTGTTTCTGTATTTGATTTAATCCTCACAAATACGTGCAAACCCACTATAGGTTCTCCATTGCCTTTGTCAACGACTCTGACTTTCACAGTGACCGGATTGACAGTCAGCGTGCCTGATACGAAGGTAATATCGTAGTTGTCGCTGGTCAGACCGCGGGGTGTGATGACATAATCACCGGGGGTGTCAATGTCTTCGCTGTAAGCACCATTATTTTTGGAGTAGGTATAAGTCAATTCTCCTCCAAGATCGTTCTCTGTCTCATCGTTCACAAAGCCGCTGTACTCCACGCCGTTGTTAGCAGCAGCGTTGCCATAGAAAATAATGTGATCTTTGGCGGTGACGGTCAGTGGAGCTTTGCTGATGGTCAGCTTGCCGTCTGTGATGATGAAGGTTACATTGCTGAAGTTCTGGTTGGTGTTCGTGAAGTCCTCAGGCTTCAGTTCCATCGGATAGGTTCCGGCATTGGTGCCTTTGACTTCAGCATTACCGCTGAAGGTAAAGTCGTCCTCGGTGTAGAGCTCATTATCGATTGCCACATCATAGCCTGTGACGGTGTGCTCTTTGCCGTCATAAACGATCTTATCGCTGTTGCTATGCTCAGTAATGGTGACGGTGACATTCTCGGTTATCGGATTGATGGTCAATGTACCGTTGACTGTGGTCACCAGATAGTTGCCAACTATTGTTTCTTCACCAGTTTCCACAGCCACACCATCAACTTTGGCTATCACATTAGGCTGGGTGCCAACATCAGTGATGGTGCTCTCTGACGTCATTTCGACGGTGAAAGTATGCGTATCGCCTGACTCCAAAGGAGTGGCGGTAAAGGTATTATTGTTCAATGCCGTACCGTCATAGGTCCTTGAGTCGCTACCAGCGGTGATGGTCACAACCTTGCGGTTGATGGTCAGCGTACCAAAATTATATATAATAGTGTAGTAACCTTGGTTAAGTTCACCTACAGGGGTGATAACGTAATCACCGACATCATCGCCTTCCTCTCGGCTCAGCGAATAATTGATTCCTTCATTGATTATAATATCGCCAACCTTTACTTTAGCCGTGAGTTCCGGATCATTTTCACCATAGACCTTTGATAAATCATCGGCAGTCACAGTGGCAACGACCTTGTTATCCCATTCGGGAATGGTGAAGTCGGAGACACCTAATGTGCCGTCGCCTTTGTCGGTCACAGTGACGGTTACCGACTTGGACTCTTTTTCGTATGCTACTCCATTATAAGCAGGCCAGCCGTTAATCGTCTCGGCTTCATCAGGAATGACTTGCTCAATGGTATAGACAAAATCTTTACTTTTATTATCGTCCAGATCATCCAATGTATAGGTTATCGGGAATGTTGCTTTTCCGGTCTCATTATTCTGTTCAACATTCTGTTGTATAACATTGTTATTAGCATCAAGCAAATTGAAGAAGAAGATCTTGTTTTGCAGATATCGGTTCGCTACATTGGCCTTGGCTTCCAGCGTAACAGAGCCTACGGCCGAATACGTATGGGTAAATGCAGCGATTGAAGGGCCAGTAGAAATGAGACCTTTTATTTCTGACTCTTCAGGAGTGAATCCTACTTCGTGGTTAACCGTCACAGTGTAGACCAGTGATGTCGGGAGGCCTGCAGCGGTAAGCGACTCTCCATTCTTCAGTGTGAATGTCGCTACCCCATCAACAAATTCCAATTCGCCAAAGATACCTCTAATCTCTAGTGGAAGAGTTACTGTGAATGTGAACTCTTTATTATTTAAATATCCCAAACTATTCGTCACAGTGTTAGTTACAATCAGGTCGCCCGTCTTTCTGGTAAACGTAATATCAGTGCCTACGATAGAACAATCATAGAGGTCAGGCATATTATCGGGTACACTAATAGTATATATAATCTCTTCTCCCGAGTGATGCACTGGCATGTTCTCAAAAGTATATTCCCATTCATTTTCCCCAGAAACCGTCTTCGTTTCTACATCAGTTCCTTGATTTGTAGATAGTTTAACAAAGACTTCGCTCGGTCGCTTGCCGTCTAGATTATTGTTATCATCCCAAATCACAGGCACTGTTATACTTTTTAGCCATTTGGCATAAAAAGTAAAATCACCTGTTGAGCCACTGGGAATAGCTGTGTCGGATACGGGTGTCAAAAATTCTGAATCCCTGTACCATCCGCCGAAGGTATAGCCTGAATTTTCAGGTGGGATTGGATCACTTAAAGAAGAGACGCCCACTTCACTGATATAAGTAGTGGGATTTTCAGTTGTGCCACCATAGAGTTCATAGATGATGTTATGTCCTTCATCTTGCGCCCAGGCCGTCTGTGCGGTCATGGTGAGCAATAAGGTTGTGAGCAGCAGCATCGCCGCCCTTCGTGCGCCGGTCAGCATCCCAGCCGTAGGCGTCCATAAAGATCTAATGGTCTCTTTCTTTTTCATGATTCTTATTGTTTGATTTTTATTGATTTCTCTGGTGTATGCGCACAAAAGAGCAGCGACTTAGCCCGCTTTCAGCGGGCAAAGGTACAAAAAAAATTATTAATATTCGTTTACCAACACCTAAAATAATGTTAAAGGGCGCTGTGTCATTGGTGATAAATTGTTGTTTATTAACTGCATTTTTTTTAAAAATTGTTGTTTGAGCGCAACATTTTTATTATCTTTGCACCGTGAAATATTAAAACCACTTCTTATGGACGCATTATTTAGGAAAAGTGACAGACTATTGGCCAACACGCGGACAGAAATCATCCGCGACAAGATGGGCGATATTCACTGGAACGCTCGGCTCATCAGTATTTTAGGAGCCAAGGGCGTGGGCAAATCAACCCTCCTCAGGCAGTATCTGAAACAACACTTCGAATTGGGCGACCATCGCGCGTTATACTGTTCGGCGGATACTGTCGATTTCTCTATGCGCACACTGGTGGGGTTGGCCGAAGAATTCGTGATGCGTGGCGGTGAACTGCTGGTCATCGACGAGATTCACAAATACCACTCCGGCACTGCGGACTGGAGCCGTGAAATCAAAGAAATCTACGAACTGTTCCCCAACCTGAAGATGATTGTGAGTGGTTCATCCCTGCTTCAATTGAGAGAAGGTGATGCCGACCTCTCTCGTCGTGCCATCAAGTACACGATGCCCGGATTATCGTTCCGCGAGGCACTTCGCTTTTATCACGGTCTGTCGTTCCCTCGATGGTCATTGGACGACATCCTGGTCCATCCTTACGACTTGTGGCAGACGGTCACTTCGAAATGTAAGCCCGTAGCCCTGTTCAAGGAGTATCTGGAGAAAGGTTACTATCCTTTCCTGCTTGAAGGCGAAGGCGAGTATTACACGAAGATCGAGCAGGTGGTGAACTATATCATCGAGACCGAACTGCCTCGTATCTGCAAGGTCGATGTGGCCAACGTCAGAAAGTTGCAGGCGCTCATTGCCCTGATCTGTAGCGAGGTACCCTTCGAACTGAATGCCAACAAGATTGCCGCCGCACTTGAGATTGGCCGCGATACAGTGGTGGAGTACCTCAAGTATCTGGGCGATGCCAAAGTGCTCAACCTGCTGTATTCTGACAAGAAGAAGATAGGTAAACTTACCAAGCCCGATAAGGTTTATCTTGAGAATCCTAACATTCTCTATGCGCTGGCTCCCACGAAGGTGGATATCGGCACCCTGCGCGAGACGTTTGCCATAGGCTGTCTTTCGGAGTCATATAACGTGGAATACGGAAAGGCACAAGGCGATTTCAAGGTGGATGGGAAATATACCTTCGAGATTGGCGGTCGCAGCAAGGATTTCTCGCAGATAGCCGGAGTGAAAGACTCCTACATCTTCGCCGACGACTGGGATATGCCCGACGGTGCCAAGCTCCCCCTCTGGATGCTGGGGTTCCTTTATTAAGGGCGCAATGGGGTCAGGCACCATTGCGCCCCGTTGTGGAAAAATAGTTCGTGTCTGCCGAACAATAAAGCACATGGCGGTCGTCAGCATCAAAATGGCTTTTGATGTATTGTTTCATCAGCGTTGATTTCCCTACGCCCTTGGGCCCCGGTGATAGGTTTTAGGCCAGATGCTTGTCGTCGGGCTGTTGGCCGGGGATGTAGTTGAAATTGCCGGGATAGCCGGGGGTGGGATCGCTGCCGCAGATGATCTTTGTCACCCCCATCTCATATACCTTCATCGAAGGCTTCATATAATTCTTCTTTTCCATGATGCGTATTACTTAATCACGACCTTGAACTTTGTTCGAGCTCGTTCACGCTCGGAAATGTGAGCGAGCTCTCATTTCTCTCACTTAATCACGACCTTGTTACCATTATTGATATATATTCCCTTTGATGTGGGCTTGCTGCCGAGGCGGCGACCATCGAGTGAGTACCATGCATCATCTCTTAATTCTAAATTCTTAATTCTCAATTCCTCGATTCCCGTCGGTACACTGCTGTCGTGGTTTACAAGGCGGACACTCATCTTGGCGGGCAGTTCATCTGCGCCACGTGTCCGGCTGCCATTCGCAGGCGTGTACTGCAGGAATGCACGGAACGGGGCGATGCTGGCACCAGCCATCGCCTTCACGAAGTCACCAGGACTGACGTTGTATGATCCGCCATTATAACTCTGTGCTGCGAAACCATAGACCTTACCGAGGTCTGCATGATTTGCATCCCAAGCCACATTATAGTACACGCCTTGGAATGTCCAATAAGCTCCGTCCGTTCCCTCACTCCATGATGCATAACTGGCATTCGCAGCCGTTGTCACTTCTCCTGTGAATGTAATCGGCATCGCGTCGCCCTTGCTTTTACCATCAAGGATGTACGGCACGAAGAGGTAAGGCGTATTAGCCGCAAGGTTACCTGTTACTCGGTTGCTGGGATCTTCCTCCCTCATCACCACCGTCCACTTAGGCTCGGTCGTCTTGTCGATGCCATCAAACGTGTAGACTTTTCCGTAGGGGGATATTTGCGTGCTGCTTAACTCGAACGGCAGGCAGAGGGTGGCTGCCACGCCGCAGTTGAATGTACGCGAGTATTCGTAGTTGCCTGTGGCAAAGGTCGTGTCAAAGCCTGTGCTCTCGCTGAGCACACCCTCAAGTTTAGCTTCGTATTCACTCCAGTTCGTTGCAGTCTTATAATTGGTCAGAAGATTTGCAGGCACAGCGATAACTAGTCCTGCGGGTGTGTAGTCGAAGCCGTCAGTTCCGAGTGTTACGACACTTGTTGCAGGAATGTCGATGCGGAGGATGTTGCTGGTATAGCAGACATAGTCGCCCAGTGCAACGACAGATGCTGGTAGGCTTATGCTGATCAGTGCCGTGCAATAGGCGAAAGCATAACTGCCGATATAGGTCACGCCATTCTCGACAACAACCGTCTCAATCTCGCTGTCAAAGTGACTCCAGGGTGCCGTGCTGTGATACTGGCTGTCGCTACCCTGAGCCGATCCATAGTACATCATCTTTCCCGTGCCGCTGATGGTCAGTGCCTTTGTATTGACATCGTAACTCCACGTTACGTTTTGGCTCTCGTCCACACCGTCGGTGTCAGGGTCGTCCACGCCGCAGTTGCCGGTGTTCGTGACCGAGCCGGCGATGAAATCGGGGCTGGAGAAGGATATCGTGCCGTTCACCTTGTCGTAGAGGCCGGCGCGGTTGTCCTTGATGCAGGGAATGTAGTGGCGCAGCAGGTCGAACTCGTCCGTCTCGGCGTTCTTCTTGAATATCTTCAGTTCGTAGAGCTTGCCTTTGCCGTACCAGTTCGGAGCCCCGCCGTAGTTGGTGGCGAACACGAAGAGGTTGTGGTGCAGGTTGACGTTCTCGTTCGTCGAGAAAGTCTCGCGGTCGGTCGCATCGAAGGTGTTCACGCCGTTCTGCGTCAGCTCAAGCGAGTTGGTGCTCGACATGTCCGTGATGATTTCGCACCGCTCGCCTCTGACGAATGGAACCGCGCCGGCGGGATTCTTGCGCGTCTTGCCGTAGCCAAAGAACGGCTTGCCGTTGGTCATGTGGCACATGAAGAAGCGCGAACGCTCGTTCGAGTTGCTGGAGGCCGTGCAGGCGTCGAGAAGCGACCAGTCGACGCCGCTCAGGTCCTCATCGGCCCACGCGAAGTCGATGATGGCCTTGAGTCCGGTCTCGGCGTTCACGCCCGTGTCGATGTACTGCGATCCCGTCGCCTCGATGTAGTCGAGCAAGGCGTCCGGCTCGGCGGTGACTGTCTCTCCCCTTGCGGAGACTGCAAGAGCGGCCGCAGCCACGAAAATTGCGAGTGTCTTCATTTTCATTCTATCTGGTAATAGTCGTGTACCAACACATGACGCATTTTCATGATAACGTCCCACGGTGTGTCGGGATGTTGGCGACGGAATACGCTTGTTAGTTTATAGGCTGCCTCGCCGACAATCTCAATGTTCTTGACGATGCCGTAATATATCAGTTTCTTATCTTGATTAATACTTTCTCTCACTCTTGGGCGTAATGCCTTTTCAGGCACGATGTCAACGGGGCGGTCGAGAATCTTCTCCAGATCGCAAATCATGGCTGCATGTTTTAGCAGGCTCACACCGTCCTCGTCGAACTGCACGAGGATGTCGACATCGCTGATGGGAGTCTCCTCGCCACGGGCGAAGGAGCCGAAGAGCCATGCCCGTTCGATGGGCTGGGTCTTGAAATAGTCGGCTATCTTCTGATTCATCATCTGGGTACTCATAAGCGTATTTTTTCGATTTCGGGGACAAAGTTACAACTTTTTTGCGAATAATAATCGCTTTGACTTTACCTTTTACATATTATTAGCCGAAAACAGTCAAAAAGGGCGCAAAGGTGCCTGACCCCATTGTGCCCTGTAACACTTTTTATTTGATAGTTCTTTGTGCTTTCGAATATTTTCTATACCTTTGCCGCCAGAATACTTGTTATGAAAGAGATGAATAAATGCTTGACAATGGTAGCAGCCGCCATGATGGCTGCCACAAGCCTGCAGGCCCAGACAGAGCGCTCTGAGGACTTCAAGGCTAAATATGAACTGAAAGAGGTGGTGGTGATGAGCTGGGGCGATGGCCGAATATGATGCCATCGAGGATGCACCGACAGCCGTGTCCTCTGCCACTCGTACCGTCACCACCAGTGAAGGTCGTTCGTACACGCTGAGCGGTATGCCTGCCAATGATTCTACTCGTGGTATTGTGATCAAAAACGATAAAAAGATTATCAGATAATTCGGAAAAATGATTGAATGATGGAACACAGAAAACTATGGATGACAGCAGCCGCAGTGCTGCTGATGGGCAGCATGGTACTCACAGGCTGTCGTAAGAGTAATGTGGCAGTGGCTGTCAGTGCAACAGATGACACCAGCCAGTTTGTGACGCTGACGGACGTTGTGCCTGATGCCATCCTCGAAATCCGCTATTTCGGCACTTACAACTTCGTGGGGGCACGCATCGACGGCTACGAAGAACCCACGGCCCTGCTGACACGCCAGGCTGCCGACAGCCTGCGCGCCGTGAGTGATGACGTGAAGGCACTGGGCTATCGCCTGAAGATATACGATGCCTATCGTCCACAGAAGGGTGTGGACCACTTTATGCGCTGGGGGGCCGACATCCCAGACACGCTGATGAAGACCTACTTCTATCCCGACCTCGACAAGAAGGTGCTCTTCCCCCAGGAGTATATCTGTGAGAGGAGCGGCCATACACGTGGCTCTACTCTCGACCTGACGCTATTCGATATGGCAACGGAGAAGGAACTCGACATGGGCGGTACCTTCGACTGGTTCGGCCCAGAGAGTCATCCTGACTTCTGCGGTAATCCAGAGACGGGCGAATATACGGGAGATAACAGCAAGTCGCCAAAGGGTCGCAGCATCACTGCCCAGCAGTTTGCCAACCGTATGATCCTGCGTCAGGCGATGCTCCGCCACGGCTTCAAGCCCTTCAACACCGAGTGGTGGCACTTCACGTTGAAGGATGAGCCCTTCCCCGACACGTACTTCACCTTCCCGGTAAAGAAACTGACAAGCATATAAGTTGAGGTGCTGCCCCCGAGGGCGGCACTTCTGCTTTAATGGACTGAGGCGTTGAGGTTGCGGCGGAGGAAGAACGCCTTGGTGGCGAGGAAGAAACAAAGCACACCGGCACCGTTGACCAGCACCACCGTCCAGAAGGCTGCCGCGTAGCCTAAGAGTTCTGAGACGATGCCGCCGACGAGGATGCCAAGGCCCATGCCGATGTCCCAGGAGATGAGGATAGTTGAGTTGGCGGTGCCACGCTGGTTGTTACTGGCCACACTGATGGTCATGTTCTGGAAGGCAGGCCACATGTGACCGTTGCCCAGACCGATCAGCAAGGCAGAACCGTAGTAGCCGAGCCACCCCGGGGCAGCGATAAATAGGGTATAGCCAACAAACGAGATGACCATCCCCTCGGCGGCATTGTGGGTAAGACGACCCTGGCGCAAGGCCTTCCCGCCCTGGAGGCGTGAGAGGATGAGTCCTACGGAACAGAGCATGAAATAGGTACCGGTGCCACCCGTGATGCCCAGTACCTCCTTGCCATAGATGGCGAGGTAGTTGCTCAGCACACCGAAACTGAAACCGAAGGCCACCATGTTCAGACCTAAGAGCCAGCCCTTCACCAGAAAGAAACGATCCCAGGAGAGTTTGTTTCGACGAATCACGGGGACAGGCACCCTGAGGTTGACGGTGGAGTCAACCAGCCAACCGAGGCAGGCCACGATGAGAGCCAGCCAGAAAAGGGCCTCGAAACTGGTGGTCAGTTTGTAGAGGAAGATGCCGATGGTGGGGGCAATGGCCATCGCAAGGTTATTGCTCAGCCCGTAGTAGCCAATGCCCTCCGTACGACGGCTCGACGGCAACACGTCGATGGCTACCGTGGAGTTGGCCACCGTCAGGGCCCCGAAAGGTCCGCCATGCAGCGTCCTGACCACCATAAATAGTAATAAGGTGGAGGCAGCCAGATAGCCGGCAAAGAAAATGGAGAAGGTGCCGAAGCAAAGCATCAGCACCTTCTTTCTTGAAAACGAATCGACGACATAGCCGCTAAACGGGCGGAAGAGCAGGGCTGTCACGGTGTAGCCCGACAGCACCAACCCAATCACATCCTTCGTCGCTCCGAAATGTTCACTCAGGTAGAGGGGCAGCAATGGGGTGAGAACGTAGAAGGCAAAGAACAGCGAGAAGTTCGCCACCATCACCTTGCAGTAGTTCCTGTTCCATAGCCGCTCCATCACTTATTTCACAGCAAAGTCGAAACTCTTCAGATCCTTGTCGAGCGACGACGTGCCGTAGAGGATCTTGTAACTGCCAGCCTTGGTGGAGAGTTCGTCGATAGCCTCATCGTAGTACTCGAAGGCCTCACCGTCGAGGGTGATGGAGGCTGTCTTGGTCTCACCGGGCTTCAACGACAGTTTCTGGAAGCCCTTCAAGGCCTTGATGGGGGCGCCGTCATCGCCAAGTCGCTTCACATAGACCTGCACGGTCTCGGTACCCTCGCGCTTGCCGGTATTGGTGACAGGCACGGTGAGCGTCACCTTGCCGCCGTCCTTCTTCATCGTCTTGGCAGACAACTTACCCTGACCTACCTTGAACGAAGTATAACTCAGGCCATAGCCGAAGGCATACTGGGGTACACCGGTGAAGTAACGGTAGGTACGGTTCTTCATCGAGTAGTCCATGAAGTCGGGCAGGTCGTCGTTCGAACGGTAGAATGTCACAGGGAGTTTGCCACCGGGGTTGAAGTCGCCGAAGAGCACCTCAGCGAGGGCCTTGGCACCACCCTGACCGGCATACCAGGCCTGCAACAGGGCATCGTACTCTCCCTCCACAGGGCCGAAGGCAATGGCGGAACCGGAGCAGTTGACGAAGATGACGGGCTTGCCAGTCTTGTGCATCGCCTTCACGAGCAACTGCTGCACCACTGGCAGGTCGATGGTCTGCTTGTCGCCACCCTCGCCTTCCATACGGGCAGAGATACCGCCGATGATGATGATGGCATCAGCCACGCTGACTTCCTTGGCCAAATCGGTGAAGTCGGCGAGTTTGCGCTCACAGATGTCACCACGGAGCATGGCGAACTGTCCGTTGCCACGACGGTATTCGATCACCACATCATAGGTCTTGCCAGCCTCTACGGGGAAGCCTTTGTAGTCGGCGCCACGGCGTCCGAAGCCGAAGCCTCCGAAACCGCGACGACCACCGCCCTTGTTTTCCTCAACGACCTCGCCGTTGACCTTCAGGATATAACCGTTGTCGGTATTCAAGGTGTACTTCATCTCACCGGTGAAAGTAGCCTTGTACTTACCCGTGATGCGCACGGAGAGATTATCGTTGTCAACACCCTCGGCAAAGCCCCAGGCTCCGAAGGTAGAGAAGTTGAACTCATTGGTATAATAGTCGCTCTTCACAGGATCACCTTCGAGGTTCTTATTGTTCCAGAATTCCACGAACAGACCCTTACCATCGTTGAAGTCTTGGATATGGTGTACGGTGGTGTATTCGTCGTTCAACTCACAGGCCTTGTTGTAGATAATCTTGGCACCGGGGACGGCATTCTTGATACCCTCCAGCAGCGAGTGCTTGTGGTTGTCGGTAGGCGTGCCACCGTAGTTACCGTTCAGGAGTTCCACATCGTCGGCATTCGGACCCAGCACGGCGAGGGTCTTGATGCTCTTTGAGAGAGGCAGCACATGACCCTTGTTCTCCAACAGCACCATCGACTCACGGGCAGCCTGGGTAGCCATCTCGTTGTTCTTCTCACTGCTGATCACCTCAGGACCGAGATTGGCCCAAGGCAGCATATCGGCGGGATCGAACATACCCAGTTCGAAACGACCCGTGAGGGTCTTGCGCAGGTGGGCATCGAGGTCGCTCTCCTTAATCAGGTTCTGCTTCAGACCTTCGGTCAGCGACATAAACACCTTACCGCACTCCAGGTCGGTACCGTTCAGCACGGCATCGACAGAGGCAGAGAGGCCGTCCTTATGCGTCTCATGCTGTCCACGGTTGAAGAAATTGTTGATAGCGTCGCAGTCGGTGAGCACGATGGCATCGTAGCCCCACTTGTTGCGAAGGATATCGATGAGCAGACGGTCACTGGCGCAACAGGGCTTCCCCTCGAAGCGCTGGTAGGCGCACATCACCTCACGCACGTTGCCTTTCTTCACCAGCGCCTTGAAAGCGGGCAGATAGGTCTCCCACAGGTCACGGTTGGTAGGCTCCACATTCATCGAGTGACGCAGAGGCTCCGGACCGCTGTGCACGGCATAGTGCTTGGCACAGGCATGGGTCTTGAAATAGTGGTCGTCGTTGCCCTGCATACCGAGCACCGTCTGTACGCCGAGGACGGCATTCAGATAGGGGTCCTCACCACAGGTCTCCTGTCCCCTGCCCCATCGCGGATCACGGAAGATATTCACGTTCGGGCACCAGAAGGTGAGTTCGGGATTGCCGGGATAATAGGTCACGCCCATGGGCACATTGAAGATATTATGGTCACTGCGGTTCCAATTGGCACGGGCCTCATCGGATACCTGTGAGAACACGTCATAGACCAACTGCGCATTGAAGGCAGCGGCCATGCCTATCGGCTGGGGATAGACGGTATAGCCACCCTGACGCACACCATGACAGGCCTCACTCCACCAGTTGTAGGAGGGGATACCAAGACGATCGATACTGATGGACTTGTTCATCATCAGACCTACCTTCTCTTCGGGTGTCAACATTTTCAGCAGACTCTCCACACGCTGTGCCGTAGGCATCTTCGGGTTCTGCCATTCATACTTGTACTGGGCCGACGCACTGGTCAGAGCCATCATAGCGGTCACGGCCGCCAAAATCAATTTTCTCATTTTAATCCAATATTTATTTATATGTTAGCAAACTGACAGGTTAGAAGCCACCGCCCGGGAAACCGCCACCAGGGAAGCCACCACCGCCACCGGGGAAGCCACCGCCGCCACCACGACGACCACCGCCACCACCGGGACGACCACCACCGAAGCCACCCATCTGAGGTGCAGGACGCTTGGCAATCTCGAGAAGCAGTTTGATGAGGGCTGCACGGCGCAGACCCCAGGTGGGATAGTCATCGGCTTTCAGCACATCCATCTGGAAGCCAGGCATACCGCCACCAGGCATATTCTGCATGAAGTCCATGCTACTGGTGGTGAGGATACAAGGCTTGGCCTTGCCTTCGGCAACGAGTATGTCGACGATGGCATCGGCACCACCCACCTTGAACCAACTCTCCATCGTCTCGCCCTTGGCGGGTACCAACTGGATCATCGTAGGCATCATAAACATACCACCGCCCTGCTGGCCCTGCATCGCAGAGGTGTACCAGGCCTCATTACTCTCATAGTCGTAGGATACACGTCCGTGCTCTATCTCACCCATCGAGGCGAAATTGAAAGGCGACTTGGGGTTGTCGGCCACACTGTACTTAAAGCCTTTTTCTGCGCCAAGATACATATTGCTGGGGTCGGCCACCTGCGTGCCATCCACCACGAAGCAATACTCGAAGGTTTCAAAGAGATAGTCGGTCAGCGTAGCGCTCCACACACCGTCGCTGTCACGCTCCATGGCAATGTTCTCCGGCAGCATCTCGCACTCCAGTTCCACCTTCCTGGCCTCGGGAGCCTTGAAACGGAAGGTGATGCCTTCATCGGTGTATTCTGGTGAGATGATGGGACGTGGGAAGAGACGAGCCATCACACCAGGTGTGAACTGCTGTTCCTCGCCAGTCTTGGCGGGGGCAGGCTGACCGTTCTTCATGGCCTCTTCGGAAGCCTTCTTGTTGAACAGCAGCGGCAGGGTCTTCGTCAGGAAGTACTTGGCGTTCATCCACGTGTGTCCGAACTTGCCGGTGGTAAACTCCTTCACGCTCTTGATACCCTTGGTATCGAGGAACTCCATATAGTCGCGGGCATTGCCATAAAGGAAGTCGTCGGTGCCTACACCCAGCCAGAAGAGGTGAATCTTCTTGTTGGTGTCGGCGGCATTGTCGTAGACGTTGGGGATATCCGTCGAGGTGAACGAACTGTAACTACAGAGATAAGAGAACTTGTCGAGGTTCGTCAGACCATTGAGCAGGCCCTGGTTGCCACCACGGGAGAAACCGCCGATGGCACGGTTGTCACGATTATTCAACGTACGGTAGTTCTTCTCGATATAAGGCATCAGGTCGTTGATAAGGTCCTTGCTGAACACATCGTTGCCGAACTGCATCTGCGGACCGCCATCCTTCGGAGCGGGCAGGAGTTTCGTGGGATTACCGTAGGGCAGCACCACAATCATTTCCTTGGCGGCTTTCTCGGCAATCAGGTTGTCGAGGATATAGTTCACACGACCCACCTTCAGATACACCTCCTCGGTGTCGGTCGTACCACTGATGAGATAGAACACGGGATACTTCTTCTGCTCGCCGCCCATGTTGAAGCCGCCGCCCATGCCCATCGTGTTGTAACTGGGCGGCAGATAGACGATGGCATTGTTGGTGCCACCGAGGCTCTTCGAATAATAATGGATATACTCCACACGGCCGTGCGGCACATCCTTGATGTCGTGGGGCAGCCCGTCCTTCGACTTGATCTCCAGCAGACTGTTCTTGAAGCCCTCGTTGGGGAAGTACAGAGGATTCTGGGCATCCATCACACTTACGCCATCCACGACGAAGCAGTAGGGATACATGTCGGGAGCGGCAGGACCGAGGGTTACGGTCCATACTCCGTCGGCATTACGGGTCATCTCCTTACGCCCAGCAAACTGGACGTCCACCAACACACTCTTTGCAGAGTCGTTCTGATAGTTAAAGGTCACGGTTCCATCTGGATTACAGACGGTTGATTTGACTGTGGACTGCTGAGCCCAACAGTTTGTTGCCAGTCCAAATAATGCGGCAATAGCAACACATTTCACTTTTCTCATATGCATATAGTTTAAGAAAGTTAGAAAATTTTGAGCAAAGATAAGGAAAAATATTGAACGTACCAAATACACTTCTATAAGATTAAAGTTTTTTAAACTTGTGTTATTTTGTTAATCTTCCATAATTGTAAGGTTTTTATGTTTAACTTTTGACTATTCAACGCATCTTTTTAATAACTTTGCATCCAGAGTTCAACAATAAATAATAACTATTCATGAAGAAGTTTTTAGCATCCATCCTAACGGTAGTCTTTGCCAGTTGCATCACGGCAAGCGCCGCCACCATCACCGACAATGGCGATGGCAAGTACACCATCCAGAATGACAAGGTCACGATGACCGTCTCGAAAGAGGGCGGAAAGATCCTCTCTTTCAAATACGGCGAGAACGAGGTGATCAGTCAGACCACCTTCCCCAACTCGTTTGGCAGCACCTTCTGGACCAGTCCACAGAAAGAGTGGAACTGGCCACCAGTGCCCGAGTTCGACCGCATGCCCTACCAGGTAACCGCAGGCGACAACCTCGTCATGACCAGTGAGGTGTCAGGAAGACTCAAATATCAGATTCGCAAGGAATTCAACGTTGACCCTGCCGACAAGGCCATCGTGGTCACCTATTCTATTATCAACAAGTCGGAAGAGACGCGCCAGGTGGCACCGTGGGAGATCACCCGTGTGCCCAACGACGGTATCATCTTCTTCGATGCACCCCTTGAGGACATTACACCTGCTGGTCTCATGGACTTCAAGCCTGCCTTCGGCCTCAGTTGGTACACAGCCGACGAAGCCCAGCAGAACCGTAAGATCAACGCCGACGGCAAGGGCTGGCTGGCCCACTGTGCCAAGGGACTGCTGATGGTGAAGAAATTTCAGGACATCGATAAGTCGCAACCGGCTCCCGACGAGGCAGAGATACAGGTCTACGTAAACCAGCGCAAGACCTTCATCGAGTTGGAGAGCCAGGGTGCCTATACCACACTGAAGCCCGGTGAGCAGTTCAGTTGGACCGTCCGCTGGTATCTGCAGCCCTGCGACACCACCCAGCCCAGCGAGACCCTCAAAAAGAAGGTGCTCGATATGATCAAAGGGTAACAGATCCTGACTGAAAATAACAGAACAAAAAAAGGCTGAGAATCACTTCTCAGCCTTTTCTTAAAATGTCGGGGCTACTGGACTCGAACCAGCGACCTCGCGCCCCCCAGACGTGTGCGCTACCAACTGCGCTAAGCCCCGAACATTTTTGCAGCTTGCACTGACCCTCCGGCCGAATGCGGGTGCAAAAGTACATAGTTTTTTCGGATTGACCAAATTTTCTGGGAACTTTTTTCGCAAAACAACGTTTTTTTACTGATGATTTTTGCCTATACAAATAATAATGTGTAATTTTGCACGTTATTTAAAGGTAAAAGGAAAAAGTAAAAACGTAAAAAAGTGACACAATATAAGATTACGGCTCCGAAGACGCTGAACGCCACCGTGGCGCTGCCTGCCTCGAAGAGCATCTCAAACCGTGCGCTCATCATCCATGCGTTGAGCGGCGGACAGGAACAGCCCCAGAACCTAAGCGACTGTGACGATACGGAAGTGATTATCAAGGCCCTGCGCGACATGCCGGAGGAGATTGACATCAAGGCAGCAGGCACGGCCATGCGGTTTATGACAGCCTTCCTCTCGGTGACGGAAGGCAAACACACCCTCACTGGCACGGAACGGATGAAGCACCGGCCCATCGGTATACTGGTAGACGCCCTGCGCGCCTTAGGAGCAGACATCACATACGCTGGCGAAGAGGGCTATCCCCCACTCCGCATCACTGGTCAGAAACTGCAAGGCGGCACCTTGGAGATAGCAGGTAACGTGAGTTCGCAATATATCTCGGCACTGCTGATGATCGGTCCTACACTGCAAAAGGGACTGGAACTGCGACTGACGGGTGACATCATCTCACGACCATACATAGACCTGACACTCTATATGATGGGCGAGTTCGGCGCTGATGCGGAATGGACGGCCAGCGACACCATCACCGTGAAACCCAAGGCATACCAACACCGTGACTACTACATCGAGAACGACTGGAGCGGTGCCTCCTACTGGTATGAGATGCTGGCACTGACGAACGACCGAGACGCAGAACTGCTGCTCACGGGACTGAAAGACGGCTCGAAGCAGGGCGACTCGGTGGTGAGATACATCTTCAGCCTGTTGGGCGTGAAGACCACCTTCGAGTCGAAGAAATCGACCAAGCCGCAGACAGTGACCATCCAGACGAATGGACGCTGTCTGCCAAAACTGGAATACGACTTTATCAACTCGCCCGACCTGGCTCAGACCATCGTCGTGGCCTGTGCCGCCAAGGGTGTCCCCTTCCACTTTAAGGGGCTGTGGACACTGAAAATCAAAGAGACTGACCGCATTGAGGCCATGAAGAAAGAGATGCGGAAACTGGGCTATGTGATAGAGAGCAGGAACGACAGTGAACTGATCTGGAACGGTGAGACCTGTGAGCCGACGATGGAACAAGGCATTGACACCTATGAGGATCACCGGATGGCGCTGGCCTTCGCACCGTATGCCTTGAAGTCGGGCAGTATCATCATCAATAATCCGCAGGTGGTGACGAAGTCGTACCCGAGTTTCTGGACAACTCTCGCTAAGGCAGGATTCACTGTAGAAGAGATAAACGAACAGGGCTTAGGATGAGTTTTGCGCTGGTATGCATAGGGATGATCGTGGTGCTGGGCATCGTTGCCGCAGTAGCCAACCGGTTCGACAAGGGGAACGACACCATCGAACAGGGACACGACTGTTCCACCTGCACCGCCGCTCACGACGAGACATGCAAACTGCACTGTCTGATGGAAGAGGCAGATAAGAGAAAAAACAAGAAATCTGCAATTAAACAATTGTCCTCTATCTGCTTCTTTCTCCTTTTGTCTTCCTTTATCTCCCCATCTATCCTCCTGACATCCTGTTCCACCAAGCACAACACGGCCCAGTCGCGATGGTGGCACGCATTTAATGCCAAATACAACATCTACTACAACGGGCAGCAGGCCTTCATCGACGGTAACCTCGAAAAGGAGAAAGGCAACCAAGACAACTATACCGAGACCCTCCCCCTCTACCCCGTCGGCAACAAGAACAGCCGTGAGATAGGCAAGGGCCAGTTCGAACAGGCCATTGAGAAGGCGGAGAAAGCCATCAAGATGCACAGTATCAAGGCCAAGCCAGAATGGAAGAGCGGCAAGACCAAGACCGCCAAAGACCGTGAGTGGCTGGAACGCAGGGAGTATAACCCGTTTATCTGGAAGGCCTGGATGCTGTTGGGCAAGGCGCAGTTCCAGAAGGGTGCCTTCGACGAGGCCGCTGCGACCTTCTCCTATATGAGCAGGCTCTACCAGACGCAGCCCATGCAGAACGGACTGGCAAGGGCGTGGCTCGCCAAATGCTATGTGGAACTGGACTGGCTTTACGATGCAGAGGACGTGATACGCAATATGAATCGTGACTCGGTGGACTTCCGTACCGTGAAAGACTGGGACTACACCTACGCCGACTACTACCTGCGTAATGGGGAGTTGGAGAAGGCCGTGCCCTATCTGAGGAAAGTCATCAAGCACGAGAAGCGCAGCAAGCAGAGAGCCCGCGAGTGGTTCCTGATGGGACAGATACAACGGCAACTCGGCAACCGTGCCGAGGCAGAGCGAGCCTTCAAGAAGGTGGTAGGCTGTCATCCACCCTACATACTGGAGTTTAATGCCCGCATCGCCCAGACGGAGGTGGTCGCCGCAGAGAATGCCAAGGGGATGATCAGTCGGCTGAAACGTATGGCGCGCAACGACAACAACAAGGACTATCTGGACCAGGTGTATTACGCCATGGGTAACATCTACATAGCCCAGAAGGACACGGTGAAGGCCATTGCCGCCTACGAGAAAGGCAACGAGAAGGCGACGCGCAGTGGCATAGAGAAAGGCGTGCTGTTGCTGACCTTGGGAAACCTGTACTGGGAGATGGAGAAATACAACGATGCCCAGCGCTGCTACGGTGAGGCCATCGGACTGTTGGACAAGGATCGCGACGACTACGAGGAACTGTCAAACCGCTCGAAGGTGCTCGACGAACTGGTGCCTTACACTGATGCCATCCATCTGCAAGACTCGCTGTTGGAACTCTCGATGATGCCTGAGGAAGAGCAGTTGAAGGTGATCGACCGCATCATCGACGAACTGAAAAAGAAGGAGAAGGAAGAACTGCGCAAACAACAGGAACTCGAAGCCGAACAGATACAACAGCAGAATGCCGCCAAGGGCGACAATTTGCAGCGGCCCAACGCGCCAACAGCCCCCACCGTGCCACAACAGGGCAACGGGCAGTGGTACTTCTACAACCCGATGAGCGTGAATCAAGGTAAGACCACCTTCCAACGCCAATGGGGTAAGCGCGAGAACGCCGACGACTGGCAGCGCGTGAACAAGACGGTGGTGAACCTCACGCCAGAGGAGCCCTCCACTACCGGCTCATCAAGCCCATCTACCCTCCCCACTGACTCGCTCGCCGCCTTGACAGACAGCCTCGGCGTCCTGCCCGACTCCATCGCTGCCAATCCTGTAGACTCCATCCCCGTCGATACCCTTGCCAACGACCCGCACAACCGAGAGTATTACCTGGCACAGATACCCACCACCGACGAGATGAAGGCCGCCTGCCACGACATCATCAAGGACGGGCTGCTGCACTCTGGCATCATCTTCAAGGACAAACTCGAAAACCTGCGACTCAGTGAGAAACAATTCCTGCGACTGAAAGGCGACTATCCCGACTTTGAGCATCTGGACGAGGCCTGGTATCACCTCTTCCTACTCTATTCACGACAAGGACGGGAGGATCTGGCGGACAGTTGCCTGAGTCATCTGAAGACCGACTACCCGGAGAGTGAATGGACCATCCTGCTGAGCGACCCCTACTATTTCGAGAACGCCAAGTTCGGCGAGCATATCGAGGACTCGCTCTATGCCGCCACCTACCAGGCCTTCAAGGATGACAACCACCAGATGATACGTGCCAATGCGAAGATATCGGAAGAGCGGTTCCCGTTGGGCGAAAACCGTGCGAAGTTTATCTTCATCGACGGTCTGAGCCGACTGAACGACGGTGATGGCGATGGCTGCATCGAACAACTGAAGGTGGTGGTGGAGAAGTATCCGGAGAGTGAGGTGAGTGAGTTGGCTGGTATGATCATCAAGGGCGTACAAGACGGACGACGGTTGCACGGCGGTAAGTTCGATATCGGCGACGTCTGGTCACGACGGGATATCACCCTGACAGCCGACTCTACCGTGACAGACACGTTGAACGCATCCCGTGAGCAGGATTTTCTCTTTATCCTGACCTACCAACCCGACTCCGTCAACGAGAACCAACTGCTCTACGAGATGGCGCGCTACAACTTCACCAACTTCTTAGTGCGTAACTTCGAAATCCAGATAGAGGCGGCAGAACCACCATACGTGGAGGATGAGGAAGACTATGTGGCACCTGGAGAGTATCACAGGATGGTGTTCAGCGGTTTCCTCAGTTACGACGAAGCCCTGCAATACGCCCGTCAACTCTATGCCGACAAGACGATGGCAGAACGACTGCAGCCTTGCCTGAACCTCATCATCAGTAGTCAGAACCTCGCCCTGTTGGGGAGCCGGTTCTCTTACGAGGAATACGAACGTTTCTACGAAGAGACCTTCGTGCCGATGAAGATCAGTGAAGAGAAACTGCTGATACGACCTGACAACGTGGAAATCATCGACCCAGAGGATGAGGGCAGTGAATCTGAGATATCGACGGAAGGCGAAGAGACTGGCGAGGACGACGATGATGGCTTCCTGCCTGCAGCACCCGCCAAGAAGACGGAAAAGAAACAAGTGGAAGACTTCGACTTCGGCGATGACTTCTGGTAAGAGAAGTGAAAAGTGAAAAGTTATGACGAACGGAATACTGTTGTGGGTAGACGACGAGATTGAGCAGTTGAGGGCGCAGATCTTGTTCTTGGAAAAGAAAGGCTATGAGGTGACGACAGTCTCGAATGGCACGGATGCCATCGACCTCTGTCGGGAGCACAACTACGACTTGGTGCTGCTAGACGAGCAGATGCCTGGTATCAGTGGCCTGGAAACCCTACAGCGTATCAAGGAGATCCATCCGACAACCCCTGTGGTGATGGTCACCAAGAGCGAAGAGGAGAATATCATGGAACAGGCCATCGGTCAGAAGATTGCCGACTACCTGATCAAGCCTGTCAATCCTAACCAGATACTCCTGACTATGAAAAAGAACATCCACCGCAAGGAGATTGAGACCGAGGTGACACAGAGCCAGTATCAGCAGAACTTCCAGCAGATAGCCATGCAGATCATGGACTGTCAGACGTGGCAAGACTGGGTGGAGATCTACAGACGACTTGTCCACTGGGAACTGGAACTCAGCAGCACCGACAGTAACATGACGGATATGCTCCAGATGCAGAAGGAGGAAGCCAATATCGGCTTTGCGAAGTTTATCCGGAAGAACTATTTGGAGTGGATCGCTTCCTTAGGAAGTCCTAGGAACCCCAAGGACCCTAGGGATAAGGGGCCGATCCTCTCGCCAGAGATTTTCAAGACCACCGTCTTTCCACTCCTCAACGAACAGAAGAAAGTGATCCTCGTGGTGCTCGACAACTTCCGCTACGACCAGTGGCGGATGCTCTCACGCGAACTCAGTGACCAGTTCGAGATCGACGAGCAACTCTATTGCAGTATCCTTCCGACGGCTACGCAATATGCCCGTAATGCCATCTTTTCCGGGTTGATGCCAGATAAGATTGCGGAGATGTTTCCTGACCTCTGGGTGGACGAGGACGAGGAGGAAGGCAAGAACCTGAACGAAGAACCGCTCATCAAGACACAGTTGGACCGTTACCGTAGGAAGAACACCTTTTCCTATCATAAGGTGAACAACTCGGTGGATGCCGACAGACTGATGCAGCAACTGAACCGTCTGGAGAAAAACGACCTGAACGTGGTCGTGTTCAACTTCATCGATATGCTGAGTCACGCCCGCACTGAGTCGAAAATGGTACGCGAACTGGCTAACAACGAGAGTGCCTACCGCAGCATCACCCTCTCCTGGTTCCGCCACTCCGTCATTGCCGACTTTTTCAGGTATATTGCACAGAAAGACTATAAGGTCATCGTCACCACCGATCACGGCAGCATCCGCTGTACTCAGCCAGTAAAGATCGTAGGTGACAGGAACACCAACACCAACCTACGCTATAAACTCGGTAAGAACCTGGCCTACGACGACAAGAGCCTGTTCACCATCAAAGAACCACGCAAAGCCCTGTTGCCGGCACCGAACCTCTCCACGAGTTACGTGTTTGCCACAGGCGACTCGTTCTTTGCCTATCCGAACAACTATAATTACTACGTCTCCTACTACCGTGATACCTTCCAGCACGGCGGCATCTCGATGGAGGAGATGATTATCCCACTCATCACACTAACAGGAAAGAAACGATGAACATCACCATTAGCAGTTTAGAATCTATTCGCGAGGCGGCTCGCGAGTTTATCCAACATATCGGCGAGCACCGTGTGTTTGCCTTCTACGGGGAGATGGGGGCTGGCAAGACCACCTTCATCAAGGCCATCTGTGAAGAACTGGGCGTAGAGGATGTCATCACCTCACCCACCTTCGCCATCGTCAATGAATACAGTCTTGCCGATGGTGATTGTATTTACCATTTCGACTTCTACCGCATCAAGAAACTGGAAGAAGTCTACGACATGGGGTTCGAAGACTACTTCTACTCTGGCGCACTCTGTTTCATCGAGTGGCCCGAACTGATAGAGGAGGTGCTCCCCGAGGACGCCGTCAAGGTGAACATCACCGAAAATGCAGACGGCTCACGAACAATTATTTTTTAAACCACAGATTACAGGTTCTGTTCCTGGAAGTCCAGGTCTGCCTGTACGACGAAGAGCACGTATTCCGGGTCGAAGTTGGTGACACCATCCTCCTTAGCCTTGCGACAGACATAGTCAGTCACAGCCTCCAAGTCGATGTCAACCTCCTCCTCAGTACTCTCTAAGATGCCACTCGTATAGTAGTAGTCTACTATCAAGTCCATCATATACAGGATGCTCTGGTCACTGTAATGTTTCTTGGCATCAAAGGGTATCCGCTCGCGGATGAACGCCAGTTCTCGCTGATTCTCTTCTTCGTCGAGCCTGAGTTCTTCATCAATACTTGCCATAGGTCAAAGCAGTGCCTGGAATTTCTCTTCCAACTTAGCCTCAGTCTGGGCACCCACCATCTTGTCAACCACCTCTCCATCTTTGAAGAACAGGATGGTGGGGATGTTACGGATGCCGTACTCAGCAGCGAGATCGTCATTCTCCTCCACGTCACACTTACCTACGACGATCTTACCGTCGTATTTCTCTGCCAACTTCGCAACGATCGGGCCAATCATACGACAGGGTCCGCACCAAGTTGCCCAGAAATCCACTACCAAAGGCAGGTCGCCTTTCTTCAGACTCTCAAAATTCTCACTTGTGATTGTTACTTCCATAATTCTAATGTACAATTTGATGATTTACAATTTATTTCTCTACTTATATCATTTATCTTATTTCCCGCAAATACCATGCCAAGCATTTCTCTCACCTCTTAGTTCTTAGTTAATTTTATAGTCAAGCATCTCATGACTTTCAATATAGTCAATCAGCGTATGCCGCACATCCACACCTCCGTTTGAGGCCCGCAGCAGCACGTGGTTCTTACTCTGGGAATCGCGGAGCAGGAAGAAGAGTTTGGTCTTTCCCGGATTCTCGCTGATAATCTCGCTGAGTTCTGCCACAACCTGTTCGTCGAGCATGTCTGAGGCCAACGAGATGGTAATCCTGTCTATCGACTTCTCCTTGACGGTTTGCAGCAACTCGACATTTGTCACTTTCAGTTCCTTCTGATTGCTATTAAAGAAACGTGCCTGCATCTTGCCTGTGACATATATGGAAGCACCTTCGATGAACTTGCCTTTCAAATTGATCCAGTCGTCGCCGAAGAGCATCAACTCACCCGGGCCGTCAAAATCTTCAAGGGTGACAATCCCCCAGGGCTTATTGTTCTTACCAAACTTCTGCTGTATACTGGTGACGACGCCACCCAAAGTGATGTCTTCCCTATCCTGTAAGGCGATGCCTCGGTCTGCCAATTCGGCACACTTGGTATTGCACAGGTTGTCGAGCACAATCTTGTACTCATCGAGGGGATGGGCGGAGAGATAGATACCCACCAGGTCACGCTCCTTGTTCAGTCGTTCGATGTCGCTCCAACGTGCCTCACTCTTCGGCACTGGCGGACGGGCGATCTCAACACCTTCGCCAAAGGCCCCGAAGAGGGAGTTCTGCATCTCTGCCTTCTCCTGCTGGTAGGCCTGACCGTAGCGCACCAAAGTATCCAAGAACACCTCGCCCTTGTTGTTGACGGCGAAATAGTCCTCACGACGGATACCGAAACTGTCGAAGCCGCCACTCAACGCCAGACTCTCATAGCCTTTGCGGTTGATGGACGAGAAACTGACACGCTGGGCAAAGTCATAGATATCCTTATAGAGTCCGTTCTTCTCACGTTCCTCGATGATGGCCAGCGCCGCCGAGTCACCCATGCCTTTGATAGCACCCAGACCGAAACGGATCTCACCGTGATGGTTCACACCGAACTTCTCATACGACTCGTTCACATCAGGACCTAAGGTGGCAATACCCATCTGCTTGCATTCGTCCATCAGTTTGGTGATCTCCGTAATCTGGTCACGCCGACGACTCATGATGGCAGCCATGAACTCAGCAGGGTAGTTGGCTTTGAGGTAGGCTGTCTGGTAGGCCACCCACGAATAACAGGCAGCGTGCGACTTGTTGAAGGCATAAGAAGCAAACGCCTCCCAGTCGGCCCAGATTTTCTCCAATATCTTAGGGTCGTGGCCATTCTTCTTACCTCCCTCAATGAATTTCGGCTTCATCGCATCAACGATATCCTTCTTCTTCTTACCCATCGCCTTACGAAGTGCATCACTCTCACCTCGGGTAAAATCGGCCAAGAGACGCGAAAGCAACATCACCTGTTCCTGATACACCGTGATACCATAAGTATCTTTCAGGTATTTCTCCATAATAGGGATATCATAGGTGATAGGCTCATCACCATGCTTACGGCGGATAAACTGGGGGATATAGCCCATCGGCCCCGGACGATAGAGGGCATTCATGGCAATCAGGTCCTCAAACACGGTGGGTTTGAGTTCACGAAGGTATTTACGCATACCGTCAGACTCAAACTGGAAGGTACCGATGGTGCGGCCCTGCTGGTAGAGTTCGTAGGTCTTGGGATCGTCGATGGGAATATGGTCGAGATCAACCTCTATACCACGAGTGCGCTTGATATTGGCACAGGCTTCCTTCAACTCTGAGAGTGTCTTCAGACCAAGGAAGTCCATCTTGATGAGTCCCGTCGATTCAATCACATGTCCGTCGTACTGCGTACAATTGGTCTTGGTACCCTTGAAATCAGGGTCGTCAGCCGTCGATACTGGCACGTGGTCGCTGATGGGGTCGCGACAGATGATGAAGCCACACGCATGGATACCCGTTCCACGCACCGTCCCCTCCAGCATCTTCGCATATTTGATGGTATTGGACAGTGCCTTGTCGTTAGAAGCCTCCGCATCGCGTAACTCCTGCACATATTTGATGGCATTGGACAGATTCATCTTCGTGGCCTTACCATCCGGACCGTCTGGCAGACGGTCGGGGATTGCCTTGCACAAGGCATTGGATACAGGGATAGGCACTTTTTCTACCCGAGCCACATCCTTGATGGAGTTCTTCGTGGCCATCGTGGCGTAGGTGATGATGTGAGCACAGTTCTCATGGCCGTACTTATCCTCGACCCATTTCAGCACTCGACCTCGTCCGTCGTCGTCGAAGTCTGTATCAATATCAGGGAGCGAGATACGGTCTGGGTTGAGGAAACGCTCAAACAGCAGGTCGTATTTCAGCGGGTCGATCTTCGTGATGCCTAAGCAATAGGCCACCACACTGCCTGCCGCCGAACCACGCCCTGGACCTACCATCAC
This sequence comes from uncultured Prevotella sp., assembly GCA_900320905.1. Lineage (GTDB taxonomy): Bacteria > Bacteroidota > Bacteroidia > Bacteroidales > Bacteroidaceae > Prevotella. The sequence continues at coordinate 30,014 of ONTZ01000030.1, forward strand.
ACCTAATTCGTCACGGGCGGAGTTGATAAAGTCCTGCACGATGAGGAAGTAGCCGGGGAAACCCATCGTCTTCATGATGTGCAGTTCGAACTTCACTCGTTCCAGCACCTCATCGGGAATAGGATCCCCATAGATACGCCTGGCACCCTCATAGGCCAGTTTCGCCAGATAGTCGGCCTCGAACTTAATGCGATAAAGTTTATCGTAGCCACCGAGTTTCTTGATTTTCTTCTGACCCTCTTCCGGCGGGAGCGGGTTCTCACCGTTCTCATCGGAGGTGAACTCGTCATAGAGTTGCTGTTCCGTAAACTTCTGCCGCCATTCCTCCTCGGTACCGAAGTCCTCGGGGATTGGGAAGAATGGCATGATGGGGTCATTGTCGAGGCTATACACCTCCACCTTATTTAATATATCTAAGGTGTTTGCCAACGCCTCAGGAACGTCACCGAAAATGTCGTTCATCTCCTGACGGGTCTTAAACCACTCCTGCTTGGAGTAAAGCATACGGGTCGGGTCATCAAGGTCCTTACCCGTCGAGAGACAGAGCAGATGGTCGTGGGCTTCGGCATTCTCCTTATCCACAAAGTGGGCGTCGTTGGTGCAGATAAGTTTGATACCGTATTCTTTAGCCAGTTCGATCAGTACCTTGTTGGCCCGCTGCTGCAGGGGATAAGTCTCACGGTTGGCACGGATAGTAGGATCTGTCACCTCATGGCGCTGCAACTCTAAATAATAGTCGTCGCCCCAGAGTCGCTGGTGCCACTCAATGGCCTCACGGGCTCCGGCAATATCCCCTTTTAATATCTTGGCAGGCACCTCGCCAGCAATACAGGCCGAACAGACAATCAGGTCCTCGTGGTATTTCTCCAATTCCATCCGGTCGGTACGCGGACGGTTATAGAAGCCATCGACCCACGAGTTGCTGACCAGTTTGATCAGGTTCTTGTAGCCATTGGCATTCTTGGCGAGCACGATCAGGTGGTAACCACCCAAGTCCTCCTTATGTTCCTTCAGACTTTTGTCACCCCGACGAGCCACATACATCTCACAACCGAAGATAGGTTTGAAGGGTTCAAGCCCTTCTTTCTTACGGCCTTTGTTCACATCGTTGCAGATATCGTGAAATTCTTTGATGCCAAACATGTCACCGTGATCAGTGATGGCCATGCCCTTCATACCATCGCCGATTGCCTTGTTGACAAGCCGTTTGATGCTCGACTGTCCGTCGAGGATTGAGTAATATGTATGTACGTGCAGATGTATGAAATCTTCCATCGAAATGCTTGTTTTTTCCGTTTTCGTGGGTCAAAGTTACTGCTAAATCCTGAGATTATCAAAAGAAAAATGTGAAAAGTTTGTAATTTACGCAAAAAAGATGTACCTTTGCAACCGAAAACGAAAACAATCGGATAGATAACTAATGGGAGAAAGAATCAAGAAACTGAAAAAAATAAGGATTCACCGCGAGGGCACTAATGAGTTGGCACTTAGTGCCGGACTGATTATCGCTATCGGTGTGTTGCTCCTACGGCTCTTCGAATCACATATTCCTTTTTGGATTTTCATCATCATCTTCGGAATTGCCTGGTTCGTAGCACTGAACTTCTACCGCTGTCCTATCCGCTACTTCAACGGCGACACAGAGAAGTTGGTTGTAGCCCCTGCCGATGGTAAGATTGTCGTCGTGGAGGAAACCGAAGAAAATGACTATTTCCATGATAAGCGACTGATGATCTCTATCTTCATGAGTCCGCTGAACGTACATGCCAACTGGTTTCCTGTTGATGGGAAGGTGAAGTTCGTGAAGCATTTTGACGGTAACTACCACAAGGCGTGGCTGCCAAAAGCCAGTGAGGAAAACGAGCATGCCGACATCATAATCACCACACCTGAGGGCGAGGATATTTTGGTGCGCCAGATTGCCGGTGCCATGGCCCGACGCATTGTCACCTATGCCAAGCCCGAAGAAGAGTGCTATATTGACGAGCACATGGGTTTTATCAAACTCGGTTCCCGCGTGGATGTATTCCTGCCGATGACGGCCCGCGCATGTGTCACAATAAATCAGCCCACCACTGGTGACCAGACGGTCATCGCCAAATTGGCATAAATGAAGAAGCATATTCCAAATACGATTACCTGCTGCAACCTCATCTCAGGCTGCATTGCTACATTTTACGCCTTTCAGGGCGATTTCCACATGGCTTTGCTCTTCATCGTGATCGGGGCTGTCTTTGATTTCTTCGACGGCATGGTGGCACGCCTGTTGCATGTGTCCTCCCCCATCGGCAAGGAACTCGACTCATTGGCCGACGATATCACCTTCGGGTTTGCGCCCTCGGCCATTGTATTCAGTTACCTCTGCACCTTCCATATCCATATTCCTGTTGTACCTTTCCTCGCCTTTGTGATGGCGGCCTTCTCTGCTTTGCGCCTTGCCAAGTTCAACCTCGACGAGCGTCAGGCCTTGGGCTTCATCGGACTACCCACCCCTGCCAATGCTCTTTTCTGGGGGGCACTCATTGTCGGCTTGCAGGAAAAAAACATCTGCTTTGAAGGCATGGAATGGTGTGTGCTCTTCGGTACATTTGTCAGTTGCTATCTGCTCATTGCCGAAATTCCCATGTTTGCCTTGAAATTCAAGACCTGGGGCTGGAAGGGCAATGAGATCAAATACATCTTTATCCTCTCCTGCATACCACTGCTGCTCCTATTGGGAGTCACCGGTCTGGCCGCCATCATCGCATGGTATGTCATCCTGTCTGTAGCCACAAAAAAAACAATCTAAAAACCATCCACATTATGCTGAAAGGATTCGTTGCCATCATACTTTTTATCCTCATTGGTATCGCCGTCGTTGTGGCAGTGGTTCTCCGCTTTATGTACAAAGGCGTCAGGAACATTAAGGAGATACAGGAGGAAATCATCAACACGGGCGGCAAGAAGTTCAGTCGCCAGGATTACATCCGCTATCAGCGCCAACAGAGTGGAAAGAATTCCTTCGACAAGGACTACTTCAAGAGTAGTGGCAGCAAGAAGCAAGAGCCGAAGGCAGAAAAGCAAACCACTACCCGCAAGACAACTACGGATAGTGGTGTAACGATTATCGACGACCGCGAGAGCGAAGAGAAGAAAAAGATTTTCGACAATAACGACGGTGAATACGTCGAGTTCGAGGAAATCCACGATTAGCGGACTCCCGCAGGCAAGTCTAAGGATGCACGAGTGTACCGATCTGCTCGCCTTCCATCACCTTTTTCAGATTGCCGACTATGTCCATATTGAAGACATAGATAGGAAGGTTGTTATCCTGACACATGCAGACGGCTGAGAGATCCATCACCTTCAAGCCACGCTCCAGCACCTCCTGATAAGTAATCTCCTCAAACTTCGTGGCTGTGGGATCCTTTTCGGGATCAGCAGTATAGACACCGTCCACACGGGTACCCTTCAGCATCACGTCGGCCTCAATCTCCACACCGCGCAGACTCGAGCCTGTATCGGTGGTGAAGTAAGGCTGTCCCGTACCGGCGGAGAAGATACACACATAACCATTCTCCATTGCCTCGATAGCCTTCCACTTACTGTAGAACTCACCGATAGGTTCCATGCGGATAGCCGTCAGCACTTTGTTCTTCACACCTTCGGCATCGAGGGCACTACTCAGTGCCAGAGAGTTGATTACCGTAGCACACATACCCATCTGGTCGCCCTTTACACGGTCGAAGCCTTTCTTCGAACCACTCAAACCACGGAAGATGTTACCACCGCCGATGACGATACCAATCTGCACGCCCATCTCGGCCACTTCCTTAATCTGACGGGCATAGTCGCCCAAACGCTCAGGGTCGATACCATGACCCTGCTTTCCCATCAGGCTCTCGCCCGACAACTTCAATAGGATTCTCTTAAATCTTGCCATATTCCTTTTTATTATTATAGAATGAATTGAACTTCCTTAAAAGCGTAAATATGTTCCCTTCTCTCCTGATCCACCAGCAGGAGTCTGCCATCGGGCATGACATCAGTCAGCGTCGCAGTAAAACGACCCGTTTTATCTTCATAGAGACAGTGTTTTCCCTTTCTATAAAGCATCTCTTTGTAGGTAGAACAAGTTGTTTTGCTATTGTAGGCATTATCGAAAGCATCGAGGAATGTCTTCAACAAGGCCTCACGATCAGTCTCATGACCCAATAACTGATGGAGGGAAACGGGATTGGGTGCATCACTCAGAAACTCACACTGATTCACATTCAGCCCGATGCCGATGATGGAGTCCTTGATGGTGCTGCCTTGCAGGCGGTTCTCAATCAGCATCCCGCAAATCTTCTTGTCACCCACATAGATGTCGTTCGGCCATTTGATACTGACCTCCTTGCATCCGTATCGTTTCAACGTCTCACACATCGCCACCGATGTTATCTCTGTGATACGGAATTGCTCATTCGCCGGTATGTTCTCAGGATGAATCAGCATCGAGAACGTCAGGTTCTTGCCACGCTCACTCTCCCAGGAGTTCGTGCCGCAGCCCTTCCCCGCCGTCTGGTACTCCGCCACAACCAACATCCCGATCTTTCCATTATCTTTCAGCCAGCGGTTGGTGGAGTCCGTCTCGTCAATATGTATGACCTGAAAAACCATATTTGACTGCAAAGATACAAAATAATTGATAATTGACAATTGATAATTGATAATTATTTCGTATCTTTGTGCCATGACAACAGAAGAACAACAGAAAAAAGACGAATTCTATATGCAGCGGGCACTCGATGAGGCACGGTTGGCATATAAGGAGGGAGAGATTCCCATAGGGGCGGTAGTGGTGTGCAAGGATCGTATCATTGCCCGTGCCCATAACCTGACGGAGACACTCTGCGACGTGACGGCCCATGCCGAGATGCAGGCTATCACCTCTGCCGCCAACCTACTTGGCGGCAAGTACCTGACGGATTGTACCCTCTACGTCACGGTGGAACCCTGTGTGATGTGTGCCGGTGCCATCGGCTGGGCACAAATTCCCCGTATTGTCTACGGCTGCGCCGACGAGAAACGGGGCTATCATGAGTATGCCCCCAACGCCTTGCACCCCAAGGCAACGATAACTGGCGGCATACTCGAAGCCGAGTGCCGCCAGTTAATGCAAGATTTCTTTCATGAGAAGAGGTAACGCCCTACTCTTCTGACAGAATAATATTCGTAATCTGAAGGATGTCGGCAATATTCACCTTACCGTCATGATTTACATCTGCAGCCGTTGAGTCGAATTGAGCGGGGTTATTACCTATCATGTAACTCACCATATCCGCTATATCTTTTGAATCAACCCCTCCATCACCATTCACATCACCGACGTTGGCTATAAACTCCGGGAATGTGAATTGTTTCTCTTCACTCCAAAGAGAGTAGTTGTTGGCATCGCCAAAGGCACGCACTCGATAGATGAAGCGATGTCTGGTGTTCACGTTATGCAACGTGTAACTATTGGTATCCGTGGTATATGTCATAACCTGGGTCTTCTTAGGCACCTTTTGACGAGCACTGTTATTGTTGATACCCAGTTGTTCTGCCGTCCACGTACCATCATAGATAGCCAGATAGTTCAGATACATCTGTGTCTTCGGACGGATCTCTACCCAGTACAGGTCCTTCATCACCTTGAAATTGAATACCTGTTGGCCTTCTCCTGTGATAGTAAACGGCGCCTCGATGGTGGTAGGCAGGTCACCAGAGTTACCATATTTGATATAGATCACTCCTTCTACAGTCGTTCCGGCCTTGACCAGGTCTGCACCCATCACAATTGTAATCTCAGATGACTGTGGTACCTTCCATGTGGTGGTGCGCACATATCCTGTGGTAGATGACGTGCCGATACGTAGCTTTTTGGGGGAGGTATAAAGTTTACTGCCTTTCCATCCTTTCAGACCATAGTCCTCCATCTTTGTTGACACATCGCTAATGCCTGAAGTCTTAGTAACAAAACTTGCAAAGTCTTGAACATATACAAGGGCCTCCACCGGATCATCTGATGCGACACCCGTTTCTGACACTTCCAACTCGTACCCCACTGCATCCTTCACAGCAGACCAACTAACCGTAAATGAAGATTGTCCTTCAACCGCCTTTCCATCATTCAGAACGGGAATATCCAATTCTGGACGACAGGCAACGAACGAGATCAGTCCATCATCACTTTCCTTGATATTATCGATGGGCTTGCCCATCAGTTTACTACCGTCTGTATTTGTATTATACAAGGTAGCGGCAGGGGTTGAGTAGTTGGTCAGTTCCGTCACGCCCTTTGGCCCAGGGAAGGGATCGCCAGCCAATGACTGAAGCGAATAGCGCTGCTCGTTGTCTGCGGGAATGACGGTCAGTCGCTGACGACTTGCATTGACATTCACGGAATTACTATGCCACACACTTTCATCATAATCCACGTGAAGCACAAGCAGACCATGTCCGTAAAGTGCGGCATCAAACCCAGTCAGTTGACGGTTTTCAAGCAGATAATACTCATTCTTGTTATTCTCGTTGTAGAGGATATAAGCCTCCGGACTTTCTGTCAGCGGTTTCATATTCTCGACATGCGTCAGGCTGTTCAGTTCCGTTGGTTCCAGCCAACCGGCAAACATACGCTCATAAGAAGTATAGCCTGACGGGGTACGACTATCGTTATTATAACATCCCTGGTCCATCACATCCCAAACTGACATACCGTAGTTGTTGCCACTGGTATCATAGAAGTCGGGCAGACCGAGGCAATGGCTGAACTCATGGCAGGCACCTCCAATACCATCAAGTTCTTCACCGCTTGTGCCAGACAACTCACTATTGCAGGCATAGGTATTAATGACAATACCGTCGAGTTTGAGATTGACACCCCACGGAATCAGATGAGACTCATGGGGCCAGATGGTGTTGGCGAACTTATTGTCTTCTGTCGTGTCATAGTTCTCGCCATAACCAGCATAGACGACAAAGACCTGATCCACCTCACCGTCGCCGTCCCAGTCATAGTCAGCGAAGTTAACGTCCTCGTCTGCCAGTTCACATCCTTCTTTGATGAGTTCATAAGGACGAGAGTCATTACTTGATCCCTGATGGCCACCATAATAGACCATACTATGTGCTGACGTATAGGGGCCTACCACGTCGAAGTCGAGTTCAAATTGGCCATAACTCTGCGCCTTAAAATAATCTTTCACAGAACCACTCATGCCGTAGTCTGTATACCCTTCCTTATTGAAATAGTCTTGATAGACAGCCTTTGCATTTTTCGTGACGAAAGCATAGTCGTAAAACTGCATCAGGATTACGAGTCCTTTTTTCTTGCCTTTCAGGTTAGGCACAGGGTCACCCACTCTCGTAGTAGAACGGCGGCGCGTTCTCATCTCGTTAGCCTTCTGCATCCGACTTGTCCAAGTTTCACTGACTTCCTCCAAGGAAATCTGCTTGAAACCTTTGTTCGCCGTCCTTTGATAGGCATGACCTTCTTCATCGGTAAAGAAACTGAAATGTTCGTCACCACGGAAGGTCAGAACCACCTGCCGTCCGTCACTCAGAGTGACAATACGTTTACCAGGGAAAGCCGGACGAGCCTCAACAGATAGACTGCCCATCATGAAGACAAGTAAGGCAATTAGGTTTTTCTTCATTTTTTTCTTTCAATAGATGATTGTTTGTGGTTGAAACGGATAAAAAAGGTGTACCCTCCCTTAGAGGCGGGTACACCTTTTTATCATCACAATAACATTTAGTAAGCAATTTGGTCACGGCTCATGATGGCACGATTGCGAGCCTTTCTCAACTCACCCCAACTGGTCTTCTTGCCAAACATGCGACGAGCGAAGTTGTAAGCCTTCTTCTTGTTATCGGCAGCCTTACGGGCTTCTGCAGGAACGGCATCAGGCATATAGAGTTTAAACTCTGTATCAATACCTGTACGCCATGCACTGGAACCCTGAGCGAAAATGCCTTGGAAGGTGAACTGCAGGTTACCATCATCATCCTTAACAGGGAAAGATGGCAATGTGATCACACCATCCACCAGAGTACCCAGATAGCCATTCTCCTTCAATGTGGCTACATCATACTTCTGCAGCATGTATCCACCGTAGCTACCCACATAGGTCATACCATCACCGTCATCGACACCAGTTGACTGCAACTCAATATAGACAGCCTCAGGATCAGTAGCGTTAACCTCCAAGGAAGTTGTTTCGTAGCTAGCTCCAAGAGTTTCAGCATATTTCTGATACGGATCCACTAGTCTAAGGAGACCAGGCTCATCAGTATTCTGCTGAATCTCCACTTCAATAGCCTGAGGCTCGTAGTAATTCTCACCATCAGGTGAATACATCGTGATAAACAAGTTGTCAATCATCAAGCCCACGCCAAGTGACTCCCAAGGATTCTTGCCACCACCATAGTATTCAAAACCGTTTGTGACAATACCCTTCACAGCACCCTCGTCGAGGACAACGACCACAACCATCAACTTACCTGTGAGACCATCGCCGATGGGAACATAATTTGTACCTGATGTTACGGGAATTGCCTCTATCTCACCTGCGGCAATAGCATCAGACACGGCATCCGGATCAGCATCAGCACCTACCACAATAGCCCTTGCATCCTGAACATCAGAACCAAAGGTAAGATTAACAGCAGCACTGGCAACACCAGAAGGATCAGTCAACACACCAAGATAATTCATCTCAGCAGACATATCCTTTGGATTATATCCAGGGAAAGTAATGACAATAGCAGCGTCTTCGCCCGTAGCATTCCAACCACCAACACCGTCCATATAATAGTAAGGAGCAAGTGCGATCTGTCCAGGAGTACCGTCTTCCTTATAGCCAATTATTCTATTCTTCAACCAAGCACTCTCATTCTGAAGGGAATTAAAGCGGCTGGGGTGATGAATCCATATATCAGCGTCATAATCTGGATGATGGTAACCAGTATTACAACTGGCGAAACGAACGAGACCCGTTTGGGTAATCTCCACGTCACCAACCTTATTGCCTGGCTGGAGAATTGTAATCTCAATGTAGGCATCGCCACCACCTGTTATGCTCTTATAAGGATCCATCACGCGATAGGTGTTCTTCTGCTCCTGATTCTGCATAATGGTTACAGAAACGCTTTTCCCAAAATAGTAATTGTCTGAATACACACCCTTTCCGAGAGACTTGTAGGGAGAAGCAACACCAGCCTTGAAACTGTAGGTATCATTTCCGTAAGGCGTGGAATATTCTTTGCCAATCGTCAACTTTGCATTCTTATAGGCATCATAAACCAGTGAGTCGGGATCATAACTGATAGTCAGGTTAGCCGTTGACTCACCTGCGGTAAATGAGACAGAAGAAGGTGCACTGAAGAAATTGCCATCAGATTCGATGGACACAGGCACTGTGATGGAACTGCTCGTATTGACGCGGCTCACAGGGATGGTGAACGACGAAGCGTCAAAGGAAATCTCATAACTAGCAGGCAACTCATTGCTAAAATACACCTGCTCGCCTGATGCGGTTGCCCACTGGTAGTCGTCATTATCAGAACAAGACGACATAACCATAGCCGTAAGGCCGAGCAGACCGAGGAATAATTTATTTAATTTCATACTTGTCTATTTTTATGGATTAAACTACTCTCTTCTTAGTCGGTAACACCGTCACGGAGATCAGGCAGGTCGCCTGCAACAGGCTGGGTACCACCCTGATTGTCAACGATACCACGGTTGTTGTTCATCTCAGTGGTCGGGAAGCGCATGTTCAGATAAGCGTTGTCCGGAGAGATGTTGAACTGCCAAGCCTCAGGAATATTAGAACCGTTGGTCTTGCTGTCAGCGCTGTGGATACGGACGATGGGCTTGCCAAGACGCTTGGCATCTGACATGAAGAAGCCCTCACCCCAGAGTTCTACACGACGCTGGAACCATATTTCATCAGCCAGAGTACGACCACCGGCATTGCTGTCGTAGGCAGGATCACGATAGGTCTTCACGAAACTCTCCAGAACCTGACGAGCCTGTGGTTCATTGCCGCTCTTGGCAAGAGCCTCAGCCTGAATGAGAATCATCTCCTCCACGCGCATCAGAGGCCAGTCGTTATTATTCAGAGAGTTGCCTACACCACTCTTCAAGCCAAACTTAATATTGGTATAAGGAATGAATGCCACTTTACCACCGTCACTGGTTTCGAAGTCAGCAATGGCATCGCCCTTAGCAGTGATAGAAGGATCTGCGGGATCGGCCCAAACCAAGTCAGCCCAGTTGGGAGAGTGCTTGTTGCCATCAAGCCACCAACCCTTGCGGACATCAGTATCAGGAATCTTGTTGTAAAGCAACACATTGATGCAAGGCACATTATCCGTAGCGGGACCATATCCATCGCCAGTGAAGGCACAGAGCCAAGAAACTGACGTACGATAGCCATAGTTTCTGATCAGGTCATCAAACACATTGATACCCCAAATCCAGTTGTGCTCGTTCAGATTGCAGAAAGCAGGAACGCTTACTTCTGCGATAGAAGCGGGAGTGAAGCCCTCAGCAGCCTTGGCAGCATCGGCAGCAGCCTCAGCATAGTTACCAAGAGCAAGGTTAGCACGGGCACGAAGTCCGTATGCTACATTCTCATTGATATATGCCTTTGAAGAGCGCTGGATTCCACCGAGTTGAGGAATCAACTCAGTCAGTTCAGTGATGATGTAATCATACACCTCCTTCACCGTAGCACGGGGGTTGTTAGTAAAGTCCACACCGTCAGTCAGCAGCGGGATACATGGCTCGTTGGGAGCCTTGCTATAACCAAACTGGAAGTAGGGAGCCAGTGCCATGTAGGCGAAGCAGCGCAGGGCACGAGCCTGAGCCTTCTGATTCAGAATACTTGGATCGTCGGAATCAGCAGGCAGAGATGCTATGAAGTCATTGCAAAGACCAATCTCGGTATAAGGAATTTTATAGCGGATGAATGGGTTGGCGTAGTTCGGGTTACGGTTTGAGTACTCGCTACATGTCGAGAACCAGTTGTAACCATTATCGCCACCGAACATATCAGCACCTTCCAAGTCGAGTGAAATAGCAGCCATCACAAAACCAAAGTCGTCAGCACGTGAATTGCTAGGATAACCTGTAGAAGGTTTTGCCATGAAGTTGAACATACCGTCAAAGGTAGCCTGCAGACGGGAAGGGATGGCCATGTTGGTCTCCAGAACCTGTTCAGGGGTCAGGGCACCGCTCTGGGGAACCTGCTCGTCAATATCGTTGCAAGATACAGTTAACAGGGCTGCACCAAGCATCAATGTGGAAATCTTATATAGTTTCATATCTTTTACTTTTTTACTTTTTTACCTTTATACCATTAGAACGTAACCGTCAGACCGGCAGTAATGGAGCGCATAGCAGAGTAACTACCAGAAGCCAGACCACCACCAGAGGTCATAGAACCGATACCGAGGTTGTAGCGGGGATCCATACCCTTGCGTGCTGTCAGCAGGAAGAGGTTCTCACCAGCCACATAGACGCGGATGCCGCGGAGTGACAATGGAGTAACAAGGCTCTTCGGCAGGTTGTAACCAATTGCCAGGTTATTCAGACACAGATAATCGCTGCTGGTCAGGAAACGATCCTGAGCGGTCTGTGAACCGACACCTGGATCATCGACAGAAGCGTTACTCAGACGAGGAATGTTAGAACCCTTATTGGTCTCACTCCAAGCGTCGAGCAGGTCGCGGTGCATAGCCTTACCAGCCTCAGAACTAATTGCATTGTGCATCAACTGCTGATAAGAACCGTCATAGAACTTACCACCGAGTTGGAAACTGAACTGAGCCGTCAGTTCAACTCCATAGACGGAGAGAGAGGTTCCGAAACCGCCCTGAATCGTAGGCAGGATGTTGCCAATATCATAACGGGTAGCCTTGGAGATATCGGTCACGAGACCTTCCTCAACACCGAACTCGGGGTTCTCACCATAGGAGTTCACCTGAGTGTCACCAGTATATTTGTCGGCTACGCCGTTACCATCAACAACCTGATTGATACGCTTGCCGTCCTTATCGAGCAGGAACTGAGCATAGTACTGAGCCTGACCTTCCTCGTTTACGCCAGCATAGCGAACCATGTAAGCCTGGGCAGAAGAACCACCGACGCGGATGATAGAGTTAGAATAACGCTGACCTGTTTCGGCGATAGCGGGATCCAGTTCTGTGAACTCGTTGTGGTTTGAAGCCAGAGCGAGGTTGATGTTCCAGTTGATATCCCTTGTACGGAGGACGCTGGCATCAACAGCAAATTCAATACCGCGGTTGAGTATCGTACCGATATTGGTATAGTAACTGTTCACTGTCTTACCTGCAGATGCAGGCAGAGTCTTCGACCACAGCAGGTCGCTCGTCTTACCTGTGTAAACCTCCAACGAACCAGTGATACGACTCTTGAACAGAGCGAAGTCGATACCGGCATTCCAACTCTTCTTGGTTTCCCAAGTCAGGTTTTCGTTACCCATGGTGCTCTGCTGGATACTGTAAGAGCCTGTGTCGTTATTATATGTGGTAGAGAAACGGTCTGCGTATGCATAGTAGCCCATGCCACGGTCGTTACCGTTTTCACCATAAGAGAGTTTAAACTTCAGGATGTCCACCCACTTCACGTTCTGCAAGAACTTCTCCTTGTTAATCTGCCAAGCACCACCGACTGACCAGAAGGTACCCCAGCGGTGACCGGGAGCGAAGGTCGAAGAAGCATCGCGGCGGATAGAAGCATTCAGGAAGTAACGGTTGTCATAGTCATAGCCTACACGACCGAGGAAACCTTCTGTCATATAACTATTCGTATATGAATAGACGGCCTTCTTGTCGCTACCCTTTGTATTGTTCAACTCGGCGATAAAAGGATCGTAGAGGTGATCATTGTAACCTTCCAAGTTCTGCTCCTTAATCTTATACTGCTCGTAACCGGCCAGAACGGTCAGGTTATGAACATTGGCAAAGGTGTGTGTATAGTTAGCCAGATACTGCTGGTTCACAGAGAATGTGCGGTTGTGCTCTACATCAACCTCACCATCCACAGAACCTGAAGAGGCAAATGCACTATACAGATAGTTATAACGACTGTTGATATCAGTAGTACTCAACTGAGCAGTCAGGTTCAGACCTTCGATGGGTGTCACAACAGCAGCCCACTGGCCTGTGAAGATATCACCATAGCCCTGTGTGCGGTTGAAGTCGTTGTCACGAGCAGCATTGTTGATAAAGCCAGGACGGGTCTGGTTCGTATTGTTATTCGTCATATAGAGCGTACGACCATTCTCCATACGGATACTGCCATCCTGATTACGGACATAGAGTGGATAGATGGCACCCATTGAATTGGCATAATAGAACAGGTTGGAAGAACTACCGTATGTGTCAGAAGAATACGAAGGTGACTCACTGACATTGTGAGTGAACGCCATATTCGTAGTCAATTTCAGCCATTTCTTAGCCTGATACTCCACATTGGTACGGGCTGTATAACGCTCATACTTAGAATGAGACACCTGACCACCGTCGTTCAGATAACCTACGCTGGCATAGTAGTTCAGGTTGCCTGTAGCACCGCTGGCGCTGATATTATATTCCTGACGGAACGAATTGTGATAGAGTTCGTCGTACCAGTCATCGGGCTGATAATAGTACTCTCCATCCCAGTAACCCAACTTGGCATTAGGGTTCAGTTTGAAGTCATGACCGACGAGGTTCTGACCTTCTGGAATAGTGTAGACCTGAACACCAGTACCACCACCACTGCTGGAAAGGAGGGTACGGTCTGCATAGTCAAAGGCCTGTTCGGCTGTCTTGCCATGATAGATCTGGCTGTTGTAGAGTGAACGATAAACCGTCTCGTAGTATTCAGCCGGATTCTTAATGATGTCATACTGAGGGATCAGACGACCATTAGAACCCCATTTCATGTCAACCTTGATCTCAGCATCCTGGTTGTTCTTAGCCTTCTTAGTGGTGATGATGATGACACCGTTGGCACCACGGTTACCATAGATGGCTGATGCAGAGGCATCCTTCAACACAGACATCGACTCGATGTCTTCAGGGTTGATAGAAGCCACACTCTGTTCCATAGGCACACCGTCAACGATATAAAGCGGTGTAGTGGCGGCAGCATAAGAACCGATACCACGGATACGGATGGTAGGAGCACTACCAGGAGCACCAGATGAAGAGGTTGCGGTGATACCGGCCACCTTTCCAACCAGAGCACTTGTAGCCGTTGAAGTCACGTGGCTAGTGATGTCTTTACCGTCCACCTCTACGGCAGAACCCGTAAAAGCAGATTTCTTCGATGTACCATAACCGATAACAAGCACGTCCTCAAGCGTCTTAGCATCTGACTTCAGGAAAACGCGCATACCGTTCTTGGCCTGAACATCCTTTGTCTCCATACCCAGATATGAGATACGCAAGGTATTCTTACCCTGAGGCATTGTCAGCGAGAACTTTCCCTCTACGTCAGTCAACATACCCGTACTGGTTCCTAACACTTGGACGGCAGCACCGATAATCGGCTGACCGTCATCCTGTGAATAGACCGTACCAGAGACTTTTGTCTGTGCCAGCATACTTCCCACACAGAGGAAGAGACTGACCATCAACATTGTTAGTCTTTTTTCCATAAATCTCTCTCTTTTTGTTAATTAATTATACAACTTAGCCCCTTTTTGACATTACCAGTTTGCAAAAATAGTGCATAACTTTCTAAAAAACGAATAAAATTATAAAAAAGTCACAATTATCTTTGGTTTTTTAACAATTAAACCCCTCGAATTGACATAAATCAACATGAAATAGTAACAAACAAAACACTTACACTATATTATACATATTGCACAATTTTAAGAAAGCCAACTTGTGGGATAGGCGGGATGAGTGGGCTAAAAAGTGACTATGACAAGTATATGTGCGTACGTGCGAAGACACGACTTATTTACGCTACGGCAGGATATGTTTGCTGGACAGCACTTAAATTCTGCCGACGATGAGATGGTTGGCTTCGGCCAGACGATTGTCGCTGATTTCTTTGATATAGGTGAGTGTAGTCTGTGTGTTCGTATGTCCAAGAGCCTTTGAGATGACTGACAAGTCGACATTTTGGTCGTAGGCGACACTCGCCCAAGTATGTCGAGGCGTATATGAGGTGAGCCTCCGCGTAACACCAGCCTTCCGAGCAAGCGTTTTCAGGCTACGATTGTAACGGTTCAGCATCTGGAGGTATTCATTATATGCTTTTTGTGGTTCTAAAGAGCGTAATAAAGGAAACACGTATTCACTATCTGACTGGTAACGACTGATAATCTCGTTCATGCAGGGTTCCAAAGGTATTACAATGCGTTGGCCCGTCTTGTGACGATAGTAGGTCAGCTGATTGTCATTGATTTGGGAACGTCGCAGAAAGGCAATATCCACAAAGGGCATACCGAGGGCATAGTAACTAAAAAGAAAGATATCGCGAACCAGACTAAGAAAGGAGCGAGGCCGCAACTTAGCACATTTTAGGCTGCTTATATCAGTCTCTGAGACTGCCCTTTTCTCAGTTTTGTCTCGACCTGTATAGACGCTTTCGAAATCATGAGTCTTTTTCTCACTATCAATTCTATTGAGGAGTGAGCGGAGTGAGCGCATATAACAGGATACCGTATTCAGGCATAAGTTCTGGTTGCGCAACCATCGTTCGAACCCCTTTATCAGTTCTTGATTGACCTCCTTCACATCAATATCGTGTTTCAGGTATCGACGAAAAACGCGCAGTGCTGTATTATAGTTTTCGATGGTTGAACGGCTTAGCGATGTACTCAGCCGTTTCGCCTCCTCTGTTGCCAGTTGCAAGAACCACCTTTTTGTGGACGAATTCCTCTTTATGACAGGATGACACTCATTTGCATTACTACTTTTGTTCACGTAAACGTGAATTTCAAATCTAATATTGATACTCATAATGTTTCTTTATTCTTATTATATTCCTCTACTATAATAATGCAGAAATTGCAAAGTCGTAACACCTCCGCCCACGAGTTGTGTAATATTTAAAATATGTACGCGAACATTAATATATTTAAACATTTAATAATTAATTAACAAAAAGAGAGAGATTTATGGAAAAAAGACTAACAATGTTGATGGTCAGTCTAGTATGCTGGCACAGACAAAGGTTTCCGGTACGGTACTCTCACAGGAAGACGGCCAGCCGATTATCGGTGCAGCCGTGAAAGTGGTGGGAACAAGTACTGGTCTTCTCACAGACGTGGAAGGTAAATTCACTCTTACTCTTCCCGCAGGAAAAAATCAGTTAGAGATTTCATACCTTGGTATGGAGACTCAGACAGTACAGGCCAAGAACAATATGCGTGTGTTCTTGAAAACTGATGCAAAGATGGTTGACGAAGTTATCGTCGTGGCCTATGGTACTCAGAAGAAATCATCGTTTACCGGTTCTGCTTCGGTGGTAGGCGCTGAGGAAATCGGCAAAGTTCAGGTGACCAATGCAGTGGATGCCTTGAAGGGAAAGGCTGCTGGTGTGCAGATCTATAGTACCTCTGGTCAGCCTGGTACAACACCTACCATCCGTATTCGTGGTGTAAACTCCATCAATGCCGACAGTGATCCTCTGCTGGTGGTTGACGGTGCTCCCTATGATGGTAGTTTGAACGACATCAACCCTGCCGACGTTGAGTCGATGACCGTATTGAAGGATGCCGCTTCAACATCTCTGTATGGTGCCCGTGGTGGTAATGGTGTTATCCTGATTACTACAAAGAGCGGTAAGCGTGGCAAGGATGCTACTATTACATTTGATGCCAAGTGGGGTTCTAACCAACAGGCAACCCCTAACTATGAGGTTATTAATAATCCTGCCAAATATTATGAGAAGTACTACAGTGGCTTGAACCTTTATGCTCAAGATAAGTTGGGCTATTCTGCCAACGAGGCTTGGCAATGGGCAAACAAGGAAATGCTTGCCAACAGTGGCGACTTTACCCTGGGTTATAATGTTTACAACATTCCTGAAGGCCAACTGATGATTGGCCAGAATGGTAAGTTGAATCCTAATGCTACATTAGGTCGCGTAGTAACATATAAAGATACGCAGTATTTGCTGACTCCTGATGACTGGGAGAAAGAAGTTTATAACAATGGCCTTCGCCAGGAGTACACAGTCAGTGCCAATGGCGCAACAGAACGCTCAAACTTCTATGTGTCAGCCAACTATCTCAAGAATGAGGGTATCACTACAGGTTCTGACTTCTCTCGTTTCACAGGTCGTCTAAAGGCAGATTTTCAATTGAAGTCTTGGTTGAAGGTCGGTGCCAACGCCAGTTACTCACACTTTGTACAGAACTATCTGGGCGATGATGGTGAAAGTGGCAGTTCTGGCAACGCTTTCTCACTGATTAACCTGGCTCCTATCTATCCCGTCTATATTCGTGATGCCAATGGCAACTTCATTTATGACGAGAATTCGCGTCAGATTTTCTACGACTATGGTGACCGTGCCATCAACGGACAGTATCGTCCTTACTTAAGCCAGTCGAACCCGCTCTCGGCCAATGCTTTGGATACCCGCGAACGTGAGGGAAACAACTTCACTGCTACTGGTACGATTGAGGTACGCCTGCCTTACGGCTTTACCTTTACCTCTATCAATACGGCTTATTTAAGAGAGTATCGCTATACCAACACCACCAATCCGTTCTTCGGACAATATGCCTCCTCTAATGGTATTGTTAACAAAGAGCATTTGCGTTGGTGGAACTACAACTACCAGCAGCGTCTGAACTGGCGTGGCGACTATGGCAAGCATGGTATTGATGCCATGGTTGCACATGAGTACACCCGCAACCACGACTATGACCTTTGGGCAGGTAAGCAGAACATGTTCTCTGTATATAATAAGGAATTGGCTGGCGCAGTTATCTTGGGTAGTGCATCATCGACCATGGGTGAGTACAACGATGAGCGTTGGGTTGGTCGTGCTCAGTACAGTTTCGATGAGAAGTATTATTTGCAAGGTTCATTTACCCGTGAGGCCTCTTCGCACTTCGCTCCGGAGAACCGTTGGGGTAATTTCTGGTCACTGGGTGCTGCTTGGATGATTTCCAAGGAAAAGTTCTTTAAGGTCAGATGGATTGATGAACTGAAATTGAAAGCCTCTTATGGTGAGAACGGTAATGACCAGATTGGTTCTTATCGCTACATCAACTACTACAATATCAATAACTCAAACAACGCCGTATCACTGGTTCCTTCTGCACTCGGTAATGAAGATATTTCTTGGGAGAAGGCTGGTAAGTTCAATGTTGGTTTCGACTTTACATTGTTGAAGAATCGTATATGGGGTAGCATTGAGTACTACTCAAACAAGACCAACGACATGTTGTCTTGGTATCCTCTCCCCGCTTCGTTCGGATATACAGGCTATTATGCTAATGTTGGTAACATGACTAATAAGGGTATCGAAGTTGACCTCCATGCTGACATCATCCGTTCTAATGATTTCATTTGGTCATTCTATGCAAACCTGACCACCAACCACAACGAGATTACAGAGTTGGCAGAGGCTCGTAAGACCTGGCAGGACAACCTGCAGGGCAAGGGTTACTCCTCTGGTTCATACTTCTACATGGAGGGTGAGTCACGCTATTCTTATATCACACGCCGATATGCTGGTGTATATACAGAAAGCACCTACTCTATGGTTGGTGACGAGAACTACGATCCCAGCAAGGGCGGTATGTCGATGTGGTGGATGAATGAGTATGAGAAAGATGCCAACAATAAGGAAATCTATTTTGACAAAGATTGGAACAAGATTGAAAATCCAGACAGTTATGTAGGTGAAAAACGTCGTAAGAAGGTCGGTGAGAAGGCCACAACTAACTATAGCGAATCTGACGACTATATCATCGGCGATATGATGCCAGATGTTTATGGCGGTTTTGGAACGAGTGTAGCATGGAAGGGCTTTGACCTGTCTGTCGATTTCCAGTATCAGTTAGGTGGCAATGTCTACGACAGTGAATATGCGAGTCTGATGGGTAATACCCGTGGCTTCGGAATGCACGTTGACATTCTCAACTCTTGGATGCCCGGCGATGTGAATGCAAGTGTTCCCCGCTATCAGTCACAGGACACTTATTCAAATGGTTCTTCCGACCGCTTCATCACAAGTGCATCTTACCTCTCACTGCAGAATATCACGCTTGGCTATACACTGCCGAAGTCTTGGACAACCAAAATTGGTGTACAGAAGATTCGCCTTTATGGTGTAGCCGACAATGTATGGCTATGGTCTAAGCGCCAGGGGCTCGACCCACGCCGTAGCATCACTGGTGGATCTGGTGCTCAGTACTACAGTGCAATCCGTACCATCTCTGGTGGTATCTCCGTGACTTTCTAAAGTAAAACGTAAAAGTTAAAGATAATAAAGAATATGAAAAGACTGAATAAAACAATATTCACCCTCGCAGCAGCAGTTGTCAGCCTTGCTACGCTGAACAGTTGTATCGAGGAGACAGAGCCGACATCGGTTGCAACGACTAAGCAGATCGCCGAGTCGTCGTCTGCTACTGAGGCTCTATTGATGGCACAGCCTGCCTACTTCAATCTTCTGTGGGATGAGGACCGCCATTACTCATTTGGCTATGGTGCCATGATGCATGTTCGTGACATTATGGCCAGCGACATCACCAAGAACACTACAAGTTACAACCAGTGGCGTTACTGGCTTTGCAACCAATATCAGGGTGATGCTTATATCTTCGGACAGTTTATTTGGAACTATTATTATGGATTCGTGCTGGCCGCCAACAACGTGATTGGTAATATCAATCCGGAGTCTGCAACAGAAGATCAACTTGGCTACTTAGGCACAGGTTATGCCTTCCGTGCATTACTCTATCTGGATATGGCTCGTATGTATGAGTTCCTTCCAAATGATGGAACATCAAATATCAATGCCAATGGTAACGATGTAACAGGTCTGACTGTTCCTATCGTAAAGGCAGAGATGACTCAGGATGAGGCTCGTAACAATCCGCGTGCTACTCGTGAAGAGATGAAGAGTTTCATCGAGGAGGATCTGAATAATGCAGAGATGTATATTGACAAACTCAAGGATACCAATGGTAAGACTCTGCCTAATCTGGCCTGTGTATATGGTCTGAAGGCCCGTCTCTATATGTGGATTGAGGACTATGCCAAGGCTCAGGAATATGCCCGTAAGGCTATCAATGCTGCAGATGTAGGTCCAATGACTCAGGAAGAGTGCCTGAACACTACGACAGGTTTCAATGTAACAGGGCCTTGGATGTGGGGTGCTCAGCAGACTACAGAGGACGATGTCGTACAGACTGGTATTATTAACTGGACTTCACATGTCAGTGATGAAAGTACATTCGGCTATTGCGGACCATCAACTGGTCTTTACAATGTGGCTGATGTGAATTTCTACAACCGTATTAGCAACACTGACTTCCGTAAGTTGGAGTTCAAGGCTCCTGAGGGTTCTCCTCTTGCAGACAAGGTGTCTTATTGTAATAAAGTATACGCTGCTGACATGGATGATTATACCATGGTTAAGTTCCGCCCGGGTGACGGAAATGCCGATGACTATATGACAGGTTCTGCAACAGCATATCCTATTATGCGTGTTGAGGAAATGTACTTTATTGAAGCAGAGGCTGCCGCTCATCTGAACTCCTCACAGGGGCAGCAACTTGTCAATGATTTTATGGCCAAGTATCGTGACCCGAACTATAACACAACGAAATCTGGTGATGAACTGATTGAGGAAATTGTGTTCCAAAAGCGTGTAGAATTAGTTGGCGAAGGTCAGTCGTTCTTTGATATCAAGCGTCTGAACTATTCTGTAACTCGTGGCTATGAGGGTACAAACTTTATCGCTACTGCCCGTTTCAATACGAAAGGACGTCCTGCTTGGATGAACCTCGTAATGGTTCGTACCGAGAAGAATAATAATCCTGCTGTAGACGGTTGGAACAATCCTGATCCTTCAGATGTTTACAAAGTCTGGACAGGTCAATAATAACATCAAAAAAAAAGGTATTATGAAGAAAATATTTAAATATACATACGTTGCTCTGGCAGGAATGATGGTTCTGACCCTGGCATCCTGTGTGGATAAATATGAATATGACGGTGTGGGTGAGAGTGATCCTGGTGCTTTCATCTCTGCTGCTGCCACACAAATAAAGTACGCTGCAGATGACGCTCAAATACTGACTTTCACGCTTCAGCGTACAAATACTGAGGCTGCAGAGGACATTGCCCTGACCTGTGATAATAACAAGTTCCAGGTTCCTTCATTAGTCAATTTTGCTGCTGGCGAGGCTAAGAAGGATGTTTCTGTTCCATTCGCCATTCTTGGTGGTACAACAGAAGTCGTCACGATCTCTGTGGCTCCTCAAAGTGCAACGGTATACGGTGTAGGTGAAATGAAATTCACCATTACACGTGACTTTGTATGGGAGTATCTTGGCGAAGGTGTGTACACATCATGGCTGTTTGGTGAGAGTTGGCCTCAACCAGTCTATCGTGGTGAAGGTACTCATCTCTATAAACTCCCTGGCTGTTTTGCTGAGGGTTATGATATCGAATTTGAACTGACAGAGGACGATCAGCATCTGGCTAAGCCTATTGCTACTCAGGAGACGGGTTATGTAGATGACAGTTATGGAATGATATCTCTGACCAATGGTGTTGGTGAAGACGGCAATCCGTATGATATTGCCCGCGAGGACAATATCATTTACCTGCCCATAAAATATATCGTCAGTGCAGGCTCATTTGGAACGAATTCTGACTCTATAGAACTACCTGAATAAGGCCTGTTCGTATTTTTACAAGGCCGTGCCGGCGACATTTTCCTCGGCACGGCCTTTCTAACTTAAAATATAGTAGATATTTATGAAACTGAAAGCAACCATCATCCTCGCATTTTTACTGGCAACTATTTGTTCGTCAGCAACAAAAAGAACTACTGCAGAAAAAAGAATGGTGGCAGAACAATATATCGGTACACATTCTACTCGTACAGCCTCTATCAATTTGCGTACGATAGTGGAGAATGAGATGCTGACGATGATAGGTTCTGAAGACAACGGTTTTGTCATCGTGGCTAATGACGATATGTTCTTTCCCGTCATTGGCTACTCACGAGAAGCATTCTCGTCAGATATGCCTCCAGGCCTTAACTGGTTTCTGGATGCAGCAGAAGAATCCATGAGAGAGATTCTTGCAGGCAACGTACGATATAAAACAGTTACTCCACCATCGGATTTTCCTGAGTCGTTAGATCCTTTTCTGACATCCACATGGGATCAAGGTAATCCATACAACAAGTTATGTCCTGGCGGTAATGGGACATCATCCAGACTTTATCCTACTGGCTGTGTGGCTACTGCTTTGGCACAAATTATGTATTATCATAAATATCCTGAAGTAGGTATTGGTGACCATCAGTATTCATTCAAGCCACAGTCTGGTGTAGGTAGGGTTATTTCTGCCAATTTTGGCGAAACACACTATGATTGGGCCAATATGCTTGATGACTATTCAAAGGGATATACTGACGAGCAAGCAAATGCTGTAGCAACTTTGATGCTTCATTGTGGCGTTGCCGTTGAAATGGGTTATACTCCATCTGGCAGCGGCTCATACGGACAGGAGGCTTGTCTTGGATTAAAGAAGTTCTTTGGATATAACAAGAATGCTCGTCTTTACAAGCGTGACTATTATACGATGGAATCCTGGATGAAGATGATCTATCGTGAACTTAATCAGAAGCGCCCCATTTACTATGCTGGCAATAGTGGCGGTAGTGGTGGGCATGCTTTTGTTATTGATGGATACAATAAAGACGGAATGGTGCATGTAAACTGGGGATGGGGCGGAGATGGCAATGGTATGTTTGATATCGCATTGCTTAATCCGAAGAGTTATCAATTCTCAGAAAGCCAGAATATGATTATTGGAATATGTGACTCGACAGTCGCTATTCCCTATGAATCTCAGATTGTGGCAGACGAATTGTCTTTCACTTTCTATGGCTCAACCACTAAGAGAGTGACGATTAGTGGCCAGATATATAATGCCGCTGCTGAGAAATTCGTAGGGAAGATAGGATGTATACTGGAAAACGACGAAACAACCATAATTTTGAAAACCAAAGAAGAAACAACATTAAATCCTGTAACTGGTGGCTCTTGGTTTTACACTTCATTGTCGTTGCCTAGCAACAACCTTTCAGACATTCCTGATGGCACCTATCGGCTCTTTGTTGGTTCAAGGACAGAAGAAGATGCAAAATGGCAGTTGGTTCGTACTCGTGAGGGGGAGGTAAGTAGTTATATAATTGTGAAAAAAGGAGAGGATATTACATGGACGGAAGATAGAGATGACCAATGGACATCAGCAACCTCAGGAATATCATCAGTCACTAAGGGTGATGCCAACGGTGACGGTGAAGTGAATGCCGCAGACATCGTAGAGGTTGCAAATTATATTATGGGTAGCCAATCTAACAATTTCATGTTCGATGGTGCTGACGCAAATGGAGACAGAGTCGTAAATGCCGCAGACATCGTAAAAATAACAAACATAGCCCAATAGCATCCAGAATACTCGCTTTTTTCACAGAATTTTTGGAAATTCAGAAAAAAGGTCGTATCTTTGCACCAATATGAAGAAAAGAAAACTACTGAATTATTGCGGGCTGGCAACGGCACTCATAATACTACTTGCCAGTTGTGAGAAAAATGATGGGGAGATAATCCTCTCGAGTACCGATATGGCGGAACTCTCGTCGGTGACCAATCAGAGTCTGGATATCACCTTTGAGACGACAACGACATGGAAGGCCAGATGTACGGCCAACTGGCTGACATTCTCGCCAAAGAGCGGTGAGGCAGGCAGGAACACCATCACAATATCAACGACATCGACCAACCGTACGAAAAGCAAAAGGACTGCCCATCTGACCATCGAGTCGGGCGGTACGCAGAAGACCATCTCCGTCAAGCAGCGTGGCGAATATGCCATCTTCGATGCCGATGAACTGTATTTCCCTTCTGACGGCGCAACTTTCAAGGTGGGCTTCCAAACGAATCTGGAAAGCGACCAGTTACTGCTCTATGCGACCGTCGGTTTGGACGAATGGATAAAGCACACAGTGTCTGATGCTCGCACCAGGACAGATTATACGGGAGAGATCAACCCCGTGCGCGCCTTGCCGAACGAGTCCACAAAAGCACGTGACGGTGCGCTGTTCTTTGTGATGAAGGATCAGGATGGCAATCTGTTAGGGCTCGACACCTTGTTTGTCTATCAGGAAGGCCGTGATCCAGGTTATGTGTCAAGTGACTATTCTGCCGACGGGAAGGTGGAACTCCTAAACAAGGCCACAGAGGGCAAGGGTATCCCCATCGTACTGATGGGTGATGGTTTCATTGATCAGGAGATTGCCGACAGCACATACGCCCGTGTGATGCAGCAGACGATGGAGAATCTGTTCAGTGAAGAACCTATCAGGTCATTGCGCGACTACTTCAATGTCTATCAGGTGACGGCAGTCTCTCCAAGGAATCGTTTTGACGGCATCTCCTCAACAGCCTTTGGCACGGTGCCTGATCGTCAGACGATGGGCATAGACGTGAATTCTCAGGCGGTGATGAAATATGTGAAGAAGGTAGAGGGCATCGACTCCATCAACACCTTGGCGGTGGTCATCCTGAATACCAACATCAACCGTGGCATTACCTATATGATGGGCAGCAACAAACAGGACTATAATTACGCCATCGCACTCTGTCCTGTCATCGACAGCCTGAAAAGTGAGTCGTTCCGTCAGGTGCTGACACATGAGGCCGTCGGTCATGGCTTTGCAAAACTGGCCGACGAGTATGTGCGTTCCACAGAGGGCTCTGCCACCGATGATGACATCAAACGCCTGAAGGAATTACATGAGAAATGGGCGTGGTTTATGAATGTCGATTCGGAGAAGGACTCCACGAAAGTCATCTGGACCCAGTTCATCTACGACCCGGAGTTTGCCAACGAACAAATTAGCACGTATGAGGGTGGCTATACGTTTTATAAGGGTATGTATCGTCCGACACAAGAGAGCATGATGCGTTCTAACAATGCGCCCTTCAATGCACCCAGTCGTCAGGCCATTTATAATAAGGTGATGAAGATGGGCCTGGGCAAGACTGCCACCTACGAGGAATTTGTTGGTTTCGACAAGGAGCACAAACCGACGGTGTGGAACTACGCATCAAAAACGCGACGAACCGAAAAGACACCTTGGCATCCTGCACCGCCGAAGATTATCTGGAAAGACTGGTAAAGAAGAAGGGATGCCTAAGCACCCCTTTTCTTTTAATTCACCTGTATCACCAGATACTTGCTAGTCGACCAGAATGTCTGCGGGTCGGTGATGCGGAGTACATACTGCTTGTTGGCGTCACGCTGCAAGGTATAGGCACCCGACGGATGGGATGTCAGGATCTTGGCGGACTTGCTGTAAAGTTTGATTTCCTTGTCAACACGGATATCGATCTTAGTGAAATACTCCTTGTTGAAGTTCGAACGGAGCACCTCACCGTCTGACAGGATTTTCTGCTCTTTCAGTTCCTTCTTGGTGCCGAAGACAAACCAGGCCGTATTCAACTGCTTGTCCTGCTGGTTGATGGTCTGACTCTTCTGGTTGGTCTCCTCCGTCAGGTCTGCCACGCTGCTGTTCAGGTCAGCCACCTGCTCGTCGAGTTCGGCAATATGGATATCCTTCTTGTCCAGTTCTGCACGAAGGACCTGCAACTGACGGTCTTTCTCCTCCATCTGCTGGGTCAAGTTCTCCACCAGTTTCTTCAACTGTTCACTCTTGATGCTTCCCTCGCGTACTTGCTGCTTCAGTTTGTTGATGAGTTCCTTGTTCTGCTTCATCGTCGACTGGATGAACTGCATATTCTCACGGATGCGCTGGGCACTGTTCGTCCCTTCACCCTGTTTGGCCAGCGTCACACGACTCTGAGCCTCGGTAATCTCACGGAAGCCCTCCTCAATGTCGCTGAAAGTGGTCATCATGTCAGTAATCTCATTCTCCTTCTGTTCAATAATCTGATTCAGAGAGTCACGCTGCATCTCGGCAGCGAGTTGTGCTTGTTTCACTCCGTCAGTACAACTGGCAACTGCCAGCGCACACACGGCCATAATTGCTAATTTTTTCATAACCTTATTTATTAAATACTTCAATTATTCAACTTTTCCTGCAAGGACAATCACAATCTCGCCCTTCGGTGCATGCTCTTTGAAATGGACAATGACCTCCTCTAACGTGCCGCGTACACTCTCCTCGTGCACCTTGGATATCTCACGACAAACACTCACCTGACGGTCCGAGCCATAGACCTCGGCAAATTGTTCCAGCGTCTTCACCAACCGATAGGGCGACTCGTAGAAGATCATCGTGCGCTGCTCATCCTTCAGCGAGAGGAGTTTTGTCTGACGACCTTTCTTCTGTGGCAGGAAACCTTCGAAGGCGAAACGGTCGCAAGGCAGTCCACTCGACACCAAGGCTGGCACGAAAGCCGTAGCCCCAGGCAAGCACTGTACCTCTACCCCAGCCCTGACAGCCTCGCGGACCAAGAAGAACCCCGGATCGCTGATGCCTGGTGTTCCGGCATCGCTGATCAGGGCAACATTCTCACCTGCCAGCAGCCGGTTGACGATGGCTGCGGAGGTGCCATGCTCATTGAACTTATGATGCGACATCAGCGAGTTCTTAATCTCGTAGTGTTTTAGCAGGATGCCCGATGTCCGGGTATCTTCCGCCAGCACCAAGTCCACCTCCTTCAGTATCCGGATGGCACGGAATGTCATATCTTCCATATTCCCGACGGGGGTCGGTACAATATACAATATGCCCATAACAATCGGCAAAATTAGCCTAAATAATCATAACAGACAAAAAAAACGCCAAAAACTTTGCAATTTTTAAAACGTATTTGTAATTTTGCAGAAAATATAACGCAAATGACAGAAAATATCACAGGGGAGGCGCACCGTCCTGGAAGAATAGAAGTAGTGTGCGGCTCGATGTTCTCGGGTAAGACGGAAGAGCTCATCAGAAGACTCCGTCGGGCGCAGTTTGCCAAGCAGAAAGTGGAGATATTCAAACCCGCCATCGACGTGCGCTATTCCGAGGAGGACGTAGTGAGCCACGACCAGAAACATATCCAGTCGACACCCATCGACTCATCGGCAAGCATCCTGCTGTTGTCATCCGACATCGATGTGGTAGGGATTGACGAGGCACAGTTCTTCGACATGGGACTGGTGGATGTCTGCAACGAACTGGCCTATCGGGGCGTGCGTGTCATCATCGCCGGTCTCGACATGGACTACAAGGGGATTCCCTTCGGCCCGATGCCTGCCCTCTGTGCCATTGCCGACGAGGTGACGAAGGTACATGCAATCTGTGTAAAGTGCGGCAACCTCGCCTATGTCAGCCACCGCACCATTCAGAATGACAAGCGCGTATTGCTCGGAGAGACTCAGGAATACGAGCCATTATGCCGGGATTGTTATCAAAAAGCACTCGAAAACAAAAAATCCTCTCAATAAATTTGGCAGATTGAAAAAATATGCCTACCTTTGCACCCGCTTTCGAATGAAATGCAAATAAGGTCGATCCGTTAGCTCAGTCGGTAGAGCACAACACTTTTAATGTTGGGGTCTTGGGTTCGAGCCCCAAACGGATCACTTTAAAAAATCGGCAAATAATTGATTATCAATCGTTTGCCGATTTTCTTTTGTCTCAAACGCACCACTTTTGCACCACTTAGCCCCTACAACAAGATTTTACAAACTGGCTTATATACCACGAAATGGCTCATTAACACTTATTAGAGGTGTTCCAGCAACTCTCTGCCCTTCTTCGTTAGATAGTATGATTGCATTGGATGATTTGGAGCCTCAGGATAAAGCATCGCAATATAACCTGCTTCTATGTTTGGCACAATATATGTGCTCACAAATCCTTTTCTATCCTTTCTTTGCATCGATTCCATCAAGGCTCTCAGATTTGAGCCATTTGCTCCAATAGCGGATAATAAAGCTTTTAAACGCTTAGCTTTTGCTATCTCGCGTTTTGAGGTTGAGGGGGTTGAGGGGGTTGAGGGGGTATTAACTTGTGGGGTTGTGGGGTTGTGGGGTTGTATGGTTGCGCGTTCGAATGTGACCCACACGAATGCCGCATTCTGATTGAACTCTGGTTCTGGAAGATTAGCTTGCTTACAAGCATCTACCATACGACCTACGCCACTGCCCCAGTTTTCCAAGAACGTAGTCTTAAACAGTACGTCGGCAATAGTCGGGTTCTGAGGAAATGAATGATGGGATTGTTTAATGGTCTCTACTGTCAATTCGTCTGGCAAATGACCAGTGTTCTCAATCTCTACTCGATCATCATAGATGGCAATGCCAACGGAACTACTTGTATTATGGAACATCCTATGACAAAGGGCATTCGTCAAGGCTTCACGCAAGGCCTCGGCAGGAATCTCCAGTTTCTCTTCTCTTGTAAAGCCCACTATCTTGCCACTGAGGGAAAGGTGTTTGAAGAAAAACGCCATACCTGCATCAAGCAAAGTGAAGAAGTTGCCATATGCTCGTTGATTGTCGATGAATTCTATCTTGTCGTTGCCACGAAAACGAGCCATGCGAAGCAGGAACTGAGGGAACTGACTTGTATCTCGGAGGAACAATGCAGCAGCTGCATTTTTAAGTTTCCCATTCGTGGTTAGTTTCAGTTTCTCAACAAGGCTTTCAGTAGTTTCCATGAGCGATGACTCAGGCATTCTACCCCGTTCTACGCCAAGACGAACACCACCACGAATACGCTGTTCCTCCAAATCAGCAATGGTTATGCCTTCACAAATCTGATCTTCCCATTTATGA
>ONTZ01000025.1 GCA_900320905.1 uncultured Prevotella sp.
TCATGCAAGCGGATGATTTCTTTCTTTTCTTCTAAACTGTGATGTGTATACATAATGAACCCCAGAAGTATTCTGTCCAACTTCTGGGGTTCACTTCACGGTTGAGTCACACCTTATTCGTTTACTTCATCTGTTCCAGTAGGCCGGCCAGTCCTTCAAGGTCGAAGGCGCTTACTTTGAGATCCAACAACTCGCCATCGCGATTGAAAAGTTTGTAGGTGGGGAATTCGTGTACGTTCAAGTGGCGCTCGATGGCAGCCTGCTGCTCTGGGGGCAGGTTATAGTGCGCTACGTTCGGGCCGCTCACATTATACTCCTTGATGACGTTCTCCCATGCGGTCTGCGGACTCTTGTTGGCGAGATAGAGGTATTGGATGTCGTAGTCTTTCAGTCGGGCGTATTCTTCGGTGGAGTGGCTGAGGGCCTCCTTGCAGGGGCCGCACCATGTGCCCCAGATGTCTAAGAGCACGAACTTGCCCTTATACGGTTCGATAATCTTCTTCAACAGGGCCTCGCCCTCTGAGAGGTCTGCAAGGTTATCAGATGATTTCAGCACGAGTTTATCGAACTCGCGGTTCTCGATGGCGAGGTAGTAATCATTCTGCTTCTCGATCATCGCCATGCAGATGGGATTGTGGATCATGGCCTTCAACGTGTCCATGACGTTAGGCAGCAGCGACGTGCGCTCATGGTCAAGATGATGCAATGCCTGCTGACCGAGGTAGAGGCCTTTGATAAACGGGTCTGCACCGAGTGAATCGAGTGTCAGGACATGTTGTTTCAAGGTGTTGATGAGCATTCCGCCACTGACAATCTTCGAGGCTTTCGGAGCGTTGACGATCTTATCCACCTCCTTGATCATGTCGGCATTCAGCGAATCGAGTTCATGGGATTTACGTATCTTTGCCTCGACGGTGGGTTCTGCCTCAATGAGGGGCGTAACCTCGTCTATCCATTTCTTCCAACGTGTGAGCAGTGCCAGTTCCTCGTCGTTGGAGGCAAATTCCTTGTAGTTATCACGGAGGCTGAAAGAGAACACGGCGTTACGTGCCCGTGAGGCATCGTCTATATAGTCGTTCAAGAATCCACCGAGGTCGCGGTGCAGCGTATAAGGCTTTTCCATCTTCGTCCAGAACGTGTCGTAGGCATAGCGGCGGGCATGGTCAGAGAGTTGCATACCTTTCCCACGGAAGCGGGACTGTCCGAAGGCACGTGCTTGCTGCGCCAGCGTGTTACCTTTTCTATAAATGTTGAAGCGAGTGGAGAGCGTAGGATGCTGCTCACAGAGTGCATCGATGTTGGTGTATTGTGCCTTGAGGAGACTATCGACCGAGGTGATGTAAGGTTCAAAGAGTTCCTCACCGCCTTTGCCGGCACTCTCCGCCCCATCATACAAATCTATGGTCTTCCAGTCGAGCGGATACTTGAAGAGTTCGTTTTGCAGGCGACAGTCCTCACCCATAACGAAACGGCGTCCCTCCTTGAAGTCGTAGAACATGAAGTAGGTCTTGCCCGGCTCGAACATCGTACGGATAAAACAACGGCGCCAGTCGATGAAAAACTCCGAACTATTCAGGATTGGAATCTTCACGGTGAAGCGTCCCTGTTCGTCCATATCGGCACTGGCAGACTGCTGCTTGTCCGTAATGATGTCTTGGTAACCGAACTCAAAAGTCTTCAGTTGCTTGTAGGGCTCGGGCATATCCTTGATCCAGCCGATGACAGTCACCGTATCCTCCTTGTAGCCGGTATCCACAAAGCCCTCACGGGTGTCCTTCGTAGGATAGTCAGGCAGGAAACGACTGGTAATCATCGAATAGACCTTCTTTTCATTACCAATCTGTATCGGGCGCTGGCCCTTCTTGTCCTTGCCTAACACCACCTTCAATGCCTCGTTGCCGTTTGTCATCACAATCTCGGCCTCGCCAGTCTTCTGGTTCACATTACACTGTTTGTAATCCCAGAACTTGCAGTCGTAGATGGCACAGTCCTCAAAGAAGGCGATCTTCCAGTCGCCCTGGTCGTCTCGCCAGTACGAAGGGAAGAGTTGCTTCCAACGCTCCTCCACGGGTTTGATGCCCTTAATCTGGAAAGCGCCTTGTCCGTCGCCCTCGATGAAGTCGAAGACCTTCGTACCCTTCGGCAGCGGTGGGAAATGGAACGCCATATCGCGCTTGTAGTCCTTATTCGTCTGAAAGTGCTTGTTGAGTTCTATGCCGTCAGCAGAAGTGATGGTATAGCGCTGCTCGCCAACCTTCAGATAGGTATCTCCGGCAAACTGGAACCAGAAGTCGGGATAGTCCGACCGCTGCTGTGCGGTGATATACACCACGGTCTCGTTGTCCTTCAACTCCACCTTCGTCACGTCGAGGGCGAGATTGAAGAATCCGTCGCCATTACTGGTTCCATACTCGATGGTGGGCTGATCCCACACCACCTCTTTCGCCTGCCCCGTCATTGCAACGAAGGCCAGCATCACGGTTGTTAAAAATAGTTTCTTCATCTGTGTCTTATTTCATTTGATCCAGTAGTCGTACGAGGCCATCCAAATCCCGGGCATCCACCTTCAGGTCGAGCAAGTCGCCATCACGATTGAAGAGTTTGTAGGTGGGAAAACTGTGGACATTAAGGTGTTTCTCGATGGCGTCCTGCTGTTTAGGAGGTAGGTTGTAGTGAGCCACGTTGTCGCCGCTCACATTATACTCCTTGATGACGTTCTCCCATGACGTCTGCGGACTGCCATTGGCCAGATAGAGGAACTCGATGTCGTAGTCCTTCAAACGCTCGTACTCTTCGGCAGAGTGGCTGAGGGCTTCCTTGCAAGGGCCGCACCACGTGCCCCAGACATCGAGCAACACGAACTTGCCCTTGTAGGGTTCGAGGATTTTCTTCAGCAGGGCCTCACCTTCGCTCAGGTCTGCGAGGTTATCCGACGATTTGAGTACCAGTTTGTCGAAGTCGCGGTTCTCGATGGCGAGATAATGGCTATTTGCCTTTTCTATGGTCTCGATGAAAGAAGGGTTGTTCGTCATCGCCTTCAACGTGTCGAGGACTGCGGGCGACAAGGACGAATGTCGGTTGTCAACCTCATCATACACCATGCGTGAGAGATAGAGGTCCTTGATAGGTAAAGAAGCCTGGAGCGAGTCGAGCATCTGCCGACCTTCATTCAGACGGGCTATGAGTAACTTCCCGTCCATCAACTTCCTTGTTTTCGGACTGTTGACAATCTTATCCACTTGCTTGAGCATATCTGCATTCTGGGTGTTCAGTTCGTTGGCTATTTTCTGTCTTTCCTCGACGGTAGGCGCTGCGTTGACTTTAGTCTGGGCGTCGGTGAGCCAATCCAACCAGCGTTTGATTAGAACCACTTCCTCGTCGTTGGAGGCTATCTCATTCACATGGTCCGCAAAAGGTATTGTGATTGAGAAATTACGTTTCCGGGCTTCAACTTCCAGATAATCACGCAGGAAGGTATTCAGGCTGTTATGCATGGTGTAAGGCTCCTCGAGTTTCGTCCAGAACATGTCGTGGGCATACTTGAGGGCGTTGTCAGACAACATGAAGTTGGGCGCAGTGAAACGCGCCTGACAGAAAGCGTTAGCCTGTGAAGAGAATATCTCGCCTTTTACATACAGGTAATAGCGTGTGGAGAGCGTGGGATGTGCCTCACAAAGTGAGTCGATACTGGCATACTGCACCTTAAGAAGGCTGTCGACAGAGACGATATAGCGGTCGAAGGTTTCCGGTGTCGTCTTGCCTTCACTGTCTCTACCCGTATATAGTCTAAGGGCATCCATGTCATCCATGTGGAGAGTATAAGTATTTTTTAGGAGTTCGTTCTGTAGGCGGGCATCCTCACCCATGATGTAACGGCGCCCCTCCTTGAAGTCGTAGAGTAAGAAATAGGTCTTGCCTGGCTCGAGCATCGTGTCAAGACAACTTCTAGACCTGTCGCAGTAAAACAGCGTACTGTTAAGCACAGGTATTTTCACCGAGAAATGACCCAGAGGATCCAAGTCGGCATATACTGACTCATCTTCGTCGATGAGGAAGTTTCTGTACTCGAATTCGTAGGTATTTCGGCTCTTGAGTTGATCAGGCATATCCTTGAGCCAGCCCACCACCGTGATGGTGTCTGGCTTGTAGCCATTATTCACGAATGTTGTGCGCGTGTCCTTCGTGGGATAGTCAGGCAGGAAACGACTTGTAATCATGGCGTATGTGGCTTTCTCGCCGCCAATCTGAATGGTGCGCGAATCTTTCTTGTCCCTGCCGATGGTGACCTTCAGTTCGTCGTTGCCGTTTGTCATCACAATCTCGGCCTCACCGGTCTTCTGGTTCACATTGCACTGCTTGTAGTTCCAGAACTTGCAGTCGTAGATGGCACAATCCTCATAGAAGGCTATCTTCCAATCGCCCTGGTCGTCGCGCCAGTAGGAAGGGAAGAGTTGCTTCCAACGCTCCTCCACAGGTTTGATGCCCTTAATCTGGAAAGCACGTTCGCCGTCACCCTCGATGAAGTCGAACACTTTCGTACCCTTAGGCAGCGGTGGGAAGTGAAATGCCATGTCGCGCTTGCCGTCCTTGTTCGTTTGTACAAACTTGTTGAAGTCAATGCCGTCGGCAGAGACAACAGTATAACGCTGCTCACCCACTTTCAGATAGGTGTCGCCAGCAAACTGGAAACTGTATTCGGGATAGTCCGACCGCTGCTGTGCGGTGATATACACCACAGTCTCGTTGTCCTTCAACTCCACCTTTTTCACGTCGAGGGCGAGATTGAAGAATCCGTCGCCGTTACTGTTTCCATACTCGATGGTGGGCTGCTCCCACACAACATCTTTTGCCTGCCCCGTCGTTGCGACGAGGGCGAGCATCATGGTTGATAATAATAGTTTCTTCATATCTTTACTTTTTTACTTTTTTATCTTTTGGTAGGTCGCCCGTACGGGTGAGTTTGAAGTTGGTGGCCGAGAACCACTGGGCTTGGCAGGGCTGACCAGTGAATGCTTCATCGGAAGAGACACCGTAGGCGATGGAATCGCCAGAGACAACGATGTTCTCAATGACAGTGCGAACCCAGCCCATACCAGGAACCTCACTAACAGGAATAGACTTTAGCATGACGCTGTCGCCGATGACGTAAACACAAGGGCCTGGGCCCTCCGTTCTGACGGAAAATTCCAGATAATATACACCTGGCTCGACGGCCTCCTTGCGCTCTGCCTGAAACACCTCCTCACAATTCTCATTGAAGACATCCAAGAAACGCAAGTTGGGATTGCCTTCATAATATCCGCTATAGGAATAGTGGTCGCAGTTCTCAGCCTTGATCACCTTCCAACCTTCCCTGCGCAGGAATCTCTTATCCTCACGACTCATCATCACACCCTGATAGGAATACTTCTTCCACATCAGTTCCTGATACTCCTTATGCTCCTGCTCCTGTATCCAGACGAGGGCTGGGAACAGGCAGCACAGCGAGGCCACCCACAGCACAATCCACAGGATGCGCTGTCCGATACCCATCGGCTGCACCTTACCTGCCTTCGAGAACAGCATGTGACAGATGGCATAGAGAGGAATGGTGAGGGCGAGTATCAGTCCCACGATGAAGACAATCACGATCCAAGGATGCACATCAATCAGTACGGGCAAGTTCAGATAGCCGATGTCGAAGGGCAGACTCACGCGGGCTGCAGGAACGGCAAAGACGATGACCAAAGACACGATGATGAGCAACAGACTAATCAGCAGCGCCACCCCTACTATCGAAGCAATAAACACGAAGATGGCAGCGATGATTGAGAAAAGCACGGAAAAGACAGAGCCCAGACACCCCCTTCGAGGCTGTACGGGCTGATTATCCTCCACCACCACATCGGCCAGGTTCTGCGGCGTCACCTCTTTACCTTCCATCTCCAAAACCTGCCTGGGCGTATCGGCCACGGGGATGGCAATGGCCAGCACGAAGTAGAAGATGATAAAGGCAATATTGACGTGGAGGAAGAATCCGAAGTTAAACCAGATGCCGAACAGGGGGAACAGGAAGTTGGAGGCCAGTATCAACATGGCGTAGCCGATGCGCCACCACGTGACGTCAGAGCCTGTATAGGCCGCAATGCCCGAGAGCACACCAGCCACCATCTTGTCGTTGGGGTTGCGGTAGAGCCGTTTTCCGGCAGTCCTCGCACGGAAACTGTCCTTGATGCCCTGGGCGGCCGTTTGAAACGAGTCATACTTATGTCCGCCGTTCTCGCTGTCGTTCGTTTCTTCCTCGCCCTTGAGTTCCTCGGGCTTGCCGATACGGGTGATGATATCCTTCACATGCTCGATGGTGATGGCCTCGATGCCTTGCTGTTTCAGTTCTGCAAATAACTCTGCGATACGGGCCTCGATGTCGTTGACTATTTCCTCGCCGCCCTCTTCGCGTCCGAACGACTGCCGGAGCGACTCGATATACTGCTGCAGCAGTTCGTAGGCATCCTCGTCAATCTGGAAGAGGCGCCCGCACAGGTTGATGGTAATGTTCTTCTTCATATCTTTACTTTTTACTTTTTCACTTTTCACTTCTCACTTCTCACTTTTCACTTCTAAAAGTTGTGGTGTGATGTTCTTAAGATAATTGATGGTATTGTCGAGTTCGTTCCAGGCCGTGTCGAGCCCTTCAAGGAACTGTTCTCCCTCTTTGCTGAGGGCATAGTACTTGCGGGGAGGTCCCTGCGTGGATTCCTGCCACTCGTACTGCAGCAGCCCGTCGTTTTTCAGGCGGGTGAGCAGCGGGTAGAGTGTTCCCTCCACCACGAGCAGTTCCGCATTCTTCAGTTGCTGGATGATGTCACTGGCGTACGACGGGCGGTGCTTCAGCAACAGCAGCACGCAGTACTCCAGCATCCCTTTCCGCATCTGCGACTTTGCATTCTCGATATTCATATTTCTTGCGTCTTATATGATTTCGGGTGCAAAGATAAGCAAAAACCAAGTACCTTGCAATACAAAGTACTAAGTTTTTGCCAAGAATTATATCTATTTAACAATTAAGGACTTTCAAAGCCAGCAGGAACGACTGCGCCACACGGGCGACTTCACCCGCGAGGAACTGCGCAAGGACGTGAAATTCGCATGGACGGACAAGACCAAGGCGGAGATTGCGGCTGCCAAGGAGGCTGCCGGCGGCAACGGCGCCACTCCGACGGGCTCAAGCACCGGCGGCAACGGCTCAAGCACCGGAGGCAACACCGGAGGCGGTGGCGACAATGGTGGCGGTGGCGACAATGGTGGCGGTGGCGACAACGGCGACGACCCCGACCAGTAATCGAACAAAGCAAACGGGACTCACTCAGAGGGTCCCGTTTGTCTTTGCTATGGATTGCCCGAGGCCACCCTCGTGGTATCCCGGAGCATATCCCAGCGGCGCTGGTATTCCTCCTCCTTCTCACGCATGGCTCTCTGGTGCTTCTTGCGGCGCGAGCGCTTCTCCACGGCCTTGCCGATGGTCTTCTCGTAGAGCCAGCCTGCCAGCGCCAGCACATTAGGCCCCGAGGGGACGGCCTGAGGCAGTTGGTCGAGCAACTCCTGCTGTGGCGATGGCTTCAGGATGTTGGCCATCCGCTCGTCGAACCGCCTGCGCCCCCAGATGATGACCTCGCCCAGCACACTCGCGACGGGCAGCAGCCAGATGGTGTCGCCACGGAGTTCGGAAGGCATAAGATGGCGCTGCGAGAAGTGGGGATGGCGGAAGTTGAGGCGACTGAAACTGTCGGGCACGGCGAAGGTGCCGTCCCAGGCGGTCAGCGTGTCAAATCCCTCGGGGGTATAGACCTGCACATCGCGCACCGGCACCTTCAGGTCGGCATCCACCACAACCATCCTGCGCTGGGCCATCAGCGAGGCCAGACCAACAGACAGCAACCCTATGAATGCCAGACGTCTTCTCATAACGCGGGCAAAGTTACTGCTTTTCACCACATATCGCACACATACTAACCTTATATTATCTTACAGATATATAAATTAAAACAAGATTATAACTTTTTCAATTAAAATTTGTTTTTTACCCCACTTATTCGTACCTTTGCAACCTAAAAACAAAACAACTATGCATCTACGAATCATGACAATGGCCGCCCTGACGGCAGCAAGCCTGCAACTGAGCGCCCAGACCCTGGAGAAGAACTTTAAAGAGTTGAGCAACGGCAACCCGATCAGCGCCAGCGTGTTCTGCGCCGACCCAACGGCACTGGACTACAACGGGCGACTGTACGTGTACGGCTCGAACGACCACCAGCAGTTCATCAAGAACAACAAGAAGAACGGCAACGGCTACGGCGACATCAAGTCGATCGTGGTCTTCTCTACCGACGACTTGGTGAACTGGACGTTCCACGGCACCATCGACACGAAGAAGATCTGTTCAGGATGGACCTCGAACCCCTGGTATCAAGGCTACGGCGTGTCGTGGGCACCATCGGTGGTATGGCGCACCAAGGAGGACGGAACCGAAGAGTTCTTCCTCTACTTCTGCAACAGCAGTCACGGAGTGGGCGTGCTGAAGGCCAATTCGCCCGTAGGCCCATGGAAATCACCACTCTCGAAGTTGATGATTCACAGAGACACAAAGGGGGCTACACCCTGCTCGGCTGTCTTCGACCCAGGCGTGGTCATCGACGAGAACGGCGTGGGCTGGATAACCTTCGGCGGCCTCGACCCCGTGGACGGAGGTACCGACATCCAGCCCAAGAATGCACGCATTGCGAAACTGAAGCCCTCGATGACCGCCATCGACGGCTCGATTGTCAAGATTCCAGCCCCCTACCACTTCGAGGCCAACGAACTGAACGTCATCGACGGCAAATTCGTCTTCACCTATTGTTCCAACTGGGCCGACCGCAAGGATGCAGACTGGAGCGCCTACAAGAAGGAGCAGGGCATCAGCCTTTCAAAGCCCGACAAATGCACCATGTGCTATATGGTGTCGGACGACCCGATGAATCCCGACTCGTGGGTGTATAAAGGCGTCTACGGCAAGCACCCGGGCTTCCCATCGCCCAACAACCACTCCCACCTGCATAAGTTCCAGGGCAACTACTATTATATCTACCACTGGGGCCCACTGATGCAGAAGATGAAGGACGGAGGAGCCATCGACAGCAGTTGCGACGGCTACCGCTCTATCTGCGTGAACAAGGCCACGGTAAACGAGGAGACGCAGAAAATAACCTCGGTAAACCTGAGCATGACCGGTGCCGCCGCCATCAAGAACCTGGACCCCTACGCCCTGCAAGAGGCCGAGACGACGGCCAACAGCGGCGGTGTGATGTACGAGGACTATAAGAACGTGGAGACAAACACCAAGGTCAGCACTCTCGGAAACGATGCCTCGCAGAATATGTACGTGAAGATGAAGACCGGCGCCTGGACGATGGTGCGCAACGCCGACTTCGGCGAGGAAGGCGCCAAGTCGTTTATGCTCAGGGTGAAAGGAACGGGTAAGATGGAAATACGCTTCAGCAAGTCGTCAAGAGACACCAAGGCCACCATAGAGTTCGCCAGCGCCGACTGGAAAGACTACACGATAGATGTTGACCCGGAGGCCTTCAAGGGCAAGCACAGCCTGTACTTCGTCTTCGACGAGGCCGACAAGGTGCAGTTTGATGCCTGGCAGTTCTCTCACGAGCCCGCCCCCAACGGCATCTTCCCCATCAGCACCCCTGCCGCCGAAAAGCCCACGGCCCTCTTCGACCTGAACGGACACCGCCTGACGAGCGGCACCCCGTATCGAGGTGTCGTCATCGAGCAGTATCAAGATGGGAATGGAAAAACGCGGAGCCGCAAACGCTTGTCAGCGAATACGGTCCATTGAACGGACCAGACGCTCGTCAGCACGGATGGCGCGCATGGCCATCAGATAGAGGATGAGCGCAACGGCTGGCAGCACGGCAGGCCACTCGGGGCGGAAACTGACCGTTCCCCACGACTTGTCGCCTACCGTCTGGCCTACCACGAAATAGCAGATATACCAACCCACGACCAGCAAGGCGTTGAGCCCGCAGAAGAGGGCCTGCGTCTTGCGGTTGTGATATAAGAAGATGGTATAGCAGGCTATCACCGCCGTAGGCAGCAGGATGGCCATCAGCGGCCATGTGTCGAAATGGTGCTTGCCGAGAGGGTCGGTAAACCACAGGTTATAGACACGGGCCACCTCCATGCCGGCAGCACGGAACGAACCAATCTGCATAGAAAGACACATGACGGTCAGGATGATGGCCGCCATGAGATAGAGAGTCTGTTTACGCTGTATCATTGCGAACTTAATTCTCCTGATTCAGATTGTCACGCTGGGGGTCACGCCAGTACACCTTGTCCTCGATAAACTCCTGGGTAGCCAGCAGAGAGGGCTTCGGCAGTTTCTCGTAGTAGCGCGAAATCTCTATCTGTTCACGGTTCTCGAAAACCTCCTCGAGAGAGTCGTTATAAGAAGCAAACTCAGCCAGTTTCTTCGACAGGTCTTCCTTGATCTGCACGCTGATCTGGTTGGCACGCTTGGCGATGATGGCAACACTCTCGTAGATATTGTTGGTATCCTTGCAGAGGTCCATAATGTTACGGGTCACGGTATTCACCGGTGCTTTTGATTTCTTGTAATCCATATCTTAATCCTTAATAACTTTCTTGATCTTAATCTTTAATAACTTTCTTGCATTTATTGATATACTTCTCGGCCAGCGAGATATTCTTTGAGTCGGGATATTCATTGAGGAAGCCGTAGCACTCGTCCTCGGCATCACGGTAGCGCTCCAGGCGCTTCTCCATCGTGGAATTCTCTGCCAACTGGAACTTGCTCTTCATGATGAGCACGGCAAAATCCTCACGCCACTTGGAATAGGGATACTGCTTGAGGGCATTCTGGGCGGTAATGATGCACGAGGTGTAGTTGCTCTCGTCGTTCTTGTTGATATTGCCAAAATAGCCGCCGAGGTTGTAATAGAGTTCGGCAGAGAGCAACTCCTTCTGCACCAGTTTGTCCTGCAACTCATAGAGACGATCCTGAGCCGCCTCACGCAACTTGGAGTCGGGATAGAGGTCGAGGAACTGCTGATAGGCATTCATGGCGCCGATGGTGGGCGACTGGTCGAGACGGGGCTCGGGCGATTCCTCGTAGAGCGTTTGCCCCACATAGAAGGCTGCCGACTCAGCATAGACGCCACGGGGATAGCGGCTGATATACTTCTTGAAGGTGGCAGAGGCTGCCTCGTAGTCGCGGTTGCAATACTGGGCCATAGCCAGCATATAGAGGCTTTCCTGCTCCGCCTCAGAACCTTTCTTGAGGGTAATGATTTCCTCCAGGAGCGTCGCTGCCTGCTGAAACTTTCCCATGGCAAAGGCCTCCTTGGCGTATTCGTATCTATACTCGTTGTCAGTCGACTTATAGACCTTGTTGAACTCCCCTGCGCAACTGCAAAGGAGAAGCGTCATACACGTTGCTGTTATAAGACTTTTCTTCATTTCGGGGTGCAAAGTTACTGCTTTATATGGGAAAAGAGAAATGGGAAATGAGAAATTATGATTTGTTTATAGGAAAAAGCCATTAATTTAATATAAATTAACCGTTACGGGCTATGGTAATCAACATTTCTCAGCACTCATTACTCATTTCTCAATTTTTTTATTACCTTTGCACTTTGTTATGAGCAATTTTATACTGACATCACCCTATCAGCCCACCGGCGACCAGCCAGAGGCTATCAGGGAACTCACAGATGGACTGCGAAGGGGAGACAAGTCGCAAGTACTGTTGGGAGTGACGGGATCCGGCAAGACATTCACGATGGCCAATGTCATTGCCAACATCAACCGCCCCACCCTCATCCTGAGTCACAACAAGACGCTTGCCGCACAACTCTACGATGAGATGAGAGGCTTTTTCCCGCAAAACGCCATCGAGTATTATGTCAGTTATTATGACTACTACCAGCCAGAGGCCTATCTCCCGTCGACAGACACCTATATCGAGAAAGACCTCGCCATCAACCAAGAGATAGACCGACTACGACTATCAGCGGTATCTAATTTATTGTCAGGCAGAAATGACGTCGTCGTTGTATCATCAGTTTCATGCATCTACGGCATGGGAAGCCCGGTGGCCTTGCAGGAAAATGTGATTGAACTGCACGTAGGACAGAAACTGGATCGCAATGCTTTGTTGAGAAATCTCGTCGCTGCCCTGTATATCCGCAACGACATAGACCTGCAGCGGGGCAACTTCCGCGTGAAGGGCGACACGGTGGACATAGC
Source organism: uncultured Prevotella sp. (assembly GCA_900320905.1). Classification (GTDB taxonomy): domain Bacteria; phylum Bacteroidota; class Bacteroidia; order Bacteroidales; family Bacteroidaceae; genus Prevotella. The sequence goes on from ONTZ01000025.1 coordinate 12,298, forward strand.
CATGGCCTATAGCGAGGTGGTGCTGCGCGTCACCTTCTGGGACGACGAGATTGACGCCCTGGAAGAAGTGGATGCCGTGACATTCGACCGCCTGGCACGCTTCGAGGAATACAAACTCTATCCTGCCAACCTCTTCATGACCTCGCAGGAACAGACCAACATCGCCATCCGCAACATTCAGGACGACCTGGTGCAGCAGATTGCCTACTTCCAGGAGTTGGGCGACGGCATCAAGGCCCAGCGCATCAAGGAACGCGTGGAGTACGACATGGAGATGATCAAGGAGTTGGGGCATTGCTCGGGCATCGAGAACTATAGCCGATACTTCGACGGGCGCAAGGCGGGAGAGAGACCTTATTGCCTGCTCGACTTCTTCCCCGACGACTATCTGCTGATTATCGACGAGAGCCACGTGAGCGTGCCTCAGATCAATGCAATGTACGGCGGCGACAGAGCCCGTAAGACCAACCTCGTGGAGTACGGATTCCGGCTGCCGGCGGCTTTCGACAACCGTCCGCTGACCTTCGAGGAGTTTCACGAGATGATCAACCAGGTAATCTACGTCAGCGCCACCCCTGCCGACTACGAACTGGCTGAGGCAGAAGGCATTGTGGTGGAACAGGTCATCCGCCCTACCGGTCTGCTGGACCCAGAGATAGAGGTGCGTAAGAGCGAGAACCAGATTGACGACCTGATGGACGAGATTCTGACACGCAGTCATCGGGGCGAGCGCGTGCTGGTCACTACCCTCACCAAGCGCATGGCAGAGGAACTGACGGAATATCTGATAAGCCACGACATCCAAACCGCCTATATCCACAGCGACGTGGCGACACTCGACAGAGTGAAGATTCTGGCAGACCTCCGCCAGGGTGTCTATGATGTGCTGGTGGGCGTGAACCTGCTCCGTGAGGGACTCGACCTGCCCGAAGTGTCGCTGGTGGCCATCCTCGATGCCGACAAAGAGGGGTTCCTGCGCAGCCACCGCAGTCTGACGCAGACGGCTGGCCGGGCCGCCAGAAACGTGAACGGCAAGGTGATCATGTATGCCGACACCATCACCGCCTCCATGCAACTGACCATCGACGAGACCCTGCGCCGGCGCATGAAGCAGATGCACTACAATGAGGAGCATCACATCACGCCCAAGCAGATAGTGAAGAACCTGAGCCTGAGCAGTCTGCAGAAGGAGAACCGTGCCGACACGAAGGAACTGATGCGAGGCATCGGTATGGCGGCAGAAAGCGGCGCCACAGGCAGTATGACCACCGCCGACCCGATAATTGAGCACATGACTCGTCCTCAGATGGAGAAACTCATCGCCGAGACCACTCGTAAGATGAAAGAGGCCGCCAAGCAACTCGATTTCCTGCAAGCCGCACAGTATCGCGATGAGATTATCCGCCTGCAAAAAGAACTGGAACTGAAATAGAAGTGAGAAGTGAGAAGTGAAAAGTGAAAAGTGGGAAAGGAAAAGTGAAAAGTGCCTTGCGAATAGTTAAAAAAAGCAAGGTGGCTGCAAATTCTTCACGCTTCACGCTTCACTCTTCACTTTTTTTCTTACTTTTGCACCCAATTAAAAATAATATGGTAAAGATGAAACAATTTTTGATAGCCCTGCTGACGGTACTGCCCATGCTGGCCTCAGCACAAGACAACACTTGGGAGAGAATAGAACAGGAACCCGTGGCAAAGGAGAATAAAGACGCCAAGTATCTGGTGGAGAATGCCGTACCCGTCGTTGACGGAAAGGTATGCTGGAAGACAACCATCCAAGCACCGGGGAAATCGGCGCAGCAGATTTACGACATCCTGCTGGCCCAGATGGAGAAGATGACGACAGAGCCGAATCAGCAGGAGAACAGCGTCGTAGCCATCAAGAACGCTGAGAAGCACGAGATAGGAGCCGTCTACCACGAATGGCTCGTCTTCAAGAAAGCCGCCCTCTCGCTCGACCAGACCATCTTCAACTACCAACTCATCGCCGAATGCAGCGACGGCAAGGCTGATGTCAGGCTGACACGCATCACCTACGACTACGACGTGGAGCGCAACCCAGTACGCTACGCTGCAGAACAATGGATCACCGACAAGGACTGCGTGAACAAGAAGCACACCAAACTCCTGCCTCTATCCGGCAAGTTCCGTCGTAAGACCATCGACCGCAAGGACTTTATCTTCAATAAGTTCAACACCCTACTGAACGAGACGAAATGAATAAAGACAAAATTCGCAACTTGCTGAATATCATCTTTATGATTGGAGCCGTCATTGGCGTAATCTGGTATCTCACCAAGGACAGGACCGTGGGCACATACATCATCCTGATATCCATGTGCTTTAAGATTGCCGAGTCGTCGTTGAGAATGATCAAGTAAATTGAGAATCGAGAATTGGAAATTGAGAATTATCATAAGGGAAAAAACATGTGGATGCTGAGGGTGGTAGGGATACTTATCACTTTTCACCTATCACTCTTCACTTCTTCCGCCCAGGACAGACGCACCTTCAATCAGATAGACGAGAGCGGAAACATCACACAGCGCACAGATAACAGAAATTTCAACAAGAACAATAACGACACCACCAAGAACAAAGAGATACCCAAAGGACACTATACCTGGACGGTTGACAGGAAGTTTGGCGACGTCGTCCCAGCCACCCCTGACACCGTACACCATCTATTCGTGAACACAACGTTCAATACAGGCTTCTACGGCGAATACAATACCCTCGGCAACAACTATACAGCCCGCCAGAACCGTATCTTCATAGACCGTCGGGAGAGCAGTTCGTTCATCTTTACAGACCCCTACAGTTTCTTCTTCAAGCAACCCGATGAGTTTCTCTTCATGAACACGCTCTCGCCCTATACTTGCGTCAGTTACGACAACTGTGGCGACAAGCAGAGCGGCGAAGACCGACTCAATGCCAAATTTGCCGTGAATGCCAACAAACGGCTCGGGTTCGGCTTCGAAATAAACTATGATTACGCTAGTGGCTATTTCAATAATCAGAGTGTATCGCATTTCAATGGAACCCTCTTCGGCTCGTATATGGGCGACCGGTACCAGATGCACATCCTGCTCTCTGCCAATCACCAGAAAACATCGGAAAACGGAGGTATCTCCAACGACGAGTATGTCACCCATCCTGAGTCGTTTCAGGACAAATTTGATGAAAACGAGATTCCGACGGCACTCGCCTTGAACTGGAACCGCAACGACAACCAGCACATCTTCCTCAGTCACCGTTACAATGTAGGGTTCTACCGCAAGGTGAAGATGACTGAAGAAGAATTAAAAGCCCGTCAGTTTGCAGAGGAGTCGAAGAAAGAGAAGGAGAGAGAGAAGGAGAAGCAGGACGGTCTGCCAACAGGGCGCGATGAAAAATCGACTGCGCCCAAAGGGCGTCCGGAAGGTGCGACTATTGTAGGTAGTGAGCCAAAAGCCAAGACAGATTCTCTGGCTGCCATTACCGATACTACCCGTATCCAAGTGGCAGGACAGGCCGCCATCGACAGCCTGAACCGCGCACAGGCCATCCAGGACTCCATCGACGCCACCATGAAGAAGGAATACGTGCCGGTCACCAGTTTCATCCACACCCTTGAACTACACAACTACAAGCGCATCTATCAGGGCTATTTTACCCCTGACGACTACTATCTCAACCCTGCCTTCTACACGCGTGGACTTAGATTCGGCAACGACTCCATCTACGATGAGACAAAGCACCTCCAGATCAAGAACACCATCGGCATTGCCCTGCTCGAAGGCTTTAACAAATACATGAAGGCAGGACTGAAGGGATTCGTCACACACGAACACAGGAAATACGAGATGCCCGATATCGTAGAGAACACCGACTCTACCTTCCAGCAGTCATGGAGCGAGAACAATATCAGCGTGGGCGGACTGATCAACAAGACCCAGGGCAAGACCCTCCATTTCAAGGCTCAGGCTGAGGCATGGGTGATAGGAGAAGATGCCGGACAACTGAAACTCGACTTCAATACCGACCTGAACTTCGCTCTCTTCGGCGACACCGTCCGTCTGGCTGCCAGCGCCTATTTCCACCGCCTGAACCCCACTTTCTACCATCGCAAGTACCACTCCAAGCACATCTGGTGGGATCGTGATGACCTGTCGATGGAGACACGCTCACGTATTGAAGGACTCTTCTCCTACGAGAAGACCGACACGAAACTGCGTGTGGCAGTAGAAGAGATACAGAACTATACCTATTTCGGCATGAGTTACGATAAGAATGCCAACCCGCAGACCGTGGTAACAAACTATGGATGCAAAAACATGACCGCTGATGTCTATCAGGCTTCTGGCAACATCAATATCCTCACGGCACAACTGCACCAGAACCTGCGCTTTGGGCCGTTGAACTGGGAGAACGTTGTCACCTACCAGAACTCCAGCAACAAGGATGCCCTGCCATTGCCCGCCTGGAACATCTTCTCCAACCTCTATCTGAAATTCAGAATTGCCAAGGTGCTCGACGTGGAACTCGGTGCCGATGCCACCTACTTCACGGAATACGACGCTCCCGACTTCTGTCCGATGATCAACCAATTTGCCATTCAGCAGAATAGTAACAGTCGTGTGGAACTGGGCGGCTATCCCTTCTTAGACGTCTATGCCAACATGAAACTGAAAAGTGTACGCTTTTTTGTGATGATGAGCAATGTACTGGACGGCAAGGGCAATCACATGAAATTCCTAACCCCCCACTATCCTGTCAACGGCAGCGTCATGCACTTCGGCGTTTCATGGCCTTTCTTTAACTAGGAAAACCTAGGAATACCTAGGATCGCCTAGGATCGCCTAGAATTACCTAGGATTGCCTAGGCCTTCCTATATCAGCAGCAGCCCTGCCGCCACGCAAAGCCCATAGATAAAGATATTCCGTGCAGTCTCCCCCAAGCAGAGATTCAGCGCCTTTCCTTTATCAATGCGCTTGATTTTCAGATAAGTAAACACATGGAGGATGAAATAGATAAATGGCAGGAAGAAGGCCAACGGATGACCATTCATCCAGAAGGTGCCACCTAATATAATGGCCCCCACGCCCACACCCATATAGAGTTGCAGACCAGCCTTGGCACCTAAGCGCACAATAAGGGTGTTCTTGCCTGTCTCCTTGTCCGTATCACGATCACGGAAATTATTCACAATCAACAAGGCATCAATCACCAGGCCACAGGCCAAAGAAGCAAGAAGCACCTGCCACGTCACCGTATGCAGTTGCAGATAATAGGATATGCAAACCGGTACCAGACCGAAGAATACGAGTACCAGCAGATCGCCTAATCCCAAATAGGAGAAGTGGGTGGTATAGAGGAAACAGAACACCACACAGATAATGCCGACAAGAATCATCTCCAGTCCACCGTACCAGACCAGGGGCAGTCCGATGATACAAGCCAGACAGGTGGTCAGGGCAATGGCCCGCTTCATCGAGTCGAGTTTCACCCATCCCTGCGCACAGGCTCTCCGAGGCCCTAAGCGCGTCTCATTATTATCGGTACCGTTGGCAAAATCAAAGAAATCGTTGATGAAATTCGCGTCTATCTGCATGGTGAAGGCAAAAAGCAGACACAATAGGGCAGCCGTCCAACTGAACACATCATCGCCATACAGGGGGGCATCGGTATAGGCCAGAGCCACGCCTATCATCACGGGGACGGCAGCACCAGAGAGCGTCTTGGGGCGTGCTGCCAGCAGCCACGCTTTCGGCGAATCGGTCTTGATTCTTGTTTCTTCTTTCATATTTTTCGTCATTTGCTTGCAAAAGTAAGGAATATTTCGTAATTTTGCAACAAATAAGCCAACTTTTTATGATCAGCAACGCCCCCAGCCTTGATTTGGTGGAGTTCATCGAGACCAAGATACTCCCCAAGTACGCCGAGTTTGACCGTGCCCACAATCTGGAACACGTCACCCGTGTCATCCGCAGTTCACTTGACCTGGTGAAGACCACCGGCGCCGACATTAACATGGTCTATACCGTTGCTGCCTACCACGACCTCGGCATGTCTGGACCCCGGGCCATCCACCACCTTACTGGCGGAAAGATACTCGCATCAGACAACCGACTGAAAAAATGGTTCTCGCCAGAGCAGATCAAGATTATGAAGGAGGCTATTGAGGATCACCGTGCCTCAGCCAGTCATGCCCCACGAAGCCTCTACGGGAAAATCATCGCCGAGGCCGATAGGGATATTGACGTAAAAGTGGTTATACGTCGCACTATTCAGTACGGTTTGAGTAATTACCCAGAACTTGATAAAGAAGGACAATGGAATCGCTTCAAGGAACACCTTGACAGCAAATATTCGGTCAACGGCTATATCCGGCTGTGGTTGCCAAAGTCGCCCAATGAAAAGAATCTCAACGATCTGCGCAACTTGATTGCCGATCCCCTACGGCTCCGCGAAACCTTTGAGCGCATCTTCGCTGAAGAAACTACCTGAGATACATCCAATAGATATAGCCCAACACGGCGGCCAGCACAATCAACACTATCGACTTGACCAGACACGTTGTCACCTTCTTGATAATCAGGAAGGCCACAATGATGGCCACCAATATAAAAATGTAATAACCTAAATTTGGAATCTGCATATCTGTCACTTAAACATTCTTTTAAATGCTGTCGGCAGGGAGGTCTCGAACTCCATCGGCTCACCCGTCACGGGATGGTGGAAACACAGCAACCACGCATGCAGGCACAAACGGTGGAGCGGATTGTCACCATTGCCGTATTTCACGTCGCCACACACAGGATGCCCCATGTCTGCTGAGTGGACACGTATCTGGTTCTTGCGTCCTGTTTCCAGTTTGAACTCAACCAACGAGTGCTCCGCCGTACGAGCCAGCACATGCCAATGGGTAATGGCATACTTTCCACCATTGTCCACAGGCGATGAGTAAGTCACGTAGGCTTTGTTGTCTTTCAACCAGTTTTCTATCGTGCCATCATCCTGCATCACCTCACCAGAACAAACGGCCACATACCGACGGTCATAGACAATATCGTGCCAATGGTGCTCTAAGATTTGCTCCGTCTCCATATCCTTCGCATAAACCATCAGGCCACTTGTGTCCCTGTCCAGACGATGTACCACGTGTGCCGTACATTTCTGGTGTGACTTCTTGAAATAGTCGTCAAGCACGGTCTTCACATTCAAGGTAGAATGACCTGCCGCCATCGAGAGAATACCCTCAGCCTTCTCCACGACAATCAGCCACTTGTCTTCGTACACTATCTTTACCCAACGACTCCTGAAGCCCTGTTGGTTGCGCTTGGTCTTACTGACAGCCACCTTCATGCCGCACTCCAAGGGAAAGTCGAACTGCGACACGGTCTTACCATTCACCTTGATGCCCCTACCTTGAAGCGTCGACTTGATTTTCGACTTAGACTGCTGCACATTCTGCAACAGCCACTCCAGTAGTGGCATCGGTTCTTCTACGATGAAGTGGTCATACTCGCCCTCACGACTGAATCCTGCGTGGTATCTCATCGTTTTGGCTGATGAGTTCAGATAATCTCAAACAGATTGGTAAAGCCTGTCATATTGAACACCTGGCGCAGATCATTGCTCAGACCTGAAATGCAGACACGGCTGCCTTTGGGCTTTGCAACTTTCAGCAGACCAAGGAACAAACGCAGTCCGCTTGATGAGATATACTCCAATTTGTCACAGTCAAGCACGATGTCACGTCCATCAAAATTGTAGAGCACCTGCATTTCTTTTTCTGTCTGTACTGCTGCTGCCGTATCAAGCCGTCCGAAGAAGGCCATTACGAGTTGATTGTTTTCTTCTTTGAATGTCGTCTTCATATTTCTTAATAATTAATGTGTTCGTTTTTTGGTGAGTGTAAGAATATTCCGGTCGCCTTCACGCCTGTATTCAGTACTATCCATATAGCGACGCATCAACATGATGCCCAGACCGCCGATACTGCGTTCCTCCGCAGATAGCGTGGTGTCTACCTCGCCACGGGTAGTGGGATCAAAAGGCGCTCCATTATCAGAGATGGTAACGACGAGCCCCTCTTCTCCGGCCACCGTTTCAATGCAGACATCACCCTTTGTCCCCGGAGGATAGGCATAGTCCATCACGTTCACCACGGCCTCCTCAATAGCGAGGTTTATCTGCATAGTGGTCGACATATCGAAGTTCGCCGCCTCGCAGGCTGCATCCACAAACTCCGCCAGCCGGGGCACCTCCTGCACATCATTAGGCAGAACAAGGCTGCTCCTTACGTCATTTTGCCGTTTTTCTTCACCCTTACTCATATCGTGTGCAAAGATAATGCAAATCGAGCGAAACACCAAAAATTTTGTGATTTATTTTATTTTACGCTCCAGACTAAGGGAGGAATAACCATATTCATACTCGGAAAAACACAAATAAATTTGGTTTTTCGCTCGCTTATTAGTAACTTTGCAGCCAAATTATATAATAGTAAAAGAAATGGAGATAAATTTTGAAAAGAGCGGTGGACTGGTGCCCGCTATCGTCCAGGATGCAAAGACAAAGAACGTGCTGATGCTGGGCTACATGAACAAGGAAGCCTACGACAAGACGCTGCTGACAAAGAAGGTCACTTTCTGGAGTCGCAGTCGCGAGTGTCTGTGGACGAAAGGTGAGACCAGCGGGAACTACCTGAATCTGGTGAGTATTGCCATCGACTGTGACCACGATACGCTATTGGTGAAGGCATTGCCAGACGGCCCCACCTGCCATAAAGGCACAGACACCTGTTGGGGAGAGGACAACGAGTGTAATCCCCTACTCTTCCTGACCGAGTTGCAGGACTTCATCAACAAGCGCCATGAGGAGATGCCTGAGGGCAGTTATACCACCTCGCTTTTCAAAGACGGTACTAACCGCATTGCCCAGAAAGTGGGCGAAGAGGCTTTGGAGACTGTCATAGAAGCGACCAATGGCAGTAAGGAGAAATTGGTCTATGAAGCCAGTGACCTGATATACCACCTAATTGTATTGATGACCAGCAAGGGACTCCGCATTGAGGATATAGCCACCGAACTGCGAAAACGCCACGATCCCAATTGGGACAAGAAGCGCCGAGAGGCGAAAGCGAAACATCAAATGGAATAAATGATGGGGCAGTTATTGATTAGTTACACTAATGCAAATATCTACCAGCGGCATGGAATCTGTGTGCTGAAAGATGTGAACTTCCATGTGGAGGAAGGAGAGTTTGTCTATATCATCGGACGCGTAGGGTCTGGAAAGTCCAGCCTATTGAGAACCCTGTATTTTGAGTTGGACATGGACGAAGCCGAAGAGGCTATGGTATTCGATTATGATCTGCTCAGCCTGCGCCAGAAGGATATTCCAAGCCTCAGACGACAGATGGGGGTTGTTTTCCAAGACTTTCAACTTTTAGGCGACCGTACTGTGTACAAGAATCTGCAGTTTGTACTAAAAGCCACAGGATGGAAAAAGAAAGAAGAGATAGACCAGCGTATTGACGAAGTGTTGAGCGACGTGGGACTGCAAGACAAGGCAGGCAAGATGCCACACGAACTCTCCGGTGGAGAGCAACAGCGTGTGGCCATTGCACGTGCCATTCTCAACAAACCGAGACTCATCATCGCCGACGAGCCAACGGGTAATCTGGATCCAGAGACCGCAGAGAACATTATTGAACTGCTCCGGCAGATCTGTCAGACTGGAACCGCCGTAGTGATGGCAACCCACAACATGCCTTTACTCGACAAGTACCCCGGGGTTGTCTACCGTTGTATCGGAGGCAAAATGGAAGAGGTAACCAGTGATTTCAACCAGATACAATTGGTGGATGAGCCGGATACCGATGAAATTACCGTCAGGTATTCAGAAAGAGAAGAAATATAGAAGAATTGAAAAATAGAAGCATATGAAAGTCATGAAATTCGGCGGTACGTCCGTCGGTAGCCCAGAGAGAATGAAAGAAGTGACCAAACTGGTCACTAAGTCAGGAGAACCCGTGTTCGTAGTGCTCTCCGCCATGTCAGGAACCACCAACTCGCTCGTCGAGATATCCGATTATCTCTATAAGAAGAATCCCGACGGTGCCAACGAGGTGATAAACCGTCTGGAGCAGAAATACCTGCGCCACGTGGAGGAACTTTATAGCAAGGACGAGACGAAACAGCAGACACGCGAGTTCTTGAAGGGAGAGTTCGATTACCTGCGTTCGTTTACCAAGGAACTATTCACCAGTTTTGAAGAGAAGAGCATCGTAGCACAAGGCGAGATGATGTCGACAAATATGGTGGCGAACTACATGAAAGAGCAGGGCATCAACGCCGTGCTGCTGAATGCCCTCGACTTTATGCGCACGGATAAGAATTCTGAGCCGGACCCTGTGTATATCAAGGAGAAACTGAACGCTATCCTCGCCGACAACGAAGGCGCTCAGGTCTATATCACGCAGGGATTCATCTGCCGTAATGCCTACGGCGAGGTGGACAACTTGCAACGTGGCGGCTCTGACTATACTGCCTCGCTCGTAGGTGCCGCCATTGGTTCTGAGGAGATCCAGATCTGGACAGACATCGACGGTATGCACAACAATGATCCACGTGTGGTGGATAAGACCGAGCCGGTGCATCAGTTGCATTTCGAGGAAGCCGCTGAGTTGGCCTACTTCGGTGCGAAAATCCTCCACCCCACCTGTGTACAGCCCGCCAAGTATGCCGGTATCCCCGTACGCTTATTGAACACGATGGATCCCGATGCTGAGGGAACCACCATCAGCAACGCTACTGAGTACGGCAAGATCAAGGCCATTGCCGCCAAGGACAACATTATTGCCATCAAGATCAAATCGAGCCGTATGCTCTTGGCTACAGGTTTCCTGCGCAAGGTATTCGAGATATTTGAGAGTTATCAGACGCCTATTGATATGGTATGTACCTCTGAAGTGGGTGTATCAATGAGTATCGACAACTCTGCCCATTTAGGCGAGATCGTGGATGAACTGAAGAAGTATGGTACGGTCACCGTGGATACGGGTATGTGCATCATCTGCGTGGTGGGTGACCTCGACTGGTCGAACATCGGCTTCGAGACATTGGCACTGGATGCCCTGAAGGACATTCCCGTACGCATGGTCAGTTATGGTGGTTCGAACTACAACATCTCTTTCCTCATCCGTGAGGAAGACAAGAAGCGGGCCCTCCAAAAACTCAGCGACACCATCTTCAACAAATAAGGACCGGCAGGAACACAACACAGACTAATTATGGGCAAAGGAAAATTCCCCGTAGAGAAGTTACAGGCGATTCAGACGCCCTTCTACTACTATGATGCGGAAGTTTTGCGCCAAACACTACGCACCATCAACGAGGAGGCTGGCAAGTATGAAGGCTTTGTGGTTCATTATGCCATCAAGGCCAATGCCAACCCGAAGATTCTCCGCATCATCCGTGAGGCAGGCATGGGCGCTGACTGCGTGAGCGGTGGCGAGATAGAGGCTTCCATCAAGTCAGGATTCCCCAACAACAAGATTGTCTATGCAGGCGTGGGAAAGGCCGACTGGGAAATCAACCTCGGTCTGGACAATGATATCTTCTGCTTCAACGTGGAGAGCATACCAGAGTTGGAAGTTATCAACGAACTGGCTGCTGCCAAAGGAAAAGTGGCCCGTGTGGCCTTCCGCCTGAATCCCAACGTTGGAGCGCACACCCATGCAAACATCACCACGGGGTTGGCAGAAAACAAGTTCGGCATTGCCATGCGCGACATGCTCGATGTGATTGAGGAAGCAGAAAAGTTGGCTAACATCAGATTTGTGGGCCTGCACTTCCACATCGGTTCACAGATACTCGACATGGGTGACTTCGAAGCCCTCTGCAATCGGGTTAATGAACTACAAAACATCCTCGACAGTCACCGCATCCGTGTGGAACACATCAATGTAGGCGGCGGACTCGGTGTGGACTACGCACACCCCAACCGTCTGCCGATTCCTGACTTCAAGGCTTACTTCAGCACCTATGCCAAGAAATTGAAGTTGCGTCCGGGACAGACATTGCATTTCGAGTTAGGACGTGCGATGGTAGCACAGTGCGGAAGTCTCATCACGCGTACCTTATATATTAAAAAAGGTGCTGTGAAGAAATTCGCTATTGTCGATGCAGGATTTCCAGACCTGATCCGTCCTGCCCTCTATCAGGCCTACCACAAGATTGAGAACATTACCAGCGAGGAACCCAACGACACCTACGACGTGGTGGGGCCTATCTGCGAATCTACAGATGTCTTTGCCAAGCAGATAGACCTCAACGGAACCCGTCGGGGCGACCTGTTAGCCATCCGCTCTGCCGGAGCCTATGGTGAGATCATGGCCTCACAGTATAACTGTCGCAAACTGCCAATAGGCTATATGAGCGACGATTTATAAACAAAAAAGTATGACAAAAGAAGAATGCCGTTTCTCTGTTATCATGGCGGTCTATGAGAAAGCCCGCGAGTTGGAGGAGAGTCTGCCAGACTTCCTTACACAAGCCTACGAGCCGGGATATGAGGTGATTGTCGTCGACGAGTCTTCTACAGATGACACAGAGGACGTGCTGAAACTCTTTAAACAGGAACATCCTCAATTATATACCACTTTCCTGCCAAAACCTAATCTCAACATCACGCGTCGCAGATTAGCACTAAGCATTGGTGTGAAAGCCGCTAAGAATGAATGGGTCATCTTTACGGATATTAACGCCAAGCCAACCTCTTCAGAATGGTTGAAGGAACTGGCAGAATTCATCAATGGTTCTTCAGAGGTTATACTGGGCTACTTCCGGAAAAAAGGAACGAAACTCCAGATATTCGATGAGGTTTGGGAGGCAAACAGACAGATCAGGAAGGCAGAGCGCAAGCGGGCCGACGGTCATGAGGGGAAGAGACTAAAATATCTGCGTGGTAAATATGATTTCATTGTCGTGCGACGAGACCATGCGCACGATCTCCTGAAATTTTTCGAACAAGATATAAGTCTGCGCCGTCTGTTAGGGCTACGGCTGTCAATTATGTGCCATAACCTCTGCTAACCCCCTGACAATTGACAAGCCAATGAAAATCCTGCATATATACCCGAAATCCGACAATATGATTGCCAAGTATGTAAGCATATTAGTGGAGGGTATGCGCCATAGTGCCGATGTCAGGTCAACAGACTCACCAAGCGACTTCAAAGCCGTCTGTCAGAAGATGGAGCCAGACATTGTACATTGTCACGGATGCTGGCATTATTCCATTGTCAACGCCGTCAACATGGCATACAAAAACGGGGCACGCATTATCCTCTCGCCACACGGACAGTTGGAGCCCTGGATATTGGAGGAGAAATCGCTACAAGAAAAACTGCACAAGACTCTTCTTTGGCAAAAAGGTAGTGTGGAGCGAGCCTATGCCATTATTGTTTTCGGCAATATGGAGCAAAGACACCTCAGGCAGTTAAAATGGAACCCACGCATAGAGATTATCCGCAATACACTGATAACCAACAGCATCACCCCTCAGGAGATGTGCTCACAGACATTTGCCGTCTATCAGAAGACACTCGACTCGAATGTTCTGGAGCAGATGGACGAGATGACACAACGGCTACTGGCATGCATCATCAAAGCGGGCATCACCGGCGACAGGCGATGGGTTCGAGAGCCTGTGGTCTGTGGTCCGGAAACAGACTGGCGCAGGTTGCTGATCTATGCAGAGCACGAGAACATCCATAACTACATAGACTACGGCATCAGCATTCTCGGTCTGGAAACGCCTGGCCTCGACACCTCCAAGATTACCGCCTATTTCCCCAACTATTGGCAGTCGCCCTTACCTTTGAAAGAAATCATCGGCGAATACAAGGGCGATGAGACAGACTATATTGTACGTATGATCCGTCAGATAGAGAAACGGCCTTTACTACTCCACCTTATTGAACTAGCCCGTGAACTAAGGCGTGATGCTGTGGATGACAACCAGTTGCAGCAGGCCCTTGAAGAAAAGAAACTGCTGAAATATGCCTCATGCCTCATGCAGATTCTCCAAGAACAGACGCTCTTAGATGAAGGCTATATGCCACTCCCACCAAGCGACAACCGCGAAACGCGGCGCATTCGAAAACAGATCATGAATCATCTGAAAATATGACATCATCAAACCCATACAACAAGGCAGACAGACACTATCTGCAACTGCTTTCGCAATCATTTCCCACCATCGCCGATGCCGCCAAGGAAATAATCAACTTGGAGGCCATCATGAACCTGCCCAAAGGTACAGAGCATTTTCTTGCCGATATACATGGCGAGAGTGAAGCCTTCCAGCATGTACTCAAAAACGCATCCGGCAACATCAAGCGTAAGGTGAACGAACTCTTCGGAAATACCATCCGTGAGTCGGAGAAGAGAGAACTCTGCACTCTGATCTACTACCCAGAGCAGAAACTAGAACTCATTAAGGCGCAGGAAACCGACCTCAATGACTGGTACCGTATCACCATCCACCAACTCGTCCGTGTATGCCGTGATGTCAGCAGCAAATACACTCGCAGCAAGGTTCGTAAGTCACTACCTGAGGATTTTTCATACATTATCGAAGAACTGCTGCATGAGCGTACTGACGACCAAGACAAGGCTGCCTATGTGGCCGTCATTGTAGATACCATCATCTCTACGGGACGTGCTGATGCTTTTATCGAGGCCATCTGCAACGTGATACAACGTCTCGCCATCGACCAGTTGCACATCCTTGGCGACATCTACGATCGTGGCCCCGGAGCCCATAAGATCATGGAAACCCTGCGACAGTATCATTCATGGGACATCCAGTGGGGCAATCACGATATTCTCTGGATGGGAGCCTCGGCAGGCAATAATGCCTGTATCTGCAATGTGCTACGCCTCAGCCTACGCTACGCCAATCTCGCCACTATAGAGGAGTACGGTATCAACCTTGTGCCACTGGCTACCTTTGCCTTGGAGGTCTATGGCGATGACCCCTGCGAGGAGTTTATGCCAATCCTTTTGCGTGACAATGAGATAGACGAGAAGACCCGTCTGTTGACGGCGAAGATGCACAAGGCCATCACCATCATCCAACTCAAAGAGGAGGCTAAGATATTCGGACGTCATCCCGAATGGCAGATGCAGGATCGCAGTCTCTTCGACCACATAGACTACCAGCGCGGTATCTGCACGATAGACGGAAAAGCATACGAGATGCGTTCCTGCAACTTCCCCACTATTGACCCATCTAATCCCAATGCCTTTACGGAAGAGGAATGGCAGTTGATGGAAAGACTCCACCATTCGTTCCGCATCAGTGAAAAATTACAGAAACATATCCGCACCATTCTCTCTCACGGGTGTATGTTTGCCATCAGCAACTCCAACCTGCTCTTCCACGCCAGCATACCACTCAATGAAGACGGCTCGCTGAAAGCGGTAGAGATATTTCCTGGAAAGAAATACAGCGGCAAAGACCTGATGCACAATATCGGCATGATGGTTCGCGCAGCCTTCAACCCAAATTCAAGTCCATCGGACGAATATCCACGTAATTATGCCCGCGACTATTTCCTTTACCTCTGGTGCGGCAAAGACTCGCCACTCTTTGACAAGTCGAAGATGGCCACTTTCGAGCGTTACTTCCTTAAAGACAAGGATACCTATAAAGAGGAGAAAGGCAACTATTTCAAACTCCGTGACTCCGAAGAAATCTGCGACCGTATCCTCGATGCCTTTGGAGTGAAGGGCGAAAACCGACATATCATCAACGGCCACGTACCTGTCCACGCTTCGAAGGGCGAAAACCCCATCAAGGCAGGTGGTAAACTGATGGTCATTGACGGTGGTTTCTCCGAGGCTTACCACTCTGAGACGGGTATAGCAGGCTACACCCTTGTCTATCACTCACGCGGTTTCCAACTGGTGCAGCACGCGCCGTTTAACTCTGCCCGTGAAGCCATCGTCGAAGGAACCGACATCAAGTCGACAACTCAGATTGTAGAGATGTCTGCCCATCGCATGCTCGTAGCCGATACGGACAAAGGCGAAGAACTGCGTGCTCAGATAGCAGATCTGAAAGAACTGCTCTATGCCTATCGTCACGGCATCATCACCGAGAAAAGAAACTAGTGCAGAATGAAAAGGTTGCTCATCATCATACTGCTGATACCGCTGATGGCTTCCGCCAAAAGCAGGATTCACAACCCACAAATCAGGTCGATGCAGGTTGTTGTGAACCAAGACTGGCTCTCGCCTGCTGTTATGCGCCTGGGTACCAATGATGTACTGAACATCTCCTTCGACGAACTCTCGCACAACTACCATAGATATATATATAAGGTAGAGCATTGCGAGGCCGACTGGGCCACTTCCGAGGATATCTTTGAGAGCGACTGGCTAGAGGGATTCAACAACAATACCATCGACGATTACGAAAACTCCGTGAACACTACGGTGGCCTATACCCACTACCGCCTACAGATTCCCAACGAACGCTGTCGCCTGAAGATGAGCGGTAATTACCGTCTGCATATACTTGACGAGGACAATGACAACGAAGAGGTGATGACAGTGGAGTTCATGGTAACAGAACAGAGAATGAACCTATCCCTCAGTGTGACCACTAATACGGACATAGACTTGAATGATAGTCATCAACAGGTATCCATGAAACTGAACTATGGCGGCATGCTCGTAACTAACCCCGAAGATCAGATTAAGACCATAGTTATGCAGAATGGCGGAAACATCCGACAAAACATTATGCCAAACTTCAAAAATGCCAACGGGCTGGAATGGATACACAACAAAGCCCTCATCTTCGATGCAGGGAATGAGTACCACAAGTTTGAAGTACTCGATGTGAGCCACCCTACTATGGGCATTGACATCATCCGCTGGGATGGCACCTACTATCAGGCTTTCCCGTTTATGAACGAGCCAAGACCCAACTACATATATGACGAAGATGCTGACGGCGCCTTCTACATCCGCAACAGTGACAATCGCGAAAACGACATTATCAGCGACTATGTATGGGTAAACTATTGTCTGAAAGCCCCTAGGCTCCCCGAAGGGAACATTATCGTCGACGGCCAATGGGCCACCGATGATAACATCTACAACTATGTGATGGCATACGACGAGGAAGACGGTATATACCATACCCGCATTTTGCAGAAGCAAGGCTACTACAACTATCAATACCTGTGGCTGAAGGACGATGGCAGCACCACCTTTTTACCCTCTGAAGGTAATTTCTTCCAGACAGAGAATCGCTATCAAGCCTACGCCTATTACAAAGGCACAGGAGAAAGGACATGGCGGCTGGTCGCTTACCGCCAGATCGAACTAAGATAGACTACTTTTGATACCGATACTGTTCTGGTGTCTTCTTATACTTATGATAGAATGAGGCAATAAAGAAGTTGGGCGAAATAAAGCCACACTCGTCAGAAATCTCTGCTATATCCTTTTGCCGATTCCTCAGCAGCATATCCGCTGCACGATTCAGCATCATCTGCATGGCTATCGGACGCGGATTCTTATAGATGTTCGACGCTATCAGTTTGCAGAATTCATCCAACTTCAACCCCGCTACATTACTCAACTCACGCATGGAGAGAGGCTTCTCGCGCTTTTGGGCAACCGTTGGCATAACGGCAATCATGGCCTCAATGAACTCCGGACTGAAATCGCCTGAGATGTCAAATGTTCCTGCAACCACTTCAGGCTGAGGCTCCAAAATAGATCCGTTCTTAGCATCGCAACGCTCTACAAATGTCCTGATACGCCTGATGACACCCATCTCCCCACTGATACGGCGGGCCCGCAAATTGGCATTCTTCAGATAAAGGTAGACATAAATCATCAGCAGGAACAAGAGTACAATACCCAGAATTGCCAGTACACCCGTTGTGCGCCACCAAGGCTCATAGATATTGACAATCCACTCATAAGGTACGGTCTCCCATACATCTGGCAGCATAGATGCCTGAATTTCAACCGTATAACGACCTGGCTCCAATGAGGCCATCGGCAAGTGTAGGAGTCCGTTTCTGTCAACCAGTCCCTGTGAGTTATAGGGTGTGAACACCTCCCATTTTCCGTTTCGGCCTGGTCCTGTCTGTCGTACACGATAATATGTCTGCTGGGGACGGAAAAAATTCAAGCCTGAAAAGGTCAGCGAAATACTGTTCTGATCGTAGTTCAAATTGATTTCCTTCGTACGGGTCAGAGCGCGCTCAAGGATTACATTTCCTCCCAATTTCTGGCCAGTTCCGATATCATTTCCATTCACTAAAAGGCGAATAAGTTTAGGATAGATCTTAAACTTAACGGAATCATCAAGAGTCTTCATCTTGCTGGGATTGAATGCGATCACGTGGTCAAGAGCCTGCATCACTATCTCACCATCTGGCAGAAGCATCGAACGCCCATTGACAAACGACTCATTAGGCACGCCATCCCACTGATTATACCTGTTGATGTATCTCACCTTGTCATTCTCAATCACCAAGCAACAGACACCGTAACTGGTTCCCACCCAAATATGATGCTCGTGATCTTCCACTATACAATGGATCACATTGTTCAGCAATCCATCATTACGCGTAAAGAGTTGTGGCAGATGATTGCTTTTGTTCTGATAAAGTTGCAGCCCCACAGGTGTGCCGACCCAGTCCCATCCTCGAGAATCATGAAGCACGCAATTCACCGACATACCGCGATACGTTGTTGCTGGCGTCGGCTGACGGTCCAAAAGATTAGAAATATCCAATGCCCGTTTATCTGTCCAGGTATATGACTTGAAGGGTGTTGGGAATGGACGTGCATAGAGCAGTCCACGCTTCTCTGTACCAACCCAAAGACCTCCCTGAAGGTCAAACTCCATACAATTGATATCTGTCAGCAACATCGGGCCATTGGCCATCTTCAGTTGTTCAATATGTTCCAATTTCCCCGTAGGGATATCATATGTCCAATAGCCGTAAGCAGATGCCACATACAGCAGCGAGTCACGTTCCACCATATTACTGAGGTAATAAGGCAATTCGAGGATGGTGTCAAACTTCCATTTGTCTATATCGAAACGAAGCAGGGTAGACACAGAGTTGCCGTTCACAGCCCCATTGCGTATCTGATAATAGATGTTACCCACCTTGCGGATGACAGAGGTCTGATTATACTTACCCGCCTTGTGGTCGTCGTATGCTTTCACGGAATTGACGAGATTTCCCGTACCTAAATCCAGTACATCCAACTGTCCGTTATCATAGAATAACAGGAGATATTTGTCTCCGTATGTATCCATTTCCTGCAGGTTCATCTTCGACTGCACCTGATAGTATTTTTGGTTTCCCGTTGAGAAAAAACCCTTCTCCGTCAAGAGCCACACCTCGTTGTTACCATCCACGAAAAGATCCTCCACCTTATCGGTCATTCCAAGTTCCTTGAACTCGTCGACAATATTATGCACAAACACCTCCTTGGTCAGATTCACACAGGTCAGACTATGGCGTTTCTTCAGCCAGAGATGGTGGTGCTTGTCGAAATAAAGGTGGGCATGACCATCGTATTTAGAGAGAGGATACGTATTTTCCGTCGTAGGGTCAATGAAACTGAACTTCTGTCCGTCATAGAAGTTGATTTGTCCCATTGTCGTAATCACCAGACGCCCCGTCTTGGTACAATTCACAGTCTGCGCACTATTGTCTGCCAGACCGTTGGCGGCATTATAGACATAGAAAGACTTCTCGCTGTCAGCCACGGATGCAACCGTAACCCACAGAAGCCCAAGCAACATCATCAATCTACGATTCTTCTGAAAAAACATACAAAGGCCTTAGTTGTTGCTGCAAAGGTAAGAAAAAAGAATAAAACCACCAAACATATCGCCAAAAACTTTCAAATAGACAAATGCAATCTTATAAAAAAATGCAAAACGCTTGGGTGTTTCAGTTTTTTTGTTTATTTTTGCATCCCATCAAACGAATCAAATAGAAATATTCACTCAAAAAGGATTATTATGACTACAAGTAACGTACGTCCGGCCTCTATGGAGCGTATCACCACTCCTGCCATGGCCCAGAAATTCATCGACGAACAGATTAAGGAGTTGCGTGCTCAGATTGGTGACAAGAAAGTGCTTTTGGCTCTCTCCGGTGGTGTTGACTCATCGGTTGTGGCCGCTCTGCTTATCAAAGCAGTAGGCAGACAGTTGGTGTCTGTTCATGTTAATCACGGTCTGTTGCGCAAAGGCGAGGCAGAACAAGTGATACGCGTTTTCCGCGATGAACTGAATGCCAATCTGGTATATGTTGATGCCACTGACCGTTTCCTCGACAAATTGGCCGGTGTGGCTGACCCTGAGCAGAAGCGTAAGATCATCGGCGCTGAGTTTATCCGTGTGTTTGAAGAAGAAGCCCGCAAATTGGAGGGCATCAGTTTTCTGGCACAGGGCACTATCTATCCCGATATCGTAGAGTCTGGCCCCGTCAAGTCACACCACAATGTTGGTGGTCTGCCCGAAGACCTGCAATTCGAACTGGTCGAGCCCATCAAGTTGCTGTTCAAGGATGAAGTACGCGTAGTAGGTAAGGAACTCGGTCTGCCCGACAATATGGTCTATCGCCAACCGTTCCCAGGTCCTGGTCTGGGTGTTCGCTGCACGGGTGCCATCACCCGCGATCGTCTGGAAGCCCTACGCGAGAGCGATGCCATCCTGCGTGAAGAGTTTGCCAAGAATGGACTGGAAGGCAAGGTGTGGCAGTATTTTACCATCGTACCCGACTACAAGTCCACTGGTGTGAAGGACAACAAGCGCAGTTGGGACTGGCCCGTAATCATCCGTGCCGTGAACACACGCGATGCCATGACTGCCACCATCGAGGAGATTCCCTATTCTCTCCTACATCACATCACCCAACGCATCATCACCGAGGTTTCTGGCGTGAATCGTGTACTCTACGACCTCACTCCAAAACCAACAGGCACGATTGAGTGGGAGTAAGGATTTATATTAATTCTTAGTAACGAATCCCTTGGCTTTCAGCCACTGGATCATCAGACTACTCCAAGTCTCAGTCGTGGTCTCGCCCGTTTGGGGCATCAGTTCGTAGGGGCCTTTGCCGTCACCATACATGTGTAGTTCGGCATTGGCTCCTGCTTTTTTCCACTCCATAAAGAGGGCGACAAGTCCCGCTGCCACATTGGGATGTTCGGCACGGGTCATGATGAGCAAAGGTGGCGCATCCTGTGGAACAGTGACGGGCATCAGCGAGGGTCCGAAGTTGGTGCATAGGAAGTCGGGACGCTCCATGCTGTCAGCAGACATCGTGGCTGCGATAGCCACGCCGCCACCTGCCGAGAAGCCCAGGAAGCCGATCTTCTCCTTACTGACGTGCCATTCGTCGGCGTGTTCCCTCACCAAACGGATGGCTGCCTTGGCATCCTGTGCGGCCAGCCGGATGATGGAGTCACCGCTGGCATTATGCATCGGGTTGGCATCGGCCAGCGGAAAAACTTCGGGATGAGTTACATCCACCATCGGCGGCATCTTCATGCCCTGCGGCATCTGCTCCTTATTCAAATGGTAGCGCAGTCCGATGGCGGCAATGCCGTGCTCGTTCAGGAATGAGGCCATCCTCACCACATCGCTCTCCCACGACAGCCACCGCATGGCACCGCCAGGACAGAGTACAACGGCACAACCGTTGGGTTTCTCAGGCAGATAGACCTCAATCATCGGCCTATCTTTCTCATCATCAGACGCTCCTGCCGTTGGCAGGAAATACTGCTTTTGTGCCCATACAGCCAGAGGCAGAAAAAGCATACAGAGTAAAGTGAATCTTTTCATTACAATACGGGCAAGATGCGCTCCCATACAAGGTTGAGTTCACCCTGCAGGTCGCTGTTGTCGGAGGTGATGGCGATGACGGCGATAAATAACTTCTTTTGCCTCATAATCTTAGTCTTTTGTCGGGATTATTGTCATGTTCGTTTCTTTCCATGCGAGGATGCCACCTTTGAGGTTCATTTATTCTGCGTAATCTGAGAGGTTTGGACTATCAGCCGGAATCTCTTTTTCAATCTCGTGCATGACCGCCTCCAGATTAACCTGTTCTCCTAGTTGAGCAAATAACTTGTCGTATTCCTCGGCAGCGATTTCCTTACCGTCCTTAGTCTTTGTGCTTGCTGCCAGTTCACCATCCATACCATATTCATCAATGGTACGGATGTTACAGACGGCCTTGCTGTCCTTGATAATAGTACAGTCAGACATCTGGCATCCTGTGCCGCAGCCGCCCTGCGCACCAACGCCGTGCTCGAAGAAATAAATCTCAGTAGCCCCGAAGGAATTGGCAAGCACAGAGGGCTTGCCATCGGCAATAGAAAATACGACATTATAGAAATGCTCCTTGTTCTGGACGAACACTTCCGGCACGCCATCGAGGTCGATATCCACTAAGCCGTATGCATCGAAAGAAATATCATCCTTTCCAACGCCTTGCATTTTTGCCACATCTTCCTTCATACCAGGCAGATACTTATTGACATCAAAGTTCTTATTGAACTTCCCGTCATCAGCGTAGGCACGCATATTCATCAGAATATCGAAGTTGTCTTCACTCTCGAAGAAGATGTTGGCGACACGCCACTGGCCATCCTCCACCTTCATCAGCCAGCGCATGGGAACGCCCTTGATGGTGACGGCATCCTTCACCAAGAACCTGACCTCAGCCGTGCCGTTGGGACGCATCTTGACCAGAATACTGTCGGCACTGACGATACCCTCGTAACAATCGTAAAGCCAGGGATCCAGCGGTCCCTCTTCTCCGAAGTCGAAGAACCCGCCGCACTCACACTCACGGTCGATAGCCAACACCTCATTACGTACCCGCTGCCATTCCTTGCTGCCAAATCGCTCGTCTAATGTAGGTTCGCTTTCATCATGGTGCGTCCTCAACTCATTCCAATACTCATAGACGGCATCCACCTGTTTCTCGACTGCCTCAATGGTATTCAGCGTGTCAGGCACCTCATTTACAACAGCGGAATCAGCATCCGAAGCCGCACCATTTGTCTTATTCCCACAAGATATTATTGCCACAAGGGCAAACATCATAATTACAATCTTTTTCATTCCGTTCCCTCGGTGCGAACCATCGCCTTTTGTTGGGTTTATTTATAAACTATTCAAAAATTCGGCACAAATATAGCAAAAAGTCAGCAATAATTCGTACATTTGGCTAAAAAATGTACCTTTGCCTGCACAATTTATATAAAATTATGAATGAAAGGTTATCAAACTCACTATTAATTCTTGTATGCACCATTCTTCTTTGTGTGATGAATGCATGTGCTCCAGTTCACTCAAACGACATAGTTGCAGAAGGGGAAACCCCTGTAAGAATCTCCGATTCGTATAGTTTTACAGAAGGGCCTGCGGCTGACGCAAGGGGCGATGTCTACTTTACAGACCAGCCTAACAATAAGATTTACCATTGGGACTGCGAATCCGGAGAGATCACACTGTTCACCGATCAGAGCGGGCGCTCTAACGGGATGTACTTTGATGCCCAGGGCAACTTGATAGCCTGCGCAGACATGGACCCTGAAAATGCTTGTCCATGGGTCGTGAACAGAGGAAAGAAACGTTGCTTACGGAGGAAAGGAACGTTTCTTACAGGGGTAAAGGAACGTCTTTATAGGGGTAAAGTGCCGTTGGAACAGGGAGAAAGCCCGTTCCTTTCGAATCAGCAGCGACCGTGTCTATAATCAGCAGCGCCCGCTGCTGATATCGGCAGCGGGCGTGTCTTTTATCGGCAGCGGGCGCTGCGTACCAAGTTTTGTACTGATGGAACAATTACAGAAACATGTAGTGCCAGGTGCGGCCTTCCTTATAGCGGCGCAAGCGGGGATGCTCCCCTTGACAAAGACTGTCAAGATAGCGCTGGGCAGACTTGTTTTTCAGTCCACTGAAAACCTGGAAAGTCTTGATGGTGATATACCCGTGGCGGACGCTCTTCCGCAAGGCCTCATCCATCGCCTGTGGGTCGTACATCTGACTGTTGCCCACCTTGTTCTTCAGACGACGGAAACCATGAATTCCACAATCGGCATCCTTCACAAATTGTTTGGAGGGAATAAACTCGATGCCACCATATATCACATCACGCCCAGTCACTTTCTCCGGATCGGTATGCTCTCCCAACAGTTTTATCTTTGGTGCAAACGAGCCGAAGGGTGTTTCCACACGACAACCCTGCTTCAACCACATCGTTGTGATTTCTTCTAATAGTTCGATGAAACGCTTCATCTCGCCCTTGCTGGTATGGCGGTATTTGTTGCAGAAGTCGTCGATATCATCAAGGTTGTATTTGTACTCTATCACCGGCTGGGCATAGAGTAATGGCTTGCCGTCGTCACCCTTCGTGGGGCGCGGCTGCAATTCAAAAAGTACTCCGTCTGTCTTACGTGGCATAAAGATTTTATTTCTATTTGGCCTGCAAAGGTACAAAAAATATCTCAGAAATGGCTATCCTCTTACTCAGAAAGATAGTTTTGCATCGATTCCATTAGGCTGGATGTAGAGTGTCATCTGTTTTTTGCATTGCCGGATTCCTTTGCTTCCATTTGTTGGATGAGTTCAACGTTCAACTGTTCGACGAACGACAGTTTGATTTCATCATTCGATGCTGCAGGCTTGTACCAAGGCTCATTGCCAAAATACTCCTGCAGATCCTTCGACTTGAACTGGTAGCCATGACGGGCAAGGATCGTGTTACGCATGATTCGGCGCATGGTATCGTCAAAATATCTGAACTGATGATCATTAAGCAGTGTTGTGCTGGCAAAGAAGAAACGTCCTGTATCGGGGTCGCTCTCGGCAAAGTCGTACTCGGCACCCTTGCGTTTCCATTCCCAAGGCGTAGTACCGGATTCTGTATCGACGGAGTAGAGATGGAAGCCCTTCAAAGTCGGCTCCACCTCCCATGTGCCCTCCAGTTTGTTAGCGGCTCCCTCTACGTGATGGATGGTAATGTGACCCGTTACACGTCCGTTGAAAGTAATGACCTCATAGGGAAAGAGGGTGTCATCGAAACTCAGAGCATCCCACTTCCAACGGATGGGCAACTCGACCTCATTCTCCTCCTCCATCACATATTCGCCCATCATCATGTTTTTCCAGCGGGATTCGTTCAGTTTCTGAGCATCCCACTCTTCTTCGCCCGACATAACCGCCGCCAGACGGTTGTTGTCATCGTAGAAACAGAGTACATCCCAGCCTTCAGCCTTCTTATGGCGTACAGTAGTGCCGACACCATAAATGTTCACGTAATCATGCGTGCCGTTGTCTGTACGATAGACATGGTGATTCTTGTTCACCTCTTTGACATAACGCAGTATGAATTCATGCTCTTCGCCCTCGTCCATTGCCTCCATCAACACGCCCTTGTTCTCGATGTTACGTGCTGTGAAGGTAATCTGTCCGTTATACCAGTGAAGGCCTTCGTTAATCTGTGCCTGTGCCGTTATCCCAGCACCGAGCAACAGCGAAAAAACTAATCTTTTCATCTTATAGAGTTATATACCGCTGCAAAATTAGGAAAAAAATGCAAGAAAAACAAGAAGAATTCGAAATATATCAACAGGGTGCACAATCTTTGTTAAAAAGAAGACGGGAAGTAGTTGTAATGGCGGTTTTCTACCGTTTTTTGAGTACCTTTGCTATCCGATATGCAGAAAGAAAAGACAATATTGTTCCTTCACGGATTCTATGCCAGCGGCCAGTGTGTGCCTGCTGTTGCATTGAGAGAGGCTTTTGAGGGGAAAGCCAACGTGCTGACTCCCGACCTCCCACTCCACCCTCATGATGCCATCAGGCTCATCCGCGGCATCTGTGACAGGGAGAAACCAGATGTGCTCGTAGGCAACAGTTGCGGCTCATTTTATGCGCAGATGATCTCTCCGATTGTGGGCATCCCTGCCCTACTCGGCAACCCGCATTTCAAGATGTCAGACTTCCTCCGTGAGCGTATCGGCAACCATCAATACAAATCGCCAAGGGCTGACGGCAAACAGGACTTCACCATCGACGAACAACTTATCAGCGAGTTCGAGGAACTGGAAGCACACCAATTTGACTGCTGTAATATATATAATAAGGATCGCGTGTGGGGACTCTTCGGCGAGGAAGACACATTGGCACACTTTGAGCCACTTTTCCTGAAGCACTATATGAACAGCCATCACTTCCCTGGAGGCCATACGCCAACGGCAGAGCAGTTCAAGACGTGGTACTGTCCGCTCATCGAGAAACTGCTGCTTGATTATCCCATCGCAGAAGACCGGGTAAGATACTGTGGATCAGCGCCCGATATACTTTTCCATCTTGACCAATAAACTGCCTGAGGTATCATGGTTCTTTTCAAGCCAGTTGCTGATGCGCCATATGGCCTCCTCAAAATCGAGGATGAGAATGGCCATCCCAAAATTTCTGGCCTACCTGGATAGTCTGCGCCTGAACATTCATCACGGCACAGAGCATCATCAACACAAATAATAGTTTCTTCATACTTACATCTATTTCATTCGTCATTACCGACTCTTACTTGGATTATTCTCTTTCCTTCGGATAGTCAGTTGAATCACGCTCCATACCAGGACCATCGAGAATCTGGCCTCTGACATACTTGCACCCCATAAATACCGCTATAACAAGTATAACTACTATTACGATTGCCATCTTTTTCATTTTGGTTATAGTTTTATATCGCTGCAAAATTAGGAAAAATATACGGGAAAAGCAAGAAGAATCTGAAATAATGCATCTTATTTCACCCCAATACAGCGACATTCAGAGATACCCAGCAGACCAATGCGCCTGTATCCGTAAGACAAAAGAAGAATGGGGCATACTGGGTAATTTCTATCAAGCACCTATCGTTGTAGAAGGCGTAACAATCGACTGCACCGAACGACTGTTCCACCTCATGAAGTTTAGTGCTACTGCCGATGCCAAAGAAGGCATCAAGAGTGAATACGCAGTAAAGGCAGGAATGAACATTAAGATGCACATGAAGCCCATCTATCGCCAACATCCCGAATGGATACGGGATGATTGGGGCGTGAACCTCGTTGGCAACGAATATGTCGGGCCCAGCCTCTTAGGTCGCCTCCTCATGGAACTCCGCGACACCGGCAAGTTGGACTATACCCTTCCTGCCGATGCCTTCATGTTTTTAAATTTTCTGAAATGAAATCTGCTCAAACTTTTGGCTAATTCATTTGTTTTATCTACCTTTGCCAACGAAATGAGTAAGGATTTGTATATTATGGTATCAAGAACCTATTCAACTTGTTCATGAGCGAAGTCGATTATTGGGACATTTATGATAATAGTAAATATCCGAGGAAACAAATTGCATGTTGAGGTAAAAATACTGAGACTAAAATAATAGAGGAAAAATCATTTAATCTAATAAAGAATTATGTCAAATAAAGAGGTAAGAGAATTTTCGGAAAAGTTGAAGCATGGACTTGAGATAGCAGAAAAGAGAATGCTTCAGGATAAGGCGATGCGTGGAGAAAATCTTATTGTATCATCTGATGGTAAAACATTTCAACATATTCCAGCTAAAGAATTACTTGCGGCAGAGCAACCGGTAAAGCATTGATTCTCCTAGAGGTAAGTTGTTTATCCACTCAATGTCTAACTACCGTCTTCTTTCAATAATGCCATAATCTATTTCTTTATTGCATAGTGTTGATAACTTTCATATCTCCCCATGGGGAGGTGTCTCTATATTCCAACAGTTTTGTTAGTCTGCTTTTAATCTTTTCGGGGAATATCAGATAAAATTGTACTACCGACTTAATTATGTTATTCAAAGCAGGCCAGATTTCATTGACTCTTCGAGAGTGGGATGATAGTATCTATGATGTGACGAGTAGCTTGGTGGCAGAAAATGGCAGGAAAAGCCAAAAATATGCAGAAAATGTGATTTTTTGCCGATTTTTTGTGCCGAAAATGTGATTTTTTACTTATATTTGCAGCCGAAAATGTGATTTTTCGAGAAATGAAACTGCTAAGAAGAAAGATAGACAAGTATCTTTTGGATTGGAAAAACAATCCAAAAAGGAAGCCTCTGATAGTAAAAGGAGCCCGCCAGATTGGCAAGACAGAGTCCATCAGGGCATTCGGCGATGCCAACTACGAGTCGGTCATCGAGATCAATTTTGTGCTTCAGAAGAAATTCAGAGCCATCTTTGACGATGGTTACGAAGTAGATACCATCATCAAGAACATCTCGCTGCTGGAACCATCATGGCGCTTCATCCCGCACAAGACACTGATTTTCTTCGACGAGTTGCAGAAATGCCCCGACTGTGCCACCTCGCTCAAATCGTTCTGCCAGGACAAGCGCTATGACGTCATCTGTTCTGGTTCGATGATGGGTATCTATTACGAGGAGATTGAATCCAACGCCGTCGGCTATAAAGAAGACTTCGACATGTTCTCGATGGACTTCGAGGAATTTCTGTGGGCCAAGGGCTATCAGCCAGAACAGATAGAAGACCTGTATCACCACATGGTTGAACTAAAGCCACTTTCACAGTTGGAGATGGACACAATCATGAATGTGTTCCGCGACTATATGAGTCTTGGTGGAATGCCAGAGGTGGTAAAGATGTACATCGACAACGGCCACTATGGAGGCACTTTGGAACTGCAGCGTCAGCTGTTGAAAGACTACGAGGAGGACATCACTAAATATGCCAAGCAGACGGATAAAGCGAAACTCCTTGCCGTCTATAACCATATCTCCACTTTCCTGGCAAAGGACAACAAGAAATACCAGATCACGAAGATTGCCAAGGGCGCTCGCAACAGGGAATATATCGGGGCTGTCGACTGGTTGAAGGAAGCAGGCGTCATCAACGTATGTTACTGCCTGAACAACGTAGAGCTGCCTTTGAAAGGCAATTACGACTCCGATTATTACAAGCTGTACTATCACGACACAGGCCTGCTTATCGCCTCGCTTGACGAGGAAGCACAAGAGGATCTGCGTGCCAACAAGAATTTTGGCACCTACAAAGGAGCGATATACGAGAATGTTGTCGGCGAGATGCTGCGCAAGTCAGGCTATGACGGGCTCTATTTCTACAAGCGCGAGAGTCCTGCTCTCGAAATGGACTTCTTTGTTCGCGATGCCAACTCATTGGTGCCTGTTGAGGTGAAAGCCAAAGACAATGCCACCCCCTCGCTGAACAACCTCATCAAATGGAACTCCTATCCAGATGTGAAATACGGTATCAAACTCGGTTACAAAAACATCGGATGGAACGGTCAGTTCTATACCTTCCCGTATTTTCTCACCTTCCTGCTGAAACGCTTCCTGAAGGAACAGTTAGATCACAATAAGACTCAGACCAGTCTGTAATACGTATGAATCCGAGTCAAATATTACCCAAACAGAATAATATTGTGGATAAAACAATAACTGAATACGAATTTGAATATAAAAGAGAGTATTATTAACAGATTACGCGAGACCAGCCGCGAGAACATTGAAATACCCTTGCTCGACAAGGACAGTCTGGCCATCAGCGCTTTGCTTCACGACTTCTGCAATTGTCGCTGTATGCGCCATATAAAAGGACACGGAAGGCGTTCAGCCATGATGCTCAAAGAGTTAGGTTTCCATCTGTCACAAGAAGAGTTCCTGGCAATCCGCTTCCATATGAGTATTAAAGACAAGAAAAGCCATCCCCTCTACGAGGATGCCCTCCATTGCCATCTTCGTCACATCGTTCATAAGGCAGACGGCTACTCAGCGAAGAGAAACACTGGATCATATATTGAATGGAATAAATATCATCTTCACCCAAAAGGCTCAAAATAGCCTCAATCTTCACAGATTAGTGATGAGCGATTAGCGTATCAGAAGCTTATCAAATCCTGTCACTTTCAAGATTTTTTCCACCTCAGGTTGGACGTGGAATAACTTAAAGCAGCTAAGGTCTTTTACAGATTCCCTCATTATCAATAGCACACGGAGGCCGGCCTGTGATATATAAGGCATTTTCTCCACGTCCAGTACTGTCGTAGCTCTGACACGACATCATCCCAGTCCTGCATCGTGAACGTACCTGGCCCCATTTCGCCGATTAACCGTACCAAGTCATCTCAGGGGATTTGTTCTTCCACCGGGAAAGCCGACTCATAGAACTGCTTTATCTGGTCGTCAGCGTTGGTCGCTGTTATTTGTTTCGTTGTCATTCTGTCACTACTGGTTTGCCCGCATCCTTCCAAGCAATTATACCACCTTTGAGGTTTACACACTTGTAGCCGACGTCAGTTAACTTTCCGGCAGCATTGGATGAGCGGCGACCACTGCGGCAATAGATGGCGATAGTCTTGTCAATGGGCAGTTTGGCTTGGGCCTGTTCTACAAAGTCACTTTGGAACTGGTCGATAAGGATGGCTCCCTTGATATGCCCTTCGGCAAACTCATCGGCCTTACGCACATCGAGGATTACCACGTTGGAGTCTGTTATCAGTTCGGCAAACTCTTTCACTTCCATGTTCTCAAAGTTCTGCTGGCCACAGGCAGTAGTAAGCCCAAGTGCGGCGAATAAGCAAGTCAAAATATTCTTCATATCTTCGTTTCTT
>ONTZ01000024.1 GCA_900320905.1 uncultured Prevotella sp.
TCGAAATTGGTTCTGCACTTAACTTCTGAGCCATTGCATTGCCTGCAAACATTACCATTGCGACAAGCATCAAATTCTTAATCGTTTTCATAATTCTTACTATTTTTAATTTGTTATTTGTTTCTCTAAAATCTTATATTCCTATAGAAAAAAACTATTTAATTGCTTCAATGACGGTGTCAATGTCGGCAACATCGATTTTGCCGTCCCTGTTGGTATCGGCACCTGCATTTTCTTCATTAACCTCTTGGTCAATATACTCAATGACAAAGTCTATATCAGAAACATCAATGATATCCTTGCCATCAGCATCCTTATCGCCATTAGCATTGGGTCGGGGTGCAGGCAGAGGAACTGCAGGATACTGAACATAAGCACCCTCACCAGTCTTCAGCCAGAAGATACCTTCATCCTCAGGATCAACGAGTCTCTCGGTCATGTCGGCAGTCATCCAAACGACATTCGCAATGGTATAATCGACAGCCTGGTCAACACATGCCATATTGAAGCAGATAGACCTCATCTTGTCTGCGTTGTCAGGAATAGTGACAGTTTCAGAGTAGTGCTGCAATTGTGTATTGAAGGTGAAGTCACCGAGGAGTCCATGCATAATGTAATTACATGGGTTGCCATCGCCACCTACACCGTGAGCCTGTGACTGAACAGTGATACCATCTTCACTTGCCCAGTAGTCGAACTCAATAAGGACTTTCTCACCCTTTGCAAGATCACGGTTAGCGGCAATCCAGAACTGGTTGTCCCAAGCCTGTGAGGTCTTTGCAGAACCATGCAGAGTTGCCTCTGTTGCGTTAACAATTTTCTCGAGTTCCTTCTTATCTTCCTGACCCTCAAGTTTGATGAAGTTAATCTGAGAGGATTCTTCATCAATCGAGATCTGCCATACACCCTTCACAGGAAGGTCAATCGTAGATTTTCCTGCCGGCTCAAATCCAGGCCATACCTCGGGATCGTTCTTAATAATACCGCTCACTTTGATTGTAGCAGCTTTGAAACCCTTGTCATTACCATATGCAGTAGAGATCATCACCTGGTTAACCCATGAATCCTCATCACCCTTTGTACCAACTGTGGCTACCAAGGCGTCACCATCTTCTACAAATTCCTGAGCCTCGTCAAAGTTGTAAGCAGGATCGCCATCCTCTGTGTCAGTAGCGGCCACGAACCAGCCTTGCTTCAGATCCATATATTCTAACTTGATATTATCAAAGAAGAAGGTAATCTCTTTTTCGAACTGGCCATTACCACCTAAGTTGAAGGCAATTGAGTGGCAATCAGCAGTTGCATCGAATTCCTTAGTATAAGTCTGCCATTCTGTGGTGAAGTCAATAGTACCAGGACCCCAACCACCAAGATAATCGCCAGGAGCCCTGTGACCCTGACCTGCGCCTTGTGCAGCCTCTGAAGCCTTATAATCAAATGAGAGTCTGAGGTGTTCGCCATCCTTCAAGGCTCTTGGGAAGTTGATCCAGAACTGGTTCTGCCATTCCTCGGCAGCACCATCCATGTCCTCACAAGGCTGGGTCGTGGTATAGAATGCACCATCCTCAATAAACGCAGCGTGAGGATTGTTGTCATTATAACCATACTCCTTAGAATAAGCACAGATTTCTTCTGCACCCTCACCATCATAAGCATTGTTAACTACCTGTGCGTCAGGATTAGCCCATGCCTCAGAAGCATCACCATTCTTGATCATATCAATCCAATTTACTGGAGCCTGCTCTTTTTCTTCGTGGGTAATCTTGAGGTACGAAATCCAGAAATCGCCCACATAGTGACCACACTGTAAGAGGATAGAACCACTATTAGCAAAGTATGGTGCACTGGCGTCGTTTACAACATCTGTGAATACATGCGTTTGCCAATCTGTTGAGACAGGAACATCTCCTGGGGTATTGGAACCTCCGAAAGAAAACCAGATGTTCTGTTCAACAGTACCCTTAATCGTTACAGTGACGGTGTACACAGCATCCGTATCATCTGTACCAGGGAACGGCTGAAGTTGGATGTCATAGTTGTTTGCCTTTGCTTCATCAAGATGGAAGTGGAAACAACCATTATCAAGATCGAAGTACGATCTGATCTCATCACTAGGGATCCAACCATTTCCCCATTTCCACATTTCGTCGTAAGTAGAGAAGTCGATTTCGACATCTACCACTTCTTTCGCATTTGCTCCCAAGAAACATGTCAAGAAAGCAAGAAGAGTAAATAATTTCTTCATAATTGAAAAATTTAAATTAATAATTAAGTGAATAAAAAACTGTTAAAAGAGTTTAGAAAAATATATAATAACACATTAATACATTACTGACCACTGAGTGCCTCGCAAAAGGCCTTGTAGGTAGCTGTGCGCACCCAGTCCTTGTTTTCAATTGCCCAGAGACCGACAGGGTCGTTCGTGTCGGCGAGGTTGCCCTTGCAAATGCCGGCCTGCTTGTCGTTAGGAATCTTTGACATATAACTTTTGATGACATAGCCATAATAGTCGGCGAGTTTCTGGCGCTGGGCATCTGTGATGTCCTTAGCAAGCACCTTCGCACCCGCAGCATTCTTATAGATGATGTCGAAGTTAGAGAGGCGGATAAGTTTGCCTGTTGAAGCCAAATTAGCCAGATTCGTCAGGAGATTGTCAAGGGATACCTTGTTGGCCTCCTGTGTTTCTGGATCCTCACTATAGGTGAGATTCAGTTTGGCATTGATACCGTCGATCTTGGCACCTTTTACGTCCCAGATGTTAATCCAATATTTGAGACTCTCAAATTGCTTCTCATTCTCAAGTCCGGACTCACCGATGAAGAACCTCAATGCTTCAGGATCGCCCCCGTACTTTTGGTAGGCTTCACTGGCCACCTTCGATACGATCGGCGCATAGTTTTCACTGCCTAAGACATCTTGCCAGAAGAACTTGTCGGTAGAGTGCTTGAGGTCATACATACCATTGTCCATTTCATCAGTGCCAAGAGCCTCATCGATAAGGTCGAACTTCTTGATACGACCTTCGTTGATCTTCATCAAACCATCGCACCAGGCATGGAGGGCATAGTTAATGGTATCAGTCTTCTCCTGTGCCGTCTGCGGACGGTGGTTGTCAGGATAGTAGCCAACCTGCGCCTTTTGGATATAGACGGGCGTGCCTCGGGCCGTTTCAATACTCAAGTAACCCTCCGTTTCACCGGGTGCGCTTTGACTCTCCACAACGATTTTCTTCCAATTACCGCCAGCCAGCAAAAACTTTCCACCAGCAGAGCCTCCGTCAATTTGAGTACCAGAGAAGACGACACTAAAATTAACGTCCTTGTCGGCCTTAGCCCAAAAGGTCGTGGTATAGGTTGCGAGTGAATCCAACTCGAACCCTTCAATGATGCGAACACGAGATGCTGAACTGATTTTCAGCGCATTTGCGTCATCATATTTCTCGATGGTAGCCGTTCCCTTTTCCACAGTCCCTTCGAAGGTTGTCATTGTAGTGTAGTCAACGGTCTTTCCCTCTACATAATCTACGATAATCTCAATAGGAGCCGTGAGCGTGCTCAACCAACCGTCGGCCTGGTTGGCGTTTGCCACAATCGGACTGCCGAACACCTCACCACCGATTTCCTCCACATGGTCGAGAAGATCCTTCATGTCGAGGAAGTTCATCACTCCCTTGGCATTGACAATGGCACCCGACATCAGAGAGGCTCCAAAAGCGAGATCGTCGAAGTTGGTGACGGCTGCGGCATGAGCCAGTTCTTGTTTGTTGAACTCAGACACATTGAGCATAGCACCGAGTGTCAGGTTCGGATACTGCTCTCTGTTGATGTATGACTTAACAGCATCCAAGTCCTTGTAAGGCTGTACGAAGGAAGGATCTGGATCAGCCTTGAAGTTGTCTGTCACATTATAGTCGGCACAGGAAACGGCAAGTACGCCTGCTACCAACATCAAGAGACCATTTCTAATTATTTTCTTCATATTCTTAGCCTCCTATTATTGTTGAACATAAATTGGTGAGAAGAATACTTTCTGGTTAGACTCACGCGTCTGAACAACCAAGGTATCGGTGGTGGACACCTGAATGTTATTCTTGGTGAAGTCAACATCGTATGCCAGACGGAGGATGTCACGCTGGACAGGTTGTCCATTCAAACTACCCCACTGGTAGTCCTTATATTCTGCCCTCTCCGTACCCTTTTCAATGAATTCACCAGAACCGGTCGCTGTCACGTTCTCATCATCAGTAGAAATGGTACACTGATTGCCGTTGAACGTGAGGATGAGGTTACAGGTAATGGAAGCACCAGAGGTCTTGAAAGAAACGGGGAAATTAGCCTGCGTCATGTTCTTGGTGGTGATGCCGCAGATCTCGTCGTTCTGGTTCACAGGGTTCTCCGTATAATGCTCAAGGTCGGTGTTCATCAATGAGAAATCCTTGCGCACGATGGTGGTGGTATTGCCTTTTTCCGTCACATTGTCCACACCACGACGGATATATTTTCCCTGCCAAGGGTTCATATACTTTACAAGGTAGAGTACATAATCCTTTGGAAGTATCTCCCAATCACCTGAATTCGTGCGAGCCGGTGTGAGACCTTCACGTGGCTTGCCCACGAGAATGGAGTCTATGCCTGTTACCTTCGTCATCCTCAATGGAATGACGTAGGTATTTGCGATAGCCTGGGGGTCATTAAAGAAAGCATCCGTGAACTGTACTTCAACATAACCACGAGGCTGACCATTGTAAGGAATGGCATTGGATAAAAGTTGATAGTAAGATGTTGGCATCGGAAGCACTGGAGCCGCTGCATTACCTCCTTCGTCAGTAAAATAGAGATTGTTGCAGAGCGACTCGTCGACAACAACATCCACCGTGGCATCACGTCCGCCATAGGCACCGCCCATGGTTGACCATATCTGACACTTGTGCGCGTTATCGAGCGTGTTGTCATAGATATCGTTACCAAGTATGAGTGTACGTACCGGGTACTGATAGGCGAAATAGGCTGTTGTTCCTCCTTCATAGTCCGGGAACTCCTTGTCTGCATTGTAGCAAGCAGCAAATGTGAGAGAGAATGCTCCCAAGGCTACGCCGTATACATATTTCTTAAGTTTCATCATATCACTTTATACTTTTCACTTTACACTTTTCACTTCATTACCATCCCTTGTTTTGCTTGAGGTTGCTCCATTGGAGCACTTCACCCTTTGGAACGGGTCCATATATCTGATAGGAGTTGTCGTATTTGCGATCCTCTACCTCAATAATGGTATATTTGAGCGGACTGTCTTCCTTATCCGGGTCTACCTTCTGAATCTTCATGCCTTTGACACCCTCATTCAGAGGCATCTGCCAGCGACGGAGATCCCAGAAACGTTTGTTCTCAAAGCAGAGTTCAATACGACGCTCGTTACGGATGAGTTGGGTCATCTTCGTCTTGTCAGACTTACATTCTTCGATATAGGCATCGCCTTCAGGAAGGGGGAAACCGTACTCATCTATGCCTATTCCGGCACGCCCGCGTATGGCTTTGATGACATCGTAAGCGGTGAAACCTACGCCTGTCGGGTCGGCATCAGGCCCCCATGCATCGTTGGCTGTTTCAGCGAATGCCAAGAACATCTCTGTATAGCGGATACGCGGATAGATATGATACTGAGTAGAAGATGCACTGGGATTCGCACTGACCTCCTCACGAAGGAGTTTCTTCAGATAGTAGCCTGAACGGGTTGACAAGCCACTCTGATTGTCAAGGTTATCAAGCGTCTCACCATCTTCACTAGGAATCTCAAAACCAGTTGAGATCACTGTCTTTTTGAAGGTCATACCATGATAGATGATATATTCTGAGAGACGTGGATCACGGTTGGCATACGGGTTCTGAGAATCATAACCAGACTGAGGGTCTGTGATAGGACGGCCATTCAACATAGGAAATGCATCCACAAGGTTCTGGGATGGGTTTACACGACCATTTCCGTAGAGCGTCGGGGGGAAGTTATCCTTTTCCTGATTATTGTCGTTGCTACGGTCTTCGCGCCAGAGGATCTCCGGAATTTCCGTTTTTGTACTTTCGTCAATTTTAGTCTTGTTCTTGTACCAGGTATGACCAGTAATGTCTAATCCTGCCACGCCTCCGATGCGTTTGAGCACATTGGCACAAAGTGTGGCAGCCTCGGCAGAAGTCACGCCGCTCTGTTCGCGGAAGGCGGGACTGGCCGCGAGAAGAGCCACCTGTGCCTTGACGGCCTCAGCAGCCTTACCAGACATCAAATTCTTAGCCTTTTGTCCGAACACAAGGTTGTAACCAGAAGCATTCGCACCAAGTGCCTGATACTTTGCAGGGATCTCGTCTTCAGATTTAATGTCCTCATAATGATCGGGGAGGAGGGCCATAGCACTGTCGCAGTCAGCAAAACACTGCTTGATACAGTCAGCAAAAGTAGCGCGTGGCTGATTGAAATCTGAACTACCGTCCTCAGCAACCGTGAGCAAAGGTACACCATAGAGCTGGCCATCGTCTGCATAACCACTATGAGCCTGTAATAAATAGTAATAGAAGACGGCTCGAAGGCCAAAGGCCTCACCTTTCATACGGTCAATGAACATCTGCTGCTTAGAGACAGCACTTGGAGCCCACTTCACCTTCTCTACGATGGAGAGAAAGAGATTGACGTACTGAACACCATGCTTACAATTGTCCCATTGAGTCATCGGGTCATTGTCTGATGCCCACGCACCCGTTGCCATAGTCAGGTAAACGTTGCTGAGTTGATTGGTCACAGCATCATCCGTCGCAACGTCGGTCTGGGTGGTCCTCATATAAGGAAGGCGTTCGTAAGCATAAATCAACAGGCCGTGTGCATACGCAGATTCCTCGGGCAAGTCTTCCAGTTGTCGCTTGTTTTCTTCCGCCGGCTCAAACATATCATCACATGAGCAGAAGGCGAGGAGAGCAAATAAATAGAATATAATATTTCTTGTCTTCATATCCTTTTTGTTTTTAGAGGGTTACCTTAACACCGAGGTTATAGAAACGCGTCTGCGGGGCAGAGCCAATGTTTGTCTCCATCAACTTACGATTCTTGGAAATCGTGAGGAGGTCGTTTCCGTTCAGATAAATCGAGAGCGCCTTGACCCACTTGCCATCAAACAACTCCTGAGGGAAATCGTAGGTAATCTGCACCTTACGAAGGTTGAAGCGGTCAGTGCTGTAAATCCAGAAGGTGGAAGCCTCAGAGTTGTTCTTTATACTCTTTGTTGTCAGACGTGGATGCGTAGCGGTATTTGCTGTCTCCGGTGTCCAACGACCAAGCGCATTGACAGAGTACTTGTTGTTTCCCTCCATATAATAGTAACTGCCAAGACTGGTCTTCATACCGTATGCGCCGAACTGACCATTACCAAGCACAAAGAGCGTCCAGTTCTTGTACTTAAGCGTAAGGTTCACACCCAATGTGAAAGGAGACCCGTATGCACCTGACTTACCGAGGTCAACCTGGTCTTTGCTGTCAATGACATTATCGCCATTGACATCCTCATATTTCAAGTCACCTGGCTGGATGTCGCCACCAATTTTCGACGTGGGGACACCTGACTTCAAAGTGTACTTGCCTGTCTCTGCATTATAGTCAAAGTCATTAATGCCATAGAACCCGATGCATTTGTAGCCTGAAATGGCATCGAGCGCATTTCCTTCATGAATCAATTCTCCAATTGAATTTCGCCAAGTGGCTGCGGGATCGACTATTTCATCGTATTTCTTCCACTTAGTGGTAAGATAAGTACCTACAACGCCGAGTTGAGCATGAACCTGTCCAAATTGTTTCTGGGCTGTGATACTGAAATCAAGCCCCTTGCGGTTCTGGATGTTGTTGTTAAGGGCTGGTTTGAACGAACTGCCACTACCCGATAGATGCGAAGGGAATGACGTTGGATTCTGGACAATAAAGCCATCCATATCCGTATTGAAGAAGGTGAGGTCAGTGCTTATCAACTTGTTGAAGAACGAGCCGCGCAAACTGACGGACCATTCCTTGCGGTGAATGAAATCGAGAGACGGATTGGAACCGATAGAGGAGACAGTATGGTTGGTAGTTGTTCCTTCATTCCATGTGAAAGAGCCACCAGAATTTGACCACAAGGCATCATAGATATAGTACTCACTGCTCCCCATATAGACATCCATATCCTCCCTCAGATCACTGTAGGATGCGCTGAGCATCAGGTCGTCAACGAAGGATTCCTGCATGAAACGCTCTTTAGCCAGGTTCCAGCCAATGGTAAATGAGGGTGAGAGCGCTTCACGATGACCTTCGGCCAGACGGGCTGAATGGACACCTGCCAATCCTACTTCAGCAAAGTAACGGCTCATATAGTCGTAACCTGCCAAGAGGCCTAAGTTGGCATTTGCATAGCGATGGTAGGTACCACTGGCTGTGGTTGTGTACATATTAGCGAGCAACATACCCGTGACATGATGCTTGTCAGCAAAGATGTAGTCGTAGTCGAAATGACCGTTCCAACTAATCGTCTGGCGATACTTGGTGTTCGACATGGTCATACGACCTGTCACGATCTCATCACCCTGCTGAGTAAGACCTACAATCGCATCTTCACCGTTATAGTTACTCCATGTAGGAATGAACACAGCATATTTGTTGTCGTAGGAAAGGCTGTAGTTGGCAGCATAGTCGATTGAGAACATCGTCTTGAATGACAAACCGTTCACAAACTTGTTCATATCATAGACGAAACCGGCATCGAACTGGAACTGACGGCTGACGAGTGTGGTCTTACCACCGAAATAGCAGTCGGCTATCACATTTGACTGGGTAGCCTTTGTACCTCCGGGGAAATATCTGCCGTCAAGCAGGTTGAGCGACTTGCCGAGGATGGCAAGTGCCTTGCTGGCATTCGGGTCAACCGTATTAATATCAATCAGCGGCGCAGCATTCTCCGGGAAATTCGGACGCATGGTGGCAGCCTCGGCCCAGAAGTCACCTTTATTCTTGTTCTCATTGTAGAAAGTGGCAGTGGCGTTGGCAAAACCCTTGATAACCTTATTAATCACAAGGTCCACATTACCACGTACGCTGAAACGGTCGGTATAATTATCCTTTGCCGGACCGAAGTTGATGAGATCCTCTGCGCGATAGTAGTTGATGTTCGTATAGAAGTGGGCACGTTGTCCACCACCCTGAATCTCCAATGTTCCTTCTGAACGGTTATACATCTTTCGGATATACTCATCAGAATAGTAGTTCACATTGGGATAACGGTAAGGATTCTCACCCACAGCATGGTTGTAAATATCCATCTGGGAGTATTTTGCACCAGATGACAAGTTGTCGTTAAGACAGGCTTCATTGTAGAGTGTCATATACTCAGCGGATCCAAGATACTCGGGAAATTCCTTGGCTACATGGAAACCGGTATTGGCATTGGCTTTAATCTGAAGACCGTCCACCTTGCCACGCTTGGTGGTAATCAAGATGGCACCCTTGGCACCCTTGGCACCATAGAGCACGACGGCCTGTGCACCCTTTAGGAAAGTAATCTGCTCAATTTCAGAAGGCAGCACGTTGTTAGACGGACGCTTCACACCGTCGATAATCACGAGCGGCAGATTATTGTTGTCGTTATTGTCAAGACGGTCGTTGTCCATACCCCAGAGGTTGTTGCCATTCCATCCCCCGACAAGCGCATACATATCTTCAAGGCTACTCTGTGTATAGTCCTTCTTCGATAGTTCCTCCATATCAATATAGGAAACACCTCCTAGAAGATAGTCGGCATCCACATCACGGAAAGCAACATGGACTTTCTTTTTTACCACCGTAGAATCGGCCTCTTCAGCATCGTCAGTGGTCTGAGCATTGACCGTCAGTGGCGACACCGCCAACAGGGCAAAGAGAAATATATTTCTTTTCATTTTATCCATAATGTTCAATATTCAATGTTCAATGTTCAATCTCTTACCATCCTGGATTCTGAGGGAATCCCGCGTAAAGATAAGTCTCTTTGTCGGGAAGCGGGAACCAGTAGTGCTTTGACTCCAGACGACGGGTAATCAGTTCTTCCTTGTGGAAGTTACCCACCTGTGCATCCTTCGGATCGTGCGACTTAAACCAAGTATCCTTTTCCAGGCGCTCAAACTCATGAGAGTATTTCATCGTGTAGGGAGGCTCAGTGAGGAGGAGCCAGCGCTGAAGGTCGTTCCAGCGGAAACCCTCAAAGGCCAGTTCCACAGCACGCTCACGGCGCACCTCATCAATGAAGTGCTCCCTGGTGTCCATCAGATTAGGCTGGACATGCTCCATGGGGTAGTCTTCTGAGTTGACACGATCACGAAGTTTGTTTATAGCATCAACGGCAGAGAGTGACAGACAATAGGTCGGTTTTTCCTTCAATCCCGCTGCACTTGTTGCGATGGCGGCCTGTGCCTCCGCATACATCAGATAGACATCAGCCAAACGCATATAAGGAAGATAAGTTTCCAAGGCATGATCATAATCATACCACTTATCACCCTCATTACACTGGTGGGGGGTCAGTTTCTGGATGAAATAGCCCGTACTGCTACCATCGGCAACGCCACGCATGGCACCGCCCGTATAAAGTGTACAGTAATCATACTTCTTCTGCTCTGTAGTCAAGGCATCCGTGCTGAGCACATAATGGAAGCCATCGAACACGATATCGTGATAGAAGCGTGGATCGCGATTCTTATAAGGATGCTCGGGATCCCAGCCCGATTCCGGATTCAGAACATATACACCATTCTTAACAAGGTAGATGGGCTGCCCGTTGGCCATACCGTACTGGTCAATGAGGTTGGCTGTGGGGTGGTGAATGATTTTGTCATGCGCCACGAGACCGGCCACCTTCGGGCCGAAGATCTTTGTATGGTTCCAGTTGGCAGTATTCAAACCAGAACAAATGCCACGGAAGATAGCCTCTGAAGAACCAGGCACCTTCCAACTCTGCTTGTGGGTATAGAAAATTTCCGAATAGTTAGTCTCAGATTCCTCTTCCTTCTCGTGATCATAGAGGTTGGTATATTTGAAATCTGCCAATTTGTAACTGACGGTTCTTCTATTTACCATGTCAAGCGCCTTACCCAATGCCTCAGCAGCCTTCTTACAATAAGCAACATCATAGTCGTAAGTCTTGCCATTGGAACTGGCACCTAACAACTGAGCCACACCACCATCCTTGGTCTTCTCAAACTCCTTCATGAGCGGAGAGCCCGCCCAGAGATAGCACTTGCCGAGATAACAGAGTGCCATGAACTTATTGATACGCAGGTCGTTCTTTCCGGCAGTCTGCATACCGGCCAGCGTCTCGTCCCACGCCTGAGGATCCACAGGAAGAAGGTCGTATGCCCGCTGGAAGTCTTCAGCACAGCGGTCAGCACATTCTTGGAAAGAAAGACGAGGCAGTTCGGGAATTGCAGAAGCCTCGTATGCTTCATCAATATAGGGCAGGCCACCGAAATAGCACATCAGTTCGAAATGCCACCATGCACGGAAGAAATACATCTGTCCGAGCAGAAGATCACGCTCTTCATCCGTTCCGACAAGCGACTTGATATTCGCTATACCCATGTTACACTTACGGATACAATACCATGAACTTGTCCAGAGCGAGTACCTGGCACCATTCAGCCAGAACTGGGAGTTGGTTAACCAATCACGATAATTGCCAAGATCTACCTGATGATCAATGTGCGCATAGCCTTCTGTGTTGTGAACAGCATCGTCACCTAAATTCCATCCGCTACAATAGTTTACTTTCTCCTTGTCGGGAACCAAGTTATAGATTTCCTCAATATACCCCTGGAAGTTACGATAGTTCTTAAACGCCTCATCCTCTGCCACGATAGACTCTGGATCCTTATCAAGCCAGTCTTTACAAGAGGTGAAGGAAGCAACCCCGGCAATCAGGAGCAGCGAACCGCACAGAAGGGATTTTATGTTATTATAATATTTCATATCAATTAAACCCATTAAACCTATTCTACCTATTTAAATATATAACTTAAATCCGAGGTTATAACGTCTGACTGTGGGGTATGCGCCACCACCGCCACTCCATCCGTAGTTACTCTCACGGTCGTCAGGCATCTTTGTGATGAGGAGGAGGTTGTTACCATTCAGGTAAATCTTAAGACTCGAGAAACCAAGTTTTTTGATCCAGCCTTTCGTCCATGTGTAAGCCACTTCCACATTCTTTAATCGGAAGTATGAGCCGTCAAAGAGGTACTGTGTACCGTTGTTGCCAGCGGTGGCCTGGGTGTTGAAGCGTGGCATGACGACTTCTCCGCCTTTGGCAGCCGAACTCCACCAAGTACCAGTGTCATAGACAGTCAGCAACTGATCGGGGAAAGATGTAAGGGTCACGTCACGTGTAACACCTGTCACACCGTATAACTGGGCAAAGCAACTCCAGCCTTTCCACTCCCATCCAATCGTAGCGTTGTAGGTATGTTCCGGCGTTCCTGTGTAACCGTATGGAGCCTGGTCATTGGTCTGGTCAACAACACCATCACCATTGAAGTCGACGATGTAATGGTCACCAATAAGCACCTGCGCATCATTACTCTGGTGTTCCGGTGTACTGTACAATTCATCATAGGTGTTGATAAATCCGTTGTCGATGTATGACACATATTGTCCTTGTGAATAACCCTGCGCCTTGCGGTAACTTGGAATCAGTTCGGGGTCATCCTTCAATATAATCTCATTGTGCGCATACGTGTAGTTGGCATTGACCCAGAATCGCATGCTGTTGTTCAAGACCTTATTGAAGCGAACTTCTAATTCGAAACCGGAGTTCTTGATCTTACCCTTGTTGACGTCAGGGGTCTTTGCTGCACCATAATAGGCAGGCACTGAACGGTCGGTTCCGTAAATAAAGATGTCGTAACGGTCATCGCGGAACCAGTCGAAACTACCGGCAAACATACCACCAAGGAAAGCGTAGTCAAAACCGATATTCATCTTCTTGACCGTCGCCCAACGGAGGTCTGGGTTGGCAATGGTGGCTTCCTTATAGCCGGTGAACGGGCTGTTAGTGCGATCCAGTCCCATCTGGAAAGAACTCATTGCCTCCCAACCTGTCAGGTATGCCCAACGGTCACCCGCGCTGTCATCACCAATCTCACCGTAGGATCCACGAATCTTGAACATATCGATAATCTTCTTGTCTCTCAGCGTCTTCATGAAATTCTCATCGGAGACCATCCAGCCAAGTGCGCCGGAAGCAAAGAATGCGAAACGGTTGTCCGGGGAGAACTTCTGTGATCCGTTGTAGGCACCGTTAACTTCAGCGAAATACCTGCCCTTATAGTCGTATGTGGTACGGAACACCCAGTCCTCACGACGATTCTCGAGTTCGGAATTAAAGGCATTGTTACGACGCTTCCAGTTACCCATCAATGTCACGTTATGATTACCAAACTGGCGGCCCCAGAAAAGTTGGAGCGACATTTCCGTGGCACGGCTTGTACGATTGACCGCACCTGACCGAGTGGTCCAGTCGCGCATTTCATAATAATCGAAACCTGTATTGGAGAAAATTTCATTCTCAAAAAGCAACTCGCCATCCTCCGGGAGTATATAGGCCGTATTATTCGTGTGACCGACGGCATTAATACCACGTGCATTATCATCATTTGGATTGGTACTCTCTTCGAATTGGTTATCCCATGAAATCGTTCCGCGTGCCACAAGTCCCTTGGTAATAAAATCGAGATTCTGTTCAAGCGCAAAGTCTGTGAATACACGCGTAATAGTACCCTGCGTATAACCAGCAGTTGCAATGTTCATAGGGGAATTTGCCATGTTAGAGGCAGCCAGTCTAGAGTATCCCCAAGCGCCATTTGCAAATTTGACAGGGTAGACGTTTGGCGGCATACGGTAGGCACCGGCCCAGTTCTGCTGTTGGAACCACTCACCACTATTACTATAATAATAACGTGGATTTTTCTGCTGCGCATTGGAGCCAGCCAAGTTCACCTTGAACTGCGTGGTCTTGGTGATCTGGAAATCCAAATTTGAACGTACATTCAAACGATTGTATGAATAACCGCCTTCATAACCCTGATTGTTTTCCCAGATCCGAGTCATATCACCTTCGTTCTGGAAGTCAAATGCCACGAAATACTTCACAGCCTTTGTACCACCAGAGAAATTGATATTTGTATTATACGACAAGGCGGTCTTCCTGA
Source organism: uncultured Prevotella sp. (assembly GCA_900320905.1). Classification (GTDB taxonomy): domain Bacteria; phylum Bacteroidota; class Bacteroidia; order Bacteroidales; family Bacteroidaceae; genus Prevotella. Next base: position 14,235 of record ONTZ01000024.1, read on the forward strand.
ACATCTCCTCCTGCCAGTCAATGTTTGGATAGCGCTCTGCCTGGCTATAGTCACCGAGATAGGCTCCTTGTGCATTGTAATGTGGTCCTACGGTATAATCCTGATTGCGGAAGTTGTTAATAAACGTCTGCGGACGATAATATGCCCACGAAGCGTCACCACTTAATGCAAGTTCATGCTCGATAACCTGATTACGGAGCATATAGCCATCGTAAGAATCATACTTGCGTGGAAGTTTTGATACAGCCTTCAATGTCGCATTAAAGCCGATGTCAATTCTGGCCTTGCCTTCCACACCACGCTTGGTGGTGATCAGAATGACGCCGTTAGCACCTTCCACACCGTACACAGCCGTAGCAGAGGCATCTTTCAGCACGGAGACCGTTGCGACAGACGTAATATCAACAGACTTTATCTCACGCTTGACACCATCGACAAGAATCAGCGGCTGGGCATCCTGGTTCCAAGCGGCTGCACCACGGATGTAAATACGCGGGTCTTCTTCACCCGGCTGACCCGTAGAAGCAATCGTTGCAACACCAGGGAGGTTACCGGTGAGAGCCGCACTGACGCTACCGATACCGGCTGAACGCTCCAACACCTCACCCGTGGTCTGAGTGATGGCACCCACCACTGAGGCTTTTTTCTGCTGGCCGAAACCAACGACCACCACTTCTTCCAATTCAGTATTGTCGGTCAGTGTCACTTTGAAGTCGCGCTGCTTGCCAACCTTCATTTCTTTTGAATTCATTCCTACATAGGAAACAACGATCGTCGTCGATTCAGAAGGAACACTTAAAGAGAAATTACCATCGAAGTCGGTAATCGTACCAACCGACGTATTTCCCTTTACCACAACGGAGGCACCTATCAGCGCCTCGCCGTTTGAATCGACAACGGTTCCCTTAATGGCAATACCGTTCTGAGCCCACATCGTGACACAGAACATCATCGTCAACAACAAGACCGTCATACGGCGTAGTCGTTGAGCCTCCAAGAGAACAGTTTCGCTCAATAAATAAGTCAACTGTTTCATCTTGCCTGGTTTTGATTCATACTCTTTAATCATTAAATTGATTAGGCTATTTGTAAACAATACATTAAATATACACAAAAATCGGTGCAAAGGTAAGGGTTTTTTGCATAATTAACAAAAATTCGTGTTACATTTTCTTTATTTTAGGTAACAAATTGTTTGTTATTCAAAAAAATGCCGTATCTTTGCATCGGTTTTATAAGATACTAAAACAAATGAAAAGGAAAAAACTTAGACTAACTAACGGACTTTCACAAGTCCTTCTAACCATATTATTATTACCCGCCCTGAACATTCATGCTCAGATGGGCAAGTTATTTGATGCCAACCATCAACTCTCAAGTAATTTCACTAATCAGGTTTATCTTGACAACGACGGATTCATCTGGTCGGCCTCCCGCAATGGCTTGAACAGATACGACGGCTACCAGTTCCACATTTATAAGAAAGACAATCGGACTGGTATGGCCAGCAACTATGTGAACTGTATCATACAGGATCAGAAGGGTCATTTCTATTTAGGCATGTGGGGTACATTGCAAATCTATGACGGGAAATCTTTCCAGACTATTGAGGTGAAAGACCTGAACGGGAATCGCATCGACTGCTATGTCACCTGTTTTCTCGTACGGAAGAACGGCGAGGTATGGGCAGGCACCTCTGGTTTTGGCGTCCTGAAGATCGACGACACAAGACATGCCCATCAAGTGGGGGGGGCCGTAAAAGGAATCCATACGGCAGAACAGTTGATGGAAGACCAAAAAGGCAATATCTGGGTGCTCACCAGAGACAACGGTCTCATCTGTTTCAATGAAAAAACTTCACACACCTATTTTGAGGACAGTCCCATGAGGACCTCCCTGCGTAAGATTTGTGAAGGATCGGACGGTACACTTTATTTAGGAACCTCGAATGCCGGCCTCTTTAAATTAGCAGGAAACGAATTCCAGAAAATCGAGAATGCCGGCAATAAGCCTATTACAGAACTGTACTTCAATAGTAAGAAAGAACTGATGATAGGCTACGACGGAGAAGGTATCGGCATTTATGATCCACAAAGCGGAACACTCACCGATAATCCTTTCCATAGTCTTGAGGTACATCTCACCAAAAGCAAGGTCGTCTCCATCACAGAAGACCCAAACGGCAACTACTGGTTCGGACTCCTTCAAAAGGGCCTCTTCATGCAGCCAGGTTTTTCTACCGGCTTCCATTATATGGGATATAAAATAGGTACGCGTAATATAATAGGTAATGCCTGCGTGGTCAGCACCTATCAGGACAGCAAGAGACGTACCTGGATTGGAACCGACAAGGACGGGCTTTACTGTTTCGACAGCACCCAGAAGCCACTAAAACATTTTAAGGAGCATTTCCCTGCTTCCGTCATGGCCATCGAAGAAGACTTAAAAGGCCGTATCTGGATAGGTTCGTATAATGAAGGTGGCGGATGGATTGACCCCAACACCTTGCAATATCACAAGTTTGACTTCCCTCAGGCAGCCAACATCAGCATCTTCGACATTGAGGTGGACAACAAGAACCGTCTGTGGTTTGCCACCATGGGACAGGGTGTGGTGATGCTTGACCAACAAGGTAACAAGATAGAGACCTACAAGGTGAAGGATCGCGCCGAGAGCAACCGTGATGCCAACAGCATCCCCAACGACTACATCTCCCAACTCTCCGTCTCACCAGACAACAAACGAATCTATGTAGCAACCTCAATTGGAGCCTGTTGTCTGGATCTGGAAAAGAATAGTTGGACCAGTTTCTTCGGAAAAAACTGCCTGAACTACTCCACCCCCACCCGTATTGTCAGAGAATATTCCGGCAGACTGTGGATAGGTACGAATGACGGCCTCTACTGTTATGACTTACTAAAAAAAGAACTGAAACTGGCCTCAACGGACAGAGGACTGTCGGAAAATGGCATTGCCGCCATCGAACAGGATGCCAAGGGAAGACTATGGATAGCGACCGACCACGGCCTCTATTGCTACGACCCCAAGACCGAACTGACACAGAACTACTTTAATGACAACGGCCTACAATCCAACGAATTCTCCGACGGTGCCTCCTGGACATCCTCCGACGGAACCATGCTGTTCGGTGGTGTCGGCGGTCTGACCTGGTTCAACCCCGCAGACATCAAACAGGCCAAATGGGATGCCACCGTCCGATTGGTAAGGTTCATCGTCAACGGCACCCCCATCAACAGTGCCTCCGAGTCCGGTATCTATCATATCTGCGATACGTCTGTCATCGCCTCTGACCGTTTCCAACTGGCAGCCCATGACAACAACTTCGGTATCCAGTTCTCGACGCTCACCTACGATAATCCTGAACAGATTACTTATTTATACAGCATCAACGGCGAAGACTATTCCAGCCTGCAACCAGGTGTCAACGAAATCACCTTCACGCACCTTCCGCCAGGCACCTACCGTTTCCGCGTAAAGGCTGTACGCAACAATATAGAGACACCGGAAAAGGTATTTACTGTCATTATCCACAGTCCCTGGTACCGCTCCGCATGGGCCTATTGCCTCTATCTCCTCTTGATTGGAGCCATTCTCTGGCAACTTTTGATGACCCACCGCCGCAGGGAGAAGAACCGTCAGCGTCTCCAAGAGCATATCCACGCCGAGGAGATGAGCGATGCCAAACTGCGTTTCTTCATGAATATCAGTCATGAGATACGTACCCCGATGACCCTCATCCTCACCCCGTTGCTCTCACTGATCAAGAACGAAAAAGACCCACAGCGCAAGGGTGTCTATGAAATCATCAAACGAAATGCAGACCGCATCCTCAGTCTCGTCAACCAGATGATGGACTTACGGAAGATCGACAAGGGCCAGATGCAAATGCGTATGGCAGAGACCGATTTGATCAGGTTCGTGAAAGATGTCTATGACCTCTTTGACCATCAAGCCAAGACAAAACTTCTCACTTTCACTTACAAGCACGACGACGATCAACTGCCCGTATGGATAGACCGCCGCAACTTCGACAAAGTGATTATGAATCTCCTTTCCAATGCCTTCAAGTTCACGCCTTCTGGCGGTAAAATCGATATCCGCATCACCCATGACGATCAGTCCGCCCATATCGCTATCAGTGACAACGGCGAGAAGATTCCCGCAGACAAATTAGACAAGATCTTCGAGCGATTCTACCAGACGGCCTCCACTGTGAACGACAGACATACTGGCACGGGCATCGGCCTCGACCTGACCCGTTCGCTGGTGGAACTGCACCACGGCACCATCACCGCCCGGAATCTGGAAGAGGGCTGCGAGTTCGTGGTATCCATCCCCTTAGGAAACGCCCATTTAAAGCCAGAGGAGATGATCCTTGACGAGGAAGCCACCATTTCAGAACTGATGGCCGCAGAACCAGAGACCCCGGAGGATCCGGAGCCACCTACCACCGAGCAGCCGACGGGTCACAAGATGATCATTGTCATTGCCGAAGATGATGCCGAGATCCGTGACTATTTAGACAGCGAACTCAGCAAGGACTACGATGTCAGGCTCTGCGTCAATGGTCGCGAGGCACTGGCGGAGGTGTTCCATACGAAGCCTGACCTCGTGCTCAGCGATGTGATGATGCCTGAAATGGACGGTAACACACTTTGCAGCAAGATTAAATCAAACCCGAGCACCAACTATATCCCTGTAATCCTGTTGACAGCAAAGAACCGCGACGAGGACAAATTGGAGGGATTGGAGACGGGTGCAGATGCCTATGTCGTCAAGCCATTCAATATGGACATCCTGCGCCGCACCATTATGAACCTGCTCAATACACACCGTCTGCTACAATTGAAATACGGACGTAACGACAATCTGGAAGAGCAGGTGGATGAAATCAAGATGAAGTCGCCTGACGAGAAACTGTTGGATCGAGTGATGACAGCCATCAATGCCCACCTCGACGACTCCGACCTCAGCGTGGATATGGTGGCCGAGCAAGTTGGTATCAGCCGCGTACACCTACACCGGAAGATGAAGGAACTGACGGGCCAGACGCCGCACGACTTCATCCGTAACCTCCGTTTGAAGCAGGCCGCCAATCTTCTTGCCAACCAAGGCATGAACGTCACGGAGGTCATGTATGCCTGCGGCTTCTCCAACTCAGCCTCCTTCTCTACCGTGTTCAAGAAGTTTTACGGCATGTCACCCCGCGACTACATGAAGGAGCACCAGTCGAGAAAATAGCCATTTCCTTCGCGCGCGTATGCATTTATAGGGGAACTTAAAATTATCCCGCTCATCCCACACGTAAGATTTTTTACTTTCAGTGCGGGATGAGCGGGATAGGCGGGATAAAAAGTGAATTGACCAGTATATACGCGCATACGCGCGAGGATAGTACTAATTTTCGCTACGACAGTACTATTGAAAATTACAACAATACTAATTTTTGCTACGACAGTCGTAATTTTACTATCGACAGTACTAATTTACAGACTATCTCCCTCTGCGAAGGATGAAGTCGACCATCCCACGGAAAAGGGGACGATAAGAATCCTGAATAAAGTCGATCGTGGAAAGTCTGTCCAGGGCATCGCGTGCGTATGCCTCAGCGCGTGACTCGGCGTAACGGATGCTGCCGTAGGTATCCATCAAATCACGGATATACTGCACTTCTTCCGCCGTCTTCTGTTCACGAGGCTTGCCCAGGATGGCTTCAATGCGCTGGTGCTCGTCGTCTGTGCAATGGCGCAGCAGATGGAGCAGAATCAGGGTGCGCTTGCCCTCGTAGATATCGTTTAATGACTGTCTTTTCTGGCCCTCGAAGTCGCCCGTAAGGTCCAGCACATCGTCACGGATCTGGAAACAGAGGCCCAACGGGTAACTGAACGCATAGATACGCTGCAACTGCTCGTCGGTGGCTCCCGCCAGGATGGCGCCTAAGCGCAGGGGACCAGCCACCGTGTAATAGACAGTCTTGCCGCTGACGGTGAAAAGCACATCATCATCCGTCATATCCTGCTTGTTATCTTGCGTCCACTTGATCTCTGCATACTGACCGAAAGTGGTGCGGCCCAGCATTAGGAAAAACTCATGCTGCACACGACGAGCCAATGAAACATCCAACAGACGGTAGTTCTCACTAAGTACACGGTGCATACACTCATGGAGCGTATCACCCGCATTGACAGATATCTCGGAACTGACGATATGGTGGAGAGCAGGTTTGCCGCGACGTTCCAAAGAGCCGTCCTCCCAGTCATCGTGTATCAGGATCCAGTCCTCGCTCATTTGCATGGCAGTGGCCGTATAAACAGCCTTCTCCGACGAGCCGCTCATGGCCTCAGCCATTAGCATGACAAGGGCAGGACGAAGATACTTTCCGCGACGGGAGGGATAGTCGGTGATGATATCCCAATGTTCATCGAACAGGGACTTATACCGATCCTGTCCCATCATGACGACAATCTCCCAGTCCTCTGCCTTAAACTGTCCAAGACTCGTATCGATCACCTGACCGATACGAGCCTTCTGCTGATCCAGATAGTCACTAAAAACTTCCGTCATAACAAGTCAGTCCGATTATTCTGTTTCCGGAGCCTTACCGATGAGATCCATGAACTCGTCGAGTTTCGGTGTGATGATAATCTGCGTACGACGGTTGCGCTGCTTGCCGAGTTCCGTATCATTGGTGGCAAGGGGGTTATACTCACCACGACCACCAGCCGTCAGACGCTTTGGGTCTACGCCATAGTCGTTTTGCAAAGCCTGCACCACTGATGAGGCACGGAGGGCAGAGAGATCCCAGTTGTTGCGGATGTTCGGCTTCGAGATGGGCACATTGTCGGTATTACCCTCGATGAGCACATCGTAGTCCTTATAATCCTTGATAATCTTGGCAATCTTCGAGAGAGTTTGCGAGGCACGACTGTTGATCTCATAAGAGCCGCTCTTATAGAGCATATTGTCAGCCAATGAGATATAGACCACACCTTTCAAAACTTGCACGTCAACCTCCTTCATTTCTTCCTTTGAGAGCGAGCGTGTCAGGTTGTTGGTCAGAACCATGTTCAGTGAATCACTCTTGCTCTTCACCTCCACCAAGTGGCGGATATACTGGTTCGACTCATTAATTTGATCCACCAACTTCTCGATGGAGATATTGTTCTGATTTGCATTCGACAGACTCTTGTCGAGTGACTCTTGCAGTTTCTCATACTTGGCCTCAGAAGTCTTCAACAACTGCTGCATACCCTTCTGCTGTTCCTCCAAAGCAGCGATACGGGCATTCTTGGCCGCCAAATCTTCTTTTGCGCTCTGCAGACTTTCGGTCAACGACTTATTCTCCGCCTGGCAATTGAGCAGTTCCTTATTCGATCCACAACTCGACAACATAAGACTGCCTGCCAGCACAACATACAATACATTTTTTTTCATACTTAATACAATATTTATTTGTGATTCGACTGCAAATTTACGCATTGAAAGCAAAAAACCATCAAAAGGTTTGCCGAATTAGAATTATTTTAATTAAATTTGCACTCAAAAACGATATCATGATGAAAAAATACAGATTCTTGCTTTTGTCTGTACTCTGTTTCATGGCATTGGACATCTGCTCACAGACCCCTGAAAAAGGTGTTTCCAAGGAACTTGCCGCTCAACGGAAAGCCAATATCAGTAACGTCAACTATGATTTGACCTTCAACATCCCTGCCGGCCAAAGAGAGAAGGTGTCTGGTTTGGCCGTCGTTTCCTTCAACCTGAAAAGCAAAGCCGATGTTGTACTTGACTTTCAGGGGAAAATCGACGGAGAAGTGTATGTTGAGAAGAAAAAGCGCAAGGTATCCACAAAAAATAATCATATCATTGTTCCGGCAAAGTTCCTGAAACCCGGACCTGTCAAACTGACGTTCCTGTTTACATCCCAGAATGATGCATTAGAACGACACAGCGACTATCTGCTCACTCGCTTTGCCACCAATAGCATCAGTTCCGTTTTCCCCTGTTTCGACCAGCCAGACTTCAAGGCAAAGTTCAATACCCAACTCAATGTGCCAGAAGGATGGAAGACGATTGTCTGCGATGAAAGCAAGCCTCTGCCTTCCCACTTATATTCTTTTGTGGCAGGCAACTTCCAGGAAATGAAATCCAACCATGACGGCTACCTACTACGCGCCCTTTATCGCGAGACGGATCCAGCCAAAGTACAACAATTAGAGAAGATTTTCGATGAGACATCTGTATCACTGAAATGGATGGAAGACTATACTGGCATGAAATATCCCTTTAAAGAGTGTGATCTGGTCATCCTGCCAGGTTATCAGTTGGGATGCACAGACTATCTGGGTTTCATCCTGTTAGACGATCAACATGTCTTCCTCCGTAACGCCCCTACCAAAGAAGAGGTACTGAGCCGCACAGAATTCATGGCTCATGAGGCAGCCCACCTCTGGTTTGGTAGTATGGTGAACCTGAAAAACCCTGAGGAGGAATGGGCCGAGGAGATACTGACCAACTTCATGGCCTCGAAGATTACCCGTCGCCAGTACGCCAAGGCAGACCATGATCTCAACTTCATCAGGACCTACCAGGCTCAGGCCATGGCCGTTGACCGTACAGAAGGCACCCACCCCATCGCCATGCCGCCCGACCAACTCGACCATACCACCATGCTCAATGACCCCATCGTCTACAACAAGTCGGCAGTCATGATGCGGATGCTGGAAGACATTATGGGAGCCAACAACATGCAGAATGGTATCCGTACCTTCCTACGAAACTATTATCTCAAAGAAGCCTCCTGGGACGATCTGTTGGATGCCCTCGACAAGGAGGCACCTACTGCGGGTGTACGCCAGTTCAGCGAAGTGTGGGTTCATCAGAAAGGTATGCCTGTCATCCACACCACATATAAGGACGGACAACTCATCATCTCGCAGACCGACCCCTTTGGACGCGGTCTCTGCTGGCGACAGAAGTTCGACGTGTTTGTCATCTTCAACTTAGGAAGCAGTCGTACTATCCACGTCGATATGCAGCAGCCCGTCATGACCTTCAAACTGAGGGAAAAACCGAGTTTCATCATTCCCAACTACGATGGACGAGGCTATGGCCAGTTTACGCTCGACGACAACTACGTCACGCAACTGCCCCTCCGCCTCATCACCACTCGCAACGACCTGAACCGCCTATTACTGCTAGAGACCATCTACAATCATTATCTGATGGGAAAGGTGAACCCCTCCTACTTCGGAGAAATCTACCGTCTGATGATGAAGGAGAAGAATCCGCTGATCATGTCGACAGCCATCGACCACATGTTCAAGATTGCCTTCGACATGACACCCAACCAGCGCAACACCCTCGAACTCTGTATGATGGACCTTTTGGGCGAGAACAGGACCAAGGAATGTCGCCAGACCATCATCCGCAAACTGACTGCCAATATGACTTCACCCGATGTGAGGCGCCAGATCAGTACCATCTTGGATAAGCATAACGAGCCTACTGTCTTCGACGAACATGACTATATGAACATGGCCTATCGCCTCGCCATGCTCCAGCCCGAATGCTGGAAGGAAATACTGGACACCGAGCGCAGTCGGTTGCAGACAGAGGAACTGAAAGAAGAGTTCGACTACGTGAGTCAGGCCTGTAACCCCGACGAGAAGAAACGGGCAGACCTCTTCAATAGTCTGCTGAAACCCCAGAACCGCCAACAGGAGACATGGGCTCTTCAAGTGCTCGATCTGTTGAGTGCCGACATCTACGAGCCACAAAACCTCGACTATATCTCAACAAGTCTCAATTCGCTCATCGACATCCAAAAGAGCAGCAATACTTACTTTACTCGCGACTGGATGAAGTCCGTGCTCGCCCATCACAAGAGCGTGATAGCAAAGCAAGCCGTGGAGAATTTCCTCTCAGCCAACCCCAACTATCCGGACCATCTCAAAAATAGTATCTTAGAGGCAGCCTGGACGCTTCTGAAACAAGAGCCCTACGTGGAAAAGGCGAAGCAAGTGGTTGTCAGTAAACCGAAAACCACCAAGAGACCGGCAGCCAAGAAAACAACCAAGAAGAAATAAAAACAAATAACAGAAAAAGATATGATACGTTTCTTTCAGACCCCACAAAAATCAGTGATTGCCACTGAGGCCAATCACGCACTATGTGAACAGGAAATCAAGGAATTAAACTGGCTTTATGGCGAGGCAGAACTGCTGGATGCAGAGCAGTTGGAGGGCTTTTTCATAGGTCCGCGTCGCGAAATGGTGACCCCATGGTCAACCAATGCCGTAGAGATTACGCAGAACATGGGTATTCAAGGCATCAGTCGTATCGAGGAGTATTTCCCCGTTGCCAGCAAAGAGGCCGAATATGACGAGATGCTGCAGCGAATGTATAACGGTTTAAACCAGGATATCTTTACGATTAACATCCAGCCAGAGCCCATTAAGTATGTGGACAATCTGGAAGAATACAATGAACAGGAGGGACTGGCTCTCAGTCCTGAAGAGATTGAGTATCTGCACGGACTGGAGAAGCAGAATGGCAGACCTCTAACCGATTCTGAGATTTTCGGATTCGCCCAGATCAACTCTGAGCACTGCCGTCATAAGATCTTCGGCGGTACCTTTATCATCGACGGTAAGGAAATGGAGTCCAGCCTCTTTGCGATGATCAAGAAGACTACACAAGAGAACCCCAACAAGATTCTCTCGGCTTATAAGGATAACGTCGCTTTTGCACAGGGACCGGTGGTTGAGCAATTCGCACCAAAAGACCAGAGTACGAGCGACTGGTTCCAAGTGAAAGACATCGAGAGCGTCATCTCGTTGAAAGCCGAGACACACAACTTCCCGACGACCGTAGAGCCCTTCAACGGCGCAGCCACAGGTACAGGTGGTGAGATCCGTGACCGTATGGGTGGTGGTGTCGGTTCGTGGCCGATTGCTGGTACGGCAGTCTATATGACGGCTTATCCTCGTCTTGACGAATCTGGAGATCCCGGATTATCCGGAAAAACCAGCATCATGCGCGATTGGGAAAATATCCTTCCTGTTCGTCAGTGGCTGTATCAGACCCCACAACAGATCCTGACAAAGGCCTCCAATGGTGCCTCTGACTTCGGTAATAAGTTTGGCCAGCCCCTCATCTGCGGTTCTGTACTGACATTCGAGCATCAGGAGGGAAAAGAGAAATATGCCTACGACAAAGTTATCATGCTGGCAGGTGGCGTGGGTTACGGCACTAAGCGCGACTGCTTGAAGAAGGAACCCCAGAAAGGCAATAAGGTGGTGGTCGTCGGTGGTGACAACTATCGTATCGGTCTGGGTGGCGGTTCTGTGTCATCCGTTGATACGGGCCGCTACAGCAACGGCATCGAATTAAATGCTGTTCAGCGTGCCAACCCTGAGATGCAGAAGCGTGCCTATAACCTGGTTCGTGCCCTCTGTGAGGAGGATGTGAACCCCGTTGTCTCTATCCACGACCACGGCTCAGCCGGTCATTTGAACTGCCTCTCTGAACTCGTTGAGGAGTGCGGCGGTGAGATCGATATGACCAAGTTGCCTATCGGTGACAAAACCCTTTCAAGCAAGGAGATTATCGCCAATGAGAGTCAGGAGCGCATGGGCTTGCTCATCGACGAGAAACATATCGAGCATGTGCGTAAGATAGCAGAGCGTGAGCGTGCCCCGCTATATGTGGTCGGTGAGACTACTGGCGATGCCCACTTCTCGTTCAAGCAGGGTGACGGTGTGAAGCCTTTCGACCTCGACGTGGCTCAGATGTTCGGACACTCTCCGAAGACCATTATGCGCGACAATACCGTCGAACGTCATTATGCTGATGTCACCTATACACAAGATAAGATGGAGGAATACCTTGAACGTGTGCTCCAGTTGGAGGCTGTGGCCTGCAAGGACTGGCTCACCAATAAGGTAGACCGCTCTGTAACAGGCAAGATTGCCCGTCAGCAGTGTCAGGGTGAGATTCAGTTACCGTTGAGCGACTGTGGTGTCGTAGCCCTCGACTATCGTGGAGAGAAAGGTATTGCCACCGCCCTCGGACACGCTCCTCAGGCTGGTTTGGCTGATCCCGCTGCAGGAAGTGTGCTTTCCGTCGCAGAGGCTCTGACGAATATTGTCTGGGCACCGATGGCAGAAGGCATGGACTCCATCTCCCTCTCTGCCAACTGGATGTGGCCCTGTCGCTCTCAGGAGGGTGAGGATGCCCGTCTGTATGCAGGTGTAAAGGCCCTGAGCGATTTCTGCTGTGACCTTCATATCAACGTACCTACCGGTAAGGACTCACTGTCACTCTCTCAGCAGTATCCCAACGGCGAGAAGATTATCTCTCCGGGAACAGTGATTGTCAGTGCTGGTGGTGAGGTTTCTGATATCAAGAAGGTGGTGTCTCCTGTATTGGTTAACGATAAGAAGGCCTCACTCTATCATATCGACTTCTCGTTCGACGAGCAGCGTCTGGGCGGTTCCGCCTTTGCCCAGAGTTTGGGCAAGGTGGGCGACGATGTGCCAACGGTAAAGAATCCCGAGTACTTTGCCGATGCTTTCATGGCTGTACAACAGATGATTGAGAAGGGCTGGATCATGGCCGGTCACGACATCTCTGCCGGTGGTCTGATTACCACGCTTCTTGAAATGTGCTTCGCCAACCAGAAAGGCGGCCTTCACATCAACCTGCACGATATCTGCAAGGATGGCGACATCGTAAAAGCACTCTTCGCAGAGAATCCGGGTGTGGTCATCGAGGTAAGTGATGAGTACAAGCAGGAGTTTAAGGACTTCATGGAAGAGCAGGGTGTTGGCTATGCCAAGATTGGTTATCCTGTAGAGGATAGTCGCGAACTGGTAGTGGTTTACCCCGGGAAATCTAGTGATTCTGGAGAATCCTGTTCATTTACCTTCGATATTGATGCTCTGCGCGACACTTGGTACAAAACCTCCTATCTCCTCGATCGCAAACAGAGTTTCAATGGCAAGGCTAAGGAACGCTTCGAGAACTACAAGAAACAGCCTATCGAGATGAAGTTCCCGAAAGGCTTCACAGGTAAACTCGCCCAATATGGTCTGAATCCTGATCGTCGCGAGTCATCAGGCGTGAAGGCTGCCATCATCCGTGAGAAGGGAACCAACGGTGAACGCGAGATGGCCTATATGCTCTATCTCGCCGGCTTCGACGTGAAGGATGTGATGATGACCGACCTCATCACGGGTCGCGAGACTTTAGAGGAAGTTAACCTCATTGTCTTCTGCGGCGGCTTCTCCAATTCCGACGTGCTCGGTTCTGCCAAGGGCTGGGCTGGTGCCTTCCTCTTCAACCCAAAAGCCAAGGAAGCGCTCGACAAGTTCTATGCCCGCGAGGACACCCTGTCATTGGGTATCTGTAACGGTTGTCAGTTGATGGTGGAACTCGGTCTGACTGGGGCAAAGGGAGCCAAGATGCTGCACAACGACTCGCATAAGTTCGAGAGTGAGTTCATCTCATTAGCCATTCCGCAGAACAACAGCGTAATGTTCGGCTCACTGAGCGGCTCGAAACTCGGTCTCTGGGTGGCTCACGGCGAGGGCAAATTCCATCTGCCCGAGGCAGAGAGTGCCTATAATGTGATTGCCAAGTACAACTATGCTGGCTATCCCGCTAATCCCAATGGTTCTGACTACAACGTCGCAGGTATCTGCTCTGCCGATGGCCGTCATCTCTGCATGATGCCCCATCTGGAACGTGCCTTCTTCCCCTGGCAGAACGCCTGGTATCCTGCTGACCGCAAGGCAGACGAAATCACCCCATGGATCGAGGCCTTTGTGAACGCCCGCAAATGGATTGAGCAGCGATGAATATCTACTGGGAATCATTCAGGACTTTCTTTAAGATTGGCATATTCACCCTCGGGGGTGGATATGCCATGATACCATTGATAGAGGAAGAGGTCGTCAACAAGAAGCATTGGGTAACGAAAGAAGAGATGCTCGACTTGATTGCCATCGCCCAGAGTTGTCCGGGTGTCTTCGCCATTAATATCGCCACCTTCATCGGATATAAATTAAATAAGGTACGTGGAGCCATCTCGACCACCCTTGGCACTGCCCTGCCCTCTTTCCTTATCATTCTGGCCATAGCCATCTTCTTCAAGCAGTTTGAGGACAATCCGATTGTGGCTGCTATCTTCCGGGGAATCCGTCCTGCGGTAGTGGCACTGATCGCTGTTCCTACCTTCCGTCTGGGACAGCGTGCGAAACTGAATAAATACACCATCTGGATCCCAGTTGTCTGCGCTCTCGCCATCTGGGCATTGGGGGTCTCACCTATTTATATTATTATCATAGCAGGGCTCGCCGGCTATCTCTATGGGAAATTTATCCGGAATACAGTAGTTAAGTAATTAAGCCAAATGATATTCATCTCTCTATTCATCACATTCTTTGAGATTGGGCTCTTTGGGTTTGGCGGGGGCTATGGGATGCTGTCGCTCATTCAGCACGAGACGGTAGAGACGCATCACTGGCTGTCCACTTCCGAATTTACCGACATCGTCGCCATCTCTCAAATGACACCAGGTCCCATCGGCATCAACAGCGCCACCTACTGCGGTTACACAGCCATCCACAATGCGGGCTACGGCGAGATGATGGCCATCCTCGGTTCCGCCACTGCCACCTTCGCGCTTGTACTCCCCTCGCTCATCCTGATGATCCTAATTAGCAAGATGTTTATGAAGTACATGAACACCCCGCTGGTGCAGTCAGTATTTAAAGGTCTTCGCCCTGCCGTTGTAGGCCTCCTCGCCGCCGCTACCCTCCTGCTCTGTAACAAAGAAAACTTCTCCACGCCGATGGAGAATCCCTGGCAGTTCTTCATCAGTTGTGCTCTGCTCATTGCCACCGCCTTTGGCACAGGCTACCTGAAAATCAACCCTATCCGTATGATCTGTTACGCCGGCCTTGCCGGATTACTTCTTCTTTACTGATATACAGTGACGTCTGCCCTGAATCTGGGGCACGTTTATGCACACCAGGCAGAAATATGCCTTGAATCTGGGGCAAGATATTCTGACCTCGGAAAAGTATGCCCTGAATCTGGGGCACGTTTATGCACACCGGGCAGAAGTATGCCCTGAATCTGAGGCACGTTTATGCCCCCTGTGCATAAGTATGAACCGGATTCAGGGCAAGGTTTACCCCCCCTGGGGATGGCTTGCCCGAAATCTCAGGCATAATAATACCGGAATGGCTCTATCTGATTCTTAGACAAACTTGAATAGTCTCACCATAGGCATAGCGATGGTAAAGATTCAGATTTCAGGAAAAACTTTTTGCTGGCTCAAGAATTATTTGTAATTTTGCAGCATTCGACAAGAATGGTATAAATATGAGACAATTACTGAGTATCGTCCTTTCTGTCATCGGAGGCGGGTTCCTTGCGGTGGCATCAGCGGCAACGCTACCCTTGATTCAAAACGTGAATGCCTATGAGAGTCTGTCACTCAATGGCGAGTGGAACTACATCGTCGATGTGCAGGAAGAGGGCTATTACGATTATCGCATGAACCCCACGCCCTGGGGATTCTTCCGCAATGCCAAACCCCATCGGCCTGAGGACCTCATCGAATACGACTTCGACAAGTCGCCTACGATGAAGATTCCCGGAGACTGGAATACGCAAGATGAACGGCTATTTTTCTATGAGGGTACAGTATGGTTCAAAAAGAGTTTTGTTCTCTCAGATGTAGAGGCGAATCACCGTATCCTCCTTTATTTCGGTGCCGTCAACTACGACTGCCGCATCTGGGTAAACGGACAAGAGGCAGGCCGTCACATTGGTGGTTTTACACCCTTCAACTTCGATGTTACTAATCTGCTGAAAAAGGGTGAGAACAACGTTATCGTCAAGGTCGACAACAAACGTCACGCTGAGGATGTGCCCACGCAGATCTTCGACTGGTGGAACTACGGTGGCATCACCCGCAACGTACTGTTGGTAAAGGTGCCAACGGCCTTCTTCGGCTCCTCTCACGAAGTGGCATCACAAGAGAGGAGTCTTGCATCGGTCACAAAACCGAGTTATATCGAGGACTATAGTCTGCAACTGATGAAAGGCGAGGTAAAGGACAAACAACGTAAGATCCTCGTCAAGGTACAACTCAGTGAACCCCTTGAGGGGCATCTGATCACAGTAAACATCGCCGAACTGAAACTATCGCTGCCACTCCTGACAGATACCAAGGGCTGGGCGAGCGATATCGTCAGCGTGCCTGCCAAGAAACTCTCCCTTTGGAGTCCTGACAACCCCAAGCGCTACCGTGTGGAAATCAAGCACTACAATACGAGTATTACCGACAGCATCGGCTTCCGTACCATTGAGACCCGTGACAAGCAGATTCTGCTCAACGGCCAGCCCATCTTCCTCAAGGGTATCTCCATCCACAACGAAAAGCCCAACGGCGGCGGACGCGCCAATTCAGTAGAAGACGCCCGTACGCTGCTCTCGTGGGCCAAAGAACTGGGCTGCAACTTCGTCCGTCTGGCACATTACCCCCACCATGAGGAGATGGTGCGCGAGGCTGAGAGGATGGGTATCCTGGTGTGGTCGGAGATTCCCGTCTACTGGACCATCGCATGGAAAAACCCAAAAACCTACGAGAACGCCCAGAACCAACTGCGCGACATGATCAGTCGCGACCACAACCGTGCCAATGTCATCATTTGGAGCATCGCCAACGAGACGCCTCATTCCAAGGAACGCGACACCTTCCTCGGCAACCTCGCGAAGTATGCCCGCAGTCTCGACGATACCCGTCTCATCTCTATGGCCATGGAGGTGACAGGAGCCTCCAACTACGTGAACCGCCTCAATGACAATATGAATCAATACGTCGATGTGGTGAGTTTCAACCAGTATATCGGCTGGTACCGCGATGTGAACGATGCCCCGAAGATGACGTGGGAGATTCCCTATAACAAACCCGTCATCGTGAGCGAGTTCGGTGGAGGAGCCAAATATGGCTATCATGGTGCAAAGAACCAGCGCTGGACGGAGGAGTTCCAGGAGAACCTCTACCGCGAGAACTGCGCCATGCTCGATAAGATTGAAGGACTCGCCGGCACCACGCCCTGGATTTTGAAGGATTTCCGCTCACCCCGTCGCGTACTCCCCGACGTGCAGGACTATTACAACCGTAAGGGTCTGTTCAGCGACAAAGGCGAGAAAAAGAAAGCCTTCTACGTGTTGAAGGCGTGGTACGACAGCAAATAACAAAAGGAAAAACCTAACAACAACGAAAAATAGTAAAACTTATGGCAACAGTCGACGATAAGAAAGTAATCTTCTCAATGGTCGGAGTGAGCAAGACCATCCAGCAGAACCAGAAACAAGTGCTCAAGAACATCTATCTTAGTTTCTTCTATGGTGCAAAGATTGGCATCATCGGTCTCAATGGTGCTGGTAAATCAACGCTCATGAAGATTATCGCTGGCCTTGACCAGCAATATCAGGGCAACGTAGTGTGGAGCCCTGGCTACACCGTAGGTTATCTGCCCCAGGATCCGCCACTCAACGAGGAGAAGACAGTAAAGGAGAACGTGATGGAAGGCGTGCAGCACGTCTATGACGCACTGGCCGAATATGACGACATCAATGTGAAATTCGGACTGCCAGAGTATTACGAGGATCCTGACAAGATGGACAAGTTGATGCAGCGTCAGGCAGAACTGCAGGATATTATCGACTCTACGGATGCCTGGAACATGGACTCGAAACTCGACCGTGCGATGGCTGCCCTGAACTGTCCTCCAGGCGACTGGAGCGTAAAGAATCTCTCTGGCGGCGAACGTCGTCGTGTGGCACTCTGTCGTCTGTTGCTTCAGAAGCCCGATGTACTGTTGCTCGACGAGCCTACCAACCACCTCGATGCTGAGTCAATCGATTGGTTAGAACAGCATCTGCAACAGTACGAGGGTACAGTCATTGCCGTCACCCACGACCGCTATTTCCTTGATGATGTGGCTGAGTGGATTCTTGAACTGGATCGTGGCGAGGGCATACCCTGGAAAGGCAATTATTCTTCATGGCTGGAACAGAAGTCGCAGCGTCTGGCTCAGGAAGAGAAGTCTGCCTCCAAACGTCGCAAGACCCTCGAACGTGAGTTGGAGTGGGTACGCATGGCACCTAAGGCTCGTCACGCCAAGGGTAAGGCTCGTCTGAATTCGTACGAAATGATGCTCAACGAGGAACAAAAACAGAAAGAAGAGAAACTGGAGATCTTCATCCCCAACGGACCTCGTCTGGGTAATAAGGTCATCGTGGCAGAACATGTGGCGAAGTCATATCCAGAGAAAACGCTGTTCACCGACCTTAACTTCATGTTGCCACCTAACGGCATCGTGGGTGTCATCGGACCCAATGGCGCAGGCAAGACCACGCTCTTCCGCCTCATCATGGGGCTGGAGCAGGCCGATGCCGGCTCGTTCTCTGTGGGTGAGACGGTAAAACTGGCCTACGTGGATCAGCAGCATAAGGATATCGACCCGGAAAAAAGTGTCTATCAGGTGGTGTCGCAAGGCAATGAGACCATCCGTATGGGTGGTAAGGATGTCAACGTGCGTGCCTATCTCAGTCGCTTTAATTTCAGTGGAGCCGATCAGGAGAAGAAATGCGCCGTACTCTCTGGTGGTGAGCGCAACCGCTTACATCTGGCCATCGCCTTGAAACAGGAAGGTAATGTGTTGTTGCTCGACGAGCCTACCAATGATATCGACGTGAACACCCTACGTGCGCTGGAGGAAGGTCTTGAGGCTTTTGCGGGTTGTGCCGTCATTATCAGCCACGACCGTTGGTTCCTCGATCGTATCTGTACACATATCCTGGCATTCGAGGGAGAGGGTAATGTGTTCTACTTCGAGGGAAACTACAGTGAGTACGAATCCAACAAAGCCAAGCGATTAGGTCTCGAAGAGCCCAAGCGTTCGCGTTATCGCAAACTGATGGAGGAGTAACACAAAAATCTCACTTCGATATAACGGGTACTTCCCAACGGAAGACAGCACCATTGCGACGGGCAGGGTCGGCACCAGTGAAGTCCATAGAATAGGGACTGCCCGTGGTGGGACTCTTGCCCACATAGCGGTGGGTGCGCATTGACATGAGCATGAACTCATGGTCGAGATAGTCCTGCCACATAAAAACCTCTGCCTTTGACTCATCTGTTGTCAGGCGGACATCACCGGCAAGGCCATAACCTGACACGAAAAGATAACGACCGTCTTCACACTGGAGGATGACTTGTCCCAGACCCTTATCGATGATACGAAAGCGCGTTTGAACGCTATGGTCGGATGTTTCCGTGTCGTAGAGCAGGCCATGCTCTAAAGCCATAGCAGGTTTGCCTGTAGCCAAATTGATGATGCGAAACGTTTTCCCGTAAGGGATATTCTGGCTGCGATCGGCCTTTGGCTCTGATACCGTGAAATTATCGAACTCAGCATAACCACCTTTCTGGCCTTTGTGGTTAAAGGCAAAAAGAGCATGACGCGATCCCTGAAAACTGATTAACTGATAACTGAGCGGCATCTCACGACCTATCTGTTGATAGTTCGTACCGTCAAGTGAATATTCATAATGAGATTGGTCGTTGTCGTAATCTCCGACGCAACGGAGGAATATTCTGGTGGCGGATGGTATCTGTGGGACATCAATGGTATCATTGGTGTACTGTTCGAAGCAACGGAGAGTCAGCGCCTTGCCGTCCTTGACGATTCCAATCCATGAGCAAGGCACGTTGATATTGCCAAGACCTGCGACATCACCATCCTTCATGCCTTGAGTATATAGTTCGACAGTGGCAATGGAAGTAGGACCGATCACACGCTGCGTCAGAGTATTTCGAGCCCACATCAGTTGTTCGGCTGGCAGAGACTGGATGCGCAGACGACTATTCTTCAGGCTCCATTTCGAGTCATCGGGATTATGGTTCCACTGCCAGACACGCCCCAGGGTCGTGCCATTGAAGTCGTCACAACGGTTATAGGGAGCGTGAGGAGTGGCGATAGGTTGTTGTGGCACAGCAACAGACTCGACTTGGGGTTTGAGCCAGGTGCGGGGAGCGCGACCCAGATTGCCTTCAAGTCCCAGCATAGGCCAACCGTCTTTCCAAGTAATAGGAGCCAAAGTAACCGTTCGTCCGATAGAATGGAAGTCCATCATGAGCAATGCCCACCATTGGCCATTCTGATCCTCCACGATACCGCCCTGATGAATGTTTGTACAGGCAGTGGCATCTTTATCGACAGCGGGAATGCCAAAATGTGTACCGTCTCCACCAATGCGGTATTTCTCGTCACGAGGTATCTGGGTGATGGGAGCAGCATGGTAGCCGAAGGTCTCATCAGCAGTGATGGTAATCGTCTCGTAAGGTCCCCAGATGCTCTTAGATCGTGAACAGAGGGTACGACCATTGGGCTTGTAATCGGTAGAGATGAGGTAGTACATGCCACCTATCTTATATATATGGTGACCTTCGCCTACTGCATTGCCCTCGGGGATGATGGTACGCTCTGTTTCTTCGATAGGGCCGCTCATATCGGGTTTCAACTCCGTACACTTCACTTCTCCGTAGCCATGAATGGCGTAAATCTTTCCGTCGTCGTCGAAAAGCACGGAGAGATCGTAGATGCGTCCCTGCATGTCGTGGTGTTTCCATGGGCCACGGATGTCCTTTGAGGTATAGCACTGCAAGCCCTTGCCATTGATATTGGTGAATACATAGAACTGTCCGTTAGCATAACGGATGGCTGGAGCCCATACCCCTTGGCCATAGATTTCCTGATGATTCCTCAAGGAGAAGGCATCATCGTCGAAATCGAAACGGTCGAAGCAATACGAGATATTCTCCCAGTTCACCAAGTCCTTCGAATGCAGGATGACCAGTCCTGGCACGGTATGCATCGTTGTACCAGCCAGATAGTAGTCACCGCCCACACGGATGATATCAGGATCCGAAAACTCATCGTAGAACAACGGATTGGTATATGTGCCATTTCCATTGTCTGCCGTCCATGACTGGGCAAAAGAAGAAATCAAAGAAAAGTGAGAAGCGAAAAGAATATTAATCACTATCAACCTTTTTATATTTCTAACCTTATTTAATCTAATTATACGGAGCATATCTTTTCACTTTCTCACTTTTCTATTACTCATTTGTCTGTCTTATAATTCTGGCCAGCCGTCAGCAGTCCAATGGATGGGACGCTGGATAAGCACAGAGGCTCCTTCCTGAGCGGTGCTGTAGCCATGACAGATGAAAATGTCCTGACCATCCAGATGGTAGGCGGCACAATGACCTGCGGCCTCATATTCTTTCTTGTCGCCTTCAAGGAAGAGATTGCCTCCACCATAGCGCATATCAAAGCCCTTGCTGTCGAGATATGGTCCCTCGACAGACCTGCTGCGGCCTACAGCCACGCGATAGTTGCTTTTTGCACCCTGACAGCAGTAGTCCCAAGAGACGAACAGATAATACCAGCCGTCATGCTTAAAGATAAACGGTGCCTCAATGGCATTCGGACCTGCAAAGTCAGATGTGGGATTCTTGGGCGGATTCGGATTGATGGGTAGTGCTGCCCTGGCATCCTGGCTATTCAGATTATAGCGACGGGCTATTGTACGGGGGCGGTTGGATTGCAAATCCGCCTGAACGGAAGAGGCAATATGCATCGTTGTGTCGAGACGCACCAGTTGGATTCCGTCCCAGAAAGATCCCCACACCAGCCAGGGCTGGTCATTATCGTCGATGATGAAGTTAGGATCGATGGCGTTCCAGTTGTCACGCTTCTCACGAGAGGTCACGATACACCCTTCATCCTCCCACAGGCCAGAGGCTAGGGATCGAGTGGAGAGCAGCCCGATGGCCGAGCCATTACGCCCGAAGGTGGAACAACTATAGGCGAGCCACCAACGACCATGCCACTGGATGATATCAGGAGCCCACACATGACGGGTAAAGCCAGGCACAGAGTCACGTGTCCATTTCGGTATCACCGACATCAAAGGCTCTGGTTTCACCGTCCATGTCTTGCGATCCTGCGAGGTCATCTGCTGGATACCCATGCCTGTGGCAAAGATATAATAGGTACTGTCTTCGTAGGCCATCACAGGGTCATGCACCATCGGTGTCTCTGTTGTGAAGGGCACGTGTCTCAGGTGATGCCGTTGCCCTTGCACTGAAAGAGTGGTGCATAAGGCTAACAGCATCATGGAAATGACTGTTGTCCTCATGTTGTTAACTGTTGTTGATGATGGTAATAATAGTTATGATATCACTGATATTTACCTTTCCGTCGTTATTGACGTCGGCCTTTTGATTGTTGCCATTGCCACTTATGACATTCATCACAGCGGTGACGTCAGCAGCATTTATCTTTCCATCGCCGTTCACGTCGGCTTTTTGATTATCGCCCTCTGTCTGATAGCCCCAAACGGTAACACCAGTTGTGGCAGCAATAGCCGTAAAGGCAGGAGTCTTTGTATCGGTAGGTTCCAAGGTCTGTTCAATCATCACACCATGATAGTAGGTATTATTGATCTTGAGTGTGACATAGGATTTGCCTTCTTCGATCTTCCATGTACCAGTAGCCTCTCCGGCAATGGTACCGTCATTCTTGAGTTCTATGTCAATGGGAGAGGCTGCTTCTTTCTTGGTATGATCCAGTTTGTAATTATGAACCAGCAACTTGTACTTGCCTGGAATTCTGATGGTGGCTACCTGCTGAGTCGTGGCAATATCGGCACTCTTCACTTCCTCGCCCGTGTATTCAAACGGAGCAACGACCAGCCAACCATTCTTGCTTTGGAATACCTGGTGTACACGCACTTGATGACTCTCGCCCCAATTCTGGAAACGGGTATGATAGACCAGATAGGTACGCCCGTCCTCTGCGGCAATAATGGAATTATGGCCTTGTGAGCGCTCGCCATAGTTGCCTTTGGCCTGATTTCCCCAAGAGGTATAGGCACCGAAGATATTGACACCACGGTTACTGTCGTTCTCTTTGGGACCGAAATTCAGAAGATAGGATGAGAAGATGGCGCTATTGTTTGATGATTTAGAGTCGGTGTACGGACCATCTGGTTTCGTGGAGCGGAACACACGCATCTGGTAGCCACCATTGTTATAGTCGTTGGCATTGCCACCGGCAGCCAGACCGCCGTAGGTGACAAACAGATAATAATAGCCGCCAATGTATTCGATATAACTGGCTTCACCCGACACATAAAATCCGCCGGCAATTTTTTTGCCGAAGTAGGGATCGACGGTGACACCATCGCCAGACCCTGTCAAGGTGTAAGTGACATCATAATCGCGCAAGCCCGTATTCTCGTCGAGTTCAAGCATCCAGATACCACCGCTCCAAGAACCGTATGACATCCACAGTTTGCCTTCCTCATCGTAGAACACACACGGGTCGATGCAGTTAGGATAGCGTCTACCCCAGCCATTACCTACCGCATAGCGACCAGGCAACGAAGCCTGCGTACCAATGGCCTGCTCCAGATCGGTGTCTTTGTAGGCATTGCCAGTATGGAATCCGCTCATCACCACCGGTGCCTGATAGAGATAAGGACCCTCGATATTATCTGCTGTCAGCAGGATGATACTCGAATACCAGTTGTCACCATTAATACTCAAGTACATACACCATTTGTTCATGGCCTTGTTCCAGATAACGTCAGGAGCCCACATGTTGCCATCAACATTATAGTTACTGCTTCCACGCTTAGCCCATGCTATAGCGTTGAAAGTGGATGTTGTGACAGCAGGCGTGGTGAAGGCAGCACTATTGGCAGCATTGTTGCTGGTCGATGTGGCCCAGGGGGCTGTAAAGGCCGTCCAACTCATCAAGTCGGTGGTCTTAGCCGCAGCACGGTGAGAACCGAAGATATAATACGTCTGGGACACTGGCTCCCACACGATGCTGGGGTCGTGCACGCTGACACGTTTCAGCGTGTATGCCACAGCACTCATGGGAACCAGTGCAGACAGTAGTATATACAAATACTTTCTCATTATCAATTATTCAAATACCAAGTGTCCACCCTCAACAGTGAAGCGGAAGCGGAAGTTGTTTGCCTCGATAGGACTGATACCCAGGTAGTCCTGCTTGTAGGTGATACCGTCGTTTCCAAGCACGACGCATTTAACATCAGCAGAATTACCATTGTTGGTTACCGATACGGTAACGGTAGCACCGTCCATTGCAGAGAGCCATGCATCCCAGTCTCTACCATCTTCCATCACTGGAGTGCAAGAAGCATAACTGTCGCCCCATCCGTAGTTGTCGGCACGCAGAACCGTATATTCGCTATTGTCCTCGCGTGTAAGGACAACCAGGAAGTTGTTCCAGTTGGTGGCACCATTGGTATAGTTCTTGAAGCGCGTGCTGTAAGTCTTACCTTCTGGCACCACGATATCGGTAGAGTGTGCAACCCACCAACCGGTAGAGTTATCCTCATTACCAAGAACTTCACTGAATTCGAGGTGACATTTATCTACCGTATAGTGGAAATAGAAATCGTTAGGATCGGTTACTGTGTTCAAACCAATGTAGTCTTGATGGTAAATGTTGCCATCGTTACCAATCATTGTAGACCTTACATCACAAGTTCCGTCACCATTATTGGTTACATATACGGTTACCTTGGCACCATCCATAGCAGCGAGCCATGTAGCCCAATCGGCCTGACCACCACTTGGTGTGCACCTCGAAGCCAACTCCTCGCCAGCCCAGCCAGTACCCCAGCCCCAGTTGTCGGCGCGCAGGATTCCGTATTCGGTAGATCCATCGCCATTCGTCAGGCAAACCACGAAGTTATTCCAGTTTGCTTCACCTGAGGTGTAGTTTGTGAATGTGCTGATAAATGTCTCACCAGGATTAACCTTAATCTTATCAGAGTGGACAGTCCACCAGCCAGACGAGTTGTCGGTAGCACCCACAGAGATGTACATCTTATCGACCACCTCGAATTCTGCAGAGCCGATGACGGGGTTGGCAGCCTCGCCCTTGAAGGTCTTGGCGTATGCAGCCACGAGGGTCTTCTTACCGAGATTATTCAAGTCGGGAATCACCTGGAAGGTCAGATCAGCATAAGGAACAACCTTAGAAACAGCCTGCTCAAACTCGACTGTAGCAGTGACATTAGCGAAAGCCTCTTCCATGGGCACACCTTGCAGCACCTTCTTGGGCACACCATTGAGTGTCATTGACAGAGGCAGCTTGTCTTCCTTCGAAGTAAAGCCTCCGATAGGCTCAATGGTAGAACCGAGGAAATTGATGCAAGAGCCCTCGGGTACGAGGAAGCAGCGGATGGTACCATTCGACTCGTCGGCATTGAGATTTGTAAGCGGGGATGTCTGTTTGTAAGTCTTCGTCACAGTACCGTTAGTCATGGTCACTTCCAGTCCACCATTTGTACGGTCAACGGTCAGAGTCACTTTACCGCCAAGTTTATCAACGCCAGTGTCAGTGTCAGTAGCAAACTCTAGTGTACTCGTGGCGAGACTACGGTCGATATAGTCACCCCACTCAGAGTTTCCACTCGGCTGGTAGTCGTAGCGGATAGCGCCATACTCCTTATAATTTGCAGCACCACGGTCCTCATCATTACAAATGATCATGGCAAAGTTCTTATAAGTGTTTGTGGCAGCAGGATTGATACTCAGATTAAACTGTGCAACCCACTTCTGTCCCTCAGGAATCTGATAATACTTGGAGAACACAGCCCACCAGCCAGTGCTATAGTCGGTAGCACCAACGGTATAAACGTCCTCTTGAAGGCCTTCGATCTCCTCTTCTCCATTCTGATTATTTGCCTTTTCCGCAGCAATAGAGTCAGCCCTTGATGAGAGCCAGTCTGGAGAGTCTATGCTATACAGGTCGCCGCCTTCACAACTTGTCAGTGTCAGCAAGCCAAGGGCTGCTGCGCAGAAAGCGGTTGCTAATTTATTTAGATGTCTCATAATCTTTTTCTGTTTAGTGATTTATATTTCCTATTAATATCACAGATTTACTACAGGATGTATCGTGCCATAAACTTGATCAGCATTGCTGGAACTATTGTTGGCAGAGTTACCCACAAGATTGGGGTTGTCGTTAAGAGTGCCCTGATAGATGGGGAAGAACTCGTGACCTTGGATCCAGTTGTCGAAAGAACTCTTGTTGCAAGAATTGTAGTCAACAGGATCCTTCGGTGTGAAGTTGATGACACCATCAGCATAATTGGCCTTCGTCCAGAAGTTCACTGCTGCATGCTCTTTCAACTGCTGCAGACGACCCTGATCGTAGAAGAAGCCCCAGCGGATGAGGTCAAAGCCACGACCGAACTCACAACCAAACTCCTTCGGACGCTCCACATTGGCAATCTGCTCAAACAGTTTGTCCTTAGAGTCGAAGTCAGAAAGGTTCAGGTTGGCCAGACCAGCACGGTTGCGTACCTGATTGATCCAGTCGATAGCCTGCTGTGTAGGACCACTCACCTCGTTCTCGCACTCAGCAGCACGAAGCAGCACATCAGAATAACGCATCAGGCGGAGGTTAATACCACAGTGCAGACCTGTGACAACCTTGTCATAAATGCCAGTACGGAGGTTGGTGTTCTTTGCCACAGGCAGACCACCATAGTTATTATTGGTAACAACAGGAATGTCCTTGTTAGTCCACTCATCGGTCTGCTTCACAGTGTATATTCTGTTGCCAAACTCAAAGCCATCCCATTCTGGCTCGTATGTACCGATAGTCCAGTAGAGACGTGGGTCAAGCGTACCGCTGGTAGTGCGCTCTGCCTTAAAGAGGTTATAGAGCCAGGGAGAAGCAGAAAGGTCAGCCCATCCACCGCAGTCGCCAGGACCAAAGTTACTCTCAATAGCAGAACCCTGCGTAGCGTTAGGACTGGTGTTTACGGGAGTCCACTCGTCATCAGTACCCTGTGAGCCATAGTCCAGGAACTGCACCTCGAAGAGGCTCTCTTCATTATTTTCGTATTTGCTTCCTTCACGGAAGTTATCACCATAATTGGCCATCAGTTTATAAGTACCATACTGACCGCCGATAATGCCTTTCAGCACGGTGAGGGCCTCGCTATACTTGTGACGCATCATCAGAGCGCGGGCATAGAAGCCGGCAGCAGCACCCTTCGTGGCACGTCCCTGTGCCCACTGACCGCCCTCATCACGCGACGGCAGAAGATCCATAGCCTCCTTGAAATCAGTTTCTACCAGATCCCACACTTCATCGTATGAACTATTGGGGAGATAAAGACCTGTAAGTGATTCGTAAACGCTATAATCGGTAATAATCATCGGATTCTGATAATAGCCTGCGAGCATATAATAAGATAGTCCGCGAAGGAAGAGAGCCTGTCCTTTGATACGTCTGAGAGATTCAGAATAATTATTGTTTTCCTGATTCAGTTGGGATGTAATAAAATTACAAACCTTAATGGTATAATACCAGTCGCGCCAAGGCCACTGACCGATTTCATCAGTGAAAGCCACATTAAGATCATCGTATGGCATATACCAAACCTGTGAGGAGTTCCAGACCTCGTCACCACGACATACGTCAAGCATGTAGCCGACACGGGCAAATGTTCCCTCCATACGAATATGGTTATAACAAGCAATAACGCTTTCTTCCAAGTCTGAGACATCCTGACCGAATATGGATGCTGTCTGTTGGTTGGGATTTGTCACATCCAACTGGCTGTCGCACGATGTGAGCATACCAAGTCCCAACACAAGTGCTAAAGAAATTTTATTTATTTTCATCTTGTATTTCTTTTTAACTTTGATACATTTAACCTCTTTACCTTAATTAGAAAGAGAAGTTGATACCAGCCATGAAACTACGTGGGGTGGGATATGAGCAATAATTGTAGCCCGGTGAGAATGTGCCTCCAGCATAGTCTACATTATAACCATGATAGCCGGTGATTGTTAAGAGATTCTGTGCCGATACATAGACACGGACACCACTGACATAGTTGGCAAACCACTCATTGGGCAGGTTGCAACCCAACTCAATGTTGGCAATTTTCCAGTATGCGGCATTCTGAATCTGGCGACTGCTGAACAAATCGTTCCATGCCAGAGAAGCATTATTTGACAGATAAGTGCGGGGGATGTCAGAGATATAAGTCGACCCATCCCACTTGTTGGCATTAAGTACGGCCACATCGTGATTGCCGTAGCCATAACTGGAGTTCAGCGTGTTATAGAGGAAGTCAGATACGTGATAGCCAAGAGCACCGAAAGTAGAGATGCTCAGGTCGAATATCTTGTACTCCAGGTGTGCACTCAGACCGAAGTTAACTGCTGGCAGACCACTGCCAAGAACCGTCTGGTCGTCGCCGTTGACCTGACCATCGCCATTGACATCACGATAGAAACAGTCACCAACCTGTGCGCCTGCCTGATACTCGGTAAAGCCTTTTGCCTGTGCTTCAGCATTCAACTGGTCGAGTTGTTCCTGGGTACGAATGATTCCCTGATAGTCCCAACCGTAGAACTTTCCTACTTCCTGGCCAACCTCAGTGATATAGGCACCAGCAATATATCTCTCTTCACCGAAGCCAAGAGAAGTCACCTTATTCTTAAGGGTACTCAGGTTTGCACTGATCTCATGCTTCAGGGCGTGGTCGCGATTACGATATGTAGCAGAGAACTCGAAACCACTGTTCTCAAGAGATGCTGCATTCATGGTCACTGTGGTGTTAGACACACCAGCACTTGAGGGAACGGGGACATTGTAAAGAAGGTCGATAGACTTGTTCTTATACCACTCTGCCGTAAACTCAATGCGGTTGTTGAAGAAGGCAAGGTCAAGACCGATGTTATAGGTCTTTCTCTTCTCCCAAGACAGATCTTCATTAACGAAAGTAGATATAGCAGAACCAGTAATAGGCTGGTTGCCGAAACTATAGGTCATATTATTGCGGAGCATCGTTGCCTGTATAGCATAATCGGCAACAGAGGCCTCATTACCCAATTCACCATAACTTGCACGAATCTTGAACATATTCACGATGTCACGGTCGATGGGGAAGAACTTTTCCTTATCAAAACGCCAACCCACAGAAACCGAGGTGAAAGTATCCCAGCGCTTATCCTTCGAGAGACGAGAACTACCATCCCGACGGACAATACCAGAAATCAGATACTTGCCGTCGAAATCATAATTCAAACGTGCGAGGTAAGAAGACAATGTATGTTTAGTCTCATAACTATTTGCACTCCAACTACTGGCATTCTGCAACTGGATGAAATAAGGTTCAGATAGGTTAATACCTGTTGCGTCCAATGTAGAAGAATTCTCCTGTTCGAAAGTCTGGCCAGCCACCAGATTGATATGGTGCAGTCCCATAGTGCCGTCCCAAGTAAGTGTATTTTCAATCAGAGCATCGGTATACTTACGATGTCCCTTTGTCAGACGCTCATTCTCCTTGGCCAGATATACACGGTTACTCTGAATCCAGGCGGGAATCCAAGTTCTGTCGTTAGCACTTGTCGTGCTATAGGAAAGGTTGATTTTATATGTCAGATTGTGATTCTTGCTATCGATACCTACCATCTTCAGCAGGTCAACATCAGCAGAACCAGTACCAACGAAACGGTCTACAATCGTCTTTCGGCTCAGCATATTATTGACAAGCAATGGGTTCATGGCCGAGATGTCACCATGAACATTGTCGTAATACACGCCATAGCCATAGGCATCGTATTTCCAACCGCTGGCAGAGCCTACCACATCGTCGAGCACCCAAGTTGACTGGTCGTAAGCCTTGATAGTAGGCTGCATAGCCAGCACACCGCGGAGCACATTACCTAAGTTACCATACAGACCCTGGATGTAAGGATCATCGTTGCCGATAGACATCACATTCTGGTCAGAGTGTGAATAGACAAGGCTGGTGCGGAACTTGATGAACTTGACATCCATGGTATTGTTCACACGTGCCGTATAACGACGGAAGTCAGGACCCGAGCCTTCGATGGTTCCCTTCTGGTCATAATAGTCAAGACCTATATTATAAGTATTAGAAGCACCACCGCCACTCAAGTTCACATTGTGATTCTGGCGAATACCTGTCTTGAAAGACTCCTTGAACCAATCGGTGTTCGTATTGTCGCGGAAATGATAGTTTCCATCTGCACCAAGGCTGTAACCTCCAGGCAGAGGAGTATTGGAATTTGCTGCTGCAATACCGAGATAGTTGCTGTATTGATCAGCATTCATCAGGTCGTACTTGTCGTTTGAAACCACGTCAACACCAAAGTAACCCTTATAGTCAACCTTCAGCGGCTGGTCCTTCTTACCACCCTTCGTTGTGATAATCACCACACCGTTAGCAGCACGAGAACCGTAGATAGCACCGGCAGAAGCATCCTTCAGCACCTGGATGGTCTCAATGTCGTTCGGAGAGAAGTCGCGGATAGACGTTCCCATAGGCACACCGTCGATCACATACAGAGGAGCCTGGTTACCATTCAGGGTACCGATACCACGGATACGTACCATTGGGTCTGCACCCGGCTGGCCGTCGGAAGTGATAGATACACCGGCAACCTTACCCTCAAGCATCGAAGAAATGTTTGAGTGAGACACACGCTTCAACTCGTCGGCATTGACGACAGAGACAGAACCCGTCAGGTCGGCTTTCTTCTGGGTACCATAACCCACAACCACCACCTGGTCGAGAACCTGGGCATCGGATTCAAGTTGGATCTGTCCAAGAATCGCACGTCCGTTTACGGCAATCTCGCGATCCTTAAACCCTACATAACTTACCACGAGTGTGGCATTCGAAGGAGCATTCACCTGGAAGTTACCGTCATAGTCGGTCACTACACCAGTCTGGGATCCCTTCACCTTGACGGTAGCGCCAATCAGGCCTTCTCCGTCTTGGTCAACAACCTGGCCGCTAACCTGAATGGTCTGCTGTGCCACTGATGCCATCGCAAAAACTGGGCAGATGGTAAATCCTACCAGCACATTTAGGATGAACATCACAGAGAATAATACTTGTTTTCTCATCTTAATTGTTTTGTTTGAATTAATTAATAATTAGTGAAATGTGCTGCAAAATTAGTTATTAGTAACAAAGAAAAGGTGGACAAAACGTTTTATATGGTGGATAAAACGGATTTTAGATGTCAATGCGCGAATTTTCCACCTCTTGAGGTATATCAATGATATAAATCAATTGTCCCCGTATGAACTGGGACTGACACCAAACATTTTTGTAAAGCAACGGGTAAAATATTTGGGGTCGTTAAAACCTACGGCATAGGCTACCTCTGTGATGTTACGGTTACCTGTCTTGGCTGAAAGGAGTTCTTTGGCCATGTTCAGACGGTAGTTACGGATGAACTGCCCCACAGGCACACCCGCCTCCGTATTGAGATGCTTGCTGGCAACACTACGGCTCATGCCTAAGGCATCACAAAACTCCTGCACGCCAAACTCTGAATCCATGTAATGCTGTTCCATGATCTCCATCACGCGCTCCATCAGTGGACGAGTGTTTTTCATGACCTCTTCCTTGTCTGCCTCGACACTCTTAGTCACACTTTTCTGATAGCGCTCCTGATTGTCGAGGATGTTACTGATACGCTTTTGGAGTTGCTTGGGATCTTTCGATTCCTCGAGAACTTTGCGGATGGGCCCCAACAGTTGTTCTGCCTCTCGTCGTTTCAGTTCTGTAACCCACCTATTATAGATATGTATAACCAAACCTATAAAAAGGAGTGACAGCAGTAAACGGAACCACCAACTGTTCCAGAAGTGTGGCTTCACCACGATGTCTATGGCAATTGTCTCTTCCTCGGATGAGGACAGGCCCGACTCATATTTGACCTCAAAGGTATAATCACCTACTGGCAGGACACTGTATCTGACAGAGCGCTGACCGGGTTTTAGGAGTGTCCACTCATTATCGAAGCCCTTCATCCTGTAACTAAAGGTGCCTTGCGTCTCATAGCCATAGTTCAGGGCAGAAAAATCAATCGAGAAAGAGCGGTTGCCTTCACTGAGTCTAATCAGTTTGGCTATGGAGATGTCTTGATCGAGGTAATCACTGCCAGCCTGTATGTCCTGATTGTCCACCATCAGATGAGTAAACACAAGATGGCCCTGATAATTAGCCTCCAGGTTCCCGCTGTTCACCTCAATCAGTCCTGCTTCACTGCCCAGATAGATTTCCCCGGACTGGGCAATGACAGCAGAGTTCCAGTAAAACTGCGAACTGACAAGTCCGTCGTTCTGCGTGTAATTCGTAAATGTTTTCAGATGGGGATCATAGATCGACAGTCCGTTCTGGGTCGTTATCCACAATCTTCCGTTCTGGTCTTCCACAATACCTTTCACGGCGTTATTGACCAGTCCGTCGGCCTGTGTCAGGACTTCGAACCGCTCCTGACCATCTTTTCCGACAATACGCTGATACAGGCCATAGCCGTTGCTGCCCAGCCACAGCGTACCATCCTTGGTCTCGCAGAAAGAGGATATTTTATCGTAGATGCGAGAGTCTGGGTCATTCAGACGGTACATCAGACCACGGTCTCTGAATTTGCCACCTTTCCGCGATTTGAGGTCAATGGCACAGACACCCCGCATACAGCCCACCCAGAGCACGCCGTCCTTATCAATCACAGAACCTATGCATCCACGAATCAACTGACAATCATCAAAGGGCTCTGTCAGTTGTTTGGTCTTGAGGTCATACAGGAAGACACCATCGTTACTGCCGATCCACAGTGCATCATTGATGGCATCATAGGCTAAGGCACCGATGAAATTCGTCAGTCGGGCATGGTCTGCTGTCATCTCCACCCGCTGGACAACGCGAGAAGACAGATCCACCACGTTCAGTCCCCCACCCCATGTACCTGTCCAGAGGTGCCCTTTGTCATCTGCCACCAATGCCGACACACTATTATGCGACAGGGCAGAGTTCTCCTTCGTGAAGTGCTCGAAGGTCTGTTGTCCCTTCTCCTTCCTGTTCAGGCCACCCTCCACCGTGCCAACCCACAACGTACCGTCGGGTTCCACGTACATAGCGTTGATTGGATTAGGTGAGATAGAGTTCGACGAGGCTGTGTGGACATAGTTTTGCAATAGCAACTGCCTTGGTACCACCATGGCAACACCCCCCGACTCCGTTCCTATCCATATCAGTCCCTTCTCAACCAAGAGACAATGTATAAAGTCACTCTTCAATGGGTGAGGGCTGGTTGTGTTCCACACAGAGAACTTGTCGGACTGATCGTCGTAGATATTCAGTCCTGAAAGCGAGCCTACCAGCAGGGTATTGTCGGGCATCAGGGCAAGACTGGAGAGGAACTCATGAGAGATAGATCCTTCGACATGGGGATTATATAGATAACTGTCCAACCGATGATGATAGGGGTCATAGCGGAACAATCCGTGATTCGTCGAAATCCAGAAGACGCTCCCGCGTTTCAGCATATCCGTGATATAGAGGCCGTTCAGTGACCGGAACAGGGGTGAGATTTCTTCACGCACCAATTGGCCGTTTTTCTCCACCAATCGGAATAATCCGCCATCAATGCCTATCCATGGTTTGCCATTACCTTCCACGTCACGGATACTCACGTCGGGCGTATTCCCATGGTAACGATAGGTGCACACCTTACTGATATGTCCCTGCTCGTCGAAACTCAGTAGGTTCACCGACGAGAATGTTACCAGCCAGATATGCCCCAGGGCATCACAATAGATCTTGGTACTCGACTCCGACAAGAGTGTTCTCATTTCCTCCGACAGGGATTCTGGAGATATACCCATCATGGTCTTCAGGTCGATGATATTAGTGCCTTCATCGAAGGCCACCCAGAGACGCTTGAAACGGTCTTCTGCTATACTCTTGCATGAATTACTGTTCAGCCACATAGTGGGTGACATCATCCTATATCCGTCATAGCGCACCAATCCTCCTCCGTAGGTACCTACCCACAGAAAACCATTGGAGTCGACGAAGATGGCACTGACATTGTTGTGGGGAAGTCCACTGTGCAAATCAATATACGACACATTATACCGTTCCGTCAGCGTAGCACTTTGCGCCATGCTGACTAATGCCCAGAAAAAGGAAACAATTATGAACGATAAACGCTGCATCCGTACACTTTTTGGTGCAAAGATAGCCTTTTTAATCCAATTATGCAAACAAAAAGGATACAGACTTGCGACATAGAAATACTTTTTAACGCTAACTGACCTCGCCTGCGCTAACTAAAACTCATTCTTGAGTTCAAAGTGCATCCGCTTGCCCGTGACGGGATGGATGAAGGTAATGGCCTGCGCCTGCAGATAGAGGCGGTCTGACTTGTGGCCATACAGTTCATCGCCCAGAATAGGACAGCCGAGCCCGTCGGGATGGGCACAGTGCATCCGCAACTGGTGCGTCCGTCCGGTATGCGGCCAGAGCGCCAAGAGCGACACAAAAGAACCGTCCCTCTGTGTCGAAATCACCCGATACTCGGTGATGGCGCGCTTGCCGTGCTCATAGTCCACCACCTGACGGGGGCGGTTGGTGGGATCGCAGAGCAGCGGCAGGTCGATGATGCCGTGTTCCTTCTGAGGAATGCCCTCCACAAGGGCAAGGTATTTCTTCTTGATGGTGTGCGCCTCGAACTGCCGTTGCAGATGGTGATAGGCATCGGTGGTCTTTGCCACGAGGAGGAGTCCTGATGTACACATGTCGAGACGATGTACCATCATGGCACCTTCCCAACGTTGTTGGGTCCACTTCGCCACGGAATAGTTCTCCGTCCGCCCAGGGACACTCAACATGCCCGCTGGCTTATTGACCACTGCGAGCACCTCGTCCTCATAGACTATTTCCGGCTGAAGATGGGGGGAACCAACCTCCTCGGGATCAGGGTCTACATCGAGTCCCTGCAACATCCACGTGAGGACAGGCTTGCACTTGCCCCGACAGGCTGGATAGAACTGGCCGTGCTGACGGATCTCGCTCTTCGGTGAGGGACCCCACCAGAACTCCGCCATACAGACGGGCTTCAAGCCGTGCTGATAGGCATATTGCAGGAGTTTCGGCGCACAGCAGTCGCCTGTGCCGCCAGGAGGCAACGGATACTTATTACGGATACGGGGCGAGCGGTGGTAGTCCTGCCAGATCTCAACGAGATCCTTCACTTCGCCGCGTGCATTCAGCATCTGGTATTGGCGGAAGAGCCAGAACTGTAGTTCCTGCGACATCTGCTTATGCACTTCCGACTGCATAATCTCGCGCTCCTTGGTCTTGAAGTAGCCGTCAGGCTGCTGGGCATCGAAGACAGGCGGCACGAAGTAGTCCCAGTCGTTGCGGCCTTCCAACAGTCCGGAGTATGCTGCCAGAAAGGTGACACCGTCCCCCAGTGTTTCAGATGTCAAAAAAGAGCCGTCCCCCGGTGTCACGACCAGCACCCCGAACATCTTTCCCTCCTTCGGCTGGATGCGCGCTATCTCGCGCTTCACCTCCTCGGCGGCGAGGATGCACAGCGGATGGGGCTCATAGCAGAAAGGATAGGTGAACCGCTTCGGCGGGGCGATGTCGGTAGACAGTGGATGTACTGGCGACACCATATTATCAATATTAAATCTCGTCGTTGCTGTTGAGGATGTCGAGGCATTTCTCCACGGGGATGCCCTTGTTTCTGTCGGGTGTGTCGCGGTAGCGGTCAATCATGCGGAACACGGTGTCCATCGCGGTACGTGTGGACTTGCGCAGGTTCTCACCATTCAGAAGATGGCCGATGAGGACGGCAGAGAAGATATCGCCCGTGCCATGGAACAGCCCGGGAATCTCATGATACTCCAAGTGGAAAAAGGTATCATCGTGATTATTGTAGCCCACCACGGCATTCTGCCCCTCAATCTTACAACTGGTAATCAGCACCGACTTACAGCCGATGTCGCGCATCCTGTCTATCAACTGCTCTGCCTCCATCCACGAGATGCCTTCCATCTTGATGGGGGAATTGGTGAGATAACAGGCCTCGGTATAGTTGGGGAAGGTGAGGTCGGCCACGCTGACCATCTCACGCATCAGTTCCACCTGACGTTCCGTCATGCCATTATAGAGCCGCCCGCCGTCGCCGAGGATGGGGTCTACAAAGACTGTCGTACCCAGTGCACCCTGTTCGCGACAATAGCCGGCGACGAGTTTGGCCTGTTCCTCGCTGAACATCAGACCCGTGCAGATGGCGTCGAAGCCGAAGCCCAGTTCCTTCCAGACGGGCAAGGTGCCGCGGATATAGTCGGTGGTGTCCTGGATATTAAACTTCCCGTAGTCGAGGGTGTTCGACACGAGGGCTGTGGGCAGGCTATACGTAGGAATCCCCAAGTACGACAGGATTGGCAGCATGGCTCCCATGCCCACCTTGCCGTAGCCCACTACATCGTTTATCAGCAGAATTTGTTTCATTTCGGCTGCAAAATTACAAATTATTACGCATTATGCATTATGAATTGTGAATTATTTTATACCTTTGCCGAGAAATTATGGGAAATCAACAAGTTTCGCCGATACTGGCACTACAACAACAACGGCTTCTGCTCCAGATGGAGTATGCTGCCGAGAAGGAGGCTTACCGCCAGCAGACCGAGCAGATGGGTGTGCTGCGGCAGGTGAAGCGCGGCGATGCCTGGTGGCCGGTGAGGATGGGGAAGAGTTACTACAACTCGCTGAACCAACTTGTAGTGGAGGTGCACCGCCAGGGCGACGATGATGAGATAGAGCATAACTTCGAGTTCGGGCGGCCGGTGGCTTTTTTTAGGAGCCTAGGCGATCCCAAGAAAGACCTAGGCAATCCTAGGGAAAACCTAGGAAAGCCTAGGATATCCTATTTCCCCTTTACTGGGACGGTCAGTTTCGTCGATGGCGACAGGATGGTAGTGGCGGTGCCGGATAACGGGCAACTCATCGACGTGCAGGGCGCGGAGAACGTCGGCGTGCAACTCTACTTCGACGAGACGAGTTACAAGATGATGTTCGAGGCCCTCGACAGGGTGATGCGGGCGAAAGGACGGCTGGCGTATCTCAGAGACCTCTTCTACTCCCCGTCGAAGGGCGAGGACCACGGGGGAGGCATGAGGGCGGAGACCTTCACCTTTGCCCCGATGCATTTCCCCTATCTGAATCCGACGCAGGAGGATGCCGTCAACAAGGTGCTGCGGGCGAAGGACGTAGCCATCGTCCACGGTCCCCCAGGCACGGGCAAGACCACCACCCTCGTGGAAGCCATCTACGAGACGCTGCGCCGTGAGAGCCAGGTGCTGGTGTGCGCCCAGAGCAACATGGCGGTGGACTGGATCTCGGAGAAACTCGTGGACCGCGGTGTCAACGTGCTCCGCATCGGCAACCCGACGCGGGTGAACGACAAGATGCTCTCCTTCACCTACGAGCGGCGCTTCGAGGGGCACCCCGACTACGCCGAACTATGGTCTATCCGCAAGGCCATCCGCGACCTGCGAAGCCGCCGGAAGCGCGGCGAGGAGAACTACCACCAGAAGATGGACCGCCTGAAGGAGCGCGCCACGGAACTCGAACTGCGCATTAACGCCCAACTCTTCGGCGAGGCACGTGTCATCGCCAGCACACTCGTGGGCAGCAGCAACCGCCTGCTCGACGGCCAGAAGTTCGGCACGCTCTTCATCGACGAGGCGGCGCAGGCCCTCGAGGCGGCATGCTGGATACCCATCCGCCGCGTGTCGCGCGTCGTCTTTGCCGGCGACCACTGCCAGTTGCCGCCCACCATCAAGAGTTTCGCCGCTATGAAGGCGGGGCTGGGCAAGACGCTCATGGAGCGCATCGCGGAGAACAAGCCCGAGGCGGTGACGCTGCTGAAGATGCAGTACCGCATGAACGAGGAGATCATGCGCTTCTCCAGCGAGTGGTTCTACGGCAATCAGGTGGAGTCGGCGCCCGAGGTGAAGTACCGCAGCATCCTCGACCTCGACATCCCCATGACGTGGATTGACACCTCTGAGTTTGATGAGTCAGACGAGCCGGAAAAGCCGGATAGCCAGGAGAGCCCAAGACAGCCACTCTTTCGGGAGGAGTTCGTGGGCGAGTCGTACGGGCGCATCAACAAGGCCGAGGCCGAACTGACGCTCCTGGCTCTGGAGCACTACTTCCAGAAGATAGGTCGCGAGCGCATCCTCGAGGAGCGGCTCGACGTGGGCGTCATCTCGCCCTACCGCGCACAGGTGCAGTACCTGCGCCACCGCATCAAGCGCACCGACTTCTTCAAGCCCTACCGCAGCCTCATCAGCGTCAATACCGTCGATGGATTCCAGGGCCAGGAGCGCGACATCATACTCATCTCGCTGGTGCGGTCGAACGACGAGGGGCAGATCGGCTTCCTGCGCGACCTGCGCCGGATGAACGTGGCCATCACCCGTGCCCGCATGAAGGTGATCATACTCGGCGACGCCTCCACCCTCACCCGCCACAGGTTCTACAAACGGCTCTACGACTACATCGAGGCGCTGTAGGCACCGCAAGTTTTTTGCAAGATTATTTGGTCGTTTCGCAAAGAAATCGTATTTTTGCAGCCGAAATGGATCTACTAACAACCGACGATATGAAAAGGATTCTGATATGGATGTTCGCCGCCATCCTCATTTTCTGCGGCACGACAAGCGTTCAGGCGCAGGTGATGAAAGCCGCCGACCTGGAGAAATATGCCAAGCAGAAGTACGGCGACAAGTGGCTCGACGCAGCCGCCAACTTGGCCAAAGGTCTGACACTCGACAAGAACGAAGCACTGACCTACCAACAAGTCATCGAGGCGCCGGGCAAGACGAAGGCGCAACTCTACGTCGCTCTGAACTACTGGGTGACAGCAACCTTCAAGGACAAGCAGGCCATCACGCTCAACGACAAGGAGGCTGGCTGTATCATCGTCTCATCGACCATCGATGCCATCGCCGACCATACCGGCACGCTCTACCGCTACGTGGTGAGCATCACGCCTGTCATCAAACTCGACATCAAGGACGGCAAGGTGCGCATCACCTACACCGTGCAGAACTATGACGTGCTGAAAGTGGAGGACGGCGGATGGCTGGGCGCACTCGGCAGCGACAAGGACGACCAGAAACGGAGGAACCAGACCATCTACAGCGACGGCAAGCGACTGAAAGACGACAAGACCGACCATCGCCTCTACGACGAGCAGTGGGAGATTGCCAAGCACTATCCTTTCGTGGAGAAGGACGCCCAGAAGCGCACCTGCTCGAAGGCACTCGTGATGACGCACGCCTACTCGAACGCCATTATCGACAAGGTGGATGAAGCCCTCAAGAACGGCATCACTGGCGCGGATGATGACGATTGGTAAATGATTTACTATAACGTCACCGCGTCAATGATATCAGCATGACGATATCGGAGACATTTACCACTCCATCGCCGTTGACGTCAGCAGCGGGATTGTCGGATAATGGCTTATTACCGATGATGAAGTCCGCAAGAATCATTACTATATCAGCAGCATCGGCCATGCCGTCACCTGTGACATCACCCATCATCGGTTCTCTGATATAAACGAATGATGAGGAATCCTCCACAAAGGCCGTGTTTGCCGGCAGTTCTTCGCCATCGAACAGGCTGAATCCGAATTCTTCTCCTATTGTCAGCAATAAACAGGTCTCATACGTGTTCTTGTAGCGAGAATAGTCGGCACCACTCAAGACGTTGTCTTTATAAGCGTCTTCACTCCCTGCCTCTGGGGTATAGGTAAGCGTAATCTTATCTTTGGATGACTTGAGCAGGACGCCGTGGTATTCGCCATATTTGCCGAGAATGATCCTGTCTGGCACTTCCTTCAGCAATAACGTATGCCTGACGGTGCCGTCAACTTTCTCTGAGACCATCCTTGCTGTATAGACCTTGGTATTCTCGTCGGCCTGATAGTTCCCTCTGTTCTTGAAGAAGGTTGTCCAGTAGCCGTCGCCCTGCTGCTGAGCATCAAGAGTAACACTCTCAAGTATGGCTCCGTTATTCTCCTCAATGTCATAAGGATAACTGGATCCGTCATAAGCACCACGACTGACGGCTCCACTATACCTCTTTGAGTCGTATCCGCTGGTGATAACATTCTCTGTATAATAATTGTCATTAAGATTCTCATTATTACCATATCCAATAATGGCACCTGTGACATTGTTCTCAATGATGACATTGCCAGTATTACGACAGTTACTTATCGTGCCATAGTTTGCACCGACAATACCACCATTGGCTTCTACGTCAGCCTTATTGTTGCAATGGTTTACGACACCCTCATTCTGGCCTACAATACCGCCTATCTCGTAATAGCCTCTTACCATATCCTCATTGTCGCAATAACTGACCGTACCATAACTGATGCCTGCAATGCCACCGGTCTGATTGCGATGGCTGCCCATATACTCGGCTGTACCACCTTCAACGGTTCCGCGATTGAAACACATAGTAATAGTGGTATTATCGCTTGCTGATCCTGCAATGCCACCCGTGCCAATAGAGGTTCCCGTGACAACTCCTTCGTTGACGCATTCGCTCAAGACAGCGAAACCAACGATTAAGCCTACAATACCTCCAGTATAATATGAACCGCTCACCTTACCATAGTTTTTGCAGGAGGTGATGGTGGTAACTCTCTCGTCATAATAATTGCCTATCTTGCTAACTATGCCGCCCGTACCATCTGATGTATTGGAGTTTATCAGTGCATAACTGACACACCCGGTAATACTGCCGCCTGCACATATCGTAACAATACCGCCTTTCCTGAATTCACAGCCCTCACCAAGGGTGACATTCATGATCTCTGCTCCGTCTGTAGAAGCAAACAGACTGGAACTGCATTTCATGTTGCTGATGACATGTCCCTGACCGTCAAAGACGCCACAGAACACACGATCGTACTCGTTGCCAATAGAAGAGAAAGTGTTGCCGGTATAGTCGATATCGTTGTCAAGACTAAAATAGGTATTTATATACCTCAAGCCACTTTTCACATCTGCCGCAAACATGTCAAGATCGTCTGCGGTCTTTATAAGATATGGACTACCCTTTGTTCCTGCTCCGCCACTGACCGTCGGGAACGAGGGGGTATACTTCAACCACACGTCTCTGTCATCTATATCTTTATGATCGGTGAAATAGGGTGTCCATCCGCGCTCTAATGTTGCAGATACCTGCCCTGGAGTGCAGACATTGCCGTCGTCAGGGAGATAAAGAACCCTAAACACACCTGCCTCACTACCGAATGGCGGTATCGGGTCTTTGGGAAGTCCTGCAATCAGGTTGTCCATCTCCTTGCCTACAATCTTATTGCTGTAACAACTGAGGTAATAAAGATCCTTGCACTTTGACACATCAAGGGAAGTCAGTTGATTGCTGTAGCAAGTCAAAAGGGCCAGTCCCGTATTCTGCGACACATCCAAGGATGCCAACTGATTATTACCACACTCCAAAGTAATTAATGCCGGATTTTCCGTCACATCCAGTTCTGTCAGCAGATTATCGTTACATGCCAACTTCTTCAGGGCGGTATTGACTCTTACATTCAATTGGGTCAACTGGTTGTTTATACAGTTAAGGACAGTCAGTTGGGTATTGTCGGAGACATTAAGACTGATAATCTGGTTGTCTTGACAACTGAGTTCGCTCAATTCTTCACAAAAACGTAAACCTAATGAAGTCAGTTGATTCGAATTACAATAGAGTAACTTCAGTTTCACGTTCTGATTGAGGTCAAGTTCAGAGAACTGGTTCTTAGAAAGATAGACTGACTCAAGTTTAGTGTTCTTAGACAGGTCTATGGCAGTCAATTGGTTACCTTCAGCACTCAACTTCACAAGATCCGTACATCCTGATACATTCAGAGTTGTAAGTTGATTGTAATTGCAATCCAATTCCTTCAATTTGGTATTTGCTGACAAGTCAAGTTCTTTTAACTGACACTGATTAATAGTCAGATTAATAAGGTTGGTGAAATACTCTATGCCTTTTAGACTTTCTGCTTCACATTGATAGATAGAAAAAACTGTGGTCTCCTGTATCAACTGGTCTGTCAATATATAGCCGGTAGATTCAGTCAAATATTTGACCCTGTCCCTAAATACTTTATCCGGAAAATGCTCCTCATCGACAGGTATGCCTGTGATGTCGGGATCGTATCCAATATAATACTTCCACTCCCCATCATAATAGTACTCCACACTCCAACCTTTATCGTGCCATGCCGCTACTTGCGCTTTTGTACAGACATTGCCATCGCTAGTAGAATAGAGTATACGCACCAGTTTACCACTGACTTCGCTACTCACACTTTCAATGAGATTATCCATTGCCTCATCGTGTATCTGGTTGCCGTATATATACAGTGTCTTTAATACAGTATTCTGTAAGAGGTCGAGCCCTTGAAGAGAATTATCATAACAATACAACGTTTGAAGTTTGGTATTCTTTGCTACGGAAAGAGATGCTAACTGGTTTTTGCCACAAGACAGTAATATTAGTTCCTCGCAATGAGAGACATCAAGAGAACTCAGTTGGTTATTGCCACATTTCAGGCTCTGAAGTGCTGTGCTCTCCGACAAATCAAGCGACGAGAGTTGATTGTCTTCGCAATACAGTAATTCCAATTTGTTACAGGATGAGAGTACAAGAGAAGTCAGCCGATTATTGTTACACCTCAAATCCGTAAGGACTGCACAGCCAGAGAAATTGAGGGATACAATCTGGTTATTATAGCAATGGAACTTTTTCAATGCCGTACACCCCGTTACATTAAGGGATGTCAACTGATTGTCAAAGCAAGTGACCGTGGTGAGAGCCGTATTCTTCGACAAGTCAAGGCTGGTAAGGCCGCAACGCTCACAATACAGTTGCGTTAGTGCTGTATTATTTGACAGGTCGAGCGACTGCAAGTCTTTGTTATATCTGCAATCAAGCGTTTTCAGGGCTATAAAAAACTCTATGCCCTTCATATCCTTGACGTCCCTATTGGAGGAAACAGATATAGAGGTGATTGTCTGCAACTCCTCATCGGTAATTACCATATCGCTGCCAAAATCCTTGCTTAACAGATAGTTGCGGAAAACCTCGTCAGGGAAATTTGTCTCGTTGATTTCCACGTCAGCACTTGCCACCAACGGCAAGAACATTGTCATGATTGTTATTAGGTACTTTTTCA
The DNA here is from genome assembly GCA_900320905.1 of uncultured Prevotella sp. Lineage (GTDB taxonomy): Bacteria > Bacteroidota > Bacteroidia > Bacteroidales > Bacteroidaceae > Prevotella. The sequence goes on from ONTZ01000024.1 coordinate 57,538, forward strand.
TATCTCGTTTATTTTGGGGGGTCTTATTTCTCTTTCCATCTGTCAATCATTCTAACTATCGGAAGATATCAGGACGACGGCGTAGGCGGAGATACCCTCTTCACGACCTGTGAAGCCGAGTTTCTCCGTTGTCGTGGCCTTGATGGAGATATCATCGACATCACAGCCAATAATCTGTGCCATGCACGCCTTCATATCAGGGATATGGGGATTCATCTTGGGACGTTCGGCGCAGATGGTGGCGTCGATATTCACCAGGCGGTAGCCCTTGGTGGCGATGAGGTCGATGGTTTTCCTGAGGATCACCTTGCTGTCCATGCCGTCGGTCTCTTCGGCGGTGTCGGGGAAGTGGTAGCCGATGTCGCGCATGTTGGCTGCGCCAAGTAGTGCGTCGCAGACGGCGTGCAGCAGCACGTCGGCGTCGCTATGGCCCAGGAGCCCCTTGGTGTGCTCCAACTTGATGCCGCCCATCCACAGGTCGCGGCCCTCTACTAACTGATGGACGTCGAAGCCCATTCCTACGCGTATCTTCATCTTCTAAACAAGTCTTTGATGCCGTCCATATCGAAGGCGAGGGTGAAACGGAGCGTCTGGTCGAGGGGGTTGGTGCGTGCGGTGGAGATGACGTAGCCCACGTCGAGCGAGAACACGTTCATGCGGAAGCCGCCGCCCACGGTGAAGTACTTCAGGTTGCCCTTCGATTCGGCCTGATGGTGGTAGCCGGCGCGCAGCGAGAACTGGTCGTGGTAGACATACTCTGCGCCGACGCTCCACTGCACCTCGTCGAGTTCCTCCTTGAAGCCACCGGGGGCGTCGCTGAAACTCTTGAACATACCACTGATGGCACTCATGTCGCTGTACTCGCGGCGCACGCGGTCCTGATAGTCAGTGTTCGACTCGCCTTCCTCCTGTGCCGGCACGGTGGGCACCAGCAGTTTGTTGGCATCGGCGGTGATGGTGAAGCGGTTCCACTCGTCGACGGGGATGAGCAGCGATGCTCCGAGTCGCATGTTGGCGGGTATGAACTGGCTCTCCTCGTCGCCGTAGAAGGAGATCTTCGAGCCGATGTTCGAGAGGTTGAGACCGAGGGCGAACTGGCACTCGCGGCTGCCCAGGTTGACATATCTGTTGTAGTACATCGCCACGTCGGCAGCAAAGGCCGAGGCGGGCTTCGAGTCCTCCGAGTAGTCGTAGCGCAGGTCGCTGTAGATCCATCGCAGGGCTGCCGCCATGGAGAAATGCTCGGAGAGCATGAGCGAGTAGGCCACGTCGAGAGACATTTCGTAGGGCTTCACCGTCATGTCACTCTGGCCGTAGTCGGTAAACACCTCGCCGAGCGAGAAGTAGCGCAGTGAGCCGGAGATGGCGGAGTAGTCGCCGATACGGTAGTAGCCGGCGACGTAGGCCAGGTCGATGTCGTTGACCAACTGCCTGAGCCAGGGGGTGTAGTTCAGTGCCACGCCAGCGCGGGAGATGCAGAAGGGGTACTTGGCGGGGTTCCAGTACTGCGAGTTTACGTCGGGCTCGGTGGCAGCGCCCACGTCGCCCATACCGGCGGCGCGCGCGTCGGGGGCGATGGTCTGCGAGATGACGGCGTGCTCCACGGGGTTGAACATCGTCATCTTGTCATCGTCCTGAGCCGATGAAGTGAGAAGTGAAAAGTGAAAAGTGAAAAGTATTGCCATCACTCTCAACAGGGTTATCTTCGTTGCTTTCTTCATATTCATATCGGGGTTTAGTTTGTATTTGTAATCAAGAGTTTCTTGGTCATCGACGACTGCCCGCTGCCATCGCTGCTGATGGAAATCTTAAAGAGGTAGACGCCCGTCTGCAGGCGGCGCCCGCCGTCCATCGAGAGGTTCCAGTCGAAGGTATAGGTATTGTCGGCAGGCACGCCCGTCTCGGTGTATCGCCAGAGTTGTCGGCCGGCCATGTCGTAGATGTCGAGTTGCACGTGGAGTTCGCTGCCGGCGCGGTCGTGTGTGATGACAAATGTGGCGCCGCCGGTGGCGGGGTCGCGCAGGCACCTCACGCCAATGCACTCGGGGGCGATGTCACGCGCCACCAGGAAGTCGAGTTCTGCCGTCGATGAGTTATTCAGCACGTCCCAGGCACGGAACAGCAGGTGGTGGTGACCGTAGTCGAGCGCGGGGATGCTGAATCCGAGTGTGCCGCTGCGGTAGTCGCCAAACTCGTAGGCGAAGCAACTGTTCAGGTTGTACGTCTTCGCCATGTCGCCGTCGATGATCAGTTCCAGGTCGTGGCCGATGCTGCTGCCTGAGGCGTTGATGCCGTTGTCGTCGTAGAGTTCCGCCACGAAGTAGGGCGAGGTGTGCACCTTGCCGCCGCTGCGGAACGACTTGCTGTTCAGGTAGCAGTAGATGCTGGGGCCGATGGAGTCGTTGAGGGCGGTGCTGCTGCCGTTGAGGATGAAGTTGCTGCTCACGCCGTGGGCCGTGCGGGTCTTCTCGTGGTTCACCGCGTAGAGGGTCATCAGGCCCGTGCCGTCGGTGTAACTGATATCCTTCGGCACGGCGAAGGTGAAGGTGAAGGCGCCGCTGCGGATGCTGTCGGAGCCGCTGTAGAGCGTCTTCGTGCGGTCATTGAATACAAAAGCCTCGTCGGCATCCGAGGGGTCGTTGAGGCGACAGACGATCGTCTCCTCCGCATCCCTGACGATGGCAGTGATCGTGCCGTTGAAGGTGGCGTCGAGGGCCTCGCCGCTGGCGATATGGCCTGTGACCTTCGCGATGGAGCCCGCAGCCAGGCGTACAGGCTGCGCCCCGTCGATGGGCAGGCCGTTGATCTGGTCGATCACTACCTTCTGTGTCGGGGCGGCGAGCACGAGGGCCGGGTCGCCCAGAAGGGTGTACTGCAATTTGTTGGGCGTGACGTCGCGGCGCGAGTCCACCAGGTCGCACTTGATCATGCGGGCAGCCTCGCCGATGGTGTTACGCACCCCATTGGTGGAGCCGAGCACGTACTGCGAGAAGCCGAGGTTAATCAGTTCGTTGTAGTTGGCATACACGGTGCGAGTGGTGCCGAAGAAGGCGATGGCACCGCCCTTCTTGTTAAGCACGGCAGCCTCGCCGATGTTCTCTTCCTGCCCGTCGAAGGCCATGATGTCGCAGGAAGCCGTCAGCCAGAGCGGCAGGCGCAGCGAGGTGGGCTCCTCGAAGTCAGCCAGGCGCAGCACGAACTCGTGGGAGATACCGTAGGAGATGCCGTGGCCAGAGTAGTTCATCATCAGCGCTCCCTCGGCCATCTGGCTCTTGATCAGCGCAGCCGCATCGGGGTAAGTGTTACCCGTCGACGACGACTGGCGGGCATAGGCATCCCAGAACACTTTCTTGATATTGAGGGCGGGATGGGCGGCCTGCAAGGCGTTGGCCACCTTGTCGGCTGTAATCATGTGGGCATTGTTGTTGCCGTCGTCACCCATAAACATAAGGGTGTTCTGCCAACTGCCGGCGTTCTCGTTGTTGGCATAGCCGATGGTCTTGTCCACTATGATCTTCGCTTCCTCGGCTGACCTGACGGGGAATCGCCCGACGGCCACGTCTGGCTTGCCAAGATAGTTAAGGGTCTCCCTGCTGGTTCGCTGCTGGATTTCCTCTTCGTCGTCGAGCAGACAGTAGTAGTCATCGCTCACGTAGCATTTCACCTCGCTGAATGAATTATCACTCTCGTAGCAGAGCAGGAAGTCGTCGGGATTGCAGTTCCGCCAGTCGGAGATGAGCATACGGTTGTCCCAAGCCCCGTCGCCGAAGAGCAGCAGGTAGCGGGGCATGTCGGCCTCGGTCTCTGCCCTGTCGTAGAGCATCTTCAGGTAGCGGCGATAGGCAGTGGCATCGGGGGTACCGCTCGAAAACTCGTTGTAGAGTTCGTCGGCAGGCACGATGCCCACACGCAGGCCGTCCTTCGATTCGTGGAGGGCCTTGATGCGCTCCGCCTCCGCAAGCCACTTCTGCGTGGTGGGGATGATGATGACCATATCCACCGGCGCATCGGCGTGGTGGTCCTGATTCGTGATATGATAGACATATTCGGGTGTCGGGAGACTGGCAGAGGCAAGGTCGGGCAGCGCCTTGGGCTGACGGCAGGTCAGGATCAGGTAGTCCAGACGGACGTTGGCACCTGATGTCTGGGTGATCTTGATCGTGTTAGTGCCGGCCTGGAGGCTGTCCAGAGAAAACGTCCAAGTATGGTCGGCGGCTTTCGCATAACTGTCCACGTAGTCGATAGGATCAGTACTCTTCGCCTTCGCGATGGCATCCTTGCTCACCACAATCTGTCCCACCTCCTGATCGTTGACACGGACCGATGCCTCGAAGTAGCCGTCGTAACTCAGCGCTACTGACAGGATGCCACTGGTGTCGCTCGACGTCAGGGTATAGGTCTGCGGACTGCCGATGGCGTAAAGCGTCTTGTCGAAGAGTTTCCTGCCGCCGTGGAACCAGGCGTAGTCATCCACCTCGTAGAGAGAATGGTAGTCATCGGCCATCGGATAATAGGTGGCCTTGAATTGCTCTTCGTCGATGGTCAGCGGCGCCTCGTCGCCGGCATCAGTCAGGAAATAGTAGCCGTAGTCGGAATAGTTGTTGCGGATGCGGGTCGTGGCGGAGGCAGACTCCCATGTGACGGGGCCCACGCCATAGAAGAGTTTGCGCCCATTCACCTCGCAGGTAGGCACTTCTTTCAAATCATCGGTGGCTGTCAGGTAGTCGCCTGTCAGTTTTTCCGGCTGCAAGGCACCGCCGTAGCCGTATATCTTCACCTTCGAGATATCAGAGAAGCCGCAGGAACGCAACAGGCTGCTGGATATCTGATAAATGCCGCTAGCGGGGATGCGGATCTTAGCCCAGGTGCCATTTTGTAATATGGAGTGCGCGGCGTAGCGAGAAGATGGCGACTCGCCGACTCTGGTCCTGGCTTTGTATGCCCCCGACTTCGCCTTCCCCTTTACATTCAACTTAAAACTGACTAATTTCTGATACTTCCCGTCGCGCTTTACAATCGGACAAAACGAGATATCGAGCACGCCCTGCTTCCGCGCCACACAGACATGCTGCGTCACCTCGGGCAAGGCTCCAGGCTCGTCGCCACCCAAACGCTGATAGCGCAGGATGTCGGCCTTCGTCATATCCGTGAACTCGGGGTATTCGATGCTGACGGTATAGGTGGAGTCAGCATAGTGGGAACCTAACGGTTTCTGGTATGTGTAGGCCGGCAGAACAGAGTCAATCCTGACCTCCTGAGCGGTCAAGTTGATAAACTCTTGTGCCTTGCCCTGCAAGCAGAGCAGCAGAAGAGTCAAGCCTGCTATCAGCCTCCTAATTGCTTTCACTTCTCTATCATAACGGATATTATGCCGATTTATTGTGAAAGTCTACTTACAATTGAATGCCAAGACTTTCCGTTCCTCCAGCCACCCCTCCAGATGATCGTCGATATGCACGGGCCCCACACCTGCGGGAGTGCCAGTATAGAGCAGGTCACCCGTCTTCAGCGTAAAAAACTGCGAGATGTAGGCGATAATCTCATCCACCATATACAGCATATCGCTGGTGCAGCCCTCCTGGACGGTCTTGCCGTTGATATCCAAATGGAAGTGAAGACGCTGGATATCCAGAAACTTCTCCTTCGGCACCCACTCGCCGATGGCAGCAGACCCGTCGAAGCCCTTACAAATAGTCCAAGGCTGTCCGGCCTCGGAGGCTTTCTTCTGCAAATCACGAGCCGTGAAGTCGATGCCGAGCGTCACGGCATCGTAATAGCGATGGGCAAAGCGCTCCGGGATGTTCTTCCCCAGACGACAGATGCGTACCACAACTTCCGTCTCATAGTCGATGCGTCCCAGATAATCCGGGATAAAAAATGGCTTCCCCTGATTGAGTATCGCCGAGTCGGCCTTCGTGAATATCACTGGCTCGTCGGGCCGTTTCAGCGTCCCGTGCAACTCCTGATTATGTGCGGCATAGTTCATGCCGATGGCAAAGATCTTCATACTGCTGGAATATTTTTGGCAAAGGTACGAAAAAAATCGGCACTGCGCAAGCAATGCCGATTCTTTTTATGATAGGGACTAATATTAGTCGGCTACGAGTGTGAAACGCTTGAATGCAACGATCTTCAGATCCTTGTCCTGCTTGGCGAGCCACTGGGCAACAGTAGCCTTGTCGCCATCACCGAACTGGAACTCCTGATCAACCAGGCAGCTCTCCTTCAGGAACTTCTGCACACGACCCTTGGCGATGTTCTCAATCATAGGCATCTTCAACTGAGCCTCACCCTCGACCTTTGCCTCAGCAATGATCTTACGGGCCTCGTCAGCCTGCTCCTTGGTGAGCCAACCCTTAGCGGTGTTAGACTCGATGTGATCCTCAGAGTCAACGAGGTTGGGGTTGATGCCTGCCTTCTTAATCTTCATCTCCACGAACTTCTCAACCTGCTCCAACTTGGTCTTCTCGAAAGAGGTCTTGTACTCCTCGTCGAGAATCTTCTGGTCAACGCTCTGGGCGTCGAGAGCCACGGGCTTCATAGCAGCAACCTGCATGGCTACGAGGTGCCCCTGCTCAGCAGCGGGCTTGTTGGTCTGTACCATGGTGCAGAGGGTGTGCTTACCCATGTGGTCGTAAACCTCCACATTGTCACCCTCGAGCGTCAGGTAACCATCGAGTTCCATCTTCTCACCGGTGATACCACTGCGCTGTGTCACAGCCTCCTGAGCGGTCTGACCATTGATGTCGAGAGCCTTCACAGCCTCGATGTCAGCAGCCTTGGCGGCAATGGCAGCGTCGAGGATGCTCTGGGTCAGAGCGATGAAGTCAGCACCGTTGGCCACGAAGTCTGTCTCGCACTTCAAGGCGAGCATGGCAGCGAAGCCGTCCACCTTCTTTACGAGTACACAACCATTAGATGTCTCACGGTCACTGCGCTTGGCAGCGATAGCCAGGCCACGCTCACGGAGCAGTTCCTTAGCCTTGTCGAAATCGCCCTCAGCCTCAGTCAGAGCCTTCTTTACGTCAGCCAGACCTGCGCCGGTCATAGCGCGAAGTTTCTTGATATCGTCAATTGAAATTGCCATAATATTCTTTAAAATTTGAATTGTGAACTTTAAACTTTATGAGATTACTCAGCGGCAGGAGCCTCTTCCTCGGCGGGAGCAGCAGCCTCCTCAGCGGGAGCAGCCTCTTCAGCAACAGGAGCCTCAGCCTTGGGAGCCTCAGCATCCTTGCGGCTACGACGGGCAGCACGCTTGGGTTTCACCTCTTCCTCATCAGCCTCAGCCTGAGCATCAGAAGCCTTCTCATCGGCCTTCTCCACCTTACGCTCCTCGATACCCTCAGAGATAGCGGCGCAGCAAGCGTTGAGGATGATCTCAACAGAATCCTTAGCGTCGTCGTTAGCGGGAATCACGAAATCGATGTTGTTGGGGTCAGAGTTGGTGTCAACGATTCCGAACACGGGGATACCAAGACGGTTGGCCTCACGGACGGCAATCTGCTCCTTCAGTACGTCAACCACGAAGAGTGCGCTCGGCAGACGAGTCAGGTCGGCGATAGAACCGAGGTTCTTCTCCAACTTAGCACGCTGACGGGTAATCTGCAACAACTCGCGTTTTGAAAGGTTACCGAATGTACCATCATTCATCAGTTTGTCGATGTTCGCCATTTTCTTCACGGCCTTGCGGATCGTGGGGAAGTTTGTGAGCATACCACCGGGCCAGCGCTCAATCACATAAGGCATGTTGATGCTGGTGGCCTTCTCGGCGATCACTTCCTTGGTCTGTTTTTTAGTAGCGACGAACAGGATCTTCTTGCCACTCTTGGCAATCTGCTTCAGAGCATCAGCAGCCTCGTCAATCTTGGCTGCGGTCTTGTGCAGGTCGATGATATGAATACCGTTACGCTCGGTATAGATGTAGGGAGCCATTGCGGGGTTCCACTTACGCTTCAGGTGACCGAAATGACAGCCGGCCTGGAGCAACTGGTCAAAATTTGTTCTTGCCATTTTGAATTTCTTGCTTTTAAATTGTTTACTTTCTTTTTAATTCTTACTTGTGTTAGAATCAGCCGGAGGGTAGTCGCATTCCTAGGCAGTCCTAGGGTTTCTAGGAGATCCTAGGCTTTCCTAGGGGAATCCCTTCGGTTTAGATACTAAACGTAGTCCAGTATAGATTAACGCTTACTGAACTGGAAGCGACGACGAGCCTTGGGCTGACCTGGCTTCTTACGCTCTACCTCACGACTGTCGCGTGTCAGGAAACCTTCGTCCTTCAACTTCTTCTTGTCCTCTTCGTTAATCTTCACCAAAGCACGTGCGATGGCGAGGCGGAGAGCCTGGCTCTGGCCTGTGAAACCACCACCGTCGAGGTTGGCCTTGATGTCATACTTCTCAGCAACGTCCAGCAGGTTCAGCGGCTGCTTCACCACATACTGGAGAATGGCTGACGGGAAATAAACTTCTAAATCCTTCTTGTTGATCGTGATCTTGCCAGTGCCCTCAGAGACATATACGCGGGCAATTGAACTCTTACGACGACCTATTGCGTTAATTACTTCCATCTTTCCTTATTATTTATACTGGTTAATATCAATTGCCTTCGGCTTCTGAGCCTCATGCGGATGTTCTGTACCCTCGTAGATGTAGAGGTTGTTCAGCAGGCTGCGTCCGAGGGGACCCTTTGGCAGCATACCCTTCACGGCATGACGGAGGAACTTCTCAACACCACCGTTGCGCTTGCGAAGTTCTGCAGGCGTCTGGAAGCGCTGACCACCGGGATAGCCCGTGTAGCGGGTATAGACCTTATCTGTCTCTTTCTTACCAGTGAATACCACCTTATCTGCATTGATAAGGATAACGTTGTCACCGCAATCAACATGCGGGGTGAAAGTTGGCTTGTACTTTCCGCGAATCAGTTTTGCTACCTTAGAAGCGAGACGACCAACGACCTGGTCTGTGGCATCAATCACCACCCACTCCTTCTTCGCTGTTTCCTTGTTCACGGAAATAGTCTTGTAACTTAAAGTGTTCATTTTAATTTTACTACTAAAAAACAGTTTAACTTATGAATTAATGTACGCACATAAACCCACATCCGAGGTCTAACTCCCGGCTGCAAGTCTAACGAACGTAAGAAACGCTGATTCACGAACCGCTTCGCCCGGCCAAAGACGCCGCTATTCACACAACATTTCACGGGGATTCTAAGTCTCTCCCCTAAATCGGACTGCAAAGGTACGAACAATTAGTGGAAAGAGACAAAAGAATGTGGGCAATTACCTGATATTTAATTTTATTTAACTAAATCAATATTATTTCATTCCATTAGGGCGTATCATTTAGTTCTTTCAATAACTCACGTACTGCTGCTTCCAACTGAAGGTCAGTGCCTGTTACGACAGTCTCCGGGCGGTTCAGTATGTAGACATCAGGTTCTAACTGTGTATTCTCCAGATAAGAGCCATCGGGCAGTTGATAACCAACGACAGGCACACCAAAGACAAGTGAGGGGTCTTGGAGCGTCTCCCAGTTCACAGAACTCATGGTACCTGGGACGGGAGCACCTACCAACTTACCAATCCCCTGATGTCTATAGACCCAAGGTGTTCCGTGTGCATTACTATAGTTACCCTCAGCCTGTAACATGATACTGGGATGGTTGTAGCGACGGCTGGGCATATCACAGGCCTCCCTGCCACGAATCACCTGCGTAAAATACTTATGGCCCGAGAACAGAATCTCTATGTCTTCATGCAGACGACCACCTCCGTTGTAACGCGTATCGATGACAATGCCTTCCTTCAGGTTGTATTTGCCCAAGATATCAGAATACACGTCACGGAAACTGGCATCATTCATACCTTCTATATGCACATAGCCCAGACGTCCGTTCGACAGACGTTCCACCTCGGCAGCCCTACTTTTTATCCAACGCTTGTATAGCAAATCCGATTGCTCAGACTGACTGATGGGCAGAACCACCTCATCCCATGTACCGGCACTTCCCTTCAGACTCACCAATGTCTTTTTGCCCTTGCAGAGATTCAGCAACTGTGCCAGATCGGTCTCTTTTCCTACAGGTTGTCCATTGATGGCGGTAATGACATCCCCCACCTTCACCTTACTGTTAGCCCTACTGAAAGGACCGTCTTCCAGCACTGCAGTAATCTTCATGCCATCTGCAGCCTCAGTCATGTCGTAGAGCAATCCCAACTGGGCCGTGGCATCTCCCTTACTTGATGGTCTGAACCTTCCTCCCGTATGGCTTACGTTCAACTCACCCAACAGTTCGCTCAGCAGTTCAGCAAAGTCGTAGTTGTTGCTAATATGCGGCAGGAAACGTGCATACGTCTGCACCATCAATTCCCAATCGCATCCGTTATAATCCATACGGAAAATCTTCTTGTTGATCTGCTTGGCCACATGACGCAACATATATTCACGTTCGGCTGCCATATCCAGTTTCATCTGAGCATTGTAGGTAATGGCTGTCGTCTTGTCGCCCTTCTCTATCTTCATCATGCTGCTTCCCAATGAGTAGAGATTACCTTCCCTGTCCATCTGCAGTGAACCGCTTCCGCCCTTGCTCAGCAGTTTGGTCTCATGCTTGCGCAGGTCCATCTTCCACAGGTCGGGCTTATCTTCAAAGGCCGAGAAGTAGTAGAGACTCTCACCGTCTTTGCTGATGATGGCATCACCCAAACGGCTGCTGTTAGGCGTCAGCCTGACGATACGATTCTCCAGCCCTTCAAACTCAATCTTGACAGTTTCGACAGAATCTGCATCTTCTTTCTTTTCCTCTTTGTTATCTGCCTTCTTTTTACTCCCCTTCTTACCTTTTACATCTTCCTTTTTATCATCCTTCTCCTCGTTCTTCTTTTCCAATTCCTTCAACAGCGCATAGTCCTCAGCCGACAGGCGATAACGGTCATACGCATCCTGAGTGAGGAATGCCAGGAAAACATCATTCTGACTACCCCAGGAGGCATGGCTACGCATGCCATAACGCTCACTCTGGAACAGGATGGCCTTACCATCCATCACCCAGCGGGGACTCTCACTCATATAGGCACTCTGTGTGATGGGATGAATCTCACCGCCCTCTGCACTGACAATACCCTGATCCATATAGGGGTCACGGCGGTTGGCAATGTAACTCAGCACGAACCACTTGCCGTCAGGACTCCACTCAAAGTCGAATCCACCATCCTGATCATACCACTGGCTACCATCGGTTACCTGCGTCACCTTCTTGGTTTTGAGATCAACTACCTTCAGTTTGATGCGATCCTCTATAAACGCCAGTTTCTTGCCGTCAGGACTATACTTTGGACTGCGGCGCTCCACCTGAGAGAAGTCTATCTCACCTTCCAACTCCAAAGCGGGCAATTCTGGAAACACACACTCTTCCTTGATCAGTGTAGCATTGGCAAAGTTCAGATCCTCATCCCTGACGATACTGGCTGTGTAGAGTTGCCAGTTACCGTTACGCTCCGATGCATAGACAATGGTCCTGCCGTCAGGCGCGAAGTCAACATCGGCCTCGGCGCCAGCCGTCTGAGAGATCCTGCGTGTGGTTGTATATTCCGTACTGGTTACGAAAACCTCACCACGCACCACAAAGGCAATCTGCTTACCGTCCTTACTCACTACCGGCTGGCGTGCGCCGCTGGTAAAACTCAGATTCGAAATCACAGGGTCGTCATCACGGATGACGGAGATACTCAGTTTCTGAGGCTGGGCACCGTTCTTTTGGGTATATACCTCACCATTATAAGTATAACAGAGCATACCGTTTTTCGCGACACTCAGGAAGCGGACAGGATGAGTCTTGAAACTGGTGACGGACTGTATGCTGACAGGGGACTTTGGAGATTGGCCTATAATCCCCTGCCACTGGCAACTATATACATTCATGCTACCACCACTTTGCTCACTCAGGTAATAGAGCGTCTTTCCGTCGGCACTGACCACAGGATTGCGATCCTCACCCGCATGTACTGTCACATTCGTATGCTGACCGCTCTGGGCATCATAATACCATATATCTCGTGTAATAGAAGAGGTATGATGCTTGCGCCACTCGTCTTCATAGCCTTTAAGGTCCTGATAAAAGAAACTCTTACCGTCAGGGGCAAAACTGAGCATCTCAACAGGTGTTCCCAGTACTTGCAGACTACGACCTCCCGTCACAGGAACCTTATACAACTCAGGCAGTCTGCTGGAGGGAAACATCACACTCGCTGCCGGATCTTGGATATCGGCACCGAACATCACCCACTCACCGTCGGGTGTGAAAGCCTGAGGCACTTCTGCCGTGCTGTTATAGGTCAGTCTGGTAGCAGAGCCGCCCCCAGCCGACATCACAAAAACATCCAGATTCCCATGTCTGTCGCTAGAAAAAGCGATCTTCTCACCGTCGGCACTCCAGACAGGAGAACATTCATAACTGTCCTGCGTGGTCAGTTGAACAGCCGTCCCACCATTGGCTGATACTTTATAAATATCTCCTTTGTAGCAAAAGAGAACCTGTGAACCGTCAGGGCTAACCTGAACATCCCTCAGCCAAAGCGGCATAATAGCCTGACTCGCATTTGCCTGAAGTGTTAAACCTGCGAAAACTGCCGTCAGTGCAGCAACAAGAAACTGTTTTTTATTCATAATCTATATTTATTTGAGTTTTCAATCTATACCATATTGTCTGCAAGATACCCCGCATGGAGAGATAAACCATTTGTGCCAGCCATAATCCATGATTATTCATCACACTTACCGTCAGCCCATATACAGCAAAGAAGACGAGAGCAGAAAGGAATGACGATACAAGCATGCCTCGTGTAGCCGTCATGCCGATGAAGACACCATCCCAGATAAAGGCGACACAACCCGCTATCGGGATGAGCCAAGCCCAGAAGAGATAGTCGCCTGCCGTCTCCAGCACTTGAGGCTCGTCTGTCAGCAATCCGACAATCCAGCGCCCCCCTATTATATATAATAAGGTGTAAGCCGTTGTCACTATGATCATCCACATCCAGAGTCGTCGCAGTATCTCGTGGAAGGCTGTGCCGTTATGTGCCCCGTATGCTCTGCCGCACAGTGCCTCACCAGCATAGGCAAAGCCGTCCATAAAATAGGAGAAGAACAGATAGAGTTGCAGCAGCACGGTATTCACGGAGAGAATCACAGCCCCTTGACGGGCACCTGCCGAGGTAAAGAAGAGATTCACTGCTACGAGACAGAGGGTACGGAGGAAGATGTCGCGATTGACGGTGAGAAATGAGAAATGAGGAATGAGAAATGAGAAATGATGATTACCTGTTGAACGAAAATAGCCCGATAGCCTGCCATAGTATTTCCACAGCAATCCCAGTGCCATCAGCAGTCCGGCATACTGCGCTATCACCGTGCCTAAGGCCACTCCCTCAATTTTCATGCCGAAGCCATAGACCAGCGTCAGCGAAGCCAGTATATTCACGATGTTCTGCATGATGCTGATAAACATCGGAATCCGCGTGTTCTGCATACCGATATACCAGCCCATCAGACAGAACAGCGTGAGAGAGGCTGGTGCACCCCAGATGACAATATAGAAATAGGTAGTCGCAAAAGGTACCACATCCGCCGTTGGTCCTATCAGCCAGAACATCAACCACTTCAACGGCACTTGCAATACCATTAGCAACAGGGCAATTCCCAGAGCCACCACTGCCGAACGTACCAGTATTCTTGTGACTTCCGTCAGATCCCTGCGCCCCAAAGCCTGTGCCGTCAAGCCACTACTGCCCATACGGAGAAAGCCGAAGAGCCAGTAGACCAGATTGAAGATCATCGATCCCACTGCCACCGCTCCGATGTAGACAGGACTACCCATGTGGCCCACGATGGCTACATCGATCATCCCCAGCAACGGCACTGTAATGTTCGACACGATGCTCGGCAATGCTATCTGTAATATCTGACCGTCACGGATGTTCATCTCGGGTGCAAAGATACGATTTTTCTCTTAATTATTTGGTTTCTTCTCAGTTTATTTGTATCTTTGCACCGTCATCAATCATTAATAATTAACTGCCTTATGAAAAAGAAACTATTTTTGTTGTTAACGCTTACGTTCGCCCTGAGTACAAGTATGTTTGCCCAAACCGAACCGACTGTCCTCGAAGAAGGCGGATCAGGCCCTTACAAAGCCGTGATGTACGAAGTGGAAGGTTTCAAGGAACATACTATCTTCGCTCCAAAGGATCTCTCCGTGTTTAACGCCAAGAAAGCCCTGCCAGTACTCGTGTGGGGTAATGGTGGATGCGCCAACTCACCACGTGGACATGAGAAGTTCCTCAACGACATCGCCTCCTATGGCTACCTCGTGCTGGCAACTGGTATCATGCCGAAGGCAGACGCACCTCGAGGGATGGGCGGTATGGGACGCGGCAGTCAGTCGCGCTCAGAACAGCAGGTAGAGTCGATGGACTGGGCTTTCGCACAGAATGCCGATAAGAACAGTCCGTTCTACCAGAAAATTGACACCAAGAACATCTGTATCTCAGGTATGTCGTGTGGTGGCTTGCAGGCACTCTTCAACTGCTTCGACCCACGTGTCACCTCTATCATGATCTGCAATAGCGGACTCTTCGATCAGGTGGAAGACGAGGGCAACGGTGGTGCCCCAGGTACCCCACGTCGGATGGGTGGCGGTGCCCCACGGATGGGAGGAATGCCCAGTGTCGCCAAGTCGAAACTGAAGGAGATTCACTGTCCCATCATCTATATCCTCGGTGGTGAGACGGATATCGCCTACAACAATGGTATGGACGACTTCAAGCGTATCGACCATGTGCCAGCCATCGCCTGTAACCTGCCCGTAGGACACGGAGGCACCTACAACCAGCCCAATGGGGGTGAGTTTTCCATCGTGGCACGTGCCTGGCTCGACTGGCAACTCAAAGGCAACCAGGAAGCATCAAAGATGTTCGTTGGCGACAGCCCAGCCATCCTGCAGCGTAAGGACTGGACCTTGGAAAAGAATGCCAAAGTAAAATAAACCAGCAAGCCATATAAAAAGAACTCACTGAGGACAGCCCCAGTGAGTCTTTTTTTATTACCAATTCTTCCGAACGCCCTGCCACTCGGGGAATTTCATCTTTAAGTATTCGTCGTCGAGGAAGAGGGCGGACTGGCCTACCTGGCCCTTCAACTGCCAGTCGAGCCATTTTATCACTGCCTTGGCATAGTTGCCACCATATTTCTCATAATAGGTGCCGCTGTGACCATCCTTTGAGTTCAGCATCACCACAGGGATATTGTCGGCAATGCGCTCGTAGTCCTTCTGTGCATTAGCATAGGCAATGTCGCCAGGGCCGCCAATCATATAGAACATCGGGGTATGGAGGTTTTTCAGGTTCTCTTTCGTGGTACCCATCATCTCCATATCACCGATACCTGAGTTCAGCATCACACAAGTCTTGATACGGGGATCATAGGCAACACCCAGCACCTGGGCACCTCCACAAGACTGTCCCATCGCTGCCACATGATCCAGAGCAAGACAATGGTAGTACTCCGAGCCCTGGGTAGCATTCTGCTCTGTCAACCAGTCGAGCACCTCCAGCAGCATCTTCGGATAAGTGCGGAATGGCGGGGTCTCAGGCTGCTTGGCTTTCTTATTCTTCTTGGCAGCCTTTGCTGCCTGCTCACGCTGTCGGGCCTGCTCCTCTTGTTGAGCCTTCTTCTCTTCGGCAGTCATCGGCAGGATCTTCTCACCATTCGCCATAATCACATCACCCTTGGTTTCAGGATAAGCGGACTTCAAGACACCCCTCCACTGTGCCATCACATCGGCTTCGTCGTACGGACCGATGGCTGCTGCCACATAACCGTAGGAGGCCACCTCGCTCAGCAACAGGCGCATCTCCACATTGTTGTTGAAACAGGCACCGTTGGCATAGACGATCACAGGCAGAGCCCCCTGCTTCGCCACCACCTCTTTCAGGTTCTGAGGGCGATACACCGTGAAACTAGGACAGGAGGCATCTCCCACCACTTCCGACTTGAACGGGCCTGTACCACCTTCTTCCACTACTTGTCTTTTCTCTGTCTGGGCATTCATCCCCACACTCATAGCGACCATCATCGCTGTCAATAACCATTTTTTCATACTTGATATAATTTGTTGATCACACATTTCCGATGCAAAGATAAAGTAAAAATCCGAGTTTGCGAAAAGAAAACACATTTTTTTCTTGTCAATCATATCAGCAGGAAATAAGATAGTTCAGAAAGATTTAGGTTCTTTAAGAAAAAGCATTACTTTTGCAGCAAATTTCAGGGTCACTTGCAAAAGCCTGTGTTTAAATACATTCATTCGTCTATATGTCATCCCCCGTCGGGGTAAAGTTAGCCCAAAATCTGGGGCATGTCTATGCACACCGGGCAGAAGTATGCCTTGAATCTGGGGCACGTTTATGCACACCAGGCAAAAATATGCCCTGAATTTGAGGCACGTTTATGCACACCGGGCAGAAGTCTGCCCTGAATCTGGGGCATGTTTATGCACACCGGGCAGAAATATGCCCTGAATCTGGGGCACGTTTATGCACACCGGGCAGAAATATGCCCTGAATCTGGGGCAAGATATTCTGACCTCGGAAAAGTATGCCCTGAATCTGGGGCACGTTTATGCCCCCTGTGCATAAGTATGAACCGGATTCAGGGCAAGGTTTACCCCCCCTGGGGATGGCTTGCCCGAAATCTCAGGCATAATAATACGCAAATAGAAAGTAAACGACTAACATTTTATCAATTGTTAGTCGATTTTGATAAATTGTTAGTCGATTTTTCTTTTAATTTGGCAAAATTATGAGAATTATCACTAAATTTGCATCCATAATCAAGTTAAAACATTAAAGCAAATAGTTATGAGAACAATTCTACGTAAGACTTTTCTTCTGTCAGTAATGACAGTTTTCGCCATCAGCACAGCGATGGCACAGCCTAAATCAAATGATATTGAACCAGGTAGCAAAGGCGAACTGCCCGCTCTGCCTGATCCTCCCTCATCTGTAGATAATGTTCTGCCCATTCTACAACTCGAGATGGTGACCGGTGAGTATCTCTTATCTGGCACTTTTTACAATCAGATACTATTAAGGTTCCCAGAGGCCAGCACTCTTGGTGGGGATTATTATGAACTCGAGTATAAATCCTCACGTGAGGATGATTATTGGAAAAGATACACTGACAGTGATGAGACTCGTTCGTATAGGTTTGAAGGAGACAATGCTGCCCTGATCCTAGGATACCATATTGACTATGGTGCGAATGAGTTCCGGCTCTATCTTTATGATGAAGAAGGGGAGGAACGCACATTAAAGGGGATATCTAACGTGGTGACATTCCCATATATTACTCCTCTACATTGTTTCTTGGAAACATTGGATCATAGTTGGGCTATTTTTGTCGGTGCAGGGATTCCGCTCTACAATTGCAAGGCATATGTGGCCAAATTTGATGAAGAAAATAAAAAGCACGAATATGATGAAAACTGTGAATATTATGTCTATCAATGGTACCGGCGCAATCCGAATACTTACGAAATGACACTGATTCAAGGTGAAACAGGAAAAGTATATACCCCGACGATAGAGGATGTGGGTTACGAGATTGTCAAGGTGGTTATGGGCGATAACCAGAACTTGGGCTTTTATGGTGCCTTCTGTGACGGTATCGTGAAAATGCCTATCGAAGCATCAATTGAATATATTGACAGGGATGGATTTGTGCTCAATACTTCCTATGTGCTTCCTAATGGAGGAAAGGGATTGTGCTATTCTGCTGAGCCTGGTAATCCCGACAGCGAGTCTATTCCTTTCCCAGAAGGTTCTATCCGGGAATTGAAGCCAGGACAATATGCAGTCAGCATGAAAAAAGAACAGTATGAAGGTCGTGAACTGCGCTACGAAGATGACCGTTATAGAGTCTCCTTCCTTTATGAATTCCCTGATTGGCAAAATGACGGTGAGATAAAGACGACATATCGCGAAGCACAGATCATGCCAGACCGTTATCAAGCCCCACTCATGGTTAAGACACTCTGTGGTGAAGAGGTGGTTAATGGCACTGTGGATATTATTGGGAAGAACTGGGAAGACAAGTTGGAGGTCGTGGCTACTATGACGACAGAAGAATTGCAGTCAGAGGAACTTCTTCTCCCAGCAGCCCAACAGTATTACGTCAAGATTCGCAAGACCGACAATACCCTTGAGACATACTATCCAAACGCTCTGTCATGGGAGGATGCAAAGCCAATAGAGCCTAAGATGTATGATGGCTCAGACAACTGGCACGTTACCACAGCACTCATTGAGGTACAACCAGGATTTGAACCTCTTCAGGGTAAGGGTAAGATCAAAGGTAAGATCACTAAATCTAATAATTCCGCAAGAGCAAAGATACAGAAGGCAGAAGGAGAAGAGACGATCTATTCCGTCTATCTCAAAGACAATAGCAACAGTAAACTCATTGCAATGACAGAGACAGACGCTGAGGGCAACTATCTATTCGAGAATGTGCCAGTAGGCAGTTATTCTGTCATTCCAAATGTTGAAGGATACAAAGCAGAAACAGCGGCATCCACACAGGCAACAATTACTGAAGAGAATCTTGATGCAGATGTTGACTGCGTCATGATTGAGGTCGATGCATCAGAGTTTTTCCCAGATGAGAAGGATGAACTCTTGCTTGGTGATGCCGATAAGAACGGAAGCGTTGATACGAAGGATATCACTGTGATTCTTGACTATCTAATGGACAAGAAACCAGATACATTCAGTTTTGAAAATGCTGACGCAAATAGTGACAAGGTTGTGAATGTCGCTGACATCATACAGATAGTAAACATCATTTTAAACAAATAATAAAAAAACTAATTGGATTAATTTGACACAGGTGGCAGGCAGTGATGCCCGCCCCTGTTTTTTATGGAGAAAAGCCAAATATTTTTGGTTTTCTACTCACTTATTTGTATCTTTGCAGGCTGATGAGTATTCTTATTGTAGTAATAGTCTATTTTGCCGTGCTTTTCGGCATCAGTCGTCTGACCAGCAGGAAGGCCGACAACGAGACATTCTACCGTGCCAACCGCAGGGCACCTTGGTATATGGTTGCCTTTGGGATGGTGGGAGCATCGATCTCGGGTGTCACCTTCGTCTCTGTGCCAGGAATGGTGCTCTCTTCACAGATGACCTATTTGCAGATGTGTCTGGGATTCATCGTGGGTTATCTGGTGATTGCCTTTGTGCTATTACCGCTTTATTATCGTCTGAATCTCACGAGCATCTACACCTATTTAGGGCAACGGCTTGGAGAGCGTTCTTATCTGACGGGAGCCAGTTTCTTCCTGTTGTCGAAGATGACGGGGGCGGCAGTCAGGTTCTATGTAGTGTGCATCATCTTGCAGCAGTTCATGTTTGAGCCTGCGGGTATCCCGTTTGTAATCAATGTTGCAGCGATGGTACTGCTCATCTGGCTCTACACCCGACGTGGAGGCATCGGCACACTGGTGTTTACAGATACCTTCCAGACACTCTGTCTGTTTACGGCTCTGATCCTGATCATCCTGTCGGTAGTCTCTCACCTGAACCTCACCCTCAGCGAAGCAGTCAAGGTGGTAGCAGACAGTCCGATGAGTCGTATCTTCGTGTTTGATGACTGGCTGTCGCCCCAGCACTTCTGGAAACAGTTCCTGAGTGGTGCCTTTATCGCTATCGTGATGACGGGACTGGATCAGGATATGATGCAGAAGAACCTGACTTGTAAGACGTTGCGCGATGCACAGAAAGACATGTGTTCGTATGGGGTGGCCTTTGTGCCAGCAAATATGCTGTTTCTCTTTCTTGGTGTGCTGCTGACGATGGTTCTCGGCACAGGTCTCAAAGGAGATGAACTATTGCCTACCTACATCCAAGGCGCAGCATCCTCTCACCTCTTACCTCTCACCACTTACCTCTTTATCATTGGCATTGTGGCAGCCTCGTTTTCGAGTGCCGACTCTGCACTGACCTCGTTAACAACCTGTTTTTGTGTGGATATCCGCAGACAGCCTCATGATGAATCACTGCGAAAAAGGACGCATATCGCGATGTGTTTCTTCTTCATGCTGTTCATCATCTTGTTCCGTCAGATCAACTCCACCTCGCTCATCGACGCAATCTATATTCTGGCCAGTTATACATACGGACCGTTGCTTGGACTGTTTGTCTTCGGGCTTTTCACAAAGAGGCAGCCCCAAGACAGACTGGTGCCATATCTCTGCATCGCCTCGCCCTTGCTCTGCTATGGACTTGATGTGACAGCACAGCAACTGTGGGGCTATCATTTCGGGTATGAGTTGCTGATGCTGAACGGGTTGTTGACATTCGGGGGACTGTTTCTGTCGAGCAGGAAATAACTGTTTCTGACATTCGGATTACATGGATTATCAGGATTATTTCGTCTTTTTCATGAAAAAACCATCCTTATCATCCATATAATCCGTGTTTTTTTGTACCTTTGCACCCAAAAATCAGACAATATGAATATTGAAGCATTGATTAGCAAGGCAGCAGGCGAAGCCGTAAAGGCACTCTACGGGATGGAAGCATCCGAAAAGATGTTGCAGTTGCAGAAGACGAGAAGTGAGTTTGAAGGTAACCTGACATTGGTGGTGTTCCCCTTTGTTAAAGTTGCCAAGAAGAGTCCTGAGCAGACAGCCCAGGAGATTGGCGAATACTTAGTACAGAACTGCTCCGCCATTGAGAAATTCAACGTGGTGAAAGGTTTCCTGAACCTGAGCATCGGCGACGGTGCGTGGGTGCAGTTGCTCGAAGCCATTGACAAGGATGACAACTTCGGTATGATGCAGGCCACAGACGACTCTCCCCTCGTGATGATTGAATATTCATCGCCCAACACCAACAAACCCTTGCACCTCGGACATGTACGCAACAACCTCTTAGGCTGGTCATTGGCTCAGATTATGGAGGCAAACGGCAACAAGGTGGTGAAGACCAATATCGTAAACGATCGTGGTATCCACATCTGTAAGTCGATGCTGGCATGGCAGAAATGGGGCAACGGTGAGACACCAGAGTCAAGCGGCAAGAAAGGTGACCACCTGATTGGCGACTACTATGTGGCCTTTGACAAGCATTATCGTGAGGAAATCAAGGAACTCGTGGCTCAGGGTATGGACGAAGAAAAGGCCAAGCAGGAGGCACCGCTTATTAAGAAAGCCCACGAGATGCTGGTGAAATGGGAACAGAACGACCCTGAGGTTCGTGCCTTGTGGGAGAAGATGAACAACTGGGTGTATGCCGGCTTCGACGAGACCTACAAGAAGATGGGTGTCTCGTTTGATAAGATCTACTATGAGAGCCAGACCTACCTGAAGGGTAAGGCGAAGGTGGAGGAAGGACTTGCCAAAGGACTCTTCGAACGTCACGAGGACAACTCGGTTTGGGCAGACCTTACCAACGAAGGACTGGATCAGAAACTGTTGTTGCGCTCTGATGGCACCAGCGTCTATATGACGCAGGATATCGGTACTGCTGAGATGCGTTTCCAGGACTATCCCATCGATAAGATGATCTATGTGGTGGGCAATGAGCAGAACTACCATTTCCAGGTGCTCTCCATCCTGTTGGATCGCCTGGGCTTTAAGTGGGGCAAGGAACTGGTGCATTTTTCCTATGGTATGGTGGAACTGCCCAATGGTAAGATGAAGAGTCGTGAGGGTACGGTAGTGGATGCCGATGACCTGATGCAGTTGATGGTGGAAGATGCCTACAAGACCTCGATGGAACTGGGCAAATTCGACGATATGACAGAAGATGAGCGTCGTGAGATAGCCCGTATCGTGGGTATGGGTGCCTTGAAGTACTTCATCTTGAAGGTGGATGCCCGCAAGAACATGCTCTTCAATCCGGAGGAGAGTATCGACTTCAATGGCAATACAGGACCGTTTATCCAGTATACCTATGCCCGTATCCGCAGTATTCTCCGCAAATTTTCCGGAAGTCCGGTTCTTCCGGAAAAACCGGTTCTTCTCTCAGAAAAGGAGGTCGAGTTGATTCAGAAGATGAACGAGTTCGGTGCTGCCGTAGAACAGGCAGGCAAGGACTATTCACCCTCAGGCATTGCCAATTATTGCTATGAATTGACGAAAGTCTTCAATCAGTTCTATCACGACTACTCCATCCTCAACGAGCCCGACGAACAGAAGAAACTCTTCCGTCTGGTACTGGTTAAGAATGTCGCCAAAATCATCAAGAACGCTATGGGACTCCTGGGCATCGAAGTGCCAGAAAGGATGTAATTATGCAGAACCCGCCAGATTATCGCCATGATACGGTGCTGCCCCTGCCGATGGAGGTGAGGGCAGATGCCTGGGCAGTGGATGCGGCTTGTTCAGGGAATCCTGGACCGATGGAGTATCAGGCTATTGATCTACAGACGGGCTATCGGG
Organism: uncultured Prevotella sp.; assembly: GCA_900320905.1. Lineage (GTDB taxonomy): Bacteria > Bacteroidota > Bacteroidia > Bacteroidales > Bacteroidaceae > Prevotella. The sequence goes on from ONTZ01000024.1 coordinate 80,039, forward strand.
TTTTCCATTTCGGGCCTATTCATGGCACGAATAATATCGGTGAATTCCTCGCTATTGTGCATGCCTTGGCGCTCTGCTGGAATCAGGGACTCCACAACAAGACAATCTATTCGGACTCCTACAACGCCATCCTCTGGGTCAACAAGCGCAAGTGCAAGACAAAATTGGAGCGCACACCTCAGACAGAACAACTCTATCAAATTATCGCCAGAGCCGAGAACTGGCTTAACACCCATAATTACAGAAACCCCATCATCAAATGGGAAACCTCGAAATGGGGTGAGGTTCCTGCCGACTTCGGCAGGAAATAAGGTAGAATGGCTAGGCAATCCTAGGAAAACCTAGGATAGCCTAGAAAAACCTAGGCCTTTCTATAAAGGATAATCTGATTATCGCCATAAGATTTACTCTCGATGACTGCGGCATTGGCAGGAATCTGTGGGGCTCTGGTGCCACCAGAGACTGTCATCGTAGTATTCGTCTCCACACGGATTTCATCCCAAAGGTTTTGCACCAAGAAAGAACGGAGTGTCTGAGCACCACCCTCCACAATCAACGACTGTATATTCTGGGAATGAAGACTCTCCAGATTCAACGGATGAGCCCTGTCGATCACCAACCGTTTCGGATTCGGGCCTTTCCACTCGCGGACAGTCAGTTGGGGATGGTCTCTCTCTTCTGTGACTCGTCCCACGAGGATAGCATCCTCCTCAGCACGGAGTTTATGGGAGAGCATCTTCGTGAAGGCACTAGATATCTGAGTCGGCTTGTGATGATCGTCGATAAAGCCATTGGCTGTCTGGGCCCATTTCAGGATGATATAAGGACGTTTTTCCCGATGGAACGTGAAAAAACGATGATTGAGGACCTTGCATTCCTCTTCGAGTACACCCACATTCACCTCGATACCTGCCTCACGGAGTTTCAGGATACCTCGACCCTGTACCTCAGCAAACTCATCGATACAACCTACCACCACACGGCGCACCCCCTTCTTGATAATCAGGTCGGCACAGGGAGGCGTCTTACCATAGTGTGAACAGGGTTCCAACGAGACATAAATGGTAGACTCTGGCAGCAGAGCCTCATCCTCACGTCGCACAGAGGCAAAGGCATTCACCTCAGCATGTCCCTCGCCACAGCGCACATGATACCCCTCACCGATAATCCGTCCGTCAGCACTTACTATCACTGCCCCCACCATCGGGTTGGGCTTCGCATTCTGCTGGCCATTCTTAGCCAACTGGATGCAGCGTCGCATAAACCTCTCATCGTCAGTCATCATACACAAATCGTTTTAACTTTGCAAAAATAATCATTTTCCACCATATTTGCAAATAATCTCATTTTTTTATCGTAACTTTGTCGCCAAAACACAGATGGAGATACGTCCGATAGCCTATTTCCGCTCACCGATGACGTCGAAATTCGGCATTCCACGACAGAGCGGACTCGTCAGTGAACTGACGGGTAGCATTGTCTTTGAACCCCGTTACCGGAAAATGGAAGCCATACGGGGATTAGAAGACTTTGACTATCTGTGGCTGATCTGGGAGTTCTCTGCCAATGCCCCCTCTGAGAGTCTGACGGTACGTCCTCCGAGACTGGGAGGCAACAAGCGGATGGGAGTCTTTGCCACCCGTTCGCCTTTCCGTCCTAATAACCTCGGACTTTCCTGTGTCAGTATCGACAGAATTGAGGAGGACCAGAAACTGGGCCCCGTCATCTATGTGAAAGGGGCAGACCTGATGGACGGCACACCCATCTACGACATCAAGCCCTATGTCACCTATGCAGACAGTCATCCGGAAGCCCGTAGCGGATTTGTGGATGAGTCAGACTGGCAGGAGTTGGAGGTGGTGATCCCTGAGGCTGTCTCAAAATTGTTTGCTGCCGATGAAATAACCTCTTTGAGAAAGATACTTTCCCTCGACCCCCGTCCTCATTATCAGGAGGATCCAGAGCGTCTCTATGGGATGCCTTACGGTGGTTATGATGTCCGTTTCAAGGTCGTTGGGAAAGTGCTGACTGTTGTAGATTGTATTTGATAATGGATTACGAAACACTCTGGCGCAGACTGACCCCACTATACGATATTGGCGAGGCAAAAGCTCTCATCCGTTGGGTACTCGAAGTACGTTTCGGCCTGTCGATGGCAGACATCCTTTGCGGCAAAGTAAACGAACTATCTGCCGATGACCAGAAGGAACTGAATTCCATCATACAAAGACTCGAAAAGGGAGAGCCTGTACAATATATAATAGGTGTTGCAGATTTCTGCGGACGACAGTTCCATGTGGCGCCTGGGGTATTGATCCCAAGACCAGAAACAGAAGAACTCTGCCGTTGGATAACACAGGGGGATGCCTCTTCTGTGTTATCTGTCCTCGATATCGGAACAGGCAGCGGATGTATCGCCATCACACTGGCAATGGAGATGCCTGAGGCAAAAGTGACAGCGTGGGATATTTCCGACGAGGCATTAGGCATCGCCCAAGAGAATGCCCAAGTCCTTGGTGCCAAAGTGCGCTTTGAGCGACAGGACATCCTTAACATTCCTCCTGACTCCTGTCTCCTGACTCCTGACTCCTGCTACGATCTCATCGTGAGCAATCCGCCCTATATCCAACCGAAAGAGAGCGATGGAATGGCAAAAAATGTACTCGACTATGAGCCTCACCAAGCCCTTTTTACACCAGATGACCAGCCCATCATCTTCTATCAGCGCATCGGAGACTTTGCCTGGCAGCATCTCAAGACAGGGGGAGCACTCTATTTCGAACTCAACCCGTTGACAGCCCACGAGGTCAGCGATTACCTGCACCAACTCGGATTCTCAGAGATTGAGATCCGTCAGGATCAGTTTGGCAAACAACGATTCCTTAAAGCCACTAAGATATGAAAAAAGAAACCACAGAACAAGAGGCCTACCTGCAATTAGCAGCCATCTGTGCCCAGGCAGAGCACTGCCAACAGGAGATGCGTGACAAGATGAAGCGCTGGGAAATGGCTCCTGAAGTCCAGGAACGAGTCATTGCCCGTCTGATCAAAGAACGCTATATCGACGACGAACGCTATGCCCGAGCCTTTGTGAAAGACAAGATACGCTACAACAAATGGGGTCGCCGGAAGGTACAGCAAGGACTCTGGATGAAACACATTGACGACGACATCCAGCAACGTGTACTTAGCGAGGTGGATGATGCAGAATACCTTGCAGTCCTAAAACCCCTACTGAAACAAAAGGCGAAGAGCATCAAGGCAGAAAACGACTATGAACTCACTCAGAAACTCGTCCGCTTTGCCTTAGGACGGGGCTTCACCTACGATATCATCCGCCAATGCCTCGACGTGGATGATGAAATGATTGCTGACGATGAAACCGATTAGTTTCTGGAGTAGCCTACTCGACCTTATCTCACCTCGGACTTGCGTGGTCTGTGGGCAACGGCTCTCTGTCTCTGAGGAAACCATCTGTAGCAAATGCAACCTCCATCTGCCTCGTACAGGTTTCCAACTGGATCCCTATGAGAACATCATGGCTAAGATTTTCTGGGGTCAGATTCCCATAGAACGTGCAACAGCGCTCTTCTACTATGAACCCCATGCTGAGACAGCCAACATCCTCTACGAAATGAAATACAAGAACCACCCGGAGATTGGTGAGGTGATGGGACGCCTGATGGCCCGTGAACTGCAAATGAGCAATTTCTTTGAGGGTATCGACGGCATTATACCCGTTCCCCTCGCCAAAAAGCGCCAGCGCCAGCGAGGCTATAATCAGAGCCACGAACTGGCCAAGGGCATCAGTGAGATCACGGGCCTCCCTATATATAATAAGGTGGTGAGACGAACCGTCTTCGAAGGCAGCCAGACTAGCCTGGGGCGTTGGGAGAGAAACGAAAACGTGGAACATGTCTTTGAACTGAAGGATGCCCCCACCGTTCAAGGTAAGCACCTACTCATCGTCGATGATGTCGTCACCACAGGTGCCACCATCATTGCCTGTGCCAAAGAACTCTGTAAGGCTGGTGGTGTCCGTATCAGTGTCCTCTCCCTCGGCCATGCCAAAAACTGATTAATTCTTGAGGACTTGTGTGTCAACAAAGCCATTCAGAGAATTTCAATCATCTAATAATCAAATAATTGTGTTTTCAAACTGTGTCAATTTCTCATAGCCTCTTGACAAGAGGTTTTTTGTTTTGTATCTTTGCAGCAGCAAACTTAAAAACAAAACGATTATGACAAGAGGAAAATCTATTTGCAAGGTGTTGGTAAGTCTTTTTATTGTGCTTGCCTGTAATGAGCCAGAAGTGATGGCGCAAACTTTTACCATTCCATATCGTCCTGATTTCGTAGATGAAGACAGAGTGTATGATGTTGTGGATCAAATGCCTCAGTTTCCTGGTGGACATGAGAAACTAAAGGAGTTTATAGAGAAAAACAGGCGATACCCCAAATCTCTACAAGACCGAGGTATTCAGGGACGGGTGGTCGTTACTTTTGTGGTGAAAAAGACAGGTAGGATTTCACATGCAAAGGTGGCCAGAGGTGTGGATCCTGCATTAGACAGAGAAGCACTTCGTGTTGTAAGGAAAATGCCCCAATGGATTCCAGGGAAAATGGGTGGGAAGAATGTTGATGTAAAATATACGATACCTGTTGATTTCAGACTTCATTAGTGCGGAGGATAGCAATATCTATTTTCTTGTTGAGCCTGCTCTTTGTGCTGCGAATGGCTTGTTCCGAGCAACAGAAAGAGTGGGCTTTTTGTTTGTCATTCTTGCCAAAATACTCCATGATGCAGAAGAATGTTTCCTTAGGGGTGAGCGACGAGGAGGCTTTGCCAAGGGTATTGGCAAGGACGGAATCAACCATCGGGAGAGTGTTGAGCACAGCCTGTTCTTCTTGTTTGCCCATCTGACTGATGTTTTGGTCGTTGATGATGGCAAAAAGCACGTCGATACCCATCTTGGTTTCACCTATTTGTAACTGCTGGTGATTTCCATCTTCCACATCTGCGGATGAGGTGGTTTCAGACAGACGCAGCAACTCATCCTTCAGTTCCTGTCTGACAGAGGTGATACGCTGTTGGTATAGTCGGCTGAGTGATTTGGTGCGAAGGAAATACCAGAAGCCGAGGCCTCCAAGCAAGAGCAGAAGCATCAGGATGGCAAGGATGTAAGACTGTTGCTGTCGGCCCGCCTTCTTTTGTTCCACCTGCAACTGCACATCCATCACGTTCACATACACATCAGGGGAGATGCTCTGCATCAACAATTGTAATTCCTCTTGTTTGCCTTCCCGATAATAGATGTAACAAAGCAGGGTGAGGGCACCACACTCCAGCGTGGAGTCCTGACTCAGCATAAACGAACGGTAGGCGTAGGTCTCTGCCTTCGAAAGAGAGTCGCTGAACAACTCCTGATATGCCCACTGCTGATAGACGGCAGCACTATCCTCACCCTCTTCCGATATGGAAAGGGTGGATGCCTTTTCGTTTGTCTGGCAGGCTGTCATCAGACAGAGTGCGCTCAATAAAATGGTTGCAAGTCGCTTCATTTGGTTGCAAAGATACGAATAAGTGAGAAGAAAACCAAAATATATTTGAGTTTTCTCGAGTGTGAATATCTTAGGCGAAGCCAAAGATACACAGAATTTCTGAAACCTCCAAATCAATCTTGTGTCAATAGTTGATGCGAATGAAAAATAATCAACTGATAGTCAGTTACTTGTGCATACAAAAATGTGTCAACATCCAAACCCCTATTGCAAGATGCCGGAATCTGTTTTATCTTTGCAGTGACGTACTTATCAATCAGTAGTGTTAATCCGATAAGTTTGAATCTAACAAATGGAGCCGCCAAGTGGTGCGAGGGCAGTTGCAGACACTTGACGACTCTTTTTTTAACGTGATAAAATGGTTTTAGATAGTGGCGCCAGCACCGTTGCGAGGATCCTTCAGAACAGATTCCACCATACTGGAATCGAAGGCCTTATAGTTATAAGAAGGCACGAACTGCCCCCATTCACCCTGTGACAACTCCACGTCGTCTATTCCCAGACAATCCACAACCTTAATGTTGAAATCCTTATCGCCACGCCAGTCTTTCAAAGCGTTCTGCTTTGCCTTTTCTGACGTGAAGGCACATTTCTCCACATAGATATTGGAATAGACGCCATAACCTATGCAATAATTATAGTCATTACCGTCATAAAGGCAGTTGACCACATGTACTTTTCCAAAGCGGACACGCGGACAGCGCTCCACACATCCCTCTCCCCACCAGCAGCAGATAAACGTACAGTTGAGGTGTCCTTCATCTAAGTCGGCTGTGTTGTTGCTGTTGCCTATCAGGTTGCAGTTACGGTGGTCACTACTTCCGCCACTGCCTCCCTCCAATGGTTCAATGAGGTAATGGAATCGCGTCCAACTGACGCAGATACTGTCAGAGCCTTCCACGATGTCGAAATTGCCGTCGATGCCATCCTGTATGTCACAATGGTCCACCCACACGTTCTTTGCGCCAACCAGGCTGATATTATCGCTGTAGTTGGCATCTATATCATAGGCTCCTGGGCCGCACAGGGTCAGGTTGCGGATAATGACATTCCTACTGCCATTCAGCAGGAAGATACCGGCATTCTCATTGCGGTTGAGGTTACTGATGGTGGCTCCTGAGAGACCGAGAATCGTCTTGTTGGAACCTACGGAAAGCATCTTGTCGATAGAGATGTGGCCCTGCACATACACGGTTGCGGGATCGGTACCACTCACTGCTGCTGCCAGTTGATCGGCGGTGGTTACCAAGATGATGTTCTGGCCGTTGCCACCAGTTGTGTTTTCTCCGAAGCCTATTGGCTTGAGACTGTCGTAGGTCGATGGGAGGGCGGGATCCTCTGCCGGATTATCGTCATTAGAGCAGGAAGAGAGTGAAAAAGACACAGCAAGCAGGATGCCTACAAGTAATAGATTGTAGTGTTGATGATTGTGGTTAATAAACATACGCATAACATTTAAATTAGTAATTAATGACAAAGGTACAAAAAAAAAGTGGATTGAAAAAAGAAAAGTGATTAAAAAAATGTGAATACTCAGATAATTTGCTTATCTTTGCACCCAAATATATAATAAGGTATGAATATCAAGAATCAATTAGCCCGAAAACTGATGGACATCAAAGCCATCAAGTTGCAGCCAAACGACCCGTTTACGTGGGCCTCAGGCTGGAAGTCACCCATCTATACAGACAACCGCAAGACGCTGTCGTTCCTTGATGTGCGTTCGTTTGTAAAACTCGAACTCTGTCACGCCATTCAGGAGAATTTCCCTGAGGCAGAGGCAGTGGCAGGAGTCGCCACCGGAGCCATTGCACAGGGTGCGTTGGTGGCAGACCAGTTGGGCTTGCCCTTCTCGTATGTCCGTCCGAAGCCGAAGGATCACGGTATGGGCAACCAGATAGAGGGTGAGATCAAGAAAGGCGCCAAGGTTGTGGTGGTAGAAGATCTGATCTCTACTGGCGGTTCGTCGCTGAAGGCCGTGGCAGCCCTGCGGGAATACGGCGTAGAGGTAGTAGGCATGGTAGCCTCGTTCACCTATGGTTTCCCTGTGGCAGAGCAGGCTTTCGAGGAGGCAGGAGTGAAACTCATTACCCTCACCGACTATGAGCATGTGGTGGAGGAAGCCGCCAAGACCGGTTATATAAAGGAAGAGGAAAAGGCCATACTCGCCGAATGGCGCAAGAGCCCCTCTACGTGGAAACAAATATGAGTTAGAAAACAAAAAAGAAAAAATGGGATTATTCGGAAGTGAAAGCAAATTCGAGAGTAGCGTAAAACAGATTCCCTACCCTCAACAGGCTGTCTATCGGAACATCAGCGACTTGCGCAATCTGGAAAAAGTACAGGATCGCGTGCCACAAGACAAAGTCAATGATTTCAAATACGACGAGGATACCGTCAGTCTCAACGTATCTCCTGTGGGAGAACTGAAACTCCGCATCTGCGATCGAGAGGAGCCGAAGTGTGTGAAGTTCGAGACGGTGCAGTCGCCAGTACCCTTCAACGTATGGATCCAGGTGCTGCCCGTCGACGAGAACAACTCGAAGATGAAAGTGACGGTAAAGGCAGAACTCAACCCCTTCATCAAAGGCATGCTTGAAAAGCCCCTGCAAGACGGCGTGGAGAAGATCGCCGATGCCCTCGCACAAGTACAGTATAACTAGGATCTCCTAGGCAATCCTAGGCAATCCTAGGAAGTCTTAAAAACCAATACAACATGAAACTCTGGGAAAAAAACTTTGAGATCAACAAGGAGATAGAGCGCTTCACCGTCGGACGGGACCGCGAGATGGATCTCTATCTGGCCAAGTACGACGTATTAGGTTCTATGGCCCATATCACGATGCTCGAAAGCATCGGTCTGTTGGAAAAAGACGAACTGACACAGTTGCTGGCTGAGTTGAAGACTATCTACCACCTGGCAGAGCGTGGCGAGTTTGTCATCGAGGACGATGTGGAGGATGTGCACTCCCAGGTGGAGATGCTCCTCACCCGCAAACTCGGCGACATGGGTAAGAAGATCCACTCTGGCCGCAGCCGCAATGATCAGGTACTTGTAGACCTCAAACTCTTTACCCGCCATGAACTCAAGGAGATTGCCGACGAGGTGAAGATCCTCTTCGACGAACTCATCCAAAAGAGCAACCAGTACAAGGACATCCTGATGCCTGGCTACACCCACCTCCAGATAGCGATGCCCTCATCGTTCGGACTGTGGTTCGGAGCCTATGCCGAGAGCCTCACCGATGATATGCTCTTCCTGCAGGCCGCCTATAAGATGACCAACCGCAACCCCCTCGGCTCTGCCGCCGGCTACGGTTCCTCCTTCCCCCTGAACCGCACGATGACAACGGAACTGCTCGGCTTCGACTCCATGGACTATAATGTGGTCTATGCCCAAATGGGAAGAGGCAAGATGGAGCGCAACGTAGGCTTCGCCATTGCCACCATCGCCGGTACCATCGCCAAGATGGCTTTCGATGCCTGTCTGTTCAACTCACAGAACTTCTCCTTCGTGAAACTGCCGAAGGAATGTACCACAGGCTCCTCAATCATGCCCCACAAGAAGAACCCCGACGTGTTCGAACTCATCCGTGCGAAGTGCAACAAACTCCAGTCGCTGCCCCAGCAGGTTACCCTCATCATGAACAACCTGCCCTGCGGCTACTTCCGCGACTTGCAGATCATCAAGGAAGTCTTCCTCCCTGCCTTCGGCGAACTGAAAGACTGCCTGCAAATGGCAGCCTATATCATCAACAAAATAGAAGTCAACGAACATATCCTCGACAACCCGATGTACGACCCAATGTTCTCCGTAGAGGAAGTGAACCGCCTTGCCGCAAATGGCATGCCCTTCCGCGATGCCTACAAGAAGGTGGGACTCGACATTGAGGCTGGCACATTCAAAGCCGACAAGAATATCCACCATACCCACGAGGGCAGCATCGGCAACCTCTGCAATGACCAGATCCAAGCCCTGATGCAGCAGGCCCTCGACGGCTTCCACTTCGAACGGATGACAGCCGCAGAGCAGGCTCTCCTGAAATGATCAGTGATAAGTGATGAATAAGAAATATATGCTAAGGATAGGGATCAAAAGACTGTGGTATGCAATGGCACTGCCACTACTCTTCACATTCCTTTCTTCCTGTCAGGTGGAAGATTCCATCTCCCGCAATTACCGTTGCTACTTCATCTTCGACACCTCGCTCCATCCCCTGCCCTGTCAGTTGACGGCGATTCTCGGCAACCCCGGACACTTCTGTATGATTGAGGGTGATATGTACGGAGGTGTACGCCGTTTGAAGACCACCCGCAACTACGACGGCAATAAAGAGGACATCCTCCTCCGCACGGAGAAGGAAAGCCAGATATCCTACGCCCTCGGTGCCAACAACTGCATCATCATCGGCACCAGCAGTTACGAGAACCGCCTGATAGCCTACGACGGACAGTGCCCCAACTGCCTGAAAGAGCATAACGACACGAACTATCCCCTCACCTGGCAGAAAAGCGGACTGCAACTCCACTGCGCCAAGTGCGGACGCTCCTACGATGTCAACAACGGAGTCATCACCAGCGGCGATGCAGGCATCCAACTCTCTGCCTACATGGCAGCCTTCGACGGCATCCTCCTCCGCGCCTGGAACTGAAATAGCACTTAATATCCTAAATAATTGATAAAAAGTTTGGCGGTTTCGCGAAATAGCCGTACCTTTGCATCCGCAAAACCCCATCGCCGCAATGGTGGAATTGGTAGACACGAGGGACTTAAAATCCCTTGACCCGAAAAGGTCGTGCGGGTTCGAGTCCCGCTCGCGGCACAATAAATCCCTAATTTTTATGCAGACAAAACATTTTATTCTCTTGTCAGCCGCCACCGTGATGTTCCTTTCATCCTGCTCCAGCAAACTGGGCGCCCTGTCGGCTGATAACTTCACCGTGACCCCGAACCCCTTAGAGACACAGGCCGGCAGCGTGCCCGCCACCATCAACGGCCACTTCCCTGAGAAGTACATGAACAAGAAAGCCGTCGTCACCGTCGTTCCCGAACTGCGCTACTCCAACGGCCAGACCGTGCAGGGCAACAGCGCCACCTTCCAGGGAGAGAGCGTGCTGGGCAACGACCAGAGCATCTCCTACCGTCTGGGCGGCAACTACACGATGAAGACCACCTTCGCCTACGCCGACGACAACAAGGCCGACATGTACCTCACCTTCAATGCCCGTATCGGCAAGAAAGCCGTGAAGGTGCCAGAGGTGAAGGTCGCCGAGGGCATCGTCGCCACGTCGGAACTCTACAAGCAGACCCTCAGCACCGCCCAGGCCGCCATCGCCCCCGATGCCTACCAGCGCATCAGCAAGCAGAAGCAGGAGGCCAACATCAAGTTCCTCATCCAGCAGGCCACCCTGCGCAAGAGCGAACTGAAGAACAACTCCATTCAGGAGTTCGTGAAGATGCTGCAGAAGATCAATGCCGACCGCGAGGGTCTGAACCTCGACAACGTGGAGGTGTCGGCCTATGCCTCTCCCGACGGCGGTTTCAGCATCAACGACAAACTGGCCAACGAGCGTCAGAAGGTGTCGGAGCAATACGTCAACGAGGAACTGAAGAAGATCAATATGGACGCCCGCGTGGATGCGAAGTACACCGCCCAGGACTGGGAAGGCTTCCAGGAACTGGTGAAGGCCAGCGACATCCAGGACAAGGATGTCATCCTGCGCGTCCTCTCGATGTATAAGGACCCCGAGGAGCGTGAGCAGCAGATCAAGAATATCTCCTCCGCCTTCCGCGAACTCGCCGACGGCATCCTGCCGCAGTTGCGCCGCGCCCGCCTCACCATCAACTACGAGACGGTGGGCCGCTCCGACGACCAGATCCTGCAGCAGATCAAGGACGATGCCACCAAACTGAGCATCGAGGAACTGCTCTATGGCGCCGCCCTCAAGGACGACCTCAACGCCAAGGAAGACATCTACAAACTAGCCACGGAGATCTACCCCCGCGATGCCCGCGCCTTCAACAACCTCGCCACCATCCAGTATGCCCGTGGCAACTACGACGCAGCGCGCCAGTATATCCAGAAGGCACAGGCTGTCGGCAGCGCCCTGCCTGAGACCAAGGCCAACCTCGGTCTGCTGGCCCTGAAGAGCGGCGACGTGAAGACCGCCGAGCAACTCATTGCCAGTGCCACCGGTGCCAACGGCCTCGAAGAAGTATTAGGCAACCTCCACCTGGCACAGGGCAACTACGCCCAGGCCGAGCAGGACTTCGCCGAGACCTACAGCAACAGCGCCGCCCTGGCCCAGATCCTCAACAAGAACTACGCCTCTGCCGCCGTCACGCTGAAATATGTGAAGAACCCCGACGCCGTCACAGAATACCTGAAGTCAGTGCTCTCCGCCCGCATGGGCAACAGCAGCGATGCCGCCGAGGCCCTGAAGAGCGCCTTGGCCAAAGACCCGTCGCTGAGCCGTTATGCCGAGCACGACCTCGAACTGAAGACGATTAAATAATGGTAGGAGCCAGAAGAAGATATCAGAAGATATGTGGCAGTCGCCACGGAGATAAAAGACAATTGTCCTCTATCTTCTTCTGTCTCCTCCTTACTTCCCTTATCTCCTTATTCTCCGCCTGCGGCCCCGACAAAGGCTACTTCCGCATGGAAGGCGAGTTCAAGGGCTTCAGCCAGGGCGAGTTCTACGTCTACAGCACCGACGGCGGCCTGCGCAAGGTCGACACCGTCGCCGTGAAGGGCGGGCGCTTCACCTACCAGATTCCCCTCGACAGCGCCGCCACCTTCGTGATCGTCTTCCCCAACTACTCCGAGATCCCCGTCTTAGGGGCCTCCGGTGCGGAGGTTGAGATCAAGGGCGACGTCTCCCACCTGAAAGAGATCGAGGTGCGGGGCACCAAGGAGAACGAACTGATGACCGGCTTCCGTATGAAGGTCAGCGAGATGACGCCTCCCGAGACCGCCAGGGAAGCCGCCGCCTTCATCGGAGAGCACCCCGCCACGCTGACCGCCATCTACCTGCTCAACAAATACTTCATCCAGACGCCCGAGGCCGACCTACAGCAGGCGCTCACCCTGTCGCAGGCCATCCGCCAGGCGCGCCCCTCCGACCGTCGCATCGCCACCCTCGTCAGGCACCTCGAAGGCCTCCAGGGGCTCCGCACCGGAGCCACGCTGCCAAAGTTCGCAGCCACCGACATCAAGGGCCGTCCCATCTCCAGCGGCGACCTCTATGCCCCTGTGAATGTCATCACCACGTGGTCATCGTGGAACTACGAGAGTCAGACCATGCTGCGCCAACTGAAGCGTCGTGAGAAGGAGAAGGGCGTGAGTCAGTTGAAGATTGTGAGCATCTGTCTGGATGCCGATGCCAGGGAGTGTCGCCGTCTGCTGGACCGCGACTCCATCACGTGGAGTAACATCTGCGACGAGCGTATGTGGGACCATCCCGTCGTCACTGCCCTGGGCCTGTCGAAGATCCCCGACAATATCATCACCAACAGTCAGGGGAAGATCCTCGCCCACTCCCTGCCTGTGGCGGAACTCAACAAGAAAATCGACGAATTATTGAAATAACAACAATTTAAACTATCTAAAGAATCCCTTAAATCATCATGCTAGTAAAAACATACACCGCCGCAGTAAACGGATTAGAAGCCAGCAGAATAACCGTAGAGGTAAATATGACCAGGGGCGTGCAGTTCCACCTGTCTGGTCTGGCCGACACAGCCGTCAGGGAGAGTTATGACCGTATCCGTGCGGCCGTGAGCAACATCGGTTTCAAGCCACCTACCGCCGATATCACCATCAACCTCAGTCCTGCCGACATACGCAAGGAGGGCAGTGGCTACGACTTGCCTCTTGCCGTCGGCATCCTCGCTGCCCACGGGAAAGTG